>JAYQHI010000038.1:0-164653 GCA_038141035.1 Alteromonadaceae bacterium
CCAGACGCTCCAAAATCCCGCCGTTCCTGAAATGATCCCCTGCGTTCGTCAGCTTCATGTCGAACATCGTCTAAGATGAGCAATACAACTGAACGGAAGTACATCACGTGCTACGCATTGTTACATCCCAATATATGAGTGGAAATCAGAATCGACGGCGCGTATCATCAATTGGGTGTCGTTATTAGCAAATAAAACACATCAGGTGATTGAAGGTTAAAAGCTAGTGTTTCTTTATCAATTGTAGCTCCCCACACTTTTCAAGATCTTTCTCAAATTCGTGATTAAGCGCTTCATATATATCCAACTTGATTTTGTTGATACGCCACAGCTACTTCTTTGATTTTGTCATTTTCTTTTGTGTTATCGTCATAAAAACAATCGCAATAAACAAAAATACAATCATTAAACCAGCCATCAAATCTGAAATGGTTAACCAATGTTCGCCACTTTCATCTTACTTTTATACTTAGGCAAAATATTTTGTCCATTAAAGATACTCGCTGATTCACAACATCATTCATTGCTTTCGTCAATTTTAATATAATCTTCAACAAATTTTCCGCTAACTTGAGCTAGTGCCATTCCCATCTCATTCATTACACGATTAATTTCTTGCTGCATAGCTGAATCTATTAATTTAAGTTGCGAATCAACAACTTGCACCTGTCATACCTACTTGCTTTTTTAATTTGCTCTTCCATTGCATCGAAAGTGCGTTTAGCTTGTTGTACTTGCTGAGGGCCACATCATCAATCACTTCATTAATACGTTGTTGCATTTATCTGCTGACTTAATTACCGTATCACGTACTTGCTCTGTATCGAAGTTACTAAATCTTTATTCGCTTGCGTTATGGTTGAAGAAATATCTTACGAATCTTTGATCATGCTTTAACACCATTTCGCGCAGCAGGTGTTACATTCAAATCTTCAACCGCATCTTTTTGAAAAAGCAGAGATACACAGATTCAGACTGTCCTTTGCACATAATCAGAGTGGACTGTAGCTTTGGTTTGTGCGTGCAGCATTATCGATAGCTCATTGGCTGCTGAATCAATATTTTTATAATAACTGAGCTGGTTATTAAACTATTACCTACCGTTGTAATGCCTTTTTCTGTTTCATTTACAAATTTTTCAAGCAACTCATTTGATGTTTTAGTATGCGCTTTGATGTATTCGTCGGACTCGGTAAGCAATGTTTTATAATGATCACTGGCGATAGTTACCGCTGACGATATATTGCTGACCGTTTCTTCAACATGCTTTTGCATTTGAGGTACGGCTTCAACAACGCCTTATCACGCATATCTTTAAACGCTTCTAAATGTCGTTCAAGCTCTGAAAGTTGATGCTGGTTAACTTCCATAACGCCTTTAAGCTCATTCATTGAAGCTCAGGATAATTTGCACCGCTCACTAATGTGCCACTTTACAGACAGTTCAGTAGCCGAAATTGATTGAACACCTAATGTATATTGCGCTTGCATTTCTGTTAGCTGATTTTTATAGTTTTCTTGCCATTCAACCAACTAATCACCGCTTCATTAAGTTGTTTAAAAGTTATCGCCAAACTGTTCGGTTAGATTATTATTAAAATCGAGTTATTACCTGTTTAATGCTTCAATAACTTGCTCAGTCGCAGATTTTGATAAGGTATCAGCAAAGTCTTGTAACTTAAGCCAGAGTTTTTCAGCGAACGAATCAAAGTTTTCTTGTTGTTTATCGGCTAATACCATTGCTTATCAGCCTGCTCTTTCGCATGATTCAACGATAACGGCATTATCGTTAATATCTCCACGTAATATTTTCAACTGACCAAATAAAGTAGACTCTTCATTTTTCCCTACAATTTGCATCTTTTAATATTTTAGTTTCTGCAACCTGAGCCTGCATAGCGCCTAAAATAGCTTCAGGGTTGCGAGAAATACTTTCTTCTGTTGTTTTTGGGTTGCAAAAATGAGAAGGTAGATAACGTTTTAAATATAAGTGAAGAATATGCCCGCTAAACTGGTTATGAAAGCTGTTTTTAAGCCCGCCAACAATAGTGGGATACTTGCTTCAATATCAGCCTGATCAAGTCTAATAAAAAACCAGAAAGCACAATACCTAAAGTGCAAATATCCCCATAGTGGTTAACAAGGTTGAGTACGTATTGTAACAAACTCTACTTGTTCAGCTTTTTTAAACCAAAGGCCCTATAAAACAAAAATAACATTAATAATAAAATAACGCTATTGACTAAATTTATATCAAAGCTACGTAATAAATTCTCTAAAATTTCCATATTATATTTTCTTCGTTAATTAATAAAAAAGGTTAAAGTGCATTTTCGACCACGGCATCGGCGAGGTGGAGTTGTGTGGTTTTTTTGGGCGTCCGGCTAGTCCCAAGGTTTCAGTTGGTCACATAATGGCCCATTAAGTGGAGGGATTGCAATAGTTACAGCTCTAACTTTATCAGCATTAAAAGATTCATTACTACGGCACCAGACGCGCGCTTTTCTTAAAAGCACGGATGATAAATGGAGAACAGTAAACTATATAAATAATCTTTATCTAGTGAAGTTGGAGGCGAAATTCGCAACCATCCATCGTGAATACAGCCTTTAATTTTTGTAATATAAGGACGACCAAAGCTCATAGAATTAGTTAATAGAAAATCTCGGGATAAACTTCGCGTGTTTTTAAGGCCTTCTTTTATGATTTTTCCAGCTGTACTGGTGATATATTTACCGCCAATATCTGTATCTTTTCAATTTTTAATCCAATTTAGTCCATCTTTTTTTTTTATCTTCTGTTATAAATGACTTTATTGGTCTTGGAAATTACCTTTCTATTTCACATATATCTCCAAATGAAGCCCCACACTCCCAACCATTAGGAATCCTGAAATACTTTTTTTCTTCATCTACTTAATGGCTAATAATGCTTTTTTTGTTTTTTTATCTTCTTATCTGCAATAAGTTGAGCTTTTTCTTCGCTATTTTCTCAAGTAATACACTGGCCTGGATTTCATCATTAGGGTCTTGCGGAACTAATTTACACCGCACGGCTAACTCTAAAATTAACTCACATAATTTCTTAACGCCAACAAGTTCCAACCTTGCTGTTACTTCCACGCCCTTGTGAATTACGCTTTTTAATCACGGCGCTAGTCAGACATCAATGTTGTCGGTAATTAGATTATTTATTTCCGTCATGATTATTTCGTCGCTCCTGTACATCTGTACCGCGACATTATTCTTCCTTGCACGTCACCTTCACTAGCAAGTGCCGCAGATAAAATGCCTTTTAAGTTGATCACGTGGGCTTGAATATCGTTTTGCTGTTTGTAGTCTGTTAATAGCTCTTGCGGGTCGTGACTGATGACTTCACCCATGTGGGATTTTAATATCAAGATTGAGTTGCGCGCAATAATGTCGTCGATACTCACTGCCATGCTTGTTCGGTTTCTACGGGATGCAAAGCCGTCTGCCTCGTTGCCCCACCAATTCAATTTCGGTTTGAAATTCTTCAAACTTCATTGGTTTCTGGTTGTTGTAGTTTTTTTAACCTGCTGGATATGGGTGTTCGTAAAACCAGACTTTTCGGTTGGCTGACCTTTGGTGAAGAATAATATATTGGTTTTGCCAATGCCCGTGTACGGATTAAAACGCCATTAGGTAAACGTGGCAATTTCTTCTTCTCATAAGCCGCATTGCACAGCTAAATCTACTCTCAATTTAGCACCTTGCTTTATTAGTTCTGCTGCTGGCATGAGCAACTTCAATTCATCTTTGGCTGTATGGTGATAAACCTGCATCGTCTGATTTCTTTTGCTTATACTTTGAGAGTCAGCAAATCAGTCATTGTGTCAGTAAGCCTTTCTCACTCCGTAGTCGGTAAACAGCAAATCTAAACCGCCATCTTTGCGCTTTTCTTAATGACCTTGGTTTTATATTTGAATGGCACTTTATCAATTCGTTGCTGCTTGCCCATTGATCATAAAACCTGCCTAACATGGTTGATGTATAGGTTTGCCGTATCTCGGTCAATATCCTTTGCAATCACTTGCTCTATAAAAGGTGCTTGCGATAACGGTACACAGGAAGCCAATATTTCGCTTTATCACTGTCACTTACGGCATAAACCTCATGCCAGTCCACGTTATTCTTCTCAACCCATTGCAAAAACAAACTCATAAATTTGCTAGCCCAGCTGCACAGTAATAACTGACCGCCACCAAGAGGGTTCTTTTACCGCCACGATTGCGACGCATAAAAAGCCCTTTATATCGGTGCTCTAAGAATAAATTGATTTCGAGCATCCTGAATTCGAACCAGTGATAACACTCTAGGGAAACGCTCAACAATGTGATCTTCAGTGAAAGCACGATAGTGCGTTGACCTTCCTCATCAGCGTTCGATACGTAAGGCAGGCTACCTAAATTTACAGTTTGTTTTTCTTTGGGATAATTGCTACTCAAATTAAGAATGCCATTACAATACTGCAAAAATATAAATTGACCTAACCCAACAATGTCATGCAATAATTTTCATTAAATTAATTCCGATTTTGTAACGCCAGTTGGTCATATCCCATTGGCGTTTGTTTACCTTTAGGAATCGGTTTACTGAACATCCAAGGTTTAACGTTCATGAATGCAAAAATGCGCCAAGCTACTGAGTGCTGCGACTGAGTGACATTGCCGATATCCACTTAGGCCACCTTTCGTGGCACGGTGAAACAATACGACAATGGTGACGTAAATGTTGTTCAGGTGAGGGAATGCCGAGCCAGCAGGTGAGATCAACCAATACACTATGGTTGAAACCGTATTAAATACGAAGAAACAACCCGACTGGTTAGAAAATGGCGATGTGTTATTTGTCGCTAAAGGGGCAAAACATTACAGCGTATTAGTAGAACAGGTATTAGAGCGCACAGTTTGCTCACCACACTTTTTTATGGTGCGTTTAAAGCCTGAATTTAAAGATATGATCGTGCCGACTTCTTATGCTGGCAACAACCAACAACCTGCACAGCGTTATTTCAAAGCGACTGCCGAGGTTCAATGTACCTAAGTATTCGCAGGCAAGTATTAGAATGTGCCGATAAGGTGCTTAAGTTTGAGAAGCAAAAACAGCTCGCTGCAATGCACCGCTGTGCAGTTAGAGAGCAAAAAGTATTACAAGAAGCTGATTGAAAATAGACAGCAACAAATAGAAGCCATTGCCATGCATGCACTTAGTAGCGTTGGCTAACACAAAACAGATTAAACAATTAAATAACAAGGACTAAAAAATATGACCACAACCAACCAAATCAATCAGGACGATATTAATAAAGCGGTGTGGAACGCCTGCGACACCTTCCGATGGTGTGATCAGTGCAGATACCTACAAAGATTTCATCCTGACCATGTTGTTTCTTAAAATACATCTCTGATGTCTATAAAGACGAATACAACAAACTGGTTATCAATACGGCGATAACCCAGATTTAATCCACCGCCATGATGTCTAAGCAGCGTTTGTCTTGCCCGAAGGCGCTAGCTTTTGGGATTTATACGCGAGCGCGTACCAAGCGGGTAACGGGCAGCGTATCGATCAAGCCCTGCATGCACTAGAAGAAGCTAACGGCAGCAAGCTTAAAAACGTATTCCAAGACATCGGTTTTAACACCGACCGCTTAGGCCAAGAAAAACAAAAGAACGATTTACTGCGCCACTTGTTAGAAGACTTCGGTAAAGACATTTTAAACCTAAGTACAGAGCGTGTAGGCAGCTTAGATATTATCGGTAACGCCTATGAATACCTCATCAAACACTTTGCTGCTGGCAGTGGTGCTACGGCTGGTGAATATTATACTCCGCCTGAAGTATCGACTCTACTGGCAACCATTTTAGAACCCGTTGAAGGCGACCAAATCTGCGATCCGTGTACAGGCAGTGGCTCATTGCTTCTAAATGTGGCGCGATGGTGCGTAAAAACTCTGGTTCAAAAAAATACGCTTTATTCAGTCAGGAAGCGATTGGTTCAACTTGGGCACTCGCCAAAATGAATATGTTCCTACACGGTGAAGACAACCACCGTATTGAATGGGGGTGACACCATTCATTAGCCCACTACTACTTGATAAAGACGGCAACGGCTTACTGCACTTTGATGTAGTAACAGCCAACCCGCCATTTAAGTTGGATAAGTAGGAGGACATGATGACTACCAGCAGCGACCCTTACATGGGCGTTTCCGCCGTGGTGTACCGCCTAAAACAAGGGTGATTATGCGTTTATCAGCCATATGATTGAAACGCTAAAACCGGAAAGCGGAAGAATGGGTGTGGTAGTGCCACATGGTGTGTTATTTAGGGCATCGAGTGAAGGCAAAATCCGCCAACAACTGATCGAAGAAAACTTGCTAGACACCGTTATTGGCCTGCCAGAAAAGTTGTTCTTTGGCACAGGTATTCCCGCCGCTATTTTAATATTTAAAAAGCAAAAAACGGATGAAAACGTATTGTTTATTGATGCCAGCCGTGAGTTTAAATCAGGTAAAGCAAAACCAGTTAACGGCAGACAACATTCAAAAAGTTATCGACACCTACAAGGCTCGTGAAAGCGTTGATAAATACGCCTACCTAGCCAGTTTTGATGAGATCAAGAGAACGACTTTAACCTTAACATTCCTCGTTATGTTGATACCTTTGAAGAAGGCGGAGATTGATTTAGTGGCAGTGCGCATGAGCGTGTGCAATTAAAAATGAGCTGCAAACCCTTGAAGCAGAAATGGAAAGTTACTTAAAGGAGTTGGGTTATGGTGCCTAATGGATGGAGAAACAAAAACTTTACCAGAGATATCTTGGTTTCCAAGAAGGTCCGGGCCTTCGTAAATGGCAATTTGTTACAGAAGATGGTTGTAATTAATTAATATATAACGAATATCGTTAATGGGTATTTTAGATTTAACCAAAACTGAACGCCATATTTCTAATGAGGAACTAAAAGAAAAGTATCAACATTTTTTATGTGATGCAGGTGATATCGTACTGGCTAGTTCTGGTAATTCTTGTTGCAAACATGGAATCATTAGAGAACAAGATTTACCTCTAGTCATGAATACAAGTGTTATAAGGTTTAAACCATTAGAAAACTGTGATTATGAATTTCTTAACCAGTTTCTAAAGTCATTCTATCTTAAGCAGCAAATCGATATCCTCATTACGGGCGGTGCTCAACCAAATTTTGGACCAGCTCACTTGAAACAAGTTAAATTAACTGTTCCACCACTCCCAGAACAACGCAAAATTGCCAAAATCCTATCTACTTGGGATAAAGCGATTAGCACCACTGAGCGCCTAATCGACAACAGCAAACAGCAGAAAAAGCCCTCATGCAACAACTGCTCACAGGCAAAAAGCGCCTACTTGATGATTCAGGTAAACCGTTTGAGGGAGAGTGGAAGAAGTTAAGTTGGCTGATGTCGTTGAATTTAATAACGGTAAAGGTCACGAAAAGCATATTGTTGAAGATGGCAAATACTTAGTCGTAAATTCTAAATATATTTCATCTGATGGACTCGTGAAAAAAACTACTGACTCCGCCTTTGCTTAGCTAATGTGGGAGATGTTTTAATGGTCATGAGTGATGTGCCAAATGGAAAGGCTATTGCAAAATGTTTGTACGTGGATACTTCCTGAAAAATTCACTGTAAATCAGCGTGTTGCTAGATTTCGTCAAAATCAATCAACTCAATCTTTTTATATTACACCTTAAACAGAAATAGCTATTACTTACAATTTGACGATGGTGTAAAACAAACAAATCTTCGCAAAGATGAGGTGTTGGATTGTCCAGTTTTTAGACCAAGTGATGAAGAGCAACAAAAATTGCCTCTGTATTAGTTAATGCAGACCAAGAAATCGAGTTATTAGAACAACAACTCGCAGACCTAAAACAAGAGAAAAAGCGCTGATGCAGCAACTATTAACAGGCAAGCGCAGAGTAGAAGTGGATGATAAGGAGGTCGCGTGATCACGCAAAAGCGACCTCGCACTATTCAAATCTTTTTGCCTACGGGCGACCCTGCGGGTATTCGCATTGCTGAGACAAATTAACACAGCCCGATAATTGCAGGTAGGCAGCTAGTTAGCGTGAACTAGCTATAAAAAGATGGTATGTAGACCTATGACAGATGAACTCATTCTTTACACCACTGATGATGGGCAGTCGCAGTTTGTGCTACGCACGCTGGATGGTAATGTGTGAAGCACACACAACTTGAAATAGTACCGGCCTATATCAAACCAGTAAGCAAAATATTAACAAGCTTGCAATAAAGCGTATTAACAGAGAATGAGGCTGTCTGAGGCCGCAGTTGTCAACTCTAAGTTTACAACTGCGGCACGGAATCAATCAAAATTACTATGTATGCACTGTAATGATTATTGCTGTAGGTTACGTGTTCATCGGCGAGGCACGCAATTTAGGCAGTGGGCAATCTCGCACCTTAAAAGCGAGTATTTAAGCAAGGTTTCACGATGGATGATGACGAAAGCAAGACCCCAAATGGGATTATTTTGATGAGTTGTAAGTATTCGCGACATACGTTCGTCAGAAAAGCGCTTTTATCAGAAAGTGCGTGGTTATTGCTTTATCTGACGATTATCGTTATGTCAGAAAAGGCACGATTTATTCTGTTTGCTGAGGTGCCATTAAACTATTTTACGCCGCCACCGGTTTACGGCCGCAGAGTTAGTGATAGAGTGAGCAAACCCTGATCTGCCGCCAAATATGAACCTGACCAATTTTCGGGCAATCGTGTGCGTAAAGCCGATGGTAATAGCTAAAGAATTGCAAGCCGATGAGCTAGATAAAGCAACCGATTAGTTAATATCGTTTTAGAATTTGCCGAGTTAAGAGCAAAAAACAAACAGCGTTTAACGCTTGAGAACTGGCGACAGTATGTAGACAACTTTATAACGTTTAACGAACCGACTTTGCACACGTAATACGGGCAAAGTGAGCCGTACACATATGGAAGAAATAGCAAAACAGCGCTATGAGCAGTTTGACAACCATAATGGTCGAAGAAGCAACACGCGAAGATGAGCGAACTGCAGAAGCATTAGAACAATTACAGCAACGCTTACAGCAACAACAAAGGAACAAGGATGACCATGCCAAATGGGTTAAAAGCAGTGTTAAATTTCAAGAAGAGTTTGGCGCAAAAATTTACGCTAACGTTTGGCATGGCACGATTAACTTAGGCTATTGTTTATTCCGCACCAGTGAGTGTGAAGCTCGCTGGGAACACGTTAGCAGGTAACAAAAAAAGAGTACCCATCAGGTGGTTGTTGTTACCTGTGATGCGTGCCTTTTTTATTTAGGCTGGGAACGTTTCGTTTGGGTAAGCAGCATACGCTCTCAGAAGCGGCCATTGATAAGGTAATACATGAGCTGAACCCTGCTAACCAGACTTGTTTAAAGCCGCTAACGAGAAAATTTTATGATGCGCTAATGTATGGCGTGAGTGTGGCTGAATTTATTGATGGTAAAAAGCATCCCCCACTATTAGGCTGATTGATTGGCATAATATTGATAAAAATGCGTTTCATTGTACCGAAGAATTAGTAGTACAAAATGCCGAGGGCACAGGTAACCGTAGACCTGACATTGTGTGTTTTGTAAATGGGTTGCCATTAGTGGTGATTGAGGCAAAACGCCCCGATTCAAACAAAGAAGGTAAATCGACCAACTTTGCAGCAATCTCTCAGCATATTCGTAACCAAAAGCAGATGAAATACCGCATTTATATACTACAGCCAATTGTCTATTGGCCATAAACGGGCATGAGGCTTGTATGCAACGTGCAGCACCTGAAAGTTTTGGGCGAAGTGGAAAGAAGAGAGCTTATATACCGGAAGCTGAGTTTGTCAGGCTTAAAAACCATACATTGCGTGATGAGCAATTAAATGCACTGTTTAATCATCGCCCTGCAAAAGATAAAACAGATTACCAGTCGCTTATTGCCGCAGGTGAGCTGACCGGTAACCGACCAAGACAAATGATTGTAAGTTTATTACGCCCTGAACGCTTATTAGATATGACCCCGCCTGTTTACCTTATTTTGATAAAGAGCTGGCAAGATTGTGGCTCGATACCAGCAGGTGTTTGGTATAAAAGCACTTATTGAGCGAATTAGCCATTTGATGACTCTTCTTCCGCTCGCGGCGCTGGCTACGTCAAGGCGGTGTTATTTGGCATACTACGGGCAGTGGTAAGTCGTTTACTATGGTGTTTTTATCCAAAGCGCTTATTTGGCTTGAAGAGCTAGCGCAGTGCCGCGTAATTATTGTGACTGACCGCGTTGATTTAGAGACCAGCTAAGCCGTACGTTTGCTTCTGGTGGTGTACTGACCAACGAAGCCGCGATAAAAAAGATGCGATGGCGACCACAGGTAAGCGTTTGGCCGAGCAAATTGGTCAAGATAACGAACGGGTTATTTTCTCGATCTGTTCTAATAAAGTTTGGCTCTGCCATAAAACACAAAAGACTGTTACAACGATAGCCTAAATAACATTGTATTAGTGGATGAAGGTCACCACCAGCCAAAACGGTGAAAATAATATCCGTATACAAGCAAACCCTGCCTAAGCTGCTTTTATCAACGCTACAGGTACGCCGCTATTAAAAGACGATAAGACCGAAAACAAGTTCGGTAAAAAATTATTCACTCTTATACGATGCAACAAGCAGTTGAAGATAAGACTGTTACCCCACTACTGTATGAAGAACGCATTCCAGAGTTAAATGTTAACGATAAAGCTATTGATGCGTGGTTTGAACGCAGTACCAGTAAGTTGAGCGACAAACAAAAAACCGATTTAAAAAGAAAGTTTTCGCAAAAAGGTCAGATTTATCAAAAACCGCCGATCATTATGTTGATTGCCTATGATATTGCCGGACCATTTTTCAAAACTTTAAGCATCAAGGTTTAAAGGTCAATTAGCCTGTGACTCAAATACCTCTGCAATGTACGTTATAAAGAGCTTTAGATAAAAACACCGTGACATCAGTTGTTGCAATGTCGGCTCCTGACACGCGTGAGGCCGATGTGGTTGATCAAAGAAAGTAAAGACATTGTACAAAATTGGTGGAAAGCCAATGTTGATAAAATGGATGAAAAAGCCTACACCAAAGCAATATTGAAGACTTTGGCAGAGATGACGGCCCCGACATCATGATAGTGGTTGATAAACTGCTAACGGGCTTTGATGAGCCAAAGAACACCGTACTGTATATTGATAAACTCTAAAAGAACATAACCTTATTCAAGCCATTGCCCGTGTAAACCGTTTACATAGCAAAAAGCAGTTTGGTTATGAGTGATTACCGAGGCATTTTAAAGAGCTTGATACCATTGAAAAAGTACCAAGACCTTGGAGCGTGCCCAAAGCGGCTTTGATGTTGATGATCGAAGAAGGTTTTTATATAACCGAATGGATACAGGAATACAAAAAGCTGGGGCTGCACAGGAGATTGTGGGCGATATTCGATGGGGTTAAAAACAAACAAGATGGCCGCTTTACGCCAAGCATTGGCACCAAAGTACATGAGGTTGGTGGTAAGCTTTACCGATACCAATCTTAAAAAGCGTGATGACTTCTACTCAGCGCAACAAGGCATCTTGTATGAAAGTAGCGCTACAGTCAGCCACCTAGCTTTGAAGATAAGTCGTTTGATAACAAACGCGACCTATACAACGAGACTTAAAAATATTGTAGATTTACGTAAACAAGTACGTGGAGGATGCCGACGAAACCATTAACTATGATACTGAATACGCAGAAGATATCGTAGCTTACACTCGGTACAAACACATAGCGGGTATTGAAGTAAAAAGAAACCTGACGGGGCGTATTTAGTCAGTAACTTGGGCAAGACGTTAAGCCACAGGATATGAGCGATGACGAAGCGCGTAACCAAACAGATAAAATTACAGAGTGCGAATCACTAAGATGATTTGAGCAAGACTTAGCTGACGATCCGTATGCGGAATGTTCAGATGCTTAAAAAGGCCATTGAAGATGCCAAAGCGATGTTTGATGCATATTAAAGCGACACATATTGTTCGCTGATTTTGAGCAAAAGTAAAAGACCGCAAAATCGCTGATGTCCCTAATGACTTTATGGATGACGCGGGCAAGTTAAACAAACGTGCCAAATATTTTGGCCTGTTCAAACATTTATTCGATAGTGAGCTTTTAACTGAAAAGGCACTGGATAATGAGAAATTGGTAGCGCTTTGCTTTTGATATTGATGCCGTCGTAAATGGCTGGGATTTGCTGAGTATTCCATTAACCCTGCGGAAATTGAAAACGCCATACACATGCAAGTTGTTTCCTATGTTGTTTGGTGATCTTGGCCTTGATAACGCTCAAAAGCTGATTGAAGAAGTGTTAAAGATAACCCGATTAGGCATAGCTAGAGGCTAATGTAAGTGACGCAAAAAACGGTAGCCGCTGCTATTCATTCTGAAAAAAGCAGCGCAACAACCAACGAACGAGGTGTTTTTACTTATGGTAACGACACCATTTGCTATGATGTCATTCGTAAAACAAAGCCTAGTGATAACACTAAGAAAACCGCTCGCAAAGTAATTATAAAGATTCACCCTGATCAACGTGTTGTAGCTACTGTGCCTCATGATGCTAGTGATGATGCTATTGTTGATGCCATGCAAAAGCGTGCAAGATGGATATGGCAAAGTATTAATGACTTTGCAAAGCAAAAAGACACGGTATTGCATAAGCGTTATGAAAGTGGCGAAACCCAATTTTATTTAGGTAAGCGCTATGTACTCAAGGTCATTGTTTACGCTGGAGCAAGTGCCCAGTGTGAAGCTCAGCCGAGGCAAATTGAACGTCACACTCAAGTATGAAATAAGCAAAGATACTGCCCCGGATAGTCAAGGTAGCCGCGCCGCGAAAAGTAAAACCGCTAATCGATAAATGGTATCAGCATAAAGCAAAAAAAGCTATTTTCCATGAGCGACTAGCCGAAACTACCCTAAGAATTACATGGGTAATAGGCATTCCGTCTTTTCGTGTAGATGGCAATGAAAAAAGCAATGGGAAGCTGCTCTACCAAAGGTAACTTGATGCTCAATCCACACCTAGTTAAAGCCCCGGAATGTATTGATTACGATGACTGCACGAGCTTTGCCATATTGCAGAACACAATCACAGTGAGCGCTTCTGGCGTTTATTAACCCAAGTAATGCCAAACTGGAAAGAAGTAAAAGCCAAATTAGATGATATGGCGGAGATGTATTTGAATGAATAAGGACTGCTGAATGAAATGCCCAACTTGTGAAAAGTATATTGGCTGGGATTGGCTAGAAGATGAATGCATTGAGGCTTCCACGAAACCTTTGATTGCCCACACTGCGATGAAACCTTGCGCTATGAAGTGGATGAAGGTACGTACTTTGGTGCCCAACATGTAACGATTGAAGTTGTGGATGATTGATATGAAGAAAAACAGCAAAACTATCCGATTGTAGAACTTATCGTTATGAACTTTTGGCGTATTTGGGACGAGTCGAAACTATGCGATGTTCTGGGACTTAATCCATCAACAGCAGATGAAACTGAAGACGATCCTACTATTCGTCGCTGTATTAATTTCGCTAAAACATGGGGCTATGGTGGCTTATGTATGACCAACCTTTTTGCCTATCGAGCTACTCAGCCTAGAAGACATGAAAAGAGCATCTGATCAATCATTAATAATAAAAAATGATGAGACACTGATCCTACTTGCCAAAAATGCGGGAGTAATTGTTGGGGCTTGGGGAAATGATGGTATGTTTTTGAATCGCTCTAAACATGTTCGAGCCTTGATTCCAGAATTAAACGTATTGAAAGTCAATAAATCAGGTGAACCAGCTCATCCACTTTATTTAAAATCGACTTTAACACCTATTGACTGGTAACACTTTATGCTGCTGTTGGAAGGTGGCATTCGTTAGTAAAAAATGAAGGTGACATTATATAAAACTCGCCCGCGTTCCCTGCGCTTTGTAAGTCTTTTAATATTTGTTCGTATAAATCACCAAACAAATGACGTTCGTTTGAATCGGTAAAGTCTATTTCATTGAGCTTGTTAATCACTTGCCGCAGCAGTGTACCATTTTTCATGTAGTTGAACGCATCACTAAACGCGGCTTTAACCACAAAACCACGTGGATTAAGGTTTATCGGTGCGGTAAGGTTTTTAAGATCAACAAACAGTTTGTTGTTTACAAATTCAACAGTCATCACCTGTTATACCTTCTTTATCTGCTGCCCAATTGCGCCACAGGTACTTTACTAGGAATAGGAGATGTGTAGTTGTCTAATTCAAACTCAATTTCTTCTTCTTGCGCGTCAAAGATTTTCAAGAACAATAACCATGACATTTGACTTAATCGTTGCGCATCGCCATCAACCCCGGCGTCTTTACGCATGATATCTTGAATCGATTTGACAACTAATTGAGATATTGGACTCTACTTATTTCCTGGATAATAAAATTCAAGACTAGATTTGGTCATTAAACAACGCGTTCTCTATCGGTTGGTCTTTGATAAACTCTGTTTCTAAATCGTAATTGATTACCTTTTCGGTTACCAAAGATTTGGTCAATGATTTCCTTTGGCTTGCCCATTTGGTCGAATGGTTGAACTTTAAGCACCTGGATGTTTTCTATTTCACTTACGCCATGAGTCTGCGTACTTATCAAGTAAGGCGTTTAACACGGTTTGCGCTGCATCACTGTACTTGCTGAAGTAATTACGCTTTTTAACATTATTTGCGCGCTCTCTACGCGTTAATGCTGGCTGGTCGAAGACTACATGACAGATTAGGTCAAATGCTCCCATATCCTTACTAACGTCGCTCTCGAGGGCTTCCCAAATGACACCAATTGATTCGAGTTCTTTCACAATTGTTTGTTTCTTGTCGGCTTCTTTCCATGTTCTAACAAAGTCATCAAGCGAAGAAAATTGTTTCATCACTGCTTTGCGAGTGTAGTCTTTAAAGGATTCTGTCACCAATTTACCGTCGGAGTCGTAATACTGTACTCGCTCAGCCAGTTTTTTAACCTCAACACCTGATACATGAAATTTGATAAAACGTTTTTCGTCTTCATCTTCGCCCCAGTCGGCATCAATTTCGCCATCTGGACCCAAAATCACCATCAGATTACGCCTTGCTCGTCGGCATTCTTATCTCCATTCGATTGGTAATTACTGTTTTCATCTTCACCCGTTAAGTCATCAGGATTTCATCAAGGCAGCCGTCTTCATCGTCAATAATGATCTTTAGGGCTTTCCATTATTTTCTCCGCTTCACCATCAAACTTTTCATCGGCGAACAGCTCTGTGGCTTTTTTGAAATCGAGAATGGTAAACCACAGTTTATTGTATCTTTCATCAATGCGAGTGCCTCGACCAATGATTTGTTTGAACTTGGTCATTGATTGAATGTTTTGGTCCAAGCACAATCAGCTTACAAGTTTTAGCATCAACACCTGTTGTCATCAGGTCGGAGGTCGTAGCAATGACGGGGTAGCTTTTTTAGGATTAATAAAGTTATCTAATTGTCCTTTGCCAATTTCATCATCGCCAGTAATTTTCATGACGTACTTTATCGTTTTTAGCGACTTGTTTGGATTTGATTAACAAGGCTCTCGCATTCGCTCAGCGTGATCAATATTATTACAAAATACGATTGTTTTGGCCATGGGGTCGGTGCGTTCTAAATAGGCGCTAATAGTTTCTGCGACTAAATTGGTGCGGTCATCAATGATGATAGTGCGATCAAAATCTTTTTCGTTATAAATACGATCATCAATGAGTTCGCCGTTATTATCAATTTGCCCTTTGGTTGGCCTCCAGCCCTGTAAATCAACATCAATATCAACGCTTACAACTTTATAAGGTGCTAAGAAACCATCTTCAATACCTTCTTTTAACGAATAGGTGTAAACAGGCTCACCAAAGTAGTCGATATTCGATACTTCTTCTGTTTCTTTTGGTGTTGCGGTTAAACCTACTTGCGTCGCTTCGTTAAAGTATTCAAGTATTTCACGCCATGCGCTGTCTTCGGCTTGCACTGCCACGATGGCACTCGTCGATAATGACAAGGTCAAAGAAGTCTTTATCGACTTGCTTGTAAGCTTTTTGGCTTTCTTCTGGGCCTGTTAATGCTTGGTAAAGTGCTAGGTGAATTTCAAAAGCAGGGTCAACTGTGCGCCTTAGTTATTTTGGTCATGGCTGAGCCAAAGGTTGAAGTCATTATTTTTAGATTGATCGACTAATATATTACGATCGGCTAAAAATAGAATACGTTTCTTCTGACGAGACTTCCATAAACGCCAAATAATTTGAAAAGCGGTATAAGTTTTACCTGTGCCCGTAGCCATTACCAGTATGATGCGGTTTTGTCCGTTAGATATAGCTTCAATGGTTTTATTAATCGCTTGTAGTTGATAATAGCGCGGCGATTTGCCACTGCCATCATCATGATAATCAGGTGTAATTAGCGGTAACTGTGCTTGTGTAAAGCCACGGTAATAAGTATTTTTGCCAAAGCTGTTCAGGGGTTGGAAAGTCTTCAAGAGAAATTTCAGTTTCAAGCTGTGAAGGATTCGTTTTTGTCATGAAAGATAAAACCATCGCCGTTTGAAGCAAAAACAAATGGCACTTCGAGCAGACGAGCGTAATCAAGCCCTTGTTGCATGCCCTTGCCTATTTCGTGTTTATTGGCTTTGGCTTCAATAACCGCCAGCGGCATATTAGGTTTATGGTATAGAACAATATCAGCTGACTTAACGGTTTTACGCACGCCGAGTTGACCACGAACAATAACTTTACCGTCGCGCAGTTTAACTTCTTGGCGGATTTGCTTCATCAAATTCCAGCCTGCATTTTTTACTGCGGGCATGATGAATTTAGTGATTATGTCGGTTTCGGAGAGTTTCTTTTTGTCCATAATATGATCATGTTAGGTCGGCATTGTCCTTTATGAGCTATAAAGTGCAATTTTTACATCAGTTTGTCAATTAGTTATAAAACTGATCATGAGTGAAAGAGGCTGATTTAGGTGTAAAGACGAAATATATAACTGTAACGGTATAATTTAACCTGTACATTACTAGTACATTAATTTTAACATGTTAATACACTAATTCAGATGAATGCTTCAAATTAAGTAGATAAATTAGGCTGGTAGTAGACTGTTAACTAATTAAATTTTAACCCCGTTGAGTATTTATAAACCACCATAATAAAACTTAGTTATAACCTGTCATTGTTCCATAACGATTGCTTATTAAACATTTGGGTTGCTTAGGCCGGTTAGCAGGAATTTCTAGATATTCATTATTTTTCTCAAGCTCTCTTTGTTTACTCTCAAAATTGACAATAGAGCGATCTATAGAAGAACGTGAATATTCATGAAGACTTTGGCAGTTTTCAGTTATTTTTAACCATTCCAATGCGCGGCTTCTCTCTCGATACTCCAACCAAGGCTCTTCGATCATCAATACTAAAGCTATCAATGAAATGGGTAACTGAATCCCTATAATAAATTCTATGACTTTCTCGATAGCTACTAGCGTCAATGATTAAAGTAACGTATTCATTAGTAGCTATTTGTATTGAATTACCAGAATAAATACCCTGTTCAAATTGTTTACGCAAAAAGGGAGTAGCGCAAATCCCTTTACGACACGAGGGAGAAGCTAAATAAGCGTAATAACAGATTAAACATCACCTTTCCTTTTAATTTAATAAATATCTATATTAGTAATTACGTAAAAAATTAAGTTTTCACTCTTTTTATATAGTAACAAAAAAAGGATACACTAATAAAAGCAGCATCTAAAATTAATAAAAATACATTATGATTTTATTTTTTAGTACCTCACTTAGTACCTAACAAAATTAATAAATAAAAATAATACATTAATAACAAACACTTAAAACACCAATTCAGATGACCCCAGCCCACCACCTTAAGAATTAAAGCCACTTTTTAGTGGCTTTTTTTTCGTCTAAAATTCAATAATTATTTTTAAACTACTTAAAAATAATCAATAAAAAACCACCTTATTTGAAGGTGGTTTTTATCAACAAGTTCTCATTCACTTATATGTGAGAAGTACTACGCAACTTGTTGTGCTTGTTTTTGGTTATCAAGATATTCGTCTAACGTGCCTTGAAAATCAATAAGCTGTTTATCTTTAATATCAATAATACGCGTTGCTAAACTTGAAACAAACTCACGGTCATGTCTGACAAAAATTAAGGTACCTTCAAAGTCTTTCAGTGCGTTGTTTAAAGCGTCAATAGCTTCAATATCCATATGGTTAGTTGGCTCGTCCATGATCAATACGTTAACGTCTTGCATCATTAACATGCCGAATAATAAACGGTTTTCTCACCACCTGAGCAATTACGGGCTTTTTTGTTGGCGTCGTCATCGGTAAACAACATACGACCTAACATGCCACGAACAGCTAAATCGTTATGGCATGGTCTGCGCCATTGTGACATCCAATCCATTAACGTTAAGTCGTTTTCAAAGAAATGACCACTGTCTTGTGGGCAATAACCAATAGCCGCATTTTCAGACCATTTAACAACCCCTTCAAGTTGCTCTAACTCATTCATTAAGCAGCGTAAAAAGGTGGTTTTACCAACGCCGTTTTCGCCAATAATGGCAAGTTTAGCGCCCGCTTCAAGTAATAAGTTACCGTTTTTGAATAATATGCCCTCTTCAAAACCATGGCTTAGGTTTTCTAACTCTAACGCTTGACGATGCATTTTTTTGCCCGGCGCAAAAGCAATTTTAGGGGTGATACGGCTTGATGCTTTAACTTCATCAAGTTTAATTTTATCCATTTTTTTCGCACGTGAGCTTGCTTGTTTAGCCTTTGAAGCGTTAGCGCCAAAACGGTTAACAAAGTCTTGTAGCTCAGCAATTTCTTCCGCTTTTTTATTATTACCTGCTAATAACTGCTCACGTAACAAGCTTGATTGCGCTAAATAAAATTCATAATTACCGGGGTAAATACGTAACTCACCGTAATCAATATCTGCCATATGGGTACAAACTGAATTAAGAAAATGGCGATCATGCGAGATGATGATCATGGTACATTTGCGTTTATTTAATTCGCTTTCTAACCAACTAATGGTGTGAATGTCTAAGTTGTTGGTTGGCTCATCAAGTAGCAAAATATCAGGGTTAGCAAACAAGGCTTGCGCTAATAACACACGTAACTTCCAACCTGGAGCCACTTGTTGCATTAAGCCATAATGAAAAGATTCTTCAATACCCGCTTCTAATAAAATTTCACCCGCGCGACTTTCGGCACTATAACCGTCCATTTCAGCAAATTGACTTTCTAAATCACCAACTCGCATGCCATCTTCTTCGCTCATATCTGGGTTAGCATAAATAGCGTCACGTTCTTGTTTTACTTTCCATAAAGCAACATCGCCCATGATCACCGTATCAATTACGCTATGCTCTTCAAAAGCAAATTGATCTTGGCTTAAGGTGCCAACTTTATAGCCTGAAGTTATTGAAACATTACCTGAGCTTGGCGCAAGCTCACCGCTAAGTATTTTCATAAATGTTGATTTTCCGCAACCATTTGCGCCAATTAAACCGTAGCGGTTACCATTGCCAAATTTAGCCGAAATATTTTCAAACAACGGCTCAGCGCCAAATTGCATGGTGATGTTAGAGGTAGAGATCAAAACAGCATTCCTAATTTTTCTTAACAGCGTTAATTAATAACTAAAAGTTTAAAAAACTAGGTGTTAAAGGCGTGTGAGTGATGATAAACAATACTGAAAAATTAGCGCTATGTTTGGTCACCAGAATAAGGTGGCGCATTATACAGTAAAGTGCCGCAGATTAATTGATAAATTTAGTTTTTGCCTAAAGAATAAGCGGCATGATAAGCCTGAGTATTTGAATCAAGGCTCGTTAATGGTTATTCAATTTCGTTAGCTTCTTTGATCCGTTCAAGGTTAGCTTCATTTTCTTCAAAGGCCGCTTTAATTTCATCAAGCACACTACCAACATTTGCTTTAGCATTGGCATCAGCAAAATAGCCGGTTAATTCCGTTTCAGGTGTTAGTTCACTTTTTTCATAAATAGCCCACATTTCATGCGCGTATTTTGTGCCTAATAATTCAGGTGCATATTGACCATAATAAGCGGTCATATTGTCAACATCACGGATCAGCATCGCTTTTGCATTATTATTTGCTGAGGCATCTACCGCTTGCGGTAAATCAATAATTACCGGGCCATAAGCATCAACTAACACGTTAAATTCAGATAAATCTCCATGAATAATCCCCGCGCATAACATCCGCAAAACATAAATGATCACCACTTCAAAGTCTTCTATGGCTTGCTCTGCGGTCATCGAGACATCATTTAAGCGTGGCGCAACATCACCGTCATCATCAGTAATTAGCTCCATCAGTAAAACGCCGTTATAACAACCATAAGCCTCAGGCACTCTAACACCCGCTTCAGCTAATTGTTTTAATGCGTCAACTTCGGCATTTTGCCATGCTTCTTCTTGTTGAGCTCGGCCATATTTAGAGCCTTTTTCCATAGCGCGAGCGTCTGCTGTTACGGCTTTTACGGCCTTCTTGATATTGCGCTGCTTTTTTAAAACTGCGTTTATTGGCTTTTATACACTTTGGCACAAAGAATATCGTCACCACTACGTACCATATAAACCGTGGCTTCTTTACCACTCATTAACTGACAGATAACTTCATCAACTAAGCCATCTTCAACAAGTGGCTGAATTCTACTAGGGGTTTTCATGTTACACAGGATACCTTTAAAACGGAGCTGATAACTTACCCAAGATATCAGAACTGGCGAATAGCTGACTTAAACGTTGAGCACTTAACTGCGAGAACAATAACGTTAAAAAGACATAAATTTAAGTGTTCGAACAGGCATTATAACAGCATGAGCGCCGATAACGTAATTAACCTTAATTGGGTAATAATTAGGTATATTTCCACATACAGCAATGTCCCTTTTTGACGATAATATTCAGCTATATTTGAGTAAGTTTATGTTAATAATGTGACATTTTTATGTTGGTATTTTTAATACTCGCACTTTCAAAACCGCTTTATTTTTAAACGCTAGTTTTTTGACACCAGCAACAAATAAGCGGGCCATTATCAATGCAACACTATTAAAACTATATAATTAATTATATAAAAATCAGTTCGTTAACAACGTCAAATTAACTTGGCACAACCCTTGATATATCACTAATAAAGTAGCTGATGTGGTATTCAAAAAATGAAAATATGGCAAGTGTTAAGTTCGATGGTGATGGCAGTGATTTTAAGTGCTTGTGCAAGCACTCAAGAAAAAGTTTAGCTATTCAGAAGTTAAACGCCCACTTACTTCTGACTTTGAATTAGCCATGTCGTTATTAAATAGACCTTTACCCGAAGATCAATTATTTATGCTCGCCTTCGCTAAGCAACAAACCGAGCAATGGGGATACATGAATTATGTCTCAATATTGGGCAATAAGTCTGACTCACCCGCCCCAACTAACGCTAATTGGCTAACCACTGCGTTAGATAATGATATTAATGCAAAATTTATTAAGGCTGAAAAGCTTTAACATTTATCTTCCCCTCTAACTCTATAAATATATGCAAATAACAAATTAATGATGTTCTACGCCTTGTATTTGAAGGCTATTTTCAAACCATAATTCTTTTCTAGCTAATGGTGTTTCAACCGGTAAAAATGAATTACCTACTTTAATGATACAACGTCTAGCTAGGTTAGCTTGTTTAATATTATCAGCATAATATTGATAAAGTATTCATTCTAACAAACCATCTAAAGCATTAGTTTCAAAAACGAATAAGCGAGAACTGATATTTTTGTTTGAGACAAAAAAATAAATGCTTATGTTTGCGGAGCTGCGATCTCGCACATTTGAAAAACTTTTTGCCAATCATCATCAAAATTGGTTGAAATAGTAATAGGGGCAAGTGTTATTGGGTGAATAAAGCTTAACGATTGAGCAATTAACATTAAGCGTTTAAAGCCAAAATGCTCACCAAAAAATGGGTTTTTGTTTATTATCACCGTAATTAATATCACCAATGATCGGATGGCGAAGATGGGCTAAATGGCGTCTTATTTGATGCCTACGTCCGGTTTTAGGTAACAACTTAATTAACGAATAACGCACGCTGTTATATTTACCCACCGCAATCGGCAAAGTGGCTGTGGCAATTGATTGATATAAGGTAACGGCCGATTGTGCCGGTTTATTTTGATCGGCAAATTTATCGGCAATTTTATCGAGCTTTTCTTTTAATGGATGATCAATTTCACCGCTAGTCATTAAATGCCCTCGGGTTAAGGCATAATACGTTTTTTCAATATTGTGCGAGCTAAACAACTCTCCCATTTTGCGAGCTACCTCTTCATTTAAGGCAAACAATAACACCCCTGAAGTTGGGCGATCTAAGCGATGAACAGGATAAACATATTGCCCAATTTGGTCACGCACCAATTGCAAAGCAAAGTAAATTTCATGTCGGTCTAAATAGCTACGATGAACAAATAAACCGGCGGGTTTATCTACCGCAACTAAATATTCATCTTGATATAAAATGCTTAATACTGGTTTTTCTGGCGTTGCCGGCATATTGCTTGGCTGTTCATTTATGGGTGTTGTCATATTTTTATTAAAGCGCCAATAAAGATTATAAAAAGGTTAAAGATAACTTATGGTGTTAAGCCGGTATTATCTCTATAATGCGTGGCTAAAACCACCTAAAATCATGAGTTATTTAACGTGAGTCACATTTCTACTATTTCTGAATTATTAGCTTTATCAAACTGCCAATATCGTATTTACGACATGGGCCGAAAAATAGATAAACTGTCAAAAGAACAATTCGATAAAATTGAAATGACTCATCTGCCTTACCCTTTTCCATCACAAGGGCATGCTTTTCTTGCGATTGCCTTTTGGCAAAAAAAATCAACCGAGCCCTATTTGTGGTTTGTAAAACTACCTCTTGATGAGCGTGGTTTATTAAATCAAGGTGCGCGCAATCATTTTATTGCCATTATCATTGAAGCTTTAGGGGCTGACTTATCAGTTGATCCCACCGAGCAGCAAGAAGAATTATTAAAAAGTAACCCGTATCATTTCACGCCAGCACAATATAAGTTAGCCACCATTAACAGCTTATTAAAAAAGAATTAAAACAACCAGCAAGTATACATTATGAGCATTGCCAAAGTTATTTTGCTGGTGAGTTAACATGGCAAAACTGGCAAGGGGGTGGGTGTGCAAGGTATTGCCGATTTTGCCCAACGGTTAAATGAAGATAATAACAACCAACGCTTGCTTAACGCCTTACCTCATTTACCTGATGAAGTATTACAACCGGTTTGTGGCGCATTAGAAAACCAACATTTATCAGCAGAACTTATTGCCGCTCTTATTCAAGGCTATAAAACAAATCGACAATTAGACTGGTACTTACGAGCACTTGCTAGCAGTAGCGAACATCCGCATGTGATCGAATTTATTGAGCAATTATTAGCTGAGCAAAAATTATCTGCTGAAAGTTTAATTACCTTAGCTGGGCGAAACTGGTTAGCCTTAGCAAACAAAACACGCTTGTTAGCGTATTTAGAATGTTTAGTATTAATGCCCGAGTCACAATTATTTCCGGCTATTTTTAAAGACTTGGTTGCAATTCCACAGATCCGCCCCATTTTATTTGAATGCATGCGCGAGCAATCTCAGCTGACTTAGCAAAAGCAATTGGCGCACTCTTTAATCAACAACAATAAGACCCCTTATGGAAAACATATATTATTTACTGTTCGTTTTATTGGTGTTTTGGTATTTTGTTTATTTGCGAAAAATTGCTGAAATGGGCAATAAACACGCACAGCAATACTGTGAACAAGCCAACTTACAATTTATTGCCGTAGCTAGGCGTTCAAGTGTGCTTAAATTTAATAAAAAATACGGTATACATTGGCTCAGTAGTTTTGACTTTGAATTCAGCGGTGATGGTGAAGCAAGTTATCAAGGCACAATGATATTACGTGGTTTAAAACTTGAAAACGTTACCGTTCCACCTTACCGTGTACATTAATGGTAACAATAAACCGTTAAAGATATAAAGCATCATCCTTTCAATTGCGCCTTTGTTTACGCTATCATAACTAACGAATTACATTCCATGTTACGGTTTAGAGATTAAACATGGTATTAATTGAGCTATCGCGCTGTTACCTATTTACGACATACTATTAACGTTTACTGATTATTGATATGACCCGAACAACACGACGTATAGAACCTACTCTATCTAGTGAACCAGAAAAACTAGATGAGCACCTTCAACAAGCGGCTTATGCTAACCAGCATCAAGCTAGGCGACATTCAGCAAAAAAAAATGACTTAACACAACAAGTCATAGCGCAAGTTGCAGAAAAAACCTCGGCCCTATTTGTTATTATTAAACGTTTTTGTTTAGACAAAGTGTTTATCAATAAACGCATTAATATCATTATTGCCGGCATTATCAGCGCGGTAGTGTTAATTAGCTTAATAGTTTCACTGTTTTCAGCCGAGCCTGACGTTGTTGAAGAGCCTGTAATTGAGCCCATAAAAACATTATCTACAGTTAACCTAAATAATCGTCATCATAAAGTCACCTTGCCTGATAACTTTTCGGTGCTGGCCACAGATTACAACGGTATTGTGATCAGCTGGCAGGCTGAAACAAGCCAAGTACAAAAACTTTGGGATATTCAAACCAGCGAAGGTGACAAAAGCTGTCAAGCGATCACCTTTAACAATGGCGAAAGCTTCCGCAGCTTAACTGTAGTAGTTGAAAATGGTCAGCAATACTTTGCTAACTTTTCACCGCTTGATAACGCCAGCATAGTTAAAGCAATTGCTTTACGTGGTAATTTTAATTTATGTGGTTATAACTTTTCATTAAAAGGCAGTCAGGCGGTATTAGGCAAACATCCGTTTTATAGTGAATTATTGATTAATTAACATTAGAAAACACTGACGATGTTAAATTTTAACATCGTCATAAAAAACACCAGCCAACGGCTAGCTCAAGCAAACACAGTATATTCCCGCTAATCTCCAAGATCTGTATTTAAAATAACTGCTAAACCCCATTTATTATTTTATTTTCACTATAATCAAGGTTAGTCTTAGTAAAAGTACTTAATTAACCCTATCTCGGGATAATGAATGCCACAGACTTTAAGGAATGTTTATGCAAATAAAAATAACCAACCCCCTGAAAAATGTTCCGACACCAAATCAGGCTCTTGAAGCGAAAACTTCAAAAGCCAATGAAGCCAAGTTAACCCCCAACAACAAGCACAAAAGTTACAAAATTTAGCGGTGATCAATGCGAGCGTAAATAGCAATATCAAGGCGAACGACAACTTAGGTAAAAGCATTGCCAACAACCCAATGGCGCTCCTTTATAAAACTGCGATTGAAGAAATAAATAAACAACTTGAACCGGTATTGGGTAAAAATGCTGCACAATCGGCCTACGAGTCAAATGTAGATGTGTCGCCTGAAGCAACAGCCGACAGAATAGTAAAAGGGGCAACCGCTTTTTATAGCGCATTTAAAACACAAAATAGCGAGCTAAGTGATGATGCATCATTAACTGAGTTTTTAACGGTTATTGGCTCGGGTATTGAGCAAGGTTTTGCCGAAGCAAAAGACATACTAAACAGTTTGTCGGTACTTGACGGTGATATAGAGAATAACATTGATTTGACTTATGATTTTGTTCAGCAGGGTTTAGCCGATTTTAAAACACAAACATTAAACAACTTTGCTAATAACCAAGCTGATAGCCCCTCCCAATAATTTAAAGCTAAAGATAATATGCCGACAGACGATATAGTGAGTATGACTTATGCTCACTATTTTCTATCAACTTAATGATGAACAATATTAATAACGCGTTCAACCAAGCAGACCTTCAACAAGGTTATATTGCTCCTTTGCAAAACACAGGAAATGAAGCTATTCAGCCTTCTGCTTCCGAACATTCAGCTACGTCATATTCAAGTACTAAAAACTCAGGCATCGTCGTTAATCTTTCTAGTGAAGCGCAAAAAAAGTTAGCCGAAGAGCAAAGTGCTATAGCTAACAAATTAGCCGAACAAGCACAGTTGAAAGAAACACAACAAACCGAAGAAGTGAGTGAAACCAACACTGAACGTTTTGATAAAATGATAGCAAAGGTTCAAGAAAAAATTAAAGAAGTTCAGCAACAAATTCGCGCATTAAACGGTGAAAAAACTGAAGACACACAAGCAAAGCGTAAAGCACTTGAAGGACAGCTGGTTTCATTAAATGCCACCTTAATTGGTTTATTAGGTAAAAAAATGGAAGCGCTTGAATCCTAATTGATACCTGAGTAGCTTCGCTTAATAATAATTAAATATTAATATTGCCAAATAACTGACAATCTATAATCTATAATCAATCACATGTTTTCTTAATAATCTCTCAATAATATGCATTTAATTATTTATACCAGTAAATCAACAATCGCGAGCTCAGTTATTGACGAAGAGATGCTTAAGATATCTCAACAAGCCAAAAAAATAATCAAAAACATAACATTACCGGCATATTGTTTTTTCATAATGGCACCTTTATTCAGGTATTAGAAGGTGAAAAACAGCTTTTAGAACAGCTAATGACTCGGATAGAAGCAGATAACCGTCATCAACAAATTAATCGAATTATCGATGAAAATATTAGCCAACGATTTTTTAAAGATTGGCAGATGGACGCTTTAAATTTAGATAATTCACAAGATATTGATACCGCGTCGCTTGAAATGTTTGTCAATGTATACAAATTAAACTATGCATTAAAAACCGATAAACTGGTCGAAATGATCAAAACCTTGCTTGAGAATAAAGAAGACTTTTTACATTAGGCTAAGTTGTAAGCCTACAATTAAGGTTGAATGTTGCAAATTAACTATGCCACTTCATATGAATTCAGCCGCCTATTAACTTTTTCAATCCGATTAAAATCCCTACCACTCCCAACGTGTAAAAAAACACATTGAGCAAAATGATATCCCACCGTTTATTAGGTAAATCATGGGCTGGATAATCTAACCCCAGTTTTTAGTATTAGCATATTCCGCTAATAGTTCTGGCGTGATAGGTATCCTAAAAACTCTTTTGTTCGGTGGCGGAAAAAGAAGGCCAAATGGGCTGGAGGCTTCTTCTGGAGAATGGAAATACCAAAGAAATGACTCGATATTGACTCCGTAGAAGTTACCAAATGATTCAATTAGCTCAAAAAGGTCGTCCCCATATACGCCAAACTCTTCAAACAAATCTGACTTTGGCTTTAGCTGATTAGCTTTAACACCAGTTTCTTTTTCAACAAACTGGTAGATATCATTTAAATTAACCATATCAAAAAACCTTTAAGACAGCCCTTTGGCAACGTTGTCGTATGTCTCCCCAATTAAGAACTCTGCGTCATCTGCGGCAATGACCATCTCCCTTCCATCAGGGTGCTCTCCTTTTACAAAGTCATATGGATAACCCATTTCAAAATAGCCTTTAGTCATTTTTCCGTACGAATGAAACACGAATCCTTCACATATTTGAATAGAGCACGTAGGGTATTTGGATGGCAACGAAACTCTTGAACTAGCACCATTTGAATCCGCGCCTTCTCCATATATATCAATAAGGCCAGAAGTAATACCTAAATCAATCAAACGAGTTTCAACCAGAATTTCCCAGTTAGCTTGGTAGAACTCCGCCATGTATTCGTTATTGTTTTTTAACCACTCAGGTAGTTCATTAATTACTGAGAATAAAAACTGCCTGAAATCTCCTAGTGTTTGCTTTAGAGTCATTTGAGACTACTCCTCTTCCAACAAAGTACGAGAATGAATTTTTAGGTCAGTCACTCCCATTTCAATTAAAACGGAAAGTAGTTCGTGAAAGCTGGCTAATGTTGCTGAACCAAAGTCTATCGAAAAATGTACTTTGCCATTTTCTAACTCTGAAAAGTTATAGAATGGATATAACATCCAATTCCAAATTCGTCTATATCCGCCTGTTCTTCTTGATCGAGCCACTTAAGCACCCAACCTGATAATAGTTCATTATTAAAATCAAATTCATTGGTTTCAAATTCCACGGCATTCCATGCTATAGGGTGGAGTTCAGCATCAATTGAATTAGCGGTAAATTGAATAGGATCAAAACTTAAGTGACTGTCATGGTTAAATTCAGAAAAATTTGGAGAAACGCTATCACCACTTGCCATATCTATTCTGTAAAGCTGGTAAGGTAAAGGTAATTTTTCTCTATTCTGAAGCTGTAATAAAACTTCTGGAGCCGATTTATCATGAGCCTTAGAGAAAGACTCATAAGACTGCCGATAACCCTGAAGATAATGCTCTCTGACTTGTTCAAGTATTTCTATAACATCACTCATATTCATCCTTAAATTTCATAGCTTCCTTCTCTGTGATTAGAGTTAACATTGGTTCACCACCTCCATGTCCATCAGAAACAGGATACGTCAAAATCCAATACTCTGTAGTTAACCGATTGAGATATAACTTTTCCCAACCTGAAGAATCAACGGCAAGTTCGTTTAGCTGTTTAGTAATAAAACGATTGATTTGTTCTATTCCGACCAAACTCTGCATTAGAACTCCCTATTCTCTATTTTTCCAAAATAACGCTTAAACAATCGAGGACATAAAAATTTATTAGCAGAATCATCAAACAACCAATTTGAAGAATGCTGTATATGGCAGAAAACTTGGTCGATGAAGTAAGCCATTTCCTTCAAGTATTCTTTCGATTCTTTGTTTTTAAGCCCCGTAGATATTCGAACTTGAATTAAGTCTTTGCGCACATTTTCATTCACTCTGAAATAAACTCTAATCCCTGCTTCAGAGTAATAATCGGTGCCAAATGCGTTGCCTTCTATTTCCCACTCTGCTTGATGCATTTGCTTTTTAGTTGCCACACCTTTTAGAAAGCTCTTAGCCACTTGTATATTTCTGTCAAAAATTTCCCCTGATCTAAAACGGGATAATTTTGTACAGCTTTCTAACAAGTATCGCTTTACCAATTGTTTTTTATTTTTGTCTTGTTTAATTACTTCTAATTGTTTTAATAAGTTCATATAAAAGGCATCTATTCGATGCGAGTTGATTGTGTGTCTTTGTATTGCTTTACTTGTTCAGCGTTAACTTCTAACCACTTCTGGCATTCATCCATCACATAACTAAGAAACTTTTGTTCAGCTTCTTCTCTAGGAAGATCTTCATGGCAAATAAGCCTTGAACCATCTCGACAATCCCAAACCTCTCTTAACCAACAAAATACCTGTTCAAGTTTAAGGTTACTGCCCAGATATTTACCGTCAGGTAGCTCCGTATCTATCTCATGATGAACATCCCAATAGATAAAATTCACTCCTTCCATCAGAGCGATAGAACCCGATACGATTCGCTCCATTATGTCTTCCGTTACTATCCATGCAGAAGCTACTCTAGTCGGTATATCAACGTTCATCTCTTCCATAGCTTTAAGAAACAGCTCTGACGCTTCCGACATAATTGGATCTTTATCCATCTGCAAATAATTTATACTATCAGTGTATATCCCCTGATTTAACCAGTTATCTGCAAGTACCACCAAATCACCAGATGATAGTAGTCGTAGTTGATAATAAGCAATTGCAATAGCAGGTGATAAAGGGAAGATGTTATTTGCCTTCATTTAATTAATTATCCATTTATTAATTAACCTAAATACAAAGCTGATAGTTTTACTCATCATTGTGCTGCCACATTTCTGAGGCTCCAAGCGACAGTCCTAATGGGAATACTGAAGCAGCAATCATAAAAAATGTACCGTGCTCAGCATCCATTTGTCCAAAAATACCTTTTATCAAGAAGGACAAAAAACCATAGATGCCAGCAGCCCAGAAAAACATTACGGCATAACCAAAATACTTTTGAGCCAAAAATGGATTAACTTTCTGTATAGAGAGCAAAAGTTTGATCATCCACTTTGCAGCGACAAACATAATAATCGTCATCAACGGAATTGCTATGCCTGCGACTATTTCTACACTAGTAACACCAATAACAATCGCTAAAGCACACCATAACAATGCTAACTTTGTTGCCCATAATTCAGTAATATTTAAATATTTGGGTTTCTGATTATTTTTATTAGTCATCTTTCTTCCATGGTAATTGGAGATAAATAAGAGAAGTCGTTATAAAAATGATGACTCCGTACACTTTAATAAACCTTAAATTAATTTCTGAATTATCAAGCGTACTTCCAAATACATAGAGCATGGCTGTGGTAATAGAGATCACTAATCCAAATATCATGCAACAAACAAGCTTATGAAGTGTACTTAGCTTCAATTTTGTATATGTAAATACGCCAATGAAAACAACAGGAATAAATGCAAGAAAGTAGATTGGGAAAAACAAGTCTTCCGAATTATCTTCCTGAATTGCGTCAAAAATAATCTTCACGCTAACTGCTACAACAACGATACCAACAAATTTGAAGGTATTAATTAAGTTGTACCAAAGTTCCTTTTTAAATCTTGGCGTCAATTTCTGCTCCAATTTTAATTACTTTTGAAATAATAGAATGCACTTAATTATTAATTTAATGCTTCACGTTTTCTTGCTCGATAAACTCACCGCTCTAGGTGAAATTAAGCCTAGTAAAATACCAATAAATAAAATGACAGCTTGCGTAATACTGGCGTATTGCATTGATTTCACTTGGTGTTGAATTAATGCGTCTGTATGCAGCATATCCTTACGCCTTTTTATACTTTCTTCAGTAGGAACAAAGTCTATTCTCATTCCTTCTTTATCAATTCTTTTTACAATCATTCCGCTATCTTCATAAAATGCAGCGGCCATTAATTTAGACACTTCTAGATTCTCATCAAAGTTTTCATGGTCTGAGCTTAAAATCTATTGGTACTTGCTAATTAACTCTGGGTGGCTATCTAATAGTTGTCCTGTCATGGGCTTGATTTCAGAAAGTTGAAAAAACATATAACCAGTAAAACAAATATAAGATAAATTCCCACAAATACTTAAGGCCATATATTTTTTATAATTATTATCTTTCTTTGAAATGTAATTATAAAAGAAAAGAATCACAGCAAACAGACAAAATGACCAGAACCCTATATCTCTTACTAATCCAAGTAACCATAAAATTTCAGACTCGGTTTCCGTAATCGACATTAAATCAATATCATTTAAGTATACCTTAACTGCCACATAACCAATTAAATAGAACGAGACACATATAGATAAAACACGGCTCATTTGATAAATCCTTTTACCATTTTTTTTCAATGTGATTATCTAAAACATCGATAGAATCGCTAATATGAAGCTCTGCTGTAGCATCATTTTTTATCTCAAAAACTTTACTGACTCCCTGTTCAGCGAGATAGTGCAATTCTTCAATACAACTAATATCAACCCATTTTCCTTTACCTAAAACCGCAACTTGTTCGTCTGGCTCCAAAATACCTTCTTCAAATTTAATATTGGCAGCATATACCCCAACGTAGTTTCGAGGGGATAACCCCATTTTTTCTAATGCATTTTTTCTTTTTTCGTTTTCTTGTTCAGTTAAAAAGCCACCACGGTCTTTTTTATAATTAGAATCATCATGAACTATATCTTCATGAATTTTTACTTGGCCTTCGGTCACTCTAACCAAAGCATATTGCTCACCACATTTGATTAGAAAATCGCTAACTTCTTTTACAACTTTAATCGTTTCCCATATAGTCTTGGATTCAACGTGAGAGCCTGAACTTTTTGCGGTTACTACATTTTTTTCACATAATGCTCTTGTCTCATATGCTGCACATTGCTTATCTGAAAACGGTGCAACCAACGACTCCCCCATAATTATTAGAATTCCTTGAATTCGTACAACTTCATTATCATTACAATTAACTAAGTTCGATTTTTTAACTTCCTTAAAAGTGCGAATAAATTTTTTCCTTCCCCAAAAGTACGAATACCCATAAGCGAGCGACCAAACAATGCTTACTGTACCAACAAGAATAATAAACAAACGATTCGATATTGATTCCCAAACTTCAGCGAACCATTCAAAATTTTCAGACAACTCCCAACCAGAAAAAACAACCAAAAACAAAATAGCAAAGCCACCAAACAGTCCGATGTAATGTGCGTATGTTTCACTAATCTTCATTTTGTGATTTCATCTTCAGGATACTAACCCATTCGCCATTGGTCACTTTGATATTACCAAGTACTGTAACGAGGATATAAGCCAAAAATGCTGAACTTATTAGCATGGTGAAAAAATTTATATTTGCGTTTTCGGCACCAAATTTATAACCAATAACGGTATATTGATACGCTGCGACTATTGTTAAAGCCAAACCTAAATATTCAGCACTTCGCACTAACTGCCCTTTACCAAGACTGAACTCCGAATGGTTCAATGCATTGGCAATTGCTAATGCATACCTTTGGACAGCATAAAACAATATAAGAAGAGAAAAGATCCTAAACTGCCCAACCCAACCATCTGATAAAATCCAAAAATCGTAGAGGCCATGAACTAAGCAAGCAGCAAAAAAAGCAAACGTAAAGTATCTTTCGCTACCTCCGTTACCTTTATATTTCGCATACATAAGCCCATAGGCAACGAAGGAAGTTAGGGTCATATGTAAAATTGTTGCCGATAAAGATCGGCTTAAAAGATCATCCAATCCGCTTTCGTGGAAGTACATTATATTTTCCATGAACGCAAAGCCCAAAGCACATACAGACGCATATACGATATAATCCATAGACTCATTAATTATGCTTTTAAACCTCAACAAAATAAGGAAAGGAATTATTTTTACAGCCTCTTCAATGACACCAATGGCAAAGATGCAATAAAGTAAATCGTTAAGGTAATTTCCGTTTAGCTCCCACCCTAAACTCACGAAATAAAAATCGTATAGTGGTGTAGCTAGCATTGAAAAGCCACAGCCTAGCGCTAAAGCAAAAAGAATGTGTCTAACTTTTTCGGTCTCGTATACATCAATCCAAAGAAGAAAAACAATCCAAACTATAAGGATCAAAACGGCTCCCACCAGACCTGTAGTTGTATAATTGCCTAATTTAAAGGCATAAGCCGAATACTCTTTATAGTCACCTTTTTCGTATAGGTGGTGACGAATCAACCTTTCAGATACGTACTGATTTGTTTCACTATTGGCTAATAGCTCTTTTAGTTTCAAGTCATCTTTGTTTGCTTCATAGACTTGCGCTAAATTCGAATACGCGCCAGAAACATTAGTCTCAGCTTCAATTTCTTTAAGGAAATAGCTTTCAGCTTCAGAGTAGTTTTTCTTGCTTAGATAAACATATCCAATAGAATTATTGAGGTACGGCAAAGAGCTATTTTTAACTTGTAGATAGTACTCAATAGCCTTATCAGAATTACCCTGCATGATTTCGATATATCCTAAACCATAAAGCCCAATATCAGCTTCTTGCAGGTTACTCGAATTAGCTAGCCCTTTGTACTTAATAGTAATGGGGTTATCGTCTCTATACGAGCTTTTACCTGTATTTTCTGGAATATTAAAATGGCTACGAATTTTGTCACGGTTCAACTTAACATTTAAAGGATCAGCATTAAGCATTTCATCATATACTTTCTCAGCCCTGGCATAGTTACCTGCCATGGCAGTGTTTTCGGCCTTTTGTGCTAATGAAATATTATCGGTAGAAAATAGAAAATTAACAATAAGAGCAGCAATTAAAAACGGAGTTGCAAGAAGCATAATCCATAATTTATTCATCAAAATCCCTTTATTTTTATTATGTTGAGAAAAATAGGTTACAACTTTAATACCTATTTTTCAATCAACTAGTTGCTTCGGTAATCCCCTCATTTTTAATGGAGGTCGGCAGTATAAATTTTTCTCTATATGACAAATTTCAACATATTTTTGATAACCTAGACATCTGTCGAATCAAAAAAGGTGAGCACTAGGCTCACCTTTCCGATTCTTTATGAGTCACAAACTATATTCGACTCACAAACTACCAAAATAAAGTCACAGACTTTATTAGAGTACGACAACAATCAGATACTAATCCTGATACGTCTCTACCGGCGGACAAGAACAAATCAAATTCCTATCCCCATAAACATCATCAATCCGATTCACCGTTGGCCAAAACTTATTCGCAGCCACCGCTGGTACAGGAAATACCGCCTCTGCAATACTATAACCACGATCCCATGAGGCATCGGTAATATCAGCTAACGTATGTGGAGCATGGTGTAATGGGTTGTTTTCGGCACTCCATTCGCCCTGCTCTATTTTACGAATTTCATCACGAATACATGTCATGGCTTCAATAAAACGATCAAGTTCAGGTTTTGCTTCCGACTCAGTTGGTTCAATCATTAATGTACCTGCCACTGGGAACGACATAGTAGGTGAATGAAAACCGTAATCTTGTAAGCGTTTAGCAACATCCATTTCAGTAACACCAGAAAGCTCTTTTTAATGGCCGTAAGTCAACAATACATTCGTGCGCTACACGGCCATTTTTACCTGAGTATAAAATTGGGTAGTGTTGGCTCAGTTTTTTCGCTAAATAGTTAGCATTAGCAATCGCGTATTTCGTGGCGTCGGTTACACCTTTTTTACCTAACATGGCAATATAAAGGTACGAGATACATAAAATACCAGCACTACCAAAAGGTGCTGCTGATAACTGCGCCGTTGCCTTTGGTAGCTTCATTTACGGTAATTAACGCGTGATCAGGTAAAAATGGTGCAAGGTGTGCTTTAACACCAATGGGTCCCATACCTGGGCCACCACCGCCATGTGGAATAGCAAAGGTTTTATGTAAGTTTAAGTGTGATACGTCAGCGCCAATAAAACCTGGTGAAGTTAATCCTACCTGCGCGTTCATGTTAGCACCATCTAAATACACTTGGCCGCCGTTAGCATGAACTATGTCGCAAATATCACGAATAGTGGTTTCATAAACACCATGGGTTGATGGATACGTGATCATAATGCACGATAAATTTTCCGCTAACTCTTCCGCTTTCGCTTTTAAGTCAGCCATGTCAACGTTACCTTGTTTATCACAGTCAACAACAACAACTTTCATACCAACCATTTGTGCAGAAGCTGGGTTAGTTCCGTGCGCAGATGAAGGGATTAAACAAATGTTACGATGCCCTTCACCACGGCTTTGTGATATTTAACAATGGCAATAAGGCCAGCATATTCGCCTTGCGCGCCCGAGTTTGGTTGCATTGAAATATTGTCGTAGCCAGTTAATTCAACTAATGCTTCGCCTAACTCGTCGATCATTTGCTTGTAACCTTGCGCTTGCTCGATTGGTGCAAACGGTTGCATGTTGGCAAATTCAGGCCACGACACTGGGATCATTTGCGCGGTAGCGTTTAGTTTCATGGTACAAGAACCAAGCGAAATCATTGAGTGATTAAGCGCTAAGTCTTTGTTTTCTAATTTTGATGTAACGCAGCATTTCTGTTTCACTGTGATGTGAATTAAATACCGGATGCGTTAAATAAGCCGGAGGTACGTTTTAGGTTTTCAGGAATAGATTGGCTACCCAATATACGTAATTCGGTATCAAGTTGCTCAATATCTAAGTTGTGATCAGCACCTAACAAAATATCGAATAATGTTTGTAAGTCTTCACGGGTCGTAGTTTCATCAAGTGAAACACTAATTTGCTCGGCAATATCGGTACGTAAGTTAACGCCTGTGGCAAGTGCACGTTCAACAATTGTTGCTTTTAGTTCAGCGCCCACATTAAAGGTTACTGTGTCGAAAAAGCTGCTATGAAAGGTGGTTAAGCCTTTAGCATTACAACCATTTGCTAAAAGGTCAGCAAAACGGTGAATACGCTCAGCAATTATTTTTAAGCCTTTAGGACCATGATAAACCGCATAAAATGCCATATTAGCTAATAATACTTGCGCGGTACAAATGTTAGAGTTGGCTTTTTCACGGCGAATATGTTGTTCACGCGTTTGCATTGCCATACGTAATGCTGGGTTACCACGGTGTCTTTTGAAACACCAATAATTCTACCCGGTAACGAACGTTTGTATTTGTCGCTGGTGGTAAAAAATGCGGCGTGTGGGCCACCATAGCCCATAGGAACACCAAAACGTTGGCTTGACCCTATTACCGCGTCAGCACCTAATTCACCTGGAGATTTTAACAGGGCTAAGCTTATTAAGTCAGCCGCTACCGCAACAATACCTTTGTTAGCATGAACCGCTTCAATTAACGTTGAAATGTCGGTTACTTCACCTGTAGCACTTGGGTATTGTAATAACGCACCAAAAACATCGTGATCAGCAACCGTTTCAGCTGGTGCTACTACCACGTCAAAACCAAACATATCAGCACGTTGTTTTACTACATCAATGGTTTGTGGGGAACACTTCTTGGGCAATAAAAAATAAGTTAGATTTTTTATTTTTAGCAACTCGTTTAGCCAAGGCCATCGCTTCAGCAGCAGCAGTGCCTTCATCTAATAAAGAAGCTGAGGCTAAATCTAAGCCGGTTAAGTCAATACACATTTGCTGATAGTTTAATAATGACTCTAAACGCCCTTGCGCTATTTCAGGTTGATATGGCGTATAAGCAGTATACCAGCCTGGGTTTTCTAGCACGTTACGTAAAATAACGTTCGGTGTTAACGTTGGGTAATACCCTAAACCAATATATGAGGTATTAACAACGTTTTGGCTAGCAATGGCTTTTAATTCTTTTAGCGCTTTAACTTCTGTTTTACTTTCTTCAATCGCAGGTAATTCAGGTAAACGAATACTGCTTGGCACAATTTCGTCAATTAAGGCATCCAACGAGTCAGCACCAAGATCTGCTAACATAGCAGCCGTTTGTGCTTCATCAGGGCCAATATGGCGACGAATAAAGTCTTGAGTTTGCTCAAGTTCGTACAATGAAGCAGCAGGATTTGATTGAGTAGTCATAAAACAAAGTTACCTAAAAATAATGTTCAGTTAATCACTAAAAATAAAGCCATTGGCAATAAAAAGTTAACCAATGGCCAAGTTGCGCTTGTTATAAGTGCGCTTTTTCGAGCTAAAACAAAAGAGAAAATTAATTTATTTATCTACTTACGATAAATAAATTAGTCTTCGTCAATGCTATTTTCGTAGCCTTCAGCATCTAATAATGTTTCAAGTTCAGAGGCATCTTCAATTTGAATTTTAAACATCCAGCCATCACCAAAAGCGTCTGAATTAACTAATTCTGGTGAGTTTTCTAAATCTTCGTTTACTTCAACAATTTCACCGGTAACTGGTGCATAAATGTCTGATGCTGCTTTTACTGACTCAGCAACCGCAATATCATCACCTGTACAAACCGCTTCACCCACTTCTGGTAATTCAACAAATACCATGTCGCCTAATAATTCTTGAGCGTGCTCAGTGATACCAACAGTAACAATACCGTTGCCTTCGTCTCTAACCCATTCGTGTGAAACGGTGTATTTTAATTCTGAAGGAATGTTGCTCATTTTATGTTCCTAATTGTTAATATAATTGTGTAATTTTTATAAAAATTTGTTTGAGTTAAAACTCGTTTTACGGCTTATTGGTTAATAATAAATTAACAATAAACCTTGTTAAATATAGCGCTAATTAAAAGTTTGTCAGCCATTTTTGCATGAGAATCTTTAATCTATCACTATGGGTTAAAATACTTGTTTGCCATTACGAACAAATGACGGTTTAACCACTTGTACGTTAACTAATTTTTTACGCATTTCAACCGCTATTGTATCACCAACGTTAACGGTATTAGGCACTCTTGCCATAGCAATAGAATAACCTAATGTAGGTGAAAACGTACCCGAGGTAATGATTCCTTCTGCTGCGCTAGCGCCTTCAGCAGCACCATCAGTAACTAGTACTTTTTGACCAGTACGTAATACGCCTTTTTCGGTCATCACTAAGCCAACTAATTTCGCTTGGTCATTGGCTTTAAGTTGCGCAGCTAATACGTCTTTACCGATAAAGTCACGGGTTTCATCATCCCAGCTTATTGTCCATGCCATGTTAGCGGCTAATGGTGAAATGGTTTCATCCATGTCTAAACCGTATAAGTTCATGCCAGCTTCTAAACGTAAGGTATCACGCGCACCTAAACCACAAGGTACAACGCCAGCGTCTAACAATTGTTGCCATAAATCGGCAGCTTGTGCTTCTGGAACAACAATTTCATAGCCTTGCTCACCGGTATAGCCAGTGGTAGCAATAAATAAATCGCCTGCTTGCACACCAAAAAACGGCTTCATACCTTCAACGGCTTGAGTTTGCTCTGCTGTTAATAAGGTAGCAACAATGCTTTTAGCATTAGGGCCTTGGACGGCGATCATGCCAAATTCAGGGCGTTCGTTAATATCAACGTTAAAACCGGCCGCTTGCTTGTTTAACCAAGCTAAATCTTTTCGCGGGTGGCTGAATTAACCACTAAACGATAATCTGTGTCTGAAAAGAAATAAATGATCAAGTCATCAATAACACCGCCAGCTTCATTTAACATGCCGGTATATAAGGCTTTGCCTTTTGCGTTAATTTAGCCACGTCGTTGATCACTAATCGACGTAAATAGGCTTTAGCATCAGCACCTGAAATATCAACAATGGTCATGTGAGAAACATCAAACATACCAGCTTTTTGACGTACCGCATGATGCTCTTCTATTTGAGAACCGTAATTAATTGGCATTTCCCAGCCATGAAAGTCAACCATTTTGGCGCCAGCTTCAATATGCTTAGCATGTAATACGGTTTGATTAGTCATCGTTTTATTCCAGGGTATATCGATCGTTAATTAGCGGTTAAATGCTTCAAAGGATCATTAACGATCAAGTGCTAAAAATTGCCGAGAATTATAATCGGCTAATTAGCACAATTCAACGAAATACCAACACAAAAGAAAGATAAAACCATCTAAACCTAACTATCCGAATATAATTTCAAATAACAACCTTTTACCAAATTAAATATTAATGCTAAAGCTAAAAGTGATGATAGCTAAGTTAACACCGCTATAAATCTATCAACGAATACGTTATATTTATTTTAACTTGTTAACTTAGATATACTTATGAACAATTCTCCACTCACCAACTTAATAAAATCATGCACCAATGGTGACAAAATAGATTTAAAAAAATTGTGCGATACTTTAGATATTAAAGTGGTAGGCGATGCTAATTTAAAAGATCTTTGTAAGATTGGTCGTGACGAAAACCGCCAAGCGTATATTTGGTTACAACCAAGCGTTGATCCTAAAACACGCTTCACACTTATTGCTATTGCCATTGCGGAATTTATTATTCACCCAGAAAGGATCAATGGGGCAGGTATTAGTTATGATATGTTTGCCTTAGCAGATCTTCATCGTAAAAAACACACGCCATTTATGATGTTAGCTACCCGCTTAGCTATTCCCGAGCATATTATTGAAAAATTAATTATTGCCGCCGAATTAGAGTTTGAAAGTAAGCGTATCAGAGATAAAACCGAACAGTTTGACAGCGAAGCCTATATTAATCATTCGATATTTTTACCTGAGTTCATCCGCTGTGTTGTTAAAGACAGTACCGGAAAAGTACTGTTAGATAATATTGAATATCAACAAGGTTAACCATGATTAGAGCTTGTGCTGTTGTATTTTAGCTAAACTAGGTAAATGATGTTGATAACCTAATGCTTGTTTGATCAATTGCTGTTTAACTGGTGCAAGGTTGTTTAATAAACTCATGCCAATGCCACGGAGAATTTGAGTTGGTTTTTGTTGAGGGGTAAAAACTTGTTTAATTGCTTCCATGGCGGCAATCATCTCAGCGGCGTCATTTTTACGCCAACGCTCAAAGTTTTTTAAGGTTTTTTGTGACACGGTTAAGCTGCTGTTTTCAACTTGTAACGCTAAACATTCCGCTAAGGCAGCAGCATCTTTTAGGCCTAAATTCACTCCCTGCCCCGCTAGCGGGTGAATAGTATGAGCCGCATCACCAATTAATATGGCTCGTTCTTGCATAAAGTTTTGTGCCAAACGCATGGTTAACGGATAACTAAAGCGCTCACTGGCTAAACTTATTAAGCCTAATTTTCCATCCGCCGCGGCGGTTATTTCTTTATTAAAAGCCTCAGGCGATAAAGCGCTTAAACGTTTGGCTTCATCGGGTGATGTTGACCACACAATGGAGGCTAATTGTTGCTCATTTTTTTCGTTGGCTAACGGTAAAAAAGCTAACGGCCCGGTTGGTAGAAAAACTTGCCATGCGGTATTTTGATGGCCTTGACTACAAGCGACGGTTGCCACAATAGCATGGTGATCATAATCACGAAAACCATTGGCATATCAAGTTGCTGCCTTAACCAAGAGTTGGCGCCATCAGCACCTATCACTAAGTTAGCCATGATCGGTAACTGTGGTACTTGGCCATTAATTGGCGTGTCAAAGCTGGCAAAAACTTCTTCATCGCCCATACCTAAAGAACTTATTTGTGCTTGGGTATAAAAGCTAATACCTGAGTCTTGCTCGGCTTTTGCCCATAAACAATTACGGATCACTTTATTTTCAATAATGTAACCTAACTGAGGGTTGTCAACTTGGCTGTCATCAAATAATAATTGCCCGTAGCCCGCTTTATCCCATATATGCATATGATGATAGGCTTGCGCACGGGTATTAATAATGTCTTGCCATACATCAAGCTGGGTAAAAATTTGCTCTGAAGCAGCGTTGATCGCACTTACCCGTACCTCCGGCTCACTTGATAAGGCACTCACGGGAGCAGTATCAACAATAGCAACGGTTAAGGGGGTTAATTTACGTACCGCAAGTGCTAAGGTTAGCCCTACCATACCACCACCAATGATCAATATATCCGCTTTTTTCATCGCTAACTTACTCTTTAATGCTTGCTTAATATCTGTTGTTTTATACTTGATTCGGTTTATTAATAACCCATGGTTTTCTTAACAAAGGCTTGTTTTATCGGCTGACAATAATTTAATACTTTTAACGCGATATTCCGCCCAGCAACTAATGGTGGCAAGGTGTTAGAAAATAAGGTAACTAACGAGTCGGTTAAGTTAATGATCTGCTTTTGATCATCACGCCTTAATTCACCATAATGGTTTAACATGGCAAAACTGCCAATATCTTTGTTTTGCGCTAATTGTTCAGCGATTAATGCTGCTAGCTGTGAAACATCTCGCACGCCAAGATTAAAGCCTTGCCCCGCAATAGGATGGATCGTATGGGATGCATTACCCACTAATGCCATGCGGTGGTAAAAATTTTCGTCTGCTTGTACTAAATTCAGTGGATAAATAAATCGTTGGCTTACGCGGTTAACACCACCTTGCCAAAAACCAAATGCTTGATTTAGTTTAAAGATAAATTCTTCGTCTGAGATCCCCGTTAACTGCTCAGCTTGCTCTGGTGCTACCGTCCAAACTAACGAACACATATTATCATTTAACGGTAACAAAGCGATCGGGCCAAATTCCGTAAAACGTTCATAAGCAATATTTTGATGGGCTTGCGCCATAGTAACATTGGCGATAACAGCAGATTGTTTATAAGCCTTACTCGTTGTGTGAATATTAGCAAATTTACGACACACTGACTGTGCGCCATCACAAGCTAATAATAACTTTGCTGATAAATTCACCTTTGAACTTAGTTGGTTTGAACTAAGCTGTATTGTAACCTGCTCTTTTTGCCAAACAAGCTGCTCTATTTGTGCAGGAGCAAACCAGTGAATATTATTGCTTTGTGAGTTTTGAATTAACGCTAAACTTTCTTGTATTGCTAAGCCGATGCATTTCATGGGCGCAACATAGCCTAAAGCATCTACTTGATGATCTTTAGCATAAACGCGCGCTTTACCATAATAACCACGATCAGATATATGAATAGTTTCTATCGGATTGGCATTAGCTGATAAATTTTGCCAAACGCCTAAGTCAGCAAAATAACTAGCGGTGCCATGTGACAGTGCTAAAACTCGTTCATCAAAAGTTAATTGATGGCTGTGCTTATCAGTTTCCCCATGTTTTTCAACAATGGCAATTTGTAATAATTCACCGTTCGTTTTTGTCAATTTAGCCAAACTTAAGGCCATTAAACAACCAGCAAGCCCGCCGCCAGCGATCACTATGTCAAAATTGTTATTATCAATATTCATCTATCAAATATATTTATCATTAAAGGCGCGATTTCGCCATGATCGCTTCTATATCAGCAATACTTTTAGGTGCATTAACCGTTAAATTTTCATAACCAAACTCAGTCACTAACACATTGTCTTCAATACGAATACCTATGCCACGCCATTGCTCAGCTACTGTTTGATCATCAAGCGGAATATACAAACCCGGCTCAATGGTCATCACCATGCCCGCTTCAAATGCACGAACTTGTTTACGCTGTCCGTTTTCATCTAAAACAATGCCATAATCACCAACATCATGTACATCTAAACCAAGCCAATGCCCTAAACCATGAATAAAGTATTTTTTACAGGCATTATCGGTAATTAACTCGGTTAAATCGCCTTTTAATAAACCTAACTGATGCAAACCTGTGGTTAACACTTCACTGGCGATGGAATTTAAATTAGCTAAGCTTTGCCCTGGTTTAATCGCTTCAATTGCAGCATTTTGTGCATCTAATACTAATTGATATAAGGCTTTTTGTGGTTCAGTGAATTGACCGCTAACGGGAAATGTTCGAGTAATATCGGCCGCATAACCGGCTAACTCTGCGCCAGCATCAATTAATAATAAATCACCACTTAATAAAACATCTTGATTGTCGGTGTAATGTAAAATATTAGCATTATCACCACCTGCAACAATTGAATTGTAGGCGGTAAAACGTGCGCCATGGCGAGCAAACTCATGTAAAATTTCAGCTTCTATTTGATATTCAAACTTACCATCTTGCGTTTTTTCCATAGCTCTTTGGTGTGCTTGGCCGCTGATCACGTTCGCTTTACGCATTACTTCAAGTTCGGCAGTCGATTTAAACAAACGCATTTCGTGAATAACATCACTGCAATCAACCAAGGCTTTAGGTGCTAATTTTCCTTGCCTTGATGCTGACTTTAACTGTTTAAACCAAACAAGCACTTGTTGTTCAAATTCAGCATTATCACCTTGGCATAACTGTACTTGCGTTTTACCATCAAGATAATCAGGCACATATTGCTCAATATCATTTACCGTAAAACAAGCGGAAAACTGATATTCATTTTTTGCCACCTCAGGGCCAATTCGCCGTCCATGCCACACTTCTTGTAAAGGAGCTTTTTCACGACAAAACAATATGCTTTGATCATTAGCCTCACCTTCCCTTCCTTTTATTAATAACAACAAAGCATCCGGTTCGTTAAAACCAGTCAGGTAATAAAAGTTTTTATTTTGACAAAACAAATATTCAGTGTCATTACTGCGGGTAACTTCTTTACCTGCCGGAAATAACGCCACCGAATTCTGAGGCATTTGCGCTAAAAAAGCCGTTCTTCGAGTTATAAACTCTGCTACCGGTAATAAAGTGTTTTTGATCATAAGATTGCTATAACGTTGAATGTATCGAAATTAATTTAGTGAATCGTTTCTTTTTTACTGCTATCAACCGGCGGCTCACCGAGCTCAGAAAATATTAATAAAGTAGAAATACGAACATATTCACCTATTTCATAATAAGCTTGTTCACTGGCTTCATCTTCATCAACTTCGTCTGATAAATTAGCAATTTCAGAAAAGTCTGCGATCACTTCTTTCACATCTTCCGAAGTAACCGGCATATCTTTATGTTGTAAACCAAACCCTAGATTAAAACCTTGCACCCAAGCACTTAGTGCATTGCTGCGTTCGCTGATCGCATCGTCGTCATCAGGTAACATTAATTGAAAACCAAAACTGTCGTCTAAAATAGTTTGCCAAATTTCTGAGTATATCGTTTTGATCTGGCTTTTTACTTCCGCAGGTAATGGCTCACCATTGTTGTAACAGTCATTAAGCATAGGTAAATAGTCATTACTTTCAAAAGCGAGACCACTACAAATTAAACCGGTTATTGTGCCATGCATTTCTGAGGCATGAGCAATCACACCATTGGATGTGATAACAGCTTGAAAAGTAGAAAAAAGGGTTTGAGTTTGATCGTGCATAATTTAAAAATAGCTCCATGGTACAGAGGGTAATATCCTACCATTGCCAATAGCATTGACACCAGAAAAACAGCGATGATGACAGTGAATATTGCGATCAATCATCAATTTGGCCGTTTGATCAGTTAATGCTTGCATCGACAGTGGAGGATCGTTATATTTTCAGGTATCTAGGTAAGTTGTTCGTAAATTGCTTTTTTAGCTAAAAATTAAGCACTTATCTGTTATTTTTTATTCATAAGTTTGGAGCTTGATTACCCATGGGTAAATCCGCAGTAAATATTTCAATTAATGGAAGAACATTAAAAGTTGGCTGCCCAAGTGGTGAAGAGTCAGCTTTAATTGCTGCGGCCAATGAACTTGATTCACGTTTAACCAGCTTATTAGAAAAAGGCTCTTGCGCCAATCCTGAGCAAGCGATATTAATGACAGCGTTAAATTTAGCTAACGATTTATTGAAGCTGCAACAGCAATCTGCACAAGAAAAAATCAACACTGAAAGTAAAATTGCGCTTTTACAATCAACTATCGAACACGCTTTGAGCGATCAATCAATAAAACGCGCTTAATCGTATTTATTGTTATTAATCTTTTCTACTTTTGTTATAATGCATCCAAGCCTTCTGGGATGTTTGTTGTTAACCATGTCCCTGAGCCGATAAGTTTTACTTCAGGGTTTTAATTTTTCACTATTGTGCAAGCCTGGCTCGTATCAGGAAGCCTACGGTGATAATGCAAGACCCGCCTTGAGCACACGGTGTTCAAGGGCTGACGTCGACAACGGCATTCTGGAAGGTTTACTTTTATTAATTATGCTCTTTCTCTTGCTCATTAGAAAAGTAATAAAAATATTAATTAAAGCACTAATTTAAGTTTAAATACTAATTTAAGTACTGGTGAATAATATTGTTTAATTCGCCAAGCGATAAAACAATTAGGCAATAATTTACAACACCGCTAGTTTACATTGATACTCGCTCGCGCTACCATCAAAGCAACAATAATTCTTTATATTTCAATATCCAATGTTATCCCGTATGTCTCAGGCAACAATGTTAAATACAGAAACAGATAATTCAGCGACAGATCTTTTAGCCGTTAATGCCGCTAACGCTAGTATTGGTATTTTTGACTCCGGTATTGGCGGGTTAACCATTGTTGATGATATTAAAGCGTTATTACCTGATGAACACTTTATTTATTTAGCTGATAATAAATATGCCCCTTACGGCGAAAAAATCCCCCGAGTTTATTATTCAACGGGTCAATGAAATTGCAGATTTTTTTATTGCTCAAAACGTTAAAGCTATTGTTATTGCTTGCAATACCGCAACCGTTATTGCCATTGACCAATTACGTAAACGCATTAACATTCCCGTCATTGGTGTGGAGCCGGCAATAAAACCTGCCGCCTTAACCACTAAAAAGCAAAAAGTAGCAATTTTAACGACGCAAGCAACAGCCAATAACACGCGCTTTTTAGCTTTAGTAAAAGCCCACAGCGGTAATGCCGAAATATATATTCAGCCCTGTCCTGGCTTAGTGCAACAAATAGAACAAGGCTTATTTGATGATGAGCAAACATTAGCATTATTAAGCCAATATTTATTACCGCTAAAAACTAAAGGTATCGACAAGCTAGTGTTAGGTTGTACCCACTACCCTATGTTAACAAAGCAAATAGCCCAGCTCATTGGTAATGAAATAGAATTAATTGACACTGGCTTACCGGTAGCCAAACAGCTTAAAAATATATTAACTCAGAAAAACTTATTAACAACTCAAGCAAGCAAACCTGCTATTTGGTTAGCCAGCCAAACATTTAGCGACACCATTCAACGAGTTTTTAATTACCCTTGGCAATTAACAACATTAAGCACTTCCCCGACAAATAGCCTAACTGCTAAATAAAACACCGCCCAAAGATCATTCTTATACCAGTAACTCCTCTTTGTATCACGTATCTTGTTTCTTATAACTCGTATCTTATAACTTGTATCTTGTATCTTGTATCTTGTACCTCGTATCTTGTACCTCGTATCTTGTAACTCGTATCTAGTCCCTTGTTTCTCGCCCCTAAATCCATGTTTTTATTTCATGACCATAAATTATTTAAGCCATTTAGACGTCTAGGCGTAAAAAAACTATCAATCCATTTTTTTTAGAGGTAGAATTGCGAAAAATTTAACCTGTTTGATGCCGATCCCGCTCCATTAGAGCGAGTGTAAATTTCATCAAATACTTTGTAAAAATATTATGAGGTTTTATGTCTAGCTACTATTTCACTTCTGAATCAGTATCAGAAGGTCATCCGGATAAAATTGCCGATCAAATTTCTGATGCGGTTTTAGATGCGATTATTGCACAAGATAAAAACGCCCGTGTAGCCTGTGAAACTATGGTAAAAACAGGGGTAGCTATTATTTCTGGTGAAATTTCAACGTCTGCTTGGGTAGATCTAGAAAAGATCACCCGCCAAGTTATTTGTGATATTGGTTATACTTCTTCAGAAGTTGGCTTTGATGGCGAAACATGCGGCATCATGAACTTAATAGGTCAACAATCGCAAGAGATTGCACAAGGTGTTGATCGTAAAAGCCCTGAAGAACAAGGTGCTGGTGACCAAGGTTTAATGTTTGGTTATGCTACCAATGAAACTGAAACGCTGATGCCGGCGCCATTATACTATTCTCATCGTTTAGTTGAGCGCCAAGCTGAAGCGCGTAAATCAGGTGTTTTACCTTGGTTGCGTCCTGATGCAAAAAGCCAAGTTACTTTTATTTATCAAGATGGTAAGCCTGTATCTATTGATACTGTGGTACTTTCTACGCAACATAACCCTGATATTAAACAACAAGATTTACATGATGCGGTAATGGAAAACATTATTAAGCATGTATTGCCTTCTGAGTTATTAACCGAAAATACTAAGTACCATATCAACCCAACCGGTAGTTTTGTTATTGGTGGCCCTGTAGGTGACTGTGGTTTAACGGGTCGTAAAATTATTGTTGATACCTACGGTGGTATGGCGCGTCATGGTGGTGGTGCTTTCTCTGGTAAAGATCCATCAAAAGTTGACCGTAGTGCTGCTTATGCTGGTCGTTATGTAGCTAAAAACATTGTTGCTGCTGGCATTGCGGATCGTTGTGAAATTCAAGTTTCTTATGCCATTGGTGTGGCAGAGCCGACCTCGATTTCAGTTGATACCTTTGGTACGGGTAAAATTTCTGAAGAGAAATTAGTTGAATTAGTACGTGAACATTTTGATTTACGCCCTTATGGCATTACTAAAATGTTAAACCTACTTCACCCAATGTATCGTCAAACAGCGGCATACGGTCACTTTGGTCGTGAACCGTTTGAAATGACCGTAGGTGATGACACCTTTACTGCTTTCAGTTGGGAAAAAACTGATAAAGCAGAAGCTTTAAAACAAGCGGCAGGTTTATAAACTAATACCAAGCACAAGCTAAATGCGTAAAGCGTAAAGCGCGATAAACCTAGCATAAAAAAACGCATCAAGTAGGAATACTGGATGCGTTTTTTTATCGTATTTTTGCTACTTTAACGGCTGCTCTTTTGGGTACAAGGTTACTTTATTTCGGCCATTTGCTTTTGATTGGTAAAGTGCCACATCAGCAGCTTCTATCCATGCCTCATGATTTTTAAAGGTAGGTGTTATTTCTGCCACCCCAACACTAATTGTATAACTAAGTTCAATATCATTATATTTAACAATTGATTTTTCCACTTCTTCCCGAAGTCGCTCAGCAAATATCTGACCATTTTCTAAAGTAGTATCCGCCAAAATAACCGCAAATTCTTCACCACCATAACGGCCACAAATATCGGTTTCTCGTACATGTAAACTGGCCAAATTAGCTAAATGACGAATAACTTCATCACCAACAATATGACCATAACTATCATTCACTTTTTTAAAGTGATCGATATCTAACATCACTAAACAACTAACATGCTGACTACGTGACCAGCGTTTATATTCAGATGATAAACATTTTTCCCAATGACTACGATTAAAAAGTTGGGTTAAACCATCTGTTTGGCTCAACATTGCTAAATGAGCATTGGCAGTTTCTAACGTTTGTTTGTTAACGGCATTATCAGTTACATCATAAACCAACAAACATAAATGAGACACTTGGCCATCTGCCGCCATTAAAGGAATAAAGGTGGTATTTTGAAACATGTACTCAGCAGAGCCGGTGATCGGGCGATAATTTTGAAACTTAAATAAATAAGGGCGCTGCTCCCAAATAGTAAAGGCTTTATTTTTTAGTAAAAAAACAGAATCAGCCTTACGCGTAAACCATTCTTGATCAATTTCTTCAAACAAACTAAATAATAATTTATCTTTTACTTCCGCAGGTTTTAAACCGCTATGGTTTTCCATAAAACCATTCCAAATTTGCACTTGATAGTCACGATCTAATACCACTAAGCCAACGTCAATGGTGTGGAGCATTTCCATCATCCAATGTAATTCATGTAATTGATCTGAATCTATAGACATATATTTTCCAAACTAACCATTATTAAGTAACACATAAATTATTCATCCATCAGATAAGCTAATTTATTATTCAGCGTTTTCATTGATTGCTCAGTAAAGAGTAATAACAAATCACATTTAATTGGGTGATTTTCAATGCCATAACTAATTTCAATTGCTAAGGTACGTTGCCAACGTTTAGATGATGATGAAATAAGTTCATTCACATTTCTATGCTGACCAAGCACCACAGGATAGCCTTGGCTAAAAGATATATCTAATTGCTCTGACACCCCTTTTAAACAAGCGCCAATCAGCACGTTGCCCATATCCATCAATAATTCTAATTCTGCATTTTCATTTTGTGGTGGCTCAATATTCATCAAAGTAGCAATATCTTTAAAGCCAGAATCATTAATAATTAATAACGCTTCACCCGAAATACCTGAACTGATAAACCCCTGACAGACACCTGATGTGGTCTCTTTATTCACGGCAGACAGCGCCATGTTAATTTCACTCACTTCAATCAAATTAACATTAGGAATGGGCAGCATGACAAAGACATTTAATAAACGCGCTAATAAATCACCGGCACGTCCCATCGCAACATTGGCTATTTCTTGGTAGCAATCGCGTAAATTGTTATCAAGCTGTTCAAATTCGACGGCTTCATGATCCACTTCAATATGATTTTCTTTAACATCTTCAACCCGTTTTTGCTATGGCTTTTGCTCGCTTGCTAGAGTTTCTTCTTTTGTGAAAACGCCATAACTTAATAATATTTCAGTTAATTTTTCTTTATTGACGGGTTTTGAATAAAATCTAAAGCGCCAAGACTAGTTACTCGTTGATGAGCTTCCGGCTGTATATCACCAGAGATAACAATGGTGAGCGTTGGTAAATCTTCTTTAACTATGGTTTGTAATACTTCATAACCATCCATCACTGGCATGTTTAAATCCAGTAATAAAACATCCCCTTTCCCTGCTTTTATCGCTTCTATTCCTTCGGCCCCATTGGCCGCAAAACTAATATCTACATCCCAACCATCCGGTAGAGAGCGGGCAACTTGCTTGCGCGCCATATTAGAATCATCACAAATCAGCAGACGTGTCGACATATATATTAATTCCAATTACTTAAATTATTTTAGCTTTACTCTACTATAGCAAAAGTATCACTGAACAATAGTTTATTTGAAAAACTATAGCCATTTTTTTCATACCTAGTTAAGCTTGCCTATTATCTACTGATTATAGTTCACAACAAATGAAAATATTGAAAAAAATCACACTATTAACCCTATTAAGCAGTTGTTTGTATCAAGGCCAGGTTTTAGCGGAAAATAACTTCCCGAAACTAACAACCTTGTTAAAGCGGGTGACAAATATGTCACCTTAATTGGTCATCAAGTGAATGTTGGAGAGCAAGCACCAAATTTTAAAGTGGTCGATGCCAATTTTTCGCCGGTAAAATTAGCTGACTTTGCCAACAAAGTGGTCTTAATTTCCGTTGTACCTAGTTTAGATACAGGGTTTGTTCACTTCAAACTAAACGCTTTAATGAAGAAATTAGCCAGTTATCCGATAACATTGTAATTTTAACTATCAGCAATGACTTACCTTTTGCTCAAAAGCGTTTTTGTAAAGCTGAAAATATCGATAAAGTAAAAGTGCTTTCTGATGCGGTATGGCGAGACTTTGGTCAGCACTATGGCTTGTTGATCAAAGATATGGGGTTATTAACACGGGCCATTTTTATTATCGACCAACAAGGTAACATTGCTTATAAAGAATTAGTTGAAAGTATTGCAAGCCATCCTAATTATGAAATGGCATTATCAACTTTACAGGCAATTGCACCATCAGTGATTGATGACAATGAAAATTCAGCCGTCAGCGGTGATGTAAAAACCATAAAATAATTATCTGACCAATGCTAAAAACAAAAAGATGATATTTTTATCATCTTTTTATACTTATTTTTTAGTAACTTACATTAAAACCAAAACTAATTTTAAAAATATTTTAGTTTTTTCTCTTGAAAAACATTTCATCAATCCCATCTATTAAAATGTAGTCGCCGATAGGGATTACATAAACCGCCTGTTCCATTGTGGAAAGGTATTTTTCAAAAAAGTTAGTTAATTAAAGATGCAGCCTTTGCTGGTCAACTCATTAATTAATCATTTGAAATAACAACATATTGCTTAAAAACAAATAGGATATGAATATTATGCGTACATCTACAGACTTTAGCCCTTTATACCGTTCTTTTATTGGTTTTGATCATTTAGCTGGCCTAATTGATAAAGCATCACGTGCCGATAAACAGTCAACTTACCCTCCATATAATATCGAATTACTTGCTGAAGATAAGTATCGAATTACTATGGCTATTGCTGGGTTTGTTGAAGATGAACTCGATATAGAGTCAAAAGAAAGTGCTTTGATTGTCACCGGAACCAAAACTCCCGTTGATGACAACAAAGAACGTAAGTTTTTACATCAAGGCATCGCTGAGCGAAACTTTGAACGGAAATTTCAACTCGGTGACCATGTCAAAGTCATCGGAGCACATTTAGAAAATGGACTGCTTCATATTGATCTAGAAAGAGAAATACCTGAAGCGTTAAAACCAAGAAAAATTGCCATTAATGGTAAAAAATTACTCGAAGGTTAATCCCCTTCTTTAAAAAATCTCTCCCCTTATATTTTTTGCCCAGCTATACGCTGGGCTTTTTTTATCATGTGTAAAATGCATTAAAACGATAAATGAAATAGCAGCTCAGTTAAATCTGGCTGCCATTGAAATTCAGCAAGTTTTATTTTATTGCCTAACACTACAACTTGCTCCTGTTGTAATAACTGCCTTTGCTTAATAAAGCCGTCACTGTTAACTGGTAATGATATTTTTCCTTGAGCATTAATCACTCGATACCAAGGAATAGGTTTACCATGCCAGCCAAGCTTAGGCATCAAACCTAATGCGCGGCCAACTAATCTTGCTCGCCCAGGTAAGCCAGCTGAATCGGCAATTTGGCCATAAGTTGCTACCTTACCTGTGGGTATCATGTGGGTATCAGTTGTACCGTTTGCCAAATTTTTTGATAATTCGGTTGTGAACATTGTTGAAGGCTTGGTTGAGGACTTTGTTGTTGAGGGGCTTTGTTGAGTGCTATTTCGAGCACTATTTTGAACACTATTTCGAACACTTGGCGGATCGGTTTTTAGCTTATTGATTTGAGTCGCTGATTTTTTCACGTCATTAACTAACCAATTGCCGCTCGCGTATAAACGCCATCAACCAAGCGATTAATAGTCAGCGGATTACTATTTTGTAATGCTTCAGGTAATAGAACTTCAGGGTAGTTTTGTAAACAGATAGGTTTTAAAAATCGAGTAATTGCAGCGGTACCAACGGAGGTAAAACGGCTATCACTAGAGGCTGGAAATGGCCCGCCATGCATCATAGCTTCACACACTTCAACACCAGTTGGAAAATTGTTAATGACTAACCGGCCCACTTTTTGTTGCAGTAACTGTATTAAACTCGCATGCTCAGCTAGTTCCTCATTACTACCTTGAATAGTGCCGGTAAGCTGTCCAGCGAAGCTTTCAATTACAGTTATGATCTCATTAATGTTTTTGCAGGTAATTAATAATGCCGCATGGCCAAAAATTTCTTCTTTTAACTCAGCAGAGCCAATAAAAGTTGAGGCATCTGTTTTTAATAAAGCCATTTGGCTAAAGCAGCCGTTTGAGCTAACTTCTATTTGACCTTGAGCAATAACTTCAACATTATCATGCGCTATTCTGCTTGCTAGATTTTTCTGATAACTTTGATGAATACCTTGGTTTAACATAACCCCAGCAGGCACGTCCTTAATCAAACGCTGCAGCTGTAAAATAAAGGCCGTTAAGCTGTCATCTTCAATCGCAATTAACAAACCTGGGTTAACACAAAATTGCCCCGTTCCTGCTTTAAAAGAAGTGACAAAATTTTCGGCAATGGTTTTAAACGATTTTTTTAAGGTCTTGGGCAACAAAACAACCGGGTTAGTACTGCCCATTTCTGCAAAAACCGGAATAGGCTCAGCACGGTTTTGCGCTAGCTTCATCAAAGCGATACCACCTTGGGTTGAGCCGGTAAAAACCAAATCGCTTTTATTTCAGGAGCGCATACCAGCCGCTCGCCAATATCATTGCCGTCACCTAATAACATTGAAAAAGTCCCCGCTGGCAGCTGACATTTTTTCACTGCATTATTAATCGCTATTGCAACTAATTCACACGTAACAGGATGCGAGTTATGCCCTTTAACAATCACAGGACAACCGGCCGCTAATGCTGATACGGTATCACCACCAGCAACCGAATACGCTAGCGGAAATTACTTGCGCCAAACACCACCACCGGCCCCAAGGCTTCGATTAATATAACGCAGATCAGGTCGTGGTATAGGTGTCCGCTCAGGTTGTGCGGTATTAATTCGAATATTTAGAAAGTCACCAGCAAGCACTAGCTCGGCAAACAAATGTAATTGATTAACGGTACGCTCTCGTTCGGTAGCGATACGTTCTTTAGGATAACCTGTTTCTAACGCCCCGCGTGCAAGTAAATCATCACCAAGAGCTAAAATTTCGTCGGCACAGGTGGTCAAAAATTTTGCTCGTTTAGCTAAACTCATTTGTGAAAAAACAGGAGCAGCTTGGGCGGCAGAAGTTAATGCCTGCTGAATTTGATCTTGATTGGCAAAGCTCATTACCGGCTCAACGTTTTGCCCTAATACAGGATCATAAGCCTGAAAATGTCCGTTAAGGCCAACTTGCCATGTACCCGCAATCAGTTGTTTTCCTGTTAAGATCGTCATCATTTACCTGCTTAATCGTTTGCTAGCTGCCTCAAGCTTGCTGCAAGATATACTTACTTAATGTGAATTATTTTAATAAGTTAGAGGCAACATTCGTGCTTTTTCAAGATCTTCTGGCGTATCTACACCTTCAACTGGCAAACGCTCTTTGGCCGTTGCTACGAATTTTTTCACCTTGCCATAACACCCGTAATTGCTCTAACGATTCTACCTGCTCTAACTGACTTGCCGGCCAGCTAACATAATCTTTAATAAAACCGGCGCGGTAAGCATAAATGCCTATGTGTCTTAAGTAGTGATCACCTAGGCTTGTAATATCATCATTTTTTAAGAAGTTATCACGATCATAGGGGAATACATGAGCGGCTAAAATACAAGGCGTAGCCATCTTTGTCGCATAAGACTTTAACCGCATTAGGATTAAACGCTTCTTCAACGTCAGAAATTTTATAAGCCAATGTTGCCATACGGGCTTTATGTTGACCCGCTAAATTTTCAGCCACTTGCGCAATATTAGCTGGCGGAATAAACGGTTCGTCACCTTGAACATTAACAATCACTTGATCATCAGGAAATTGATATTGTGTCATCACTTCAGCTAAACGTTCAGTACCCGATTGATGATCGCTACGAGTATGGCAAACTTCACCACCAAAACTTGTAACCACATCCGCAACTTGTTGGTTGTCGGTTGCCACAATCACCTTACTGGCACCACTAGCTTGCGCTTTTTCAACCACCCACTGGATCATTGGTTTGCCACAAATGTCTGCTAGTACTTTCCCTGGTAAACGTGATGATTCAAAACGTGCTGGGATGACAATAACAAATGACATTCGCTTAAGCCTCTTGCTCTAATTTACCTGCTTCGTTTTCTAATAACACTGGAATGTCGTTTTCAATCGCATAGGCAACTTTGTCAAACTTACAAATAAGCTCTTGGTTTTCACGGTCGTAAGCTAATTTTCCTTTACATACAGGACAGGCTAAAATTTCCATTAACTTGATATCAAATGCCATAATCTTCTCTTTAAATTTTGCTCTACAGTGAATAACTGCAATTTACGTTTATTAACTTTGATTGGTTAACGCTTCAATGCGCTTAACCAATAAATTTTCTTCTATTTTTGGAATACGAGCATCAACTGGCACATACCACCAGTTTGCTTTAGCAAAACCATAACACTTTATCGCGTCTTTTTCTGTCATTAATAACGGAATATCATCTGAAAATTCATCGAAGTCACTCGCTTGAAAATGGTGATGGTCAACAAAGCCTTGCTGCTGATTTAATATAAAGCCCAGTGTTCGTGTGGTGGCAAAAAAACGCTCTGGAGAACCTATGCCTGCAATTGCATTAACATGACTAAATTCAGCGCGTAAGTTTTCCGCTGAACAACTTTCACCGGTTAGGCAATTAATTAAAGACCCTGGTATTAATGTCATTGGCATCTCATTTACCAAGGGTTTTTCACCATTATTAATGATGTAATCAACCGTATTCAAGCGCCATAAACCTTCACGAAGTGGCCCTGCCGGTAATAATAACTGATTACCAAAACGGCGTTTACCATCAATAACGATAAACTCAATATCCCGTTGTAAACGATAGTGTTGTAAACCATCATCAGTAATTAAAATATCACAGCCCTTGGCTATTAATTGTTGCGCACACTTAACCCGATCGCTACCAATGCTAATATTGACTTGGCTACGACGGTAAATCATTAATGCTTCATCCCCCGTTTCAATAACCGTTGAAGCAGGGTTAATTAAATATGGATAGTGTGGTGCTAAACCACCATAACCTCGACTGATCACCCCAGGGGTTAAGCCCATTTCTCGGCATAAAGCCACCAGCCACAAAACAACCGGTGTTTTACCATTACCACCAACGCCAATATTACCAACAACAATCACAGGTTTTTCAACCTTAACTGAAGGTAATATTTTCCAGCGATACGCTATGCGGCGAGCGCTTGATAGTAACCAAAACAACAAAGTTAAGGGCAATAATAATGGTACTAAAACATATTTTGCTCGGTGATGATGAAACCAGACTTTTTCAATCAAGCGCATAGATTTTTTCTTTTATAATTTTTAATTAACCAAATTGCAGCTTATGGAGCTGGGCATATACACCATCTTTTGCTAATAAGCTTTGATGATCTCCCTGCTCAACAATTTGTCCCTGTTCCATAACAATAATTTTATCGGCATTTTCTATCGTTGATAATCGATGAGCAATGACAATAGAGGTTCTATCCTTTTGTAAATTTTGTAAAGCATCTTGAATATGACGTTCAGATTCAGTATCTAACGCACTGGTTGCTTCATCTAAAATTAAAAATGGTGCATCACATAAAATCGCACGGGCAATTGCAACACGTTGGCGTTGGCCACCTGACAACAACGAACCATTATCACCGATATAGGTATTTATCCCTTGTGGCATTTGCTCAGCAAACTCCCACACATGAGCACTTTTTGCAGCAGCAATAATATCAGCTTCACTCGCATCCGGCTGACCATAAGCAATATTATTCGCTAAAGTATCGTTAAATAACACGACTTGCTGTGACACATAAGCAAATTGCTTGCGTAAATCGGCTAAATTATAATTTTCAATATTTTCACCATCAATTAACACCTCGCCCTCATCAACATCGTAAAAGCGCAATAAAATAGAACTTGCCGTTGATTTACCACTACCAGAGCGGCCCACTAATGCAACCGTTTCACCAGCGTTAGCTTTAAATGAAATATTTTTTAATGACGGGGATTCTTCACCTTGATAAGTAAATGAAACATCTTTTAATTCAAAGTCACCTTTCGAGCGGCTCAGCCTTTTACCACCTTTATCTTTTTCAATATCTTTGTCTAATAAGGCAAAGATACTAATACAAGCGGCCATACCCCGTTGAAATTCGGCATTCACGGTAGTTAATTGTTTAATCGGTTTAAGCAAAGTCACCATACAAGTTAATACGGTGGTATAAGCAGCGGGAGTGATCACATCCTTCATATAATCTAAGTTGGCAAAATATAAAACAAAAGCCATACCTAATGAGGCAATTATTTGGATTGAAGGCACACTAACCGCTTTTGCCGCCACCATTTTCATTCGTTGTTGACGATTACGTTTATTAATATCTGCAAAACGCTCACTTTCTCTTTGCTCACCACCAAAAGTTAATACCACTTTATGGCCGTTAAAAGTTTGCTCTGCCGCACTTGTTACTTCACCCATGGTATTTTGAATACCGGCGCTAACCTTTCTAAAACGTTTAGAAACATAAGAAACAACAATGGCAATAAAAGGAGTTAATAATAAAAAGATAGTCGATAATTGCCAGCTGTTATAAAACATCACCGCCAATAAGCCGATAACAAAAGCCCTTGCTGAGCAAGTGTTAATAACGCTTTACTGGTCGCTTGCAAGACCTGCTCAGCGTCATAAGTTAATTTCGATATCAGCGTTCCAGTGGATTCTTTATCGTGATAACTGACCGGCATTTTTACGATGTGATCAAACAATATTTGACGAAGATCCGTAACCACATGATTACCGACCCAAGCTAAAGTAAAGTTGTTGATAAAATGAAAAACACCTCGCGCTGCCATTAATAACACTAAAGCAATCGGCGCATAGCGCATAAAATCAGGATTTTTACCGGTTAGCCTCATCAATAAGCGGCTGTAACTGCGAAAGAAAAAAAGCTATCGATGGCGGCATAGCCAAACATACCAATTACTGAAATGATTAAACCATATTTATATGGTTTGGTGTAACGCATTAAACGTTTAAAATTCTGCCATGTAGTAGCAGAAGCAGGATGATTCATGAATGATCTCTGTCTCTATAAAGTTTTAACAAACGCGAGTTAAATGCGTGTCAAAGCTAGATAAATAATCTCAGTTTTAGTTAAACACTAACCAAAGCTGAAATTAAATAAATATCGAATTACCGCCATTTTAGCGTTAAATGGTTTAGTTACCAACTAATTAGCAAACCAAAATGCATATTGATGTTTTTTATATTCCAAAACATCAATGGAATTGGCTGTTAAATAAAAGGATATCATGCCACTATCCGCGGTTTTCAAGGTTTGAATCGCTAATTCTTGATAACGAGTAACAACTTTTTCTGTTGGCATTTGCCATTGGTTCATAAAACCGGCACTAAACACCGCATAAGTTGGCTTAACCGTTTTAATAAACTCGCTTGACGATGATGTATTAGAGCCATGATGAGGCGCTATTAATATAGCAGCACTTAGCTGGTTTCCTACCGACGCCAATAATTGCTGTTCAACCTTTTGTGAAATATCACCGGTGAATAGCACCTGATTAACGCCATCTGAAATAGTAAGGACACAAGAATCATCATTTTCTGAACCTAGCTTTGGCTTTAATGGCCAAAGCTGATTAATTTGCAAACCTTGCCATGCAAATGTTTCTCCCTGCAAACATGGTTTATCGCCAGCTAAATTAACATCATTCGCGATCACCTGTTTAATGATAAAATGCTGACGCAACCAAGTTAACCCACCTGCGTGATCATTGTCACTATGGCTTATGATCACTTTATCAATGGTGTTAATTCCCTGACTTTTTAAATAAGGTGCGATCACCGATTCCGACATTACAAAGCCACTCGGATAACTTGCGCCAGTATCATATAAAATCACCCGTTGGTTTTTCTGAATGATCACCGCTAAACCCTGACCAACATCAAATATCTTAACTTGCCATTGTTTATCGTAGTCATCTTGTTCGCTATTAAAGTGCAGACGAAAATGATCAGAAAACGCTATCAAAAATATTGGGACTAGCAGTGCAACAACCCAACTGGCTTTTTTCTATTTGTCGCTAAATAAACAAACACTAGACAAAATAAAATCACCATAAGTAGCATGATCGTCTGATCACTCACCACAATTAACGATGCTTCAACGCTTTTAAACAAACTTAACCATTGCCATAAAATACTCAGCGCTTGCATTGCCAGCTCAACAACAAAATCAATATCAGTGAATAAGGCCAGAACAGCCGAACAAAACACTAATGGCAGCACCACCAACGACATAAATGGCACCGCAAGAATATTGGCCAATATAGCGGCACTAGGTAGTTGGTTTTGTAACAATGCCGCAACAGGTAGAATAAATAACGTTAACCCTAACTGAATTAATAATAAAGACGCTAAATATTTTTGCCAGCGAGCAAAACGTTCAAAAATATGCTGCCATGCCCAATGGATAAAAAAGATGATCATGACCGCATAAAACGACAACCAAAAGCCCGCCCCTAAAATACTCATTGGCTGCAACAATAAAATAAAAAATAACGTTAATAGTACCAGTCGCGTTTTACTCAATTTAATGCTCAGGCATTTACTAAGCCAAAATAAACTCAGCATAATTAAGGCTCTGCTCGTTGGTGCTGAAAAACCCGCTAAATAGCTATAAAAAAAGGCACATAAAACACTAAAAATAATCGCTAAATAATGTAAGTTATGTTGATTTAACAAGCGTTGCCAGCGGCTAGGTAAATACTTAAGCGGTAGCACGCGTAACAGAAAAAATAATAAATAATAACTCGCACCAGCGATCAACCCGATATGTAAGCCCGAAATAGCCAATAAATGCTGAGTTCCGGTTAAGGCTAATACTTGCCAATCTTCTTTGCTCAGTGAATCTCTAACACCAAAAGTTAAAGCTAGATAAAGTGGGTAGCCATTTTTCTCCTTTACCCGATGAAATATATGCTCAAAGCCGCGCTGACGTAAGCTGGTATGTTCAGATATTAACTGAGCTTGTTGTTTTTTTACGTAGCCTGAAGCAACCAGTTGATGTTGCCTTAACCAAGTTTGATAACTAAAGCCACCTTGGTTTGCTAATCCATGCGCTGGCTTTAACTTTACCGCTAACTGCCAGCGCTGCCCTTGTTGAAGATTTTTAGGTGCTGATTGCCAACTTAACCGCACTTTAATTTTTTTAGTTAAAGGTATGTGATTCACCGCATCAACAGTCACGTTTATGCGTGTAGTCGATAAATTAGGGATAATTAAATTATCGATTTCGCCCGTGAGTATCACGCTTTTTTGATAAAGTTGTTCGCTTGTTATTGAGTTGTTATTCAGCGCTTGGTTATAATTAGCACCGTTAAACAACATCCAAAGACAACCTAAGATAAAAGCCACCAATTGCCGACTCAATTTTAGCAACGAGCAAGCAAGCGCTAGTACTGTCAAAAAAATTACATAAGAAATCTCTGGCACTATTGGCAAAAATAGTGACAATAGAGCACCGAGAAAAAATGTTAAAAGCCACCTATCCATAGTGATTGCCGTTTGAGGGACCATGCCTAAAAAATTTATCAAACGTTTGATGCCCGATCATCAAACCATCAAAACCAATAAACACTTACAAATATTTGGTGATTTACTCCACAATCCTAACCTGTGGCATTTAAACCGCCATTCCATTGCAAAAGCATTTGCGGTTGGTTTATTTTTTGCGTTTATCCCTGTGCCATTTCAAATGGTATTAGCAGCAGGTATGGCTATTATAGTACATTCAAATTTACCCTTATCTATCGCCCTTGTTTGGATCACTAACCCTCTGACCATGCCGGCTATTTTTTATTTTTGTTATGTGGTCGGGACTTGATTCTTGGTGGTGAAGAACAAGCTTTCGTATTTGAGGCGAGTTGGCAATGGGTAGTCGATAGTTTATCAACTATAGGCCCAGCATTTTTACTTGGCTGTGGTGTACTTGCAGTATTTTTTGCCGTTTTAGGTTACTTTTTCATTCATTTATTATGGCGTTATAACGTATCAAAAGACTGGAAAAAACGCACTACTAGTCGAAAAGTTTAACCAAAATAAATATAGCATCATAAAAAACGGTTATTGAATTCAATAACCGTTTTTTATAGGGATTAATTTAGTGCTCTACATCTGCCCTAATACTTGAGCAGGATCTACTTTAGTTGCACGCCACGCAGGATAAATAGTAGCGAATAAACTTAACACTAGCGCAATGGTCACAGTAATATAAACATCAGGCCATTGTAGTTGGCTCGGTATAAAGTCAATAAAATAAACATCGCCAGACAGTATTTTAGTTGAAAAAACACTTTCTATTTTGGTGATCATGGGTTAAATTCAGCGCTAAATAAATACCTAAACCAGTACCTAAACAACAACCAACAATGCCATTAACTAAGCCTTGAATAATAAAACTTAACATGATCAATAACGGGCTCGCGCCCATGGTTTTCAAAATAGCAATATCGCCTTTTTTTTCATTAACTACCATGATCAAGGTAGAAACAATATTAAAGCTCGCCACTGCAATCACTAAGGCTAAAACAATAAACATCACCATGCGCACTAATTGAATATCTTGAAATAAGTGACCTTGGGTTCTAGTCCAATCATGAATATAAACATAATTATCAAGCTGATACGCAATGTTAGAAATAATCGCTCTGGCTCGAAAAACATCTGGCACTTTAATGCGCAATGTATTCACCTGACTGTCGGTGTAACCTAAAATGTCTTGAGCTTGCGATAATGAAATATAAGCTAAGGTGTCGTCAATGACACCACCAAAAGTAAAAATAGCGACTACCTCAACATGCCTAACCGTTGGCGCGGGAAATTGTTGCTGCATACCATTTGCCGCTGGTTGGTTTATTGGTAACAATAGTTGCACTTTATCACCAAGCTTAAGCGCTAATTTTTTGGCAATACCAGAGCCAATAATCAAGCCTTGTTTATCTGAACTTTCACTTGATAAATTTTGCCACTTGCCCGCCGTAATATATTGGCTAATGTCTGATACTAGCTGTTCGCTATTCACATCAACACCGCGTAGTTCAACACCTTTAACTGCCCCTGCTTTTTGTACCATGCCAGTCATTTTAATCGCTGGTGCAACCGCTAACACTTCAGGGTTCGCTAGCATATTTTTTGCGGTTGCTGGCCAATTATCAATTGGCTCATTCACTGACTCGAGTTCGGCATGAGGGATGATCGATAATAATTTATCCGCTAAGGCTTTTTCGAAACCATTCATCGCCGATAAAACAATGATCAAAACCATCACACCTAAGGCAATACCTAAAGTAGAAGATGCTGAAATAAAGAAGAAAAACCACTACTGTGCCGGCGAGAAACATACCTTAAGGCTAAAAATAAACTGATAGGCTTTATCATAGTAACAATTACTCAACAACCGGCGTTTGATTAACCTGCTCAGGCAGTTTCTCAGTTAAGTTTTGCTCTGATGTCTTTGGCTCTAAAGACAAAGCTGTGTTAGTTACGTCATCTACCTGAGCTGGCTCCAGCGTTAATGGCACGAGTTTGCCATGATCAAACGTGACTTGGTGATCCATCTTAGCCGCTAATAATAAATCATGAGTAACAATCACAAAGCTGGTATTAAGCTGACGATTTAAACTTATCAATAATTGATAGACTTGCTCTGCGGTATCAAAATCTAAGTTACCGGTGGGTTCATCCGCTAATACTAAAGCCGGCTCTGGCACTAAAGCCCTAGCAATAGCAACACGTTGGCGTTCACCACCTGAAAGCTCTGACGGCAAATGTGTTAATCTATGGCTCAAACCTACTTTATCTAACATCAATCGCGCTTTTTCTAAGGCAACTTTAGGTTTGTCACCACGAATTAGCAGCGGCATAGCGACGTTTTCTTCCGCGCTAAACTCCATCATTAAATGATGAAATTGATAAATAAAACCAATATGTTGATTACGAAACTGCGCCTTTTTTTTATCGCTTAACTGATGAATATCAACATCATTAATTTTAACCGTACCACTGGTTGGCGTATCTAGTGCCCCCGCTAAATGCAAAAAGGTACTTTTACCGCAGCCCGAACGACCAACAACGGCAAGTAATTCCCCCTGTTCCACCGTAAGTTCTAAACCGTCAAGCACTTGGGTGGTTTCATCACCCTGCTGATAACTTTTTGATAATTGCAAACACTGCAATACCTTACTCATTTCGTAATACCTCTGCTGGTTGAGTTTTTGATGCGCGATAAGCGGGATATAAACTGGCTAATAGGGTCATACTTAGTGCGCCTATGATAATGGTCATTAAATCGCTGATCTCAAATGCAACTGGTAATTGCTGCGCAGCATAACCGCCACCGAACAAATTAAGTCCTAATAATGACAACACATCATTTAAATAAAAGGTCGCTAATAACCCGAGAATAACACCAAAGGTTGTGCCAAAAATGCCATTAAACATTCCTTGAGTTAAAAATACTTTCACAATGTCAGCGCGGCTTAAGCCTAATGTTTGTAAAATGCCAATTTCGCCCTGTTTATCGATAACTACCATGACAAGGGCCGAAACAATATTAAAAGCCGCTACAGCAATAATTAGGCTCAACATTAACCACATCATGTTTTTTTCCATGCTGACCGCTGAAAACAAGGCTCCTTGCGATTGTTGCCAGCTAGTAATTTCAACACCTTGTATGTGTGACTGAATGTTTTTAACCACTTTATTGGCATTAAACGCATCATCTAAATACAGCCGTAATTCAGTGTAACTATTTTCAGGTAAACGTAATAACTTAGCGGCAACATGGCTTGAGGTATAAATAACACTGGCATCAACTTGCGAGCCCAAATTAAAAATCCCCACTACTGTAAAAGTTCGCTGTACGGGAATACGTCCCATTGGCGTGAAGCGGGTTTTATTGGGTAAAACAATACGCAGATTATCGGCTAACGAGACATTTAATTTTCGGGCAAGTGCTTGACCAATGACAAGCGAATATGGAATGTTTGATAAGTCTGCAAACTCTCCTGCCAGCATATTTTGAGCAACCATACCCTCTTGTTCAAGCGAGCTTTCAATACCTTGTAATAGCACACCACGTAGTCCTGATGCTGATTGTACTAAAGCTTCAGTACTAATGATCGGCGTTGTATTATTGACGTGTTCAAGCGTTAAAGTTTGCTCGCGCAATTTTTGCCATTGGCTCAGCGGTTTTTGCTCAGGTGCCGATAAAGTAACATGCGGCACAATTCCTAAAATTCGGCTTTTAAGCTCCCCTTCAAAGCCGTTCATTACTGACACGACAGTGATCAAGGCGGCAACCCCAAGTAAAATACCAACAACAGAAAAAAAGGTAATAAAAGAAACAAAACCTGAACGATTACGACTTCGACTATAACGCAGGCCAATAAATAAACTAACGGGCTGGAACATGGATGGCTGACAAACTCTGATCGGTAATATTATTTTGCGCTAAGCATATCATTGTCTTTCGTTAACGTCTTGTATTAACAAATATTCGATTAGAGCGTGTTAACCTTTTGTGTATAATTTTTCTTCTAATAAAGCGCAATAAGAACAAAGCCAAGCAATGAAATATCGTTATTGCTAACTTATATATAGAGCAACTATGGTAAAACAACAGCACTTCAATCACTCTGCCTTGCATAAAAACATATAGCCTGTTGCCAAAACATACTGCAAAGATTAACACGCTCTAACTAAATCAAAAATTTATGTAACAACTTGCTTCATGATTAAAAACTGTCGTATTTTACTTTCGCTGAAAAATCCCTGTTTATTATAAACTGCTGACTTAAATATGCTTTTTTAAATTTATGCGTTAATTGTGCATAAACTGCGCATTAATTGTACGTTAATTATATACAGCACAATAAAACAGCACTCGACAAGCTCTCATCCGATCTGTATGATAACGCTGTCATTTCATCTGAGTTGTAGGAGTGTTGTGTGTTTTTGAACAAAAATTTATTAAAAATAAAGCTTAAATTAATGGTTACCAGTTTATGCTTTCTAAGCCTCTTGCCTGCTCATGCTGGCATTGTTAATTTAGGCACTCAAGGCTCAGTCAATTTAGCCTCGGCCTCTGATTACACCTTTGCTGCTATTGCGAGTGAATACGGTGAGTTAGGCAGTTTTTGTGTTGGTGTAGAAGCAAAAATCTTTGGTAATGTCGCTGCCAACAATAGCTTTATTATAGGTTCGAATGTAAACATTAATGGTAATGCCTGTTCAAATTACGTTGCTAAGTCACCTGGCACGGTGATAAGCGGTGATGTAGGGCTTAATGGTGACTGTGCAAATGTACTAACAACTCTAGGCACAGATATAAAAAATGCCAGCGCTCAAGCACAAGCGCTTACTGGCTTATCCATTGATAACATCGCACAATCAGTAACCTTAAGTGCATCACAAAGTCAGGTATTTTTTTACCGATAAGTTATTTCTTGAAACCGGCGAGTTTTTAACAATATCCGGTTCACAAAACGATGGCATGCTGATCAATGTTAGTGGCTTAGCTAGTATTGGCTCTGGTGCAGGCATCCGCTTAACCGGTGGTATTTTAGCCAACAATGTTATTTTTAACTTTTTAGACAATGATACTGCCACTAACTTTATTATTGGCGCAGCTGAATTAAAAGGCACCTTTTTATCTGGCTCAAGAAGCTATCAATTAGGTGATGGTGCAACCCTCAACGGTACTCGCTTTTTAACCACAGATAGTATTCTAGGTAACGTGCAAACAGTTATTGGCTTAACTGACACTATACCTGTACCTGAGCCACACACCAGCTTGTTTTTATTGCCTTTAGCGTGGTTATTATTCCGCACTAAAAAAGTAACAACACAGCTACTGTACTATAAATTTTACTATAAACTGGACTATAAAGAGCTTAGCCTCTGATTTATAAGTTCAATACCGCTTTGTATATATCGCTTTAAAATAAATCCCCCAACTTACATTTATTTTAAAGCGATAACTCCTTCCCTTTTCTGCTAACATTATTTTTCAGGCGAATTGATAAAAGCTATTTGCTTATCAAAGCCAACCTAACCTAAAATATCGACAATATTTTTTTCCACACAATCAAATAAGGTTTAACCATGGCATTGCCAGATAAATTTATTTATTCAATGAATCGGGTGAGCAAAGTTGTGCCACCTAAGCGCACTATTCTCAAAGACATCTCGCTTTCTTTTTTCCCCGGCGCAAAAATTGGCGTATTAGGTTTAAACGGTTCAGGTAAATCTACCTTACTTCGCATTATGGCGGGTGTTGACACTGAATTTGAAGGTGAAGCTAAAGCCTTAGCAGGTACAAACATTGGTTATTTACCGCAAGAGCCGGTACTTGATGAAGAAAAAACCGTTCGTGAAATTGTTGAAGAAGCAGTATCTGTGGTTAAAAATGCAATGGCGCGTTTAGACCAAGTCTATATGGAATATGCTGAAGAAGGTGCTGATTTTGATGCCTTAGCTAAAGAACAAGGTGAATTAGAAGATATAATTAACAGCCAAGACGGCCACAATATTGATAATGTGTTAGAAAAAGCCGCTGATGCATTGCGCTTACCACCTTGGGATCAAAAAGTAGCGGTATTAAGTGGTGGTGAACGTCGTCGTGTTGCTTTATGTCGTTTGTTATTACAAAAGCCTGATATGTTATTGCTTGACGAACCAACGCACCATTTAGATGCTGAATCGGTTGCTTGGTTAGAGCGCTTTTACATGACTTTACCGGTACTGTGGTCGCTATCACCCATGATAGATATTTCTTAGACAATGTCGCTGGTTGGATCCTAGAACTTGACCGCGGCTACGGTATTCCATGGGAAGGTAACTACTCATCATGGCTTGAACAAAAAGATGCGCGTTTACAACAAGAATCCAAAAGTGAAAGCGCCTTACAAAAAACCATCAAGCAAGAACTTGAATGGGTTCGTCAAAACCCGAAAGCGCGTCAGTCTAAAAACAAAGCCCGTATGGCACGTTTTGAAGAGCTTAATAATCAAGATCATCAAAAACGTAATGAAACCAATGAACTTTATATTCCACCTGGACCGCGTTTAGGTGACAAAGTTTTAGATGTGGAAGGTTTAACAAAATCTTACGGTGATCGCATATTAATTGACAACTTAAGCTTTAGTATTCCTAAAGGGGCTATTGTGGGTATTATTGGTGCCAATGGTGCGGGTAAATCTACCTTATTTAAAATGTTATCAAACGCTGAAATGCCAGATAGCGGCTCAGTTAGCTTAGGTGAAACCGTTAAGTTAGCCAGTGTTGACCAGTTCCGTGACGACATGAATGACAAAAACACTGTCTTTCAAGAGATTTCTGAAGGGCACGACATTATTCAAATTGGTAACTATGAAATTCCAGCTCGTGCCTACTGTAGCCGCTTTAACTTTAAAGGCAATGACCAACAAAGTTCATTGGCGACCTTTCAGGTGGTGAGCGTAACCGAGTACATTTAGCGAAGTTAGTGAAAACCGGCGGTAACTTATTGCTGCTTGATGAACCTACCAACGATCTTGATGTTGAAACGTTACGTGCACTCGAAGAAGCCTTATTAGAATTCCCAGGTTGTGCCATGGTTATTTCCCATGACCGCTGGTTCTTAGACCGTATTGCTACTCACATACTTGATTATCGTGATGAAGGACAAGTTAACTTTTTTGAAGGTAACTTTACTGATTATAATGAATGGCTTAAGAAAACTTTAGGGCCTGCAGCTCTAGAGCCGCACCGCATTAAATATAAAAAAATCAATTAATCAACAATTTAAGGCACCAAAAGGTGCCTTTTTTATAAAACAAAGCTATGCTAAATAAATACGTAATTAATTTAATAAAATCGCATGGAAAATAGACGTCAATTCACCCGAATATTGTTTTCTATCAAGGCTGAGTTAGAAGTTGAAGAAAATACTTACCCGGTATCGATTCAAGATATCTCATTAAATGGTGCTTTAGTCACTTCATCAGCCGATACAGAATCACTAAAACATAAGCTTGGTATATTATCATTCCAACTCGATGAAAATGATCCTATCACCATGCATATTGCCGTTGTTCATACTAACAATAATGAATTGGGCTTACGTGTAAATGCCATCGACATTGATAGCATTTCAACATTAAGACGCATGGTTGAACTCAATTTAGGTGATGAAGAGCAGCTCAATAAAGAGTTATCTCAATTAACACGCGATTAATAAATTTATACTAACCTGCCCAAATAAAAATAGACAAAAGTGAACCTGTTATGAAACACATTATCATTTCTTTTATCAGCCCAGATCGCCCAGGAATTGTTGATCAAATTGCTAGCGTTGTAAAAAAACAACAAGGTAATTGGCAAACCAGTAGCCTACATCATTTATCGGGTTTATTTGCCGGCATTGTCGAAATCACCGTTGACGAAAGTCATCTTGACGATTTATGCGCAGCCCTGAGCAACTTAACCGAGCTAAATTTACAAGTTGAAGTTGCGCCAGACACCTTAGCTACGGCAGCAGAAAAGATTATTTAAGACCTAACCGCAAATGATCGCGCCGGCATTGTTAGTGATATTTCATCGGTGATCCATCACCATAATGGTAATTTGATCAAGTTGGTCAGTAATCAACAAAGTGCAGCTCACTCTGGCCAATTAATGTTTAATGCCAAAGCCCATGTGACCATTGATGAATCAGCGGTTGATAATATGGTCACTGCATTAGAGAATATTGCTGATGACTTAATGGTTGATATTACACGCTAAAATAGCAACTTTTACATATGACGTTTTTGTTACCATGAAATAATTTGGTAACAAAAAATCTTTTATCATTATCTTTTTACATCATAAATATTTGTATATGAAAGATAGTAACCTTTTTTTTAACAAAGAACTCAGCTGGTTAGCCTTTAACGAGCGCGTTTTGCAAGAAGCATCAGACCACGATGTGCCATTAATAGAACGTATACATTTTTTAGGTATTTACTCTGCCAACCTTGATGAATTTTTTCGAGTTCGTGTTGCTAATATTCGCCGCAAAGCCTTAGTAGAAGCGGCTCACCCGGAAGAAGTTAAAAATAACGATCCTATTTGGACTAATCTACTCCATCAAATATTAAAAAAATTGATGTTCTCACCGAAAAAATTTCGCGAAGTCGCCCTAGCCAATTTTGCCGAATTGGAGCAACACGGCATCAAGCTTATTTTTAATGATAAAAAATCAAAAATTTTTAATGAACAAATTAGCGATGAGCAACATGCTTGGTTAAAACGTTTTTTTGAACATAAAATTATTAAACATATAACACCGATTATTATTGGCCCTACAACCAATGTTTCAGCCTGCTTAGATGATGATGGCATCTATTTTTTAGTCGCCCTTAAAAGTGAAGACCATGAACAATTTGCCTTAGTTGAAATTCCACGGAATGAGGTTAATCGTTTTGTTATCATGCCTGAGCATTTACAAAATGGTTTTAAAAAAATCCTCATGTTAGATGATATCGTGCATTATTTTTTAGAAAATATTTTCCGCGATACCATCAATTTCACTTCTATCGATGCTTATTCAATAAAACTCAGCCGTGATGCTGAATTTAACTTAAACGATGAACTTGATGGTAGTTTGCTCGATAAAATGTCAAAAGGCTTAAAACAACGCCTAAAAGCAGAGCCTGCCCGCTTAGGTTATGATAAGTTTATGCCTGATTACATGGTGAAATTTTTACGTAAACAGCTAAAAATTAAAGGGGTTGATAACTTAGTACCAGGGGTAAGATTTCGCCACTTTGAAGACTTTGTGAAATTTCCCAATCTCGGCAATAAAACCTTAGAAAACCCACAACTACCAGCATTAGAGTCACTTACTTTTAAACAACATCACTTGATGTTTGACGCTATTAGCCAAGAAGATATTCTGGTTTATTACCCTTATTACAAGTTTAGTCATTTCACTGAATTTGTTCGCCAAGCCTCTTATGATCCGTTAGTAAAAGAAATAAAAATTAATATTTACCGTGTCGCTAAAAAATCAGAAATAATTCATTCATTAATTGAAGCGGTAAAAAATGGTAAAGAAGTAACTGTTGTCGTTGAATTGCAGGCAAGGTTTGACGAACAAGCCAATATTGAATGGGCAAAACTCATGAAAGATGCCGGTATTCATGTAGAGTTTGGTATTCCGTCATTAAAAATTCATGCAAAAATATGTTTAATTAAACGTTTAGAGCAAGAAAAATTGGTTAGTTATGCCCATATTGGTACGGGAAATTTTCACGAAAAAAATGCCCGTATTTATACCGACTTTTCATTATTTACAAAACATAAAGACCTTTGCCAAGAAGTCGATAACGTCTTTTTATTTATTTCACACAGTTATAAACGCTTTCGATTTAGCCATTTAATTGTCTCGCCACTAACTTGCCGACGACGCTTAAATCAATTTATTGATAATGAAATTAAAGCCGCAGAGCAAAAACAAAAAGCTCAAATCACCTTAAAAGTAAATAACTTAGTAGATGATGATTTAATCAGTCGGTTATATAAAGCCAGTAATGCCGGTGTAAAAATTAACCTTATTGTTCGTGGTATGTGTGCATTAATTCCTGGCGTTAAAGGCATGAGTGATAATATTCAGGCCATTTCTATTATCGACCGATTTTTAGAGCACCCTCGAGTAATGGTCTTCCATAATGGCGGTGAGCAATCAGTATTTATTAGCTCTGCTGATTGGATGGAACGAAATATTGATCACCGCGTAGAAGTCGCTACCCCATTTATTGTCCTAAGCTAAAGCAACGCATTATCGATATCCTTGAATTACAATTAAGTGATAACTGTAAAGCACGGCGCATTAATCCGTCACAAAACAATGCTTATGTGAAAAAAGGTAAAGTCGCGGTTCGTTCACAAATTGCTATTTATGACTATTTAAAAGCATTAGAAACGCCAAACGTTTCACCTAAAACATAAAAAACAACTTTATTAATGAAATAGTTAGCCAATAAACTACGCAATTAACAAATAGTATTTATACTGGTAATAGGAAACTTGTGATAAATCAACTAATGAACGATACACTCAACACGCCAGAAAATTGTATTGCGGCTTTAGATATTGGCTCTAATAGCTTCCACTTTGTTTTAGCGCGTATTGTTGATCAAAACTTGCAAATTTTACATAGCGAAAAATATTCAGTTAAATTGGCGGATGGCTTAGATCAAGAAAACATGTTATCAAAAGCCGCTATTAATCGTGGGTTAGAAGTACTCAGCCGATTAGCAGATATGGCAGAACAGCTAACCACTGATAACTTTCGCATAGTGGCAACATACACGCTACGTAAAGCTAAAAATGCGCATCAGTTTTTAAGCCAAGCACAAAAAATATTACCATTTGATATTGAAGTTATTTCAGGTCACGAAGAAGCTCGCCTAATTTATCAAGGGGTTAGCCATTATGTTGCCTCTGATACCAAACACCTCGTGTTAGACATTGGTGGTGGTAGTACCGAATGTATTGTTGGTAAAAATAATAAAATTACATTTTTAGACAGTATTGATATGGGCTGCGTTAGTTTTTCTCGTAGCTACTTCCCAGAAGGCGACATTAGCGATACCGCTTTTAAACATGCCGTGTTACATGCCAGTTTAGAAATTGAAGCCGTTGCCTCAGGTTTTACTCGACCAGGCTGGCAAACGGCTTATGGCACCTCAGGTACGATTAAAAGCATTTATCAAATAATAAACTACGGCCAAGAATTACCACAGCCAATACAGTTATCACAATTATACCAATTACGTAGTCAACTGATTGCCGCAAAGCATGTTAGCAACATAAACATTAACGGCAAAAACCGCACGAATTGATGTTATTTGTCCTGGGCTGGCAATCCTTATTGCGTTGATGGAAGTACTACGTATTAAAGAGCTCGATTATTGTGATTATGCTTTACGAGAAGGTGTACTTTTTGGCTTATTAGATCAAAAGCTATCAAGTAACATTCATAACCGCACGATTACTAGTTTAATGACCCGTTTTAATGTTGACGTAGAACAAGTTGAACGAGTAAAAACAGTCGCTAAGCAGCTATTTAAACAACTTAAAGAACCTTGGCAGTTAAGCGGTAAACATTATGAAAACCTGCTTTATTGGGCAATATCCCTCCATGAAATTGGTTTAGACATTAACCCTGCTGGTTTCCATCGGCACGGCCGCTACATTATTGAAAATGCCGACTTAGCCGGCTTTAACCAAGAGCAAGTCAAGCGCTTGCTTGGTTAGTTGGCAGTCAACGCCGAAAAATTCAAGCATTAGATAATATGTCATGGTTTTTAATTAAACCGCTCAAATTAGCCAGCATTTTAGTGGTTTTTAGGATCGCTTGTTTATTAAATAAAAAACGCCAACTCGCTAATTTACCTGACATAAAACTCAGCACTAAGCATGGTAAATTATTTTGTCACTTCCCTAAAACCTGGTTAGCTGAAAACCCACTGATCGTGGCAGACTTACACCAGGAACAACAGCAACTAAAAGCCATTAATATTGAATTAGTTGTTCGTTAAGCTAGGGTCTGTTGATCTTTGTTTATATTTTCAGCAATAGGCTATTTTAAGTGATAGCAAAGCAGAATGAACGTTGTTTGCTTATTTCAAATGAGTGAATTCCAAATGAGTGAAATTCTAATGCAGCTAGCACAAAAAAATAGCCATTGCCCTGTGGGCTGAGGCTAAAATCGCGTTACTCGGCGTTAAAAATTATTGGTTTAGATGACTAAACGACATAATTTCAGCCTTGATTAAAACGATTTTATCTCTCAGCTGAATTATTAAACAAAGATAAACAGGCCCTAGCAAGTCTCGGATATTATTTTTTTGATCGGGCTAGCCAACTCCCCTCAAATATTTAATTAACGCATAAAAAAACGCCAGCTAAAATGCTGGCGTTTCGATCATAGTTGGGACTATGTTATTAAGTACTCATTAGGCGTTACTTAGTAATTAAAGCGTAAGACCTAATTTCGCAAATTCTTTTTCAACAACAGTGTTTGGTAATGGAATATAACCGTCTTTTTCAACAATTTTTTGACCGCTTTTTGAAAGTACCATTTTTAAGAACTCGGCTGTCATTGGGTCTAACGGCTTGTTCGGGTGCTTATTCACGTAAACGTATAAGTAACGTGATAATGGATATTTACCGGCAATCGCATTTTCCATGTTGGCTTCAATGAAGTCATCGCCTTTTTCGCTAAAGGTAATGCACGGACACCAGACGTTTGGTAGCCAATACCTGAATAACCGATACCATTTAGTGATGCTGATACAGATTGAACAACTGACGCTGAACCTGGTTGTTCGTTTACGGTATTTTTTGAAATCACCTTTACAAAGCGCTTTGCTTTTGAAGTAACCGTAAGTACCTGATACCGAGTTACGACCGTATAATTGAATGTCTTTACCAGCCCAATCACCGGTTAAACCTAAATCAGCCCAACGGTCAGCATCTTTCAAAGCACCACATTTACGGTTGCTTGAAAAAATCGCATCAACTTGGTCAATACGTAAACCTTTAATTGGATTATCTTTATGAACAAAAACCGCTAATGCATCAATAGCAACACGCACTGCAGTAGGCTTGTAGCCGTAACGCTCTTCAAAAGATTCAATTTCACGCGACTTCATTTTACGACTCATAGGTCCTAAATTTGAAGTAGCTTCAGTTAAAGCTGGTGGCGCAGTAGAAGAACCGGCCGCTTGAATTTGAACATTCACATTAGGGTAAGTGCGTTTAAATTCCTCGGCCCAAAATGTCATCATATTTGCTAAAGTATCAGAACCTACTGAAGATAAGTTACCTGAAATACCGCTTGTTTTTTTGTAAGTAGGTAAATCGCTATCAACAGCTAATGCTGAAAAATTTACTAAGCTTGCTAAACCAATAATGCCTAAGGCACGTTTTAAACTCATAATAATCTCCGATGAGCGTTTAAGAATTGTGAACACTATATAAAGGATATGTGACAATTATATTTAAACTTTGTGACACTTATGTGACACGAGGGAAATTATTCAAAATTAACGTGAGGAGATTTTTAGATAATTGTTTTTTAAGTAAATATTTCTGACTCGAAGCCATACAATAATAAACCGTATTCAATTAAGCAATAAAAACTAAACAATCACGGCCAGATGATTTTGCTTGGTATAACGCTTTATCAACTTTTTCGAAAAAATCAGCTGATAGGCCATGAAAATCAGGTATCACAACCCCTGCCCCCATACTTAAGGTTACATATTCACCAATAACTGAACCTGGGTGTGGTAATGCTAGCTCTGCTAATTTTTTGCGAATATTTTCGGCGATCACTCGACACTCTTCTTTATTGGTATTAGGTAAAATCAAAACGAATTCTTCCCCGCCATAACGGGCCGCAAGATCACCATCACGTTGGGCTGAGCTTTTAATAATACTCGCCACTTTTTTAAACAATCATCGCCAGCTAAATGACCAAAAGTGTCGTTATAAACTTTAAAAAAATCAACATCTAACAAAACAACCGCTAGCGGAATATTTTCGCGGCTACAGCGTTTCCATTCACTATTAAAACGTAAATCAAATGCTCTTCTATTGGCTATTTGTGTTAACGAGTCTTCAACGGTCAGCTGTTCTAACTTAAGGTTTAAATCTCTTAAACCTTGATTAGCATTAATCAAGGCGGATGTTTTATCATTCACCGTTTTTTCTAATAACCCATTCGCTTCAATCAACTTATCAGCCATTTGGTTAAAAAGCAAGCCCTAACAAGCCTAATTCATCTTTCGTAAATGATTCTATTCTTTTAGTTAAGTCACCATTGGCGATTAATGTCGCTACATAAGCAATATCAATTACCGGCTGTGAAATTGAGCGGCCGAGAAAAAAAGCCACAATGGCTACAATTAACGCCACAATAAGTAATGAAAAAAACAAGAAATTCACTTTGTTTTTCAATTAAATGCAAAGCATCTTCAACATCAATTTTATATACCAAGCCCCAATTAACCTCAGGGATAATATAAGTAATAGCAAAAACCTCAGTGCCTTGATGATCAACATAAGTATTTACTTCGTTATTAACCATACTGGTATTAAAAGGATCAATATTACTCACTTGTGAGCGAGTTAACTTATGTTTAAAAGGTATTAATGGTTGCAACTGACCATCAGCACCATTAATAACAATGTAAGTTTCTTCAGAGCTACCCACCCCAACATGGGTATTTAATAGTGTTTGAAAGGTAGTAAGTGATGATTCAACCACTAACAACCCTATTTTTTCACCTTGTAAATATAAGTATTGGATTAAAATCAGTTTATTTTCCAACTCATTTAAAGGTGCCACAAATATGTCTTGCTGCTGCTGATCAAGCACACGGATATAATGAGCATCTATATTACTAAGGATTGTTTGGGGTTGTGTTGAAACCAAAATTTTACCTTGTAAATCAGTGATCATTACATCAATAAATTCAGGAATCGCTTGCTTGGTATCTGCAATTATTTTATTAATTTTGATGGTATTAGGATTAAGCAATTTTTGCTTTGTTGATTCAATAGCAATAATTTCTTTTAATGATAATCGTAATTGGGTACGACTTGCGATTAACGCTAAGCGATCTCTTTGTTGCTCAAGGGTGAGCGCTATTTGATTACGTTGTTGGGTAGCAACCGATTTTAAATGGTTACTGATAAGTGAGACAACTTCCTTTTGACTACTAAAATAATAAATACTGCCCGTAATAATAATCGCGATAAGTGTTGTTACTAACAGCACAATCGTTATTTTATGGCCAATACTAAAACCTTCTACTTTTTTAATTTTTGTGGTTTTGTCATACAGCCGCCCATCAGATAAATTTATTCTTATTAAACAAGCTATTAGTTTTAATTAGCTAGTTAAAATGTTTATTGAATAAATTTTGCTCTTATCTAATTAAGTTTATGACAGTTATCACATTGTGCAACTATAATGCTAGGTGCTTGATTTATTGGGTGACTTATCAACTAAATACCTTAAAACAAAAGCCTTAAGGCAAAAGCTTTAAGACAAGCAATTAAGAATATTCACCATATGAATAAAGTGCAGTTAATTAACTTATCTGCTCTGCTACTAGTCAGTTAATAACGGTTTTAATATCGTTTCTAAACCATTAAGTTTAATTTCATACATTAACGCTAATTGTTTACCTAATTTCCCTTCAGGAAAACCTTTGCCGTGAAACCAAACTAAATAAGGCTCAGGTAATTGTAAAAGCTTTCTGCCGGCATATTTACCGAATGGCATAGTGGTATTAATTGCTTCAACTAACGCTTGTTGATCCATTTCCATTGTCTTCTCAATCTTTTTTATTTTTTAATAATAAAATTTTATGTAATCAATCTTTGTTAATAAGATTTGATGTCATATATGTGTCATCTATTCGTTAGCAAAGTGTCATATTGCACTTCTATAATTTCGCCTATTTACAGGTGTTCAAAGGGACCTTTGATGTCGATAATTCGTAAACGCAGTGCTCCACACACAACGCTCATTCCTAATAATGCCCGAGAAAACCAATATATACAGGTAAAATTTCCGTTAACGGATGAGCTATTACAGCGTTTTACACCAGCAGAGCCAAATCAAGCTCAACCTTATAATGGTTTTATCAAGCAATTGCCGCAACCTTTTTTGAAGTATGCCAACAGTTTGACTTAAAAAACTGCCAGTTTATTGCCAATGATAAATTAGCACGCATTCGTTACAGCCAAGAGATGCATCAGTGGCAAACAAACCAGCAAATTTTATTCTACTACAACCCAAGTAGCCACGAATTAAATAAAACTTTTTTGACGGTAGTATAAAGGCAAAACAAATTACCTTATTATTTTTAGCATCAGGATTAGATATTCGCTCAAATGCTGCTTTAGCGCACACTAAAGTTGTTAAAGTATTAGAAGAGTTTGCTAAACAATTAGCCATAGATACGAAACTGATGCGTATTCGTGATCATCAACACATCACCTATGATATTTTTGCCAAAGCAAAGGGTAATGAGAATACTAAAAACCACCAGCTTCGACCGATCCCTGTCCGTTATCAAGCGCAAAATTTTCCGATATTACATAACACGTCAGAGATGAATTATGCTGTTGTTAAAATTCCTATCACTAACCACTTGCTTAATATTGTTGAGCTTGATGCCAGCTCAAGTGATCTTTATAACCCTTTGTATATTTTTATTGCTGACGCTTTCACTCAAGCAGCAAAACGTTATAACCTCAATAATGGTGCTTTAATTGCCAATGGCCTAGTGCCGATCATTCGTTATAGTGAGTTTGACGAATCTTCCGTTAATGGCGAACTACAATTATTAGGTTACAATCCAGAGCAAAACCCTTGTGGCTTGGTTAGTAAGTGGAATGCCGCTGAATTAGTTGACGATGTACAATTGATTTTTGTTGCCACTCGCGAAAATAAAACCGCGTATGGTTATGGTAAGTTTCTCAATCAAGTAGAACAAGCACTAAAATTAATTGCCACCGAACTTTGAGCTATCACCCGCAAAAGATGAAATCACTATGCGTTTTCATCAGCATGTTGCTTATAATTTAACTTAATTAACTCGAACTAAATTACACTAACTCGAACTAAACTACGCTAAAGCCGGCAACAATAGGTTGCTAAACTAGTATCTGGCAGGTTATCGTTTATTTAAATTAAGTTACGGATAAACCTTATGAGTAAACAAACAGAATTAGCAACGTTTGCCGGTGGCTGCTTTTGGTGTATTGAGTCCGCTTATAATGCGATTAATGGCGTGAACAGCGCGCTTTCAGGTTACATGGACGGTCATCTTGAAAACCCAAGTTATCAAGATATTTGCACAGGCCAATCAGGTCATGCTGAAGTGGTTCAAGTCAGCTTTGATCCTAATGTGATTAGCTATGAAACGCTATTAGAGGTGTTTTTAGCTTACATGATCCAACACAATTAAACCGCCAAGGTAATGATGTTGGTAGCCAATACCGCAGTGCCATTTTTTCCATAATGTGCAGCAGCAAGTATTAGCTCAAGCCAAGATAGAACAGTTAACAAAGCAAGGCGTTTGGTCACAACAGATTGTGACCGAGGTGAAAGCTGCGGATATTTTTATTGCGCAGAAGATTATCACCAAGATTATGTTAGCAATAATCCGCAAAATCCGTATTGCCAAATGTTAGTGTTGCCTAAACTCGCCAAGTTTAAATCACAATTTAGCGATAAGTTGAAGCAGCGATAAGCGACAAGCGGTAAGCGGTAAGCGACAAGCGGGAAGCGACAAGCGGCAAGCGACAAGCGGCAAGCGACAAGCGGGAAGCGACAAGCGGGAAGCGACAAGCGGCAAGCGGTAAGCTGGAAGCGACAAGCGGTAAGCGGGAAGCTGGAAGCGACAAGCGGTAAGCTGGAAGCGGTAAGCTGGAAGCGGTAAGCTGGAAGCGACAAGCTAGAAACTTGTAACTTGCAGCTTATATCTTGTAAGTAACTTGCAGCTTATATCTGGCCGCTTTAATACATCAAAGTATACAGCTTACGGCGAAACTTTAGTGGCTAGCGCATCACCTTCAGGTAACGCTTTTAAAACATCAAGTAGAAACTCTTTACTTTTTTGATCATCACGTACCGTTTGCACTCGGCGAAATAATAAGGTTAATGCATCTTCAAATCGGCTTGCTAGCGTATATTGCGCGGCTAATTTGTGAATTAACTCAGCGTTATCTGGTTCATTGGCAACGGCCGCTTCTAATGCTTGTAACTCTGGTGAATTGGCGGCTTCTTGTGCTAATTCAAGTTTTGCTTTAACCGACTTATAATCACTGTCTTGATCTACCATTAAAATACTGTCTAACAATTGACTAGCATCGTCTAATTTACCAAAAGCAATGCAAGCTTGAGCAAACACTAATTTTATATCCGCACGTTCATTGTCTAATTGATAAGCTTGTGATGAAAAATTATAAGCGCTGTTAATATCATCATCAGCTAACGCTTGTTGCGCTTGCGCTAATAAATTGTCTTGTTCTTTCGGTAAATATTTACCTAGAAATTCGCTAATTTTTTCATCCGTTTGCGGGCCAGCAAGACCATCAAGCGGCTGGCCATCTTTTAAAATAATAGCAGTGGGTAAACTTTGTAAACCAAACTGTTGAGCAATTTGTTGTTGAGCTTGGCAATCAACACTGGCCATTAAAATTTGTTCTGAAAAATTCGCGGTGGCAACTTCTAATTTGCTTTTTAAGTCAACACTCTCGGGGACTTGCTCGGCAAAAAAAGCAATTAATACCAGTTTAGTTTTAGAGGTTTCTAATACAACTTGCTGAAAATTTTCTAGGGTAATGGGTAAACTAGCCGACATAACATTCTCTGAAAAACGTGAACATGAAAGAATAATTGGGGCAAGTTTGCTTGAAACAAGCCTCCCCAATCATTAATAAAAAACTTTACTGTTGGTTATAGCACCATACACAGTAAGATAACACCTAAAATCAAGCGGTAGATAACAAATGGCATCATGCCGAGTTTATCCACTAAAATAAGAAAATAATGAATACACGCATAAGCACTTACAAAAGCTAAAGTGCTACCTAAGGCTAACACTCCCCAATCTACTGCTTGTGCTTCGGTGATAAGTTTTAAGGTTAAATAACTCCCGCCATCGCAATGACAGGAATAGAAAGTAAAAAAGAAAAACGCGCAGCATTTTCACGGCTAAGGCCTAACATCAAGCCAATAGTCATGGTAATACCTGAGCGCGATGTTCCAGGAATTAATGCTAACGCTTGAGCAAAACCTATCATCATTGCGCCTTTAAAACCCAGCTTTTCAATGCTGACATTTTGTTTTGCTTTAATATCGGCAAAACCTAATAACAAACCAAAACCGATTGTGGTTATCGCAATAACAAGCGCCGAACGTAAATACTCTTCAATTAAATCTTTACCAAATAAACCAAACAAACCCGCAGGTATGGTAGCAAAAATAATCCACCAAGCTAACTTACCGTTAAAGTCATCTTGCGCATCTTGGTTACTTCGGTTAAATGTACCAAACCAAGCACAGCACATTTCTCCTACTTCTTTACGAAAATATAAACATACCGCTAACAATGAGCCTACATGTACAGCAACATCAAAGGCTAAGCCTTGATCCTGCCAACCTAACAGCTGTGAAGGTAAATTAAATGGGCCGAACTGGATATTGGTAAAAACTCGGTTAAGCCTTGAATTAATGCGAGAAAAAATACTTCTATTGTATTCATAATTTAGTGCTCATAATGTTCCTTGCCAAGTAAACGGCATTTTCCTTAACTGTTGTGGTTTATCGTATTGTTGCCAAAGTTCAGTGTAACTTTGCTTATAAACTGGATGAATTCTGTCACCGGCAATTTCCGCTAATGGCCACAAAACAAAGGCATTTTTGGTAATTTCATCACGAGGAATTTGTGCCGGCTGCTGTAAAATTAAGTCGTCGTATAATAATAAATCGAGATCTAGCGTTCTCGGGCTATACTTTTCAGCATCTAACGCCCTGCCATTGTCATATTCAATTTGTCGAAGATTGGCGGCAACTTGTTCAATACTTTGTGTGGTAGTTACGCCAATCACCATATTATAAAAAGCTGGGCCTTCAAAACCCACCGCTTCACTTTCGAATAATGACGACAAGGTTAATGGGCCAAAAGTGGCAAATAATGCATTTAACCCTAACTGTAAATAATTATCTCGGTCGATATTAGTACCTAATGAGATGTAAATATCAGCCATTAGCTTAATTGGCCTCGTTCAATATAAACACCAACACTTTGCGCGTTGTGAACCGCATTAGGTTTGTGTAATTTAATGGCTAACCAAGGAATACTATATTTTGCCATTAAATGCGTGGCCAAGCGCTCAACTAACGTTTCTAATAAATCAACCGGATTGTTATTAGCAAATTGTTCTATTTCTTGTGATATTTCAGCGTAATCTAACGTTTTTGCTAAATCGTCGACTAACGCCGCGGGCTTTATATCCCAAGCAAATTCAACATCAAACACTAAGGTTTGCTTAATTTGCTTTTCCCACTCAAAAAAACCTATCGTAGTTTGAATCGTCAAACCATTTATAAATACTTTATCCATCAATTTCTCAAGAAATAATTAATTGTTAGCTATTAGAAGGCCTGATTTAGCCAAAAACACTAAAATAATGTGAAGTTTACCTGCCAAGGTATAGAAAAACTAGCTTAGTAAACGATACAATAAATAAACTTTATGAAAAACTGATTAATTCAGTTTAATGTCAAACAATACAGCCATTATTTTTCTCGGTTATAATTTTGTCTTTTAATTAAAAAATCATCTTTAGCCAGAAATTTATTTTAGGATCATCAATTTAAATGATGTTATTAACGACAATAGCAATGACGATGGTAGCTTACTTAATCGGTTCGATTTCAAGTGCTATTTTGTTATGTCGGTTATTTAATTTACCCGATCCTCGCACTACCGGCTCTGAAAACCCCGGCGCAACAAATGTCTTACGGATGGGCAACAAATATTTAGCAGCTTGCGTATTAATTTTTTGATGTTTTAAAAGGCACCATTCCAGTATGGAGCGCCTATTTTCTAGGAATTTCGCCAAACCATTTAGCTTTTGTTGCCATCGCCGCCTGTTTAGGCCACATGTATCCTATATTTTTTAATTTTCGGGGTGGTAAAGCCGTTGCAACCGCACTTGGGGTATTATTACCCCTTGGCTTAGGTTTATTTGCCATGTTAATCGGCACTTGGTTAGCGGTAGTAAAATTAACCCGTTATTCAAGTTTAGCGGCAATAGTTACCGTATCACTCGCACCGCTTTACACTTTATTAGTTAAGCCCGCTTATGTTTACCCTGTATTAATGTTATCAACATTAATTATTTTTCGTCATAAAGCGAATATTCTCAGGCTGTTAAAAGGCACTGAGAATAAAATATCACAAACTAAACGTTAAACTAACGCTTTATACTGGCGGTAATGAATCTAATGGCCAGCGAGGTGTCGCTTTAAACGTTAAGTCGGCACTAACACCGGCTTTTAAACGTTGCATCCCCGCAAAAGCGATCATCGCACCATTATCGGTACAAAATTCAGGTCTTGGATAAAATACCTGCCCGCCTAACTTTTTGGTGGTGACAGCCAATTTTTCTCGTAATGAGGTATTGGCACTTACTCCACCGGCAATCACTAAGCGCTTTAAACCACATTGTTCTAGCGCTCGGCGACATTTTATCGCTAAAGTATCAACAACCGCTTCTTGAAACGCACAGGCAATATCGGCTTTAGTTTGACTAATTTCTTGTTCACTTAAATTTAGCTGTTCAGTTAATTCTTTTCTAACGGTATTCGCAGCAAACGTTTTTAAACCACTAAAACTAAAATCTAACCCTGGACGATCGGTCATAGGACGTGGAAATTTAAAACGTCCTTGAGTTCCTGACTGCGCCATTTTAGCAAGCACTGGCCCGCCGGGATAATCTAAACCTAATAACTTAGCTGTTTTATCAAAGGCTTCACCGGCCGCATCATCAACCGACTCCCCCAACATTTCATACTGTCCAATACCATCAACTCTTACTAGCATGGTATGGCCACCAGAAACCAATAACGCAATAAAGGAAACCGGGTACATCATCTTCTAACATGGGCGCTAATAAATGCCCTTCCATATGGTGCACAGGCACCGCGGGTAAATTCCAGCCATAAGCTAAACTGCGACCGATTGAACAGCCAACCAATAAGGCACCTACTAAACCAGGCCCAGCGGTATAAGCAACGCCATCAATGTCTTTCAGGAGTTAAACCGGCATCTTTAAATACTTCTTTGATCAACGGAATAGTTTTTCGAACATGATCTCGAGAAGCCAGTTCTGGCACTACGCCACCATAATCGGCATGAACCGCAATTTGGCTATATAAACGGTGCGCTAAAATACCGTCATTTTCATCGTAAATAGCAATACCTGTTTCGTCACAAGAGGTTTCTATACCCAAAATTCGCATTTATTCATTACCCGTAATTGATGAGTTCACCGCTTTATCTGAAGAAAAAGTTCAGATCAAAGCAAAATTTTCGGCAATTTTACAATTCTCACAACAATTTCACCACCTTTTAAATGATTATTCACATTTAACCTTTACTTTAATTAGCGGTTCGCATTAGAATACGGCACCCATTTTTGAATAGAGCGGGTGAAGGCCGAGGTAATAACTTACGTAAGTAACCATTATTACTAAGATTCGACACCGATTTATATAGATACATACTAAGGTAAGAGGCAACATGCCAGTAATTAAAGTTAGAGAAAACGAACCATTTGACGTAGCACTACGTCGTTTTAAACGTTCATGTGAAAAAGCAGGTATCCTTTCAGAAGTTCGTCGTCGCGAATGTTATGAAAAACCAACTTGGGAACGTAAGCGTAAGAAAGCTGCTGCAGTAAAACGCGCTGCTAAGAAAGTTTCTCGTGAGAACGCTCGCCGCGTTCGTTTATACTAATTAACCTTAGTAGTATCACGTTGAGTATCGCAGTATGACTCTGCTAGATAAACTCAAAGACGAAATGAAAGTCGCTATGCGCGCTAAAGACAAAGACCGTCTTAGTGTAGTTCGCATGGCGATATCAGCAATTAAGCAAGTAGAAATTGACACTAAAGTTGAGCTTGATGATGATGGTATTATCGCTGTTTTTAACCAAAATGGTTAAACAACGTAAAGACTCTATCAGAATGTTTCAAGAAGGTGGCCGTGAAGAATTGGCCGCTAAAGAAACAGCAGAAGTTGCCGCATTAGAAGAATTTTTACCACAAGCATTAACTGAAGATGAAATTAGTCAATTAATTTCAGATGCTATTAGCCAAACCGGTGCCGCCTCAATGGCTGACATGGGCAAGGTTATGGGGGTGTTAAAACCTCTTATGCAAGGTAAAGCCGATTTAGGCGCAGTTAGTGGTAAAGGTACGTGCTACTTTAAACGCTTAATTGTGGAAAAATTATTAAACGCGTCTTTTTAGGCGCGTTTTTTTATACCTAATTTTTATATTCAATAGCATAGAAATCAGTTACCTTATCTGTTCTATCGAATATAAAAATAATAAACTTCATAACATTAATGGCTGGTATGATCCCAAGACAATTTATAGATGACTTGCTCACTCGCACCGATATCGTGGAGATCGTAGAAAGTCGTATATCCTTAAAAAAAGCCGGTAAAAACTACCAAGCTTGTTGTCCGTTCCATACTGAAAAAATCGCCCTCTTTTACCGTTAGCCGTGACAAACAGTTTTATCATTGTTTTGGTTGCGGTGCTCATGGCAACGCAATTTCATTTTTAATGGAATACGAACGTTTAGAATTTGTTGACTGTATAGAAGAGTTAGCTTCACTGCATGGTTTAGAAGTACCAAGAGAAGACGATAACCAAACTCCTGCTCAACTAAAACAGCAACAACTCGCCAGCGCACAACGCAAAGATGATTACGAGCTGATGGCAAAATCAGTCGTTTTTATCAACAGCAGCTTAAACGTCAGCTGACAAACAACTTGCCATTGATTATTTAAAAAGCCGAGGGTTAACCGGTGAAATAGCCAAACGTTTTGGTATTGGTTATATCAGTGATAACTGGGATGGCATGATGAAACAATTTGCTAATAACCAGCAAATTAGCCAACAACTTATCGATCTTGGAATGGCTATTCAAGGTGACAAAAAGCGTCCTTATGATCGTTTTCGTGGCCGTATCATGTTTCCTATTCGTGATAAACGTGGTCGGGTAATAGGCTTTGGTGGCCGAGTTATTGAAAACGGTACGCCTAAATATTTAAATTCACCAGAAACCCGCATTTATTCAAAAGGCCAAGAACTCTATGGTTTATTTGAAGCCAAACAAGCCTGCAAAAACTTAACCCGTTTAGTGGTTGTTGAAGGTTATATGGATGTGGTTGCCCTAGCCCAGCACGGGGTTGATTATGCCGTTGCTTCATTAGGCACAGCAACTACCTCAGAGCAATTGCAAAGTTTATTCCGTACAGTTAAAGAAGTGATTTGTTGCTACGACGGCGACCGAGCTGGTCGATGCCGCTTGGCGCGCCATATGGATAATGCGCTACCGCTGATTAACGATGGTTATTCATTAAAGTTTGTTTTTACCTGACGGAGAAGATCCTGACTCATTAATTCGCAAACAAGGTCAGCAAGCATTTGAGAAAATCCTCGACGATGCTATGCCTTTATCTAAGTTTTTGTTTGAACATTTGATGTCCCAAGTCGATATGAATTCGTTAGAAGGTCGATCGTCATTAATTGACATGTTTCAGCCCTACCTAACAAAATTACCAGAAAGCGTGTTAAAAGACTCAATAATTAATGAACTGGCAAATAATTTTGGTACAGGAACCGAACAACAGCTAGCAAAACTGTCTAACAAACAAAGCAATAAAGCAAAACCGCAAAAAAAAGTCGACAATAAAGTCACACCGGTCAGGTTAGCTATTGCATTATTACTTGAGCATCCCCATATAGTTAACGCACTTGCGGATATTTCAGTTTTACAGCATTTAAATGCACCCGGCGTACCATTACTGAACCAATTATTAATGTTATGTAAACAATCGCCCAATATTAAAAGTGCACAAATATTAGAACATTACCGCGGTACCGAAGAAGGTAAACAGCTCTCAAAATTAATGTGCTGGCAACACAATGTGGAACCTGAAGCTGCAGAAGCGGTTTTTGAAGATAGTATCGAAAAATTATTTAGCCGTTTTTTAGAGCTAAAAACCGAAGAGTTATTGCAAAAAGCGCGGATGGGGCAAATAAGCCCACAAGAAAAACAAGAATTACAAATATTATTAAATAACCCATAAGATAAAAATTAAACGTTATTTAACAAAGAAATAAATCTCGAGAGTAAAATTAGCCTGCTATACTTTAGCAACTAGATAATATTCTCTTGTTATAAAAACATCGGCTTTAACGCTAAGCAAGCTTAAATGACCGATACAAGATTAAAGCAACGATAAAAGTCTGATTGATATTAGTTAATGCTGGCAATTTAATCACCAGCTTGCTAAAATTTCGTGCTTTAATATTTTCAATTTGATAGCCATAAAGGTGGACACTCGTCAATGGATCAAGCCCCACAATCTAGACTTAAAGAGCTTATAACCAAAGGTAAAGAACAAGGTTATTTGACTTTTGCGGAAGTTAACGATCATCTCCCACAGGATATAATCGACTCGGATCAAGTTGAAGACATTATTAGAATGATCAACGACATGGGTATTCAAGTATTTGAAAACGCCCCTGACACTGATGAATTAATGATGTCAGAAGCTAATACGGATGAAGATGCCGCTGAAGACGCCGCTCAAGCATTAGCTACCGTAGAGAGCGAAATAGGTCGAACAACCGATCCAGTTCGTATGTATATGCGTGAAATGGGGACTGTTGAACTACTTACCCGTAAAGGCGAAATTGTTATCGCCAAACGCATTGAAGAAGGCATCAAAGAAGTTCAGCGCAGTGTTGCTGAATACCCGCCTGCGATTAACTTTCTTTTAGAGCAATGGGATAACTTGAAGCAGAAGAAGGTCGTTTAAGCGACATTATTGTTGGTTTCTTAGACCCTGATGCAGAAGAAGAAGAAATTCCAGCAGCCGCAACTCATATTGGTTCAGAGTTATCAGATGAAGAACTTGATGACGAAGATGATGATTCTGATGATGAAGACGAAGAGGAAATGGACACAGGTCCAGATCCTGAAGAAGCCCCGTGAAAAATTCACAGCTCTTCGCAATGCTTACGAGCTAGCAAACAAAGTTATTGAAGAAAAAGGCCGTGGTCACGCAGAAGCACAAGCGGCTATTGACGCGCTAGCAGAAGTATTTAAAGAATTCCGTTTAGTACCAAAAGTATTCGACCGCTTAGTGAAAAACATGCGCGCCGTAATGGACCGTTTACGTGTTCAAGAACGTTTGATCATGAAGCACTGTGTTGTTGGTGCTGGTATGCCAAAAGCCACCTTCATTAAAATATTCCCAGGTAATGAAACCTCATTAGACTGGTTTGAAGAGCAAAAAGCCGCTGGCCACAGCTACTCTGCACGTTTGAATGATATTGATCTTGAAGTTGAACGTTTGTGCAAAAATTAACACATTTAGAAGAAGAAACCTTCTTAAATGTTCATGGCATCAAAGACATCAACCGTCGGATGTCAATCGGTGAAGCAAAAGCTCGTCGTGCGAAAAAGAAATGGTTGAAGCGAACTTACGTCTAGTAATTTCAATTGCGAAAAATACACCAACCGGTTTACAATTTTAGATTTAATCCAAGAAGGTAACATTGGTTTAATGAAAGCGGTTGATAAGTTTGAATATCGTCGTGGTTATAAGTTTTCAACTTATGCAACATGGTGGATCCGTCAAGCTATTACCCGTTCAATTGCCGACCAAGCTAGAACCATTCGTATTCCAGTACACATGATAGAAACGATTAACAAACTTAATCGTATTTCTCGTCAAATGTTACAAGAAATGGGACGTGAGCCAACACCAGAAGAATTAGCTGAACGCATGATCATGCCTGAAGATAAAATTCGTAAGGTATTAAAAAAATAGCGAAAGAGCCGATCTCAATGGAAACCCCAATTGGTGACGATGAAGATTCGCACTTAGGTGACTTTATTGAAGATGGTAGCGGTGAATTACCTGTAGATTCAGCAACCTCTGAAAACCTAAAAATGCTACTCACGAAGTATTAGCTGGCTTAACGGCTCGTGAAGCGAAAGTACTTCGTATGCGCTTTGGTATCGACATGAATACCGATCATACCTTAGAAGAAGTAGGTAAACAGTTTGATGTAACACGTGAACGTATTCGTCAAATTGAAGCGAAAGCATTACGTAAATTGCGTCACCCTTCTCGTTCAGAGCAACTAAAGAGTTTCTTAGACGGCGAATAAACACTAACGCATGCTACAAAAACTTAAAAAACCAGCAATTATTGCTGGTTTTTTTATCTCAAATTTTCAATAACACAAATCGAGCTTATCTTAACTCAACAATAAAAGAGACAATATAGGACATAATCAACTACAAGGTGCTTAAGATTTAAGCGTTCAGATTCAATTTGTTACTTTTTCAAATTGAACTGGTGACAATAAAATAAAAAATGCTTATACTGCCTGCGGTTTTCCGATAGTAGTTATTTAAATAACGATTATTTGATATTTCATAGACCATTTATTTTATGAAATAAAAGACTTAAGCCTACAAAGTCAAATTGAAAGTATCACCAATACAAAGTGAAAATGGGCCTTTAGCTCAGTTGGTTAGAGCACCCGACTCATAATCGGTAGGTCCCCAGTTCAAGTCTGGGAAGGCCCACCATTTTCACTAGGTAGTTCAGCGTTAGTATTCACTAACAATATAAATATCATTAATTATTCGCTGTAGTTATTACTGTAGTAGTGATTTTTTACCATTAGAAAATGTACGGTGAAAACACACGGTGAATTTAATCTATAATTTCAGAACCAATCTAAGTTTCAAATCAGTACCAAAATTTCCGTGTATAGAAGTCCAATAATTGTACGGTTATTAAATTTCAGCTAAATTTTAATACCACATTTATCTAAAGCCATTTTGAATTCAGAATCGATCAAATACTTCCCACTTGTAGACTGTATTGAATTAGTACCAAAACCTATAACCCTCATTTTTAATACAGAACCGTTTTTCATTTGCTGTATTATTAAATTAGCTTTATCCCCCGTTGTTGCTGTGAATGGGCTAGATATTTTTTGAACATTTTTCATTGTGGAATCTATTGTATTTTGCATAGCTTGTTGATCAACCCCTTCAAGATTTTTCATATAAGATAAGTCAACCTTGTAAGCAGATGATGCCGAGTAGTAAACAGGGGTTTCAGTATAGGAGATTATAATCGCTTCGTTATCATCTATTCTAAGCTGTACATCACCAACAGGCATTTTATAGTCGTTTTGAATACCAAAAATGGTTTCATCATTTACCTTTTCAATAAATGGGTAGTAAGTAACGCCTCCCAACCCTTTCTTAAAGCCTTTAGCAAATTCACTACCATAACTTATTTTACATGATGACTTATCCGTAAACTCATCTTTAGAGGTTGTTGTTACCCATGTAGTAGATGCACAACCTGTACAAAGAACGGTTAATAAAGAAAATATAATTTCATATTTTAGTAAACTCCATTTTAATTGAATCTCTTTAGCTAAGAATATTTTGCTCAACATTAAAATTACACTTTTAAATCAACAATGTAAATTGTTTATCTAATCATTAATTAAATAGTTTTAAATGGTTCTCTTGGGCTAGCAATATCAATCTATGAATTTTAGCCATTGATTCGTGCTTTATTGATAAGTCATAAAATGTTCTTCGCCCTATCCCTAACCCCTTGACCAACGTGCATATTGTTGGATATTGCTTTTTACTTTCACAAAGCTTTAAATAAGCATTCGCTTTATTTAATAGTTCGGCATTAAATTTAGTAGGTCTTGGCATTTTAAGCCCTCCTTATTTTACCTGTTAATAATGTTTTTTTTATAGGCCTTAGTAATACCCTGAATTCTTAGAGTCCATAAAAAGAAGTATGTTTTTTATAGGTCTTTGGTAAGGCTGGTATTATTGGTTTATTTGGTATTTTTAAATCTATTGGTATTTTTGGTTATATTAAGCAATAGCAAGGCTATGAGCTAATAAACAACAATGGCTAAAAAACATTTTACAGTTTCTTAACCATTACGCGCCTGTTGAATAACTATAAAACCAACTACCCTTTTATTTATTGCCAAAAAAACCAAAAAATGCCAATATTACATAGAGCTAACCTAACCACCTTGATGAAACATAATTAAATAGTACTCTTTGGTGTTTTTTCCTCCTTTTTTATAATTCCAACGGTGGCCTTTATTCCAGTTATTACCTGCATGCTCTTTTAATACATTTATAACCTTTCGTCTTGGCTCTTGTGATTCGTCAATAGCAAACTTTATTATGTCTGTTGTATTAACTACCCCACCTTTTATTGCTGACTCTATAGCACTAATTATTTCAGCATGTTCGGCAAGTTTACGTTCTAACAATTGCTTGGTTGATACCTGTTCAATTTCGCTTTTTTCTACTGGTTCAACACTGTTAAATAAATCAATGTAATCTTTACCTATTACTTTTTATAGCGATATGATGCCGTTGAATCAACATCACCGCGACTTTTACCAACCTCAAAGCAAATAACTTTGTGTAGAATATTCGTCTGTAATTTCTTCTTTAATATCTATGGTGTAATAACAGTCAACATCATTCGTTATGTCGCCAGTTCCCTCGAATATTAACTTACCATCATCACTTCGATTTTTATTAGTATGCGCTAAAGCAATTATTGTCCCTCCATGACTTATAAACTCACGAATTTTAATGCCAAAATTCGCACTAGATTTTTTATCCATTAAGCTTGTAAATTTTTTAAGGGTATCAAGGATAATTATTTTACCGCGCGCTTGTTTTTCAATAATAAGCTGCCCCAACATTGGTAATAAATGTTCAGCTTCAAAGCCTTTATAGCCTGGAGCTAACATATTAAAACCCTTTTTTGAGCTATCTTTGCCCTTTATTGTTAAACCTTTTTTGGTTATCATCAGCATTAACATAGTAAACATCTTTCGCTTGTATTTGGCCTGAATCAATCGACTGAGTTAACAACCACAATGTCATTAATGTTTTACCTGTATTAGGTCCAGCATAAAAAACTGTTGATTGGCCTAATAGCGCCAACCTACCTATTACAAATACATCGTCTAACATTTTTTTTTCCATTGCTTCAATATCTCCACAAATTGAAAATCGTGATAAATCTAACGGCTTATAATCACCACACGGCTGCATTTTAAAACTGGCTGCTGTTGGTGGCGTTTGTTTAGTTTGTTTAAATGCTTTTTGTTTAACGGTATTCCAAGACTCCCCGTTTATTGATAACCAGTTATCGCAAGCATCTTTAAGCGCGGCACTATTATCATCACCATGAAACAATATTTTAAAGGCGCTGAAAGCATCGTGCGCCCCGTTGCCATTTGAACATAAAGGATCGGTATTACTTAACGCATTTACACGTTTGTTTTTAACGCTGGCGCTATAGCTACCCGATTGGCTGTTAGCATGCCTAAAAGCATTACCTTTTTGTTCATAGCCAGCTTGTATTAAAATATCTTCTATTGGGTAAAGGTTATTAAATTCATCAATAGGCGATTCAAAACCGTTTATAGTACGGTTATGCCGTTTAACTTTGGCCTGTTCTATGTTTCGCTTAACGTTTAGTTCTAATGTTAAAAGTGCTTTTTTCTTTTGTTCAATCGCATCAGAAAAATAAACTAACGGCTCAAAGTAGTCACCATCACGACAAGAATCGCTTTGATAATACTTACCCTCATTTGGTAAATAACATAGCTGCGCTGCTCGCTCGGTTGCTCTATCGGGCTTAATGTCGTTTGCTTGTAAACAATCATTTAAGCATGCTTGCGCCAGCACCCAATCAGTACCAAACAATGGCTTATTTAAAGGTATTAGCACCCTACTTTTGGGTTTTTCTTTGGTAGCACTGGCGCTTGTATAAACTTCATAGTCACTATTGAATGTAGTAAATATTAATTCCCCTAAATCATTAATTGCTGGCGGCTGTTCGTCTAAATCAGCCCATAAAAACCAAAACTCACCTTGTTGTTCTTGGCTTTTAAAGTTTCGGCTTAACAAGGTTGAAGGGATTAGCCATTGTGCTTGTGACTTATCCACTTGTTGCGGCTGATCAATTAATCGTTGAATGTCGGCAAACGTTATAGTGGTGTAAGGCTTTTTAGTTTGTGCTGTAGATTCATTACTATGGAATTGCCCAAAGCCTGAACAAAGCGAAATATTAATCATTTTTCGCCCTCCCCTTTTATAGTCGGGAATATGCAAGAGTAAACGCTTAACGCTTTTTATACTGAAAGTACGATTATTATGTAAGGTAGTAAGCATCTTAAGCCCCCCTACATACAGCTAAAAAATAATATTTTCGTCCTGAACCATCACTGACAGGTGAAGATTTAACGTTCATATTACAAATAGCTTTTAACTTGGGGTTTAAATGCTGTAGCAAAGATGGGGTATAAGGGTTTTTATAGCACTTTAATTCCGCTGGTTTGCGTAAGGTTTTACCTTGATCAATTAAATAGTTTAAAAACTCTACTTCTCTAGGGGTAAATTTATTTTGCTGAATAGCGTCACAAATTGAGAGTATTGTGTTTATTTCGGTTTTACGATACTCTACAACTTGTTTATTTAGATCATAAACATTTGTTAACTGAGCGCCCTGCAAGGCGCTTTTTTTATTTGTAGCCATGGTTAAACCTCCTGACCAGATTCAAATTGCATTAAATCTGCATCAGTCCAACCTAATAATTTACCATTTACTTTTTTAGGTTGTTTTAAAATACCTTCCTTTGCCCACCATCGCCAAATAGTTCGTCTATCTCGTTTATATCTTTGTTCTAAATCTGCATAGCTGTGATAAATAGTCATGTTTTAAGCCTATATCTTTATGAATGAGATATAAGAATAAAACGTATGAGATAAAAGTCACCCCGTACAAAAACGGTCGATTTTATAAAAACTCAACATGGATAATAGTTTCAGGCTTAAATTTAAGTTTAGTATGACTAAAACCACCTCCATTAATAACAGTGTGATTTAATAATTCTGTTGATAATTTAAACCTTGCTTTTGATACCGCTAAATCAACCCACTCAAACAGCTCAATAAAAGCTCTATAATTATTAATTTGGCCTGTTTCACTTCTCCCTATACCAAGTTCTTCTGTTGCTTCAATATAGCCGCGTATTAAATGCAGTACCGGCCTACTTTTATAATAAGTTTTTAATAAGTTCTTAGTTCTATCTTCACTGATTTTCGAACGTTTAGATTCATACGCTGTAGAAATGTGGGTAAAAACAGTCTCAAAGGAAACGTTCTTCTTGGCGTATAAAGCTTCTTCGTAAGCCCTATAACCATGAAAGGCATGGTGAGCCTTTTTCTATCCTTTTAACTCCTGCTCTTATAGTGTCTTCTATTTTAGGAAATGGCTTTAAAGGAGTTAAAAACCATGCTTCTTGTAATTCCTTTGATAACTTTGCTTTATCAAAATTAGTTCTTGTGCGGCAATAAGCACTCATTAAAGAATGATAAAATTTAACTCTTTTTTAAACAATCAGGGTATGCAATAATAGCCAAATAAGCTGCCGCCCCCTTAGGCCCTTTATCAATAAAAACTACCTGACCAAGCATGTTGCTATTAAGATATGCCAGCAGTAAATTCTCTTTATAGTTACAAATTTCATCATAATTATTGGCTATAAATTCATCGAGCACTTTTCTATCCTCTTAAATTAACGACATTTTTAACAACTACTTCATTTAACCTTGATTCCCAAGATTCCAACGCATGGCGCTTTTCTGGTAAATAATCAAAGCGATCATAATGGCGTGAACTTACGTCACTAAAGGCATGGTTTTGTAATCTGTCGCGTATTTCTTTTGATATGCCTAATTCGCCCATTAAGGTTTTACACGTACGCCTAATATCACGGGCAATAAAGTGTTTAAATTCAGGGTTAGCTTTACGGTAATAAGCAATGGCTTGGCTAAATGAATCAAGCCTTGTGTGTTCTTGTGGTGCGTTATGTTTAGGGAATATAAATAGGCTATTGTGGTTGTTTTCTTTCAACACGGTTAACAGTTGTAAGGCGGTATCGGTTAACGGAATTAAATGTTCGCGTTTATTTTTAGAGATGTCTTTGGTGATAAGCCATGTTTTTTCATTCCAATCAATGGCTGACCATTGGCTAGCGGCTAATTCATAAGGCCTTTGACCGCCTGTATAAAAAGTTAATTTAAGTAAGATTGCAAATAACTCACCTACTTTATGTGCTTGCTGAAAGGTGGCTAAAAGCGCTTTAACTTCTGGTAATAATAAATAATTATCACCTACTTTTTCAGCGTCTTTTTGTCTTGGAATAATAGCAACGGGGTTTGATGTTAAACCAAATAAAACATTATCATTTAAACTTGCTGGGTCGTTGTCATGCCGTAAGCCATTGTTGAAGGCGGCAAGCAAGTAACTTCTAACACGATTCGCTTGGGTTGGCGCACCTCGTTTAATCATTGCTGCTAGTATTAGTTTTATTTCATCGGTTTTAACGTCTTTCGCTTTAGTGGCTGGCGTAATAAACGCATAGGTTTCTTTTTCTAAATCTTTAAGTACGGTTGCATAAGTGCGTTTTCCTTCCCGTTTCATTTGGTCAGAATACGCATGAAATAATTGCTTAATACTGCCTTTTAAAAGTTCTTCTTTTTCTATACCGGCTAGTTGCTGTTTATTTTTTTCTAACTCAACTTTAGGATCTTGCCCTTGGCTAAGAATATTTGAATAGCTTTCTGCAATATCTGCCGCATGCAACATGGTAAATTTATCATTAACTGAACCAATAGAAATAAACTTAGGTTTAGATTCGACAAAATACCTAAATACCCATGTTTTATTACCTTTCGCTGAAACACGAACACCTAACCTACCCGTTCCGCGTTCGCTGGTGTCTCTATAAGCTTCATAGGGCTTTACCTGTTTTTGGTAAACGCATAACTTGATCATGTGTTTTAAACTGAGTATTTGATTTTTTAGCCATGTTGCATCTCAATAGCTAACTACAGTTTAAAAATTCACTGTAGTTATTACTGTAGTAGTGATTAGTTTCTATGAGATATGCTAAGACAAAAAAAGAAGAAAAGATAGTTATAAACACCTGATAAACAAAGTAAACATTAACTCATTAGTTATTTTAATGTCTCGTTTAAACTTGTGGTTTTTACGACTCATAATCGGTAGGTCCCCAGTTCAAGTCTGGGAAGGCCCACCATTTTCACGATTAAAGACGCACATTAAGCGTCTTTTTTATGTCTAAAACTTTCGGCTCTGCTCTCGACATTTCACTTTTACACGCTGTTGGCTGCTATTACTTTTTGCTTCGCTTGTAATTGATATTCTTTAGGGGTTATTCCAGTATGCTTTTTAAATACTGTCGCAAAATAAGCCGAGTTATTAAAACCGACTTCGAAAGCTGTGGTGGTTACTGATTGGCTAAGAAGTACACTTTTCGCTTTATTAATTCTCACCTCAGTAAGATATTGATTAATTGTTTGATCACAGCCCTCTTTAAATACCTTCATTATATGAGTGCGACTTACGCCTAGCGCTTTAACGAGATCGTTAATACTAATGTCTTGATGATAATGGGCTAACACATAAGTTTTTACGCTATCAATGAGTTGATGATCAGTTTCTGAACGCGGCTCTGGTTCACTTAAAACCGTATCAGCTAAAAACTGACTTTCTTCGATGATAATGTTATCAATTTCAACTATCGATTGTGCCCTGTCCAGCTCAGCACCTTTTTGACTTAATCGAGTAATAAGTGTTTTAGCTTGCCCGCATTGAAAATAACGGAATCAAACAGCATAAACAGCACCTCTTTCGCTCGAGTACGATAAGGCTCCTGCTGCTCTTGAGTAAAGTTTTTTAACGCCTTAAGTAGTTCATCAGCACAAGCATGAACGAGTCCTACACTAGCGGTACAAACTGCTTCTAAAAGCGTTGCTCTTTCACGAAAAGGATAACTATCATTTATTGTCTCAGGATAATAATCGGTAAATTCAATATTATTCGACGCACTATATTGTGCTTTGGCTAATAATTCCTGATGTTTAGCATGTTGAATAATTTTTTGATTGGTAAAATGAAGATCACGATACACAGCCCATGCCCAAATGAGCGCAGATAAACTCGAGCCCGCATAATATATTTCCCATTCTCGGAAAATAATACCAATAGCCATAAAAAAGCTAAAACAGAGCACACCCCAGGTATGAATAACCACATTTTTATTCAGCTTATGCAATAACAAATAAAAGCATGGCGCTATTAATAACATGCTAATAAACGCTAACTGAGCAAAAAATAAATGGGAGCGTTGAATATCAAATAAATGCGCTAGCCAAACCACTTCTTGAGATTGTTTAAAAAAAATAGGAGGAGATAAAATAAAAAATACTGACCACAATCCCCCCCAAAAGAAAAGGCAATAAACTCAGTTTTTTATTTAATTTATGCTCTGCTTGAATAAATAATGCCAACAATAATGAAGGAATACCAACACTAAATAACACCACATTTCTAAAAATATCATAACCATATTTCGGTGATTCAAACGGTAAGAGATTAATCAGCGGACCGCATAAAAAAGCAATAAAGCTCAGTATAAAAATACAATAAAAAGGATAAGAACGGCCAATTTTATCGCGCACTAAAAAGAAATAAATAAATACCATGGCATAAATATGCGCAGCGCCAAAAGGAACAACTCCTCGGAAAAAACATCCCAATTAAATACTACTTCGTTCATATAATTCAGGGGGCAGCGTGATTATTATCGTGCTGCTCAGTATACCGATTGTAAACAATTTTACATGGATATATTTCACTTATTCTAAATATTTGAATATAAAACATTAAAATCCAATCGTTAAACGTTAAAAAACACCTGCCAAAACACAACATAACCAATTGTTATTTATTAACTTTACTATTTTAAAACTAAAAAAGGACAATATTAAAAGTAACGTTTACATAGAAAGTATAAGTTTATGGTTAAAAATAAATTGCCTAGTTAACCCCCAAACATTGTTAATAGGCAATCTAATGATTAACGATTAACAAGGTAACAATATGCGTTTTTTTTCCCGTTTATTTTTAATCAGCTTACTTCTCTCGAATGTTGTACATGCTGATGAACGACCTAATATTTTAGTCATTTTGGCTGACGATTTAAGTTATGGCGATCTTGGTTACACGGGTGCTAAAGATATATTTACCCCAAATATTGATCAGCTTGCTCAACATGGTGTTGAAATTACCAATGGCTATGTTACTCACCCTTTTTGTGGGCCAAGCCGTTCTGGATTAATGACCGGACGTTATCAAGCCCGTTTTGGTATTGAAGTTAATATTACTAACTCCCCCCTTTGACCAATACAATGGCCTACCATTAACAGAAACAACCTTTGCTACTCGTCTACAAAAGTCAGGTTATCAAACTGGCATCATCGGAAAATGGCATCTAGGTGGCTCCCCTGCATATCATCCAAATAACGCGGGTTTGATTACTTTTTGGTTTTTTAGCTGGTGGACATTCTTATTTTCCTCAAGATATAAATACAAGGATGCCACTGACCACAAAGTCAGGAAAGCCAAATTATAGTGCTAACGAACGTACTGAGTTACCGCTAGAGCGAAATAATAAACACGCACAATTTAATGAATACTTAACAACCGCCTTAAGTAAAGATGCGGCAAGTTTTGTTAGCCAAACCGACAAGCCTTTTATGTTATATCTTGCCTATAACGCTCCTCACCAACCACTACAAGCCCCTAAAGCAACCATTGCAAAGTATGCTCATATCAATAACCCAGAACGTCGAATATATGCCGCTATGATTGACGAAATGGATCAAGGGATAGGCATGGTGGTTAACGCCTTAAAAGCATCAGGTAAATATGACAACACCCTGATCTTTTTCTTGTCTGACAATGGTGGAGCCGCTTCATACGAAGGTCACAACAAACACGCAAAAACGGCATTTTCAAATAGTGGTCCATATAGAGATGGTAAAGGGAGCATGCGTGAAGGAGGTTCTCATGTCCCTTTTATTGTTCACTGGCCTAAAAAGCTAAAAGCCGTTAAATATCACGGTTTAGTTTCCGCTTTAGATATCGCCGCAACTTCAGTAGCCATAGGCCAAGGTGACCCTTCTGGTTTGACGATGGACGGTAAAAATATGATGCCATTTTTTAACTGGCGAACAAAAAGGCTCTGTTCATCAAGCCTTGTATTGGCGCACAAATCACGACACTTGGGCAGTCAGAGATACTAAAACAAAATATTTAAAAAACAAAATCAAGATGGTACCGAGTTATATAATATATTGCTCGACCCTTATGAAACAAAAAATATTGTTGCTTCATCCGATACGGAAAGAAAAGCGATGGCCGCGTTGTGGAATAAATGGAACGAAAACAACATCAACAACCTTTATTTACCTGCAGGGCAATACCAACAAGCACGACTAGACTTTTATAAAAACATGTACCAACAACAAAAAGAAAAGCTCAAAAACGGCCACCATTAGTTATTAAATAGTACATAAATTAACGCTTAATTTTTACCAAACTTAACACCTTAATTAGCAACAATTAAAATCACATAGATAAGAGAATCATCAATGAAAAACTATCTAATATGCATAAAAATGCTCGCCATATCCTTATTAAGTTTATGTTCTTATTTTGCTAACGCGCAAGACGCTCGGCCAAACATTGTGGTTATACTTGCCGATGATCTTGGGTATGGCGACTTAGGTTTCACTGGTGCTAAAGATATTAAAACGCCAAATATTGATAAGCTCGCTGCTAATGGTATCACTTTCAAAAATGGTTATGTTACCCACCCTTATTGCGGCCCATCACGCGCAGGCTTATTAACCGGACGTTATCAAGCCCGTTTTGGTATGGAAAACAATGTGGCATATAATCCGTATGATAAACATATGGGCTTACCGTTAACCGAAACCACCTTTGCTAAACGCTTACAAAAAGTCGGCTACAGTACTTCAATATTTGGTAAATGGCACTTAGGCGGCGCACCGCACTTTCAACCGAATAAACGCGGATTTGACTATTTTTACGGTTTTCTCGATGGCGGCCACCAATATATGCCTGGCGAAGTAACAGTTAACGGCAACGGCTATTGGTTACCGATAATGCGCAATACCGACATTGCAGAATTTGATTAATACCTTACCACCGCGTTAAGTCGCGATGCAGTTAATTACATCAAAAGACAAGACGATAAGCCATTTATGATGTACATGTCGTACAACGCACCACACAGCCCACTGCAAGCCCCTCAATCTTATATTGATAAATACCAACATATCTCAGATCCAAATAAACGCATCTATGCCGCTATGGTTGATGCTATGGATGAAGGCATAGGTATGATAGTTAATGCCTTAAAAGAAGAAGGTAAATTAGATAACACCCTAATTTTTTTCTTATCAGATAATGGTGGCGTCTACCCAGAAAGCTGGCAACCAACCAGTAACTGGGCAAACAACCTGCCTTACCGACGCGGAAAAGTTGCGTTATTAGAAGGTGGTATCCACGTTCCCTTTATTGCCCATTGGCCAAATAAAATTCCTAAAGGATTTACGTTTGATGGGTTAGTTTCATCTCTTGATATTGCAGCAACGTCAGTGGCATTAGCTAATGCCGATGCCAGCGATGCCAAACTCGATGGTGTTGATTTAACACCTTACATGACAGGAGAAAAACAAGGTTCGCCTCATCAAGCCCTTTTCTGGCGACTTGAAGAAGCTGACTATATTTACGCAGTCAGAACACCAGAAGCTAAATATATGCGTCAACCACTACCCAATGTTGGAAGAAGTTTTTTTGATATGGTTAATGACCCGTATGAACAAGACAATATTGTTGATAAATTCCCGAAAAAAACAAGCCGAATTAGCCCAGTTATGGAATCAATGGAATGAAAAAAACATCAATAACATTCTTGAGCAATCTTGGGAGTATAAAAAAATCCGAGATGATTTTTATCAAGCCTTATTTGAAAATAACATCAAAGAAGCAAACAATACTCCAAGCTATAATATTAAATAAAGGCCTCATAATAATGCGCTATAGCGTCATATAGAACAATAGCGTGAAAGCGTTAATCATAGTGTTTGCTAGCTGACATTTAGCAAACACTATGAAACTAAGTGATAAAAATTAAAGCAAACAACATCAGCTTTTTATCACCTCTATTCAAACCACATCAGCTATTTCAAAGTACTAACAATTCCCTTTTTATCGAAAACGCATAATTAATTGTTTTATTTATTAATTAATTTTAGTTACCTTATGATTAAGTTCATATATTCTAGTTAATACTAGATATTTGTAGTTTGTGAGAAAAATAATGAAAATGCCAAAGTTACAAGCTATGCCAATAAAAACACAACAAAGTAACTTTTTTAATAAGTTGTGGCTGCTTTTTACACGTAAACGCCAATGGCAATTAATTGAAGATTGGCATTATCGCTTACCTAATAATAAACAGTTGGTCATTCCTAAAGGTTTTATCTTTGACGGTAATTCATTTCCAATGATCACTTGGTTAGTTTTTTCTCCAACCGGCTTATTATTAATACCAGTGATCATTCATGATTTTTGTTTTAAATATAATTATTTATGGATAGAGCAAGATCATAAAACCTACAAATATAAAAAAAATAACGGTTTTATGGCATGGAATGCGTTAATAAGAGATATTGGTATTGTTCGTAATGAATTAGCTTTTATTGACTATTTAGTTTGGTCTATTTCATTCTTGTTTGGCTGGTGGCGCTGGCGTCAATGCCGTCGCCTTGTGTTAGTTGATATCAAGCCCGAAAGCCTTATTCAACAAGAGCAAGCTAAAATAACAAATAACAGCCAGTAATTAATACATAGCACTTAACAACAATAACTTATGAAAAACAAACCGCTGCATTTTTTTATTATTACCTCAGAAGCTGCCACGTTAAACTGGCTGTCAGCTACATTAAGTGTTACTGATATTGTTATCTCGGCAATTGAAGCTGTCACAATAGACCAGCTTACCACCCTGCAATTTAACCATAAGCAACAAGCGATCATTCTGTTAGATGAAAAAATTTACACGAACCAGTCAGCTAAAATTCATCAAAACCTAAATCAGCTCTATGTTGATGTCCCTATCTTATTATTAACGGACTCTTTAGCCAGCAAAAACCTACCGTCACTTAATAAAATGTTTAATGTAATTGATACTATTGCTAGGCCAACCTTGTCAATTAACTCACTTGAGCATACGGTTAATTCGCTAGTAAAAGACTTTAAACTCACCCAAGAATTAAAAAAGTTAGCACACTACGACGCGTTAACTGGTGCCGCAAATCGCTATTTATTTCAAGACCGTTTAGCGCAAATATTTAACCGAGCAAAACGTTATCACGAAAGCTTTGTTTTATTGTCGTTTGACTTAAATGAATTTAAAAAAGTTAATGATAGCTTTGGTCATGAGGTAGGTGACTTATTACTGAAAAAATTTGTCGAACAACTCAATAAAGTCACCAGAGAAGCAGATACCTTAGCCCGATTAGGTGGTGACGAATTCTTTATGATCATGCCAAATATGACAGTCGATAACCTTGACATTGTGCTTGATAAAATAAAAGCGCTGTTCAATCCTAAATTTAATTTAGCAGGTCAGCAAATTAAAATAAAAACCTCAATTGGCGCTGTTGTTATTAATCATCAAACCATTGAGCAATTAACCATTACTCAAGCATTAAAATTAGCGGATTTAGCCGTTTATGAAGCCAAAGCACAAAAAGAAACTGCCGCGGTTATCAAACAAACATAACAGGCAACCATATGGCTAAAACAGTGAATAATCAAAAAGTGGTGACAGCTAGAAAATCGCTAGCTGTCAGATAGCAGAATAAATTATTTAATAAGCTTTATCGAACCGTCAATATGAACATCCCGTTGTGGGTAGGCAATCACCAAGTTGTTTTCGGCAAAAAGCTCGTCAATGCGATAACGAATATCACTACGCATTAGCCTTAAGCCGCCTTCTACCTGCGAATGGATCCAAAAATTAACTTCAAACTCTAACGCGTTATCGCCAAAGTCTTCAAAGTACACTACAGGAAACGGGTCTTTTAAAATCCCCTCTTGCTCAATGGCCGCTTGCATGATCAACTCCGACACTTTTTTTACCGGCGAACCATAAGCAACACCAACCTTGACACTTGAACGCACTAAACGATCCACTAAGGTCCAATTAACCACGGTATTTTCAAGTAATTTACTGTTCGGAATTAACATATGAACACCGTCTACACGTCGGATCAATGTTGAACGTGTGTTGATTGTTTCAACAATCCCTTTAGCTTCATCTATTTCTAAAAAATCACCTATTTTTATGGGGCGCTCCCACATAAGGATCCAGCCACTAATAAAGTTATTAATGATATTTTGTGCGCCAAAACCAAAACCAATCGCAATAGCACCAGATAAAAAAGCAAAAGCAGTAATAGGAATATTCAACAAATCTAACGTGGTGATCACCATGATGATGATCGCAATAACATAAATTAAGCGTTGAATAAGGTGGGTTAAATTAGGGTCAATTTTTTTTGCTGATAAGCGCCTAGCTAACTGCCTTACAAACAATTTAGTAATAAAAAAATAATAAACAGCAAAATTGGAATGATTAACACATCACCAATGGTTATTTGGCTATTATCTATTGTGAGCAGGGTAATATTAAAAAATTCTTTTATTTGTTGAAATGTTATCATGTTGTTTTACTACTGTTTTTAAATAAATATTAGGGCTTTAAACTTTGCTTTTCAATTTAGCAATAGTACCTTCAATGCCAAGGCTACTAAAACTGGCATTAATTTCCGCTTGTTTCGACGTAACTAAACTAATACCTTCAACTTCAATATCGTAAAATTTCCATTGCTCATTTGGATCTTTAATCAATTTTACTTTCGCTTTAATATCTTGTTGTACGCGCTTAATAACAAAAGCCACTTCTGCTGTTTTAAGCTTATTACCAAACTCTGTCTCACCAATTACAATACGTTCATTGTCATACTTTTCTAATAAGCCGGCATAGTTATTCATTAACATTTTTAACAATAACTCAATCATCTGTGTTTTTTGCTCCGCAGATAATTTTTTTAATTGTAATGCCAATACCTTGTAAGCAAAGTATTTTTCTTCAATTTCAGGCTTTAAAAACTGCTCTAAGACAATAAGCGTATTATCTCTTTGCAGTTGGCCTTGGCTGTCAAAGCGTTTTAATTCTGCGGTAATTTTTTCAAAAACCACTTGTACTTTAACTGCCGGCTCTGTTGAGGCCCAAGCTGTAGACATAATAAAAGTGAATAGACAAACAACCGATAATTTTTTAATTAAATACATAACTTGTCTTCTTATAAAATAACATGGCAACATCGCTCCGATAACTCAGTATAACAAGCGTTTAGTTTTTTCGCTTTAAATGATGTTTATTTAACAACAAATCAGAAACTTACATAGAGCGTGTTGACCTTTCGGATATTATTTTTGTTCTAACTGAGTGCTTTCAGAACAAGGCGCCAGCAATCTAATATCGTATTCTCGACAACTGCTCCTGCGTTGTTCTAATAACCTGCATCCATGCAGGAATATATAAAAGCTGGAACGAACCCAAAGGGCACATCTGTATGGCCTTTCTACTACGTTATCGCTCATTTATGTAGAACAACTACACCTCAATCGCTCTGCCTTGTACAAAACCTATACAGACTATTGCAAAAACATACAGCAAGGATCAACACGCTCTAATTTACTCGCCAGCTTAAAATAACCGCTTTCACAGAAATTTAAGGCACGCAATGTAAAGCGAGCTCTCGCACAATAACAATCAATAATTTTTATCTTCAGGTTAAAAATATTTCATTTTGTAAATTCTATTATCAAGCGCATTATCGCCGTGAAATTCATAAATGATTAACCAAGAGGAAGCTATGATTGTTGATGAATGTAAAAACCAAAACTTTGACGCCGATGATTTTAATCACAATAACCTTGCTTCGTTTGGGGAGCCAGTAATGGATAGAAAATCAGCCAGTTTACATGCTTATAAAAAAGCCATTGCCCGCGCTAAAATTGAGCGACGATTGGAAAAGCGCAAAATGCGTGAATTAACCGACACTTTATACGGTGATTGGGATTAACCTTAATTATTAATACTTTTAAATAACTTTGCTCGAGAGAAAAATGAAACACTTATTTATGGCCTGTATTTTATTAATGACGTTATTGGTTACTGCCGTTGAAAGCCGTAAAGATGAAGCGCCCATTAACTATACTTTAGATTTATTAGCGACGTGTGAGGAAACTTCGTTAACAGAGGAAATAACCGAGCAAAAACGAGCCAAACTGTTACTCGCTTGTGTTAATAGTCAGTTGAAGAAAATGAACTACAGCAAGGTTAATTCACTGGCTTATTTAACGAATGCGCAAGTTAGTATTGAGCTTGCGTTAAAAAGTTGTCAGGCCGATGCTATTACGAATCACATTGCTATAGAAGAAATTGAAGACATGTTACTCGCTTGTGTTAACAATGAACTGACAAGCTTGTCATTACTGACACTTGAAGCATTACCAGTAAACGCGTATTAGGTTTAAAAAATGGGATTATTAATCAATGAATAATCCCATTTTATTCGCGCTCGGGTTATTTAAAGATTACTTATAAATAATTTCAGGAAAATAGTGCAAGGTTTTTTTAATTAACGCTTCTTTATGACTTTTCGCTAAATATAAAGCATAAATTTCCCGCGAAAACACCGGCGCTGTATCAACCAAATATAACGACTTATCATTCACATACTTGATCGCTAACTGCCTTGGTAAATAAGCACTACCACCATTTGATAAAATAAAATCCAACGCAACTTTTGGCTGACTCATAAAATGTTTTGCTGGTGGCGCATCGGGGTATTCTCGTAAATATTGTAAGTTAATCGACTCGCCATAATCGACCATAATAAAATCAGTTAATTGCTTAAAATCTATAGTGGCTTCAGGGTTTGTTGTTACCAAATGCAATGGCACCGCCGTAACTTTTTCGGTAATAAATTCATCAATCACGGGCGAATCAAAGGTAAAAGCAATATCAATAACACCGTTGATTAAGTTTTTCCGCAGCTCTAACGGGCTATGCGTTTTGGTCATAAAGCCGATATCTTCAATATTTTTACTGATTTTATTCAGCCAAGCTTGCAAGGCAATATCCCAAATTGACATCATGCTTCCAATTGATAACAACTCAATGTCGTTATCAACTAAGGCAACATCTTGCTTGGCTTTTTTCCACATAAAAATCAGTTCATTGGCGTGTTTGATCAAACGGTGCCCTTCTGGCGTAATCTTTAATTGTTTTTGGCTGCGGTCAAATAATAAAACGCCAAGCTCATCTTCCAACAATTTAATTCTCGCGCTAACAGCCGATTGGGTAATAAATAAAGTTTCAGAGGCAATTCTAAAATGCAGAGTGCGCGCAACTTCCAAAAACGTCTTTAATAACTCTATTTTCACAAAACCCACCCACTAATCAAAAATTTTTATCAAACACTATAAAATATTGCGTTTTATTGTCCAGAGGTTTTTAACTAAACTTCGCCCCAAGTTAGCTAACCTGAGTTCAGGTTAGCTATTTAAAATTTAATGTACGCTTAACTTTCTAATTGGCTGCTGATTGCTACACTGAAAGTTCGTACTAAAAATTTAAAGATCAAAATAATTGATCATATCTATTTATTATTTATACAAAGAATTTATTTAAAGAGACATATTATGAAAATTGCTATTTTATCAAGAAACAAAAACCTGTATTCAACTCGTCGCTTAAAAGAAGCAGGTGAAGCACGTGGCCATGAAGTTGATATTATTGATACTTTACACTGTTACATGGACATTACCCGTAGCCGTCCAACAGTTCGTTATCATGGCGTTGAGTTACCTAAGTATGATGCCATTATCCCACGTATTGGGGCATCCATTACTTTTTACGGTACAGCGGTTGCTCGTCAATTTGAAATGATGGGAACGTTTAACGTGAATGAATCGGTAGCTATTAGTCGTTCACGCGATAAATTACGTTCATTGCAGTTGTTATCTCGTAAAGGCATTGGCTTGCCACGTACTGGCTTTGCTAACAAAGCAGATAACGCAAAAGATTTAATTAAAAACGTTGGTGGTGCTCCAGTCGTTATTAAATTATTAGAAGGCACACAAGGTATTGGTGTCGTTTTGGCCGATACAGCGAAAGCCGCTGAAAGTATTATTGAAGCTTTTATGGGATTAAAAGCTAACATTTTAGTACAAGAATTTGTTAAAGAAGCCGGTGGTGCTGATATTCGCTGTTTAGTAGTTGGTGGTAAAGTGGTTGCCGCCATGAAACGCCAAGGTGCTGAAGGGGAATTTAGATCAAATTTACACCGTGGTGGTAGTGCGCAAATTGTTCGCTTAACCAAAGAAGAACGTGCCACTGCTGTTAATGCCGCGAAAGTAATGGGCTTAAACGTTTGTGGTGTTGATTTATTACAATCACAAAATGGTCCTATGGTGATGGAAGTTAACTCATCTCCTGGCCTTGAAGGTATTGAAACAGCCACAGGTAAAGATGTTGCTGGGATGATTTTTGAATTTATCGAAAAAAATGCTGATAACAACGCAGCAAACAAAACGCGTGGGCGAGGATAACAATGAAAGAATTATGCATTGGTGGTTTTTCAATTCAGCCAGGCACTGAAACGAAAATAGAGTTACCTGTGGCTAAACTGTACACAGACGCTGAAGTTTCTTTACCAATAAAAGTATTTAGAGGTAAAAAAGACGGCCCAACTATTTTTATCAGTGCAGCCGTGCATGGTGACGAATTAAACGGTATTGAAATTATTCGCCGTTTAATTGGTCAGAAAAACTTCAAAATTATCCGAGGTACGGTTATTGCTGTGCCTATGGTAAATGTTTATGGGGTTGTTAACCAAAGCCGCTATATGCCTGATCGACGTGACTTAAACAGAAGTTTCCCCGGCTCAGCAAAAGGTTCGTTAGCAGCCCGAGTTGCTCATATATTTCTTAATGAAATAGTTAAGCATTGTGATTATGGTATTGATTTACATACAGGTGCTATTCATCGTTCAAATTTACCACAAATTCGTGCTGATTTGTCTGATGAAAAAACCAAAGAACTGGCCTTAGCTTTTGGCGTACCTGTTGTATTAAACTCTAATATTATTGACGGTTCATTACGTGAATCTGCCGTTAGCAATGACACTCGAGTGTTATTATATGAAGCCGGCGAAGCATTACGTTTTGATGAATTTTCAATTAGAGCTGGTATTAATGGCGTGATCAATGTACTGAAAAACTTAGGTATGATGCGTAAAACGGGTCGTAAAAAGCAAATTCAGCCATATATTGCGAATAGCAGTGGCTGGTTACGAGCCAACGCTAGCGGTTTTGTAAATCAAAAAATAAAATTGGGTGACAAGGTTAAACAAAATGATGTTTTGGCTGAAATTGGTAGCCCATACGGTGACATTATTAATACCGTAAAGGCGGCCAGATCCGGTATTTTAATTGGTATGCAAAAATATACCCTTAGTACAAGAAGGCGAAGCAATGTTTCATATTGCTTACTTTAGTGAAAGCGACAGTGAAATTGCTGAGCATATTGAAACAGTTCAAGAACAGCTAGTGCTTGATCCTGAACATTCAACCATGATAAACGAGTAAGAGCGTAGAATAATGACAACATCAAATAAAACCATCATTGGCTGTTTAGAATCTTGTACATTACCGGAACTTGGTATTGTTGATATGAACATTAGAATTGATACCGGAGCAAAAACGTCTTCTTTACATGTTGATAATATTAAAAAAATATGTAAAAAATGGCGCAACTCAAGTACAATTTGACATTCATCCTGATATTCATAACGTCAGTAATATTGTGACTTGTCATGCAAAAGTTTCCGACATTAGACGCATTAAATCGTCTAATGGCGGCTCTGAGCAACGTTATGTAATTAAAACACCGATTAAATTAGGTAAACATTGTTGGGAAATTGAAATTACCTTAACCAATAGAGCTGATATGAGCTATTTAATGTTATTGGGAAGAGAAGGATTATCTGATTTATTTCTTGTTGATCCTTCCGCGGTATTTTTAGCCTAACTAACTTGTTGTTTCATTCATAAACTCGGCGATAATAAGCCTTACATGAATGAATTTATTACCGAAAATTTATCATAGCCAGCAGCGGTGATATCATCTTTTAAGTACCCCTAGTAAGAAATACTACGGGTATAACCTCTTCTAACTCAAACAGTAAGAATGGCAATTATGAGTGAAACCAACATCGATAAGTTATCCATTTTAATTAATGACATTCTTAACACAAGCAGCGACACCGAACTCAATAGCGTTTTATCAAACTTATCTTCTTTGTTATTTGATGAACAATACGCCTTATTATTAGAAGCGGTACCATTAGAAAAACGTTTAGCGGTATGGTCTCACTTTGACCCCGATGTTCAACGTATTGCTTTTATTGAGATAAAAAAAGAAACTCGACGTTGGTTAATTGATACCTTACCGGATCAAAGCTGTTTTGAATTATTAGCGCAAATTGATTTTGAAGAGTTGCTTGAAATTGCAGAGGCATTACCCGATCGTTTTTTAAATTATGCCATCAAACAACTTGACGACTCACAAACAAAACTTTATCACCAAGCGCAACAATATGATGACGATCAACTCGGTCACTGGCTTGATTATGATTATGTTCGCATTTCTGACAAACTTAAAATCACGAGTGCTAAACGTTTATTAAATAAAGGTATTCATCCTTATACCGATGAATTTTATACCGTTGATAAACAAGGCGTACTAACTGGTGTTGTCGCCATTAACAAACTATTAAATGCTGATGATAGCGGAGTTTTAGCTGATCTAATTGATACCGATTTTTAAAGTTAAATGCCAATAAAGATTTAATGGCCGCTTCTGAGGAGTTAGTGCTTTCAGAAAAAATGTCGTTACCCGTTTGTGACGATAATGGCTTATTTATTGGTCGTTTTACTATTGCCTTAGCGTATCAAATAAAAAAGAAGAAGAAGCCGATAATAAATTAACCAAAGCCGGTGGTTTAAATAACGACGAAGATCTTTTTGCCACCGTAAAACAAAGTACACAAAACCGAGGTATTTGGTTAGGCATTAATTTATTAACCGCTTTTTTAGCATCCGGTGTGATCGGTTTATTTGAAGTAACCTTACAACAAGTTGTGCTTTTAGCTGTATTAATGCCGGTAGTCGCTTCCATGGGCGGTATCTCCGGCAGCCAAACCTTAACCTTAATTGTGCGAGGATTAGCCTTAGGTCAAATTACTGAAAGCAACTTAAAAGCGTTATTAATTAAAGAACTCAAAAGTTGGCTTAACCAATGGCATTATTTGGGCTGCCATTATCGGCAGTGTTACTTATTTATGGTTCAGCGATTTAGGCATAAGTTTAGTTTTAGCCGTCGCTATTTTAGGGAATTTGATCGCTGCTGCCGCTGCAGGTGTACTTATCCCCTCTTTACTTAACAAGCTTAAGCTTGACCCTGCTTTGTCGGGTGCGGTACTGTTAACCACCGTAACCGATGTAGTCGGCTTTTTAATTTTTCTCGGACTCGGTAGTCTCTTTTTTATTATGAGTATATTTTTAGAACACAAAGTAATAACATCTATTGTTATTATTCTTTTATCTTATCCAATTAAGCATTACATCGCACGTTGGGTAAAACACAGATCACGTAGAAAAAACAAAGATCATCGCTACCACATCAACTCGTTCAAAAACTTATTGAACTTGTTTTTGTTAGCTTTTTTACTTTATTTATGGGGTGATGAACTACAAAAATTTGCATTTTCTATTGCCGCTTTTGTTGTTGCTATTGTGTTAGCAACACGTGAATATATTCAATGTTTTATTGGTTTCTTGTATGTCACTAGTACCAGTCCATTTCGTGTTGGTGACTGGGTGCAAACCGGCCCCTTTTGTGGTGAAGTTACCTCAACCGATTGGGCTAAACTGACCATGTTAGAAATTGACCAAAGCAATTATTCTTATACGGGTAAAACCTTATTTATTCCTAATAATCAGTTGATCACGCAGCCAATTAAAAATCTAAACTTTTTAAAGCGTTATGTCTCTCATCAATTTTCAATCACGATGAATAGCAGCTATAACCCGTACAAAAGTAAAGATTTATTATTGGCAAAAGCAAAAGAATATTGTGCTGACTTTCATAGTGTGGCCGAACGTTATAATGCCATGATCGAGCGTAGTTTAGATGTAACCTTACCGGGGCCAGAGCCAGCTATTGGTATTAGCACTACAGATTTAGGCCGTATTAAAACCACCTTTGTTGTGTTTTGTCCAACCGATATGGCATCCGAAATAGAAGAAAAGTTAACCAAAGATTTTTTTTGACCTTTTGGATGAGCATTTCTATGAACTAAACATAACGAATGAAGAAAATAAATAAATATAAAAGTGCCGTTAACTTTTTATTTTTAGACAGAGAATCCCCGCTCAACCATAAACGGGGATTTATTTTGGAACGCAATAAAAATACGTTATCTTGCTGTTAATGGTCAAGTTTTCACTGTTTAGTTGCGAACGCCAAAAACCTACTATGGGCGCATAACTATCACAGAAATACTCTTCAATTTCACTATAAACTTAAATACCTTGACCTGAATTTAAGTTAATTTAAGTGATAATGTCGTTTTTTATGCTCAGTTTGGCGAGGAGAACTGAAGCTCGATATTTTTTTCAAATAACCGATGATCCGCGTTGCCCAATCAATTGCTTTTGAACCACAAGCGCTACAATCATAACGTGTATGTTTATCAATATGACCACAGTCGTTACACAAGGTAACTTTTATGTTTGTAGTCCAGTAATTACATCCCGTTTTGGCCGCAATCTCGTACAACTTTAAATATTGTTCAACATCAGGGTACTCTTCCAAATTTAAATGCAATGCAGAGCCACCATCTAAATATTGATTAAGCGCTTTACCATGCAAAATAAATTTATCAACCAAGTTAACACTTTCATCTTCTACAGGATAAAAATAAGAATTATAACAATCACGACTCACTTAAGCCAGCTTCTCTATCCCACTTCGCATTTTTCACTCCTAAGTTTTCTGCCGGTACAAATTCAGTATTAAATTTATATCCCCACTTTTTACTTGCCGCTCGGTTAGCTTGATAAATTATTTTCAATAAATCACTGACAAAATTTATATATTCAGGATTATTACCGGCACGAATACCTTGCGATTCTGCCGCCTCTACCATGCCATTAATACCAATAGTTAAAAACTGCTTATCTAAATGAATAAAACCAGCATCATATACAGGCATTAAATTAAAAGTCTGATAATCTTCCAACAATTTACGATAAGCCACTTGGTAATGATGGATCTTGTCAATTTCTGTTGCCAAATCTAACCCCTGTTGAATTAAGCGGTTAATATTCAATGTCATTACGTTTATCGAGCCTGTCGCAACACCACCAGCCCCTAAGGTATAAGAAAAGGTATTATCGTTAATTTCATTACGTAAACGGCAACATGAAGCAAGCGAGTCGGGATTATCTGACATATAAACAAAAAAACTGTTACCACGAGCATTTTCTTCAGCGCAAAATTGGGTAAAAGCTTTATCGCTGGGTAAGCCATTATCTGTCAACATAGCTGCAGTGATTACCGGATAAGTTAATAGCGATTTCTCCCGCTCTTCATTAAACCACGACATAAAAAAACGTTGTAATTTATCAATGCTTTGCCAATTAACTTGATTACTATTTGGGTCTTCTTCATTGGTAAGGTCAGGAAAAACAAAGTTTTCAAACATAGCTTCACCAAACGCTGGGGAAAATAAACTGATGTTCCAAAAAACAGATTGATACCCCCGAGCTGCTGCCGGTTGATTAAGGCTGTAAACAACATGCTGTAAATGGTCTATAACCAATTGCTTATGCTTAATTAAATAATCATCGCCATAATCTTTACGGGCGAAATAGTCGAAATAACAAAGAAACTCTACCGTCGCCACAGCACCAGCAAATTGAGCGCTAATTGCAAAAACTAAGTTAATAAAAGCACCACAAAACGACTCTAAATGTTTCGGCGCTTTAGACTCCCCACCAAGTTTTGTTAAACCATCTAATAACAGTGGATATAAAGTTAAGCTAACACAATAAGGCTTTAACGAACTTTCATCATGGCAATATAAAACGTGGCTATCAAGATCATCAAGATAGGCTTTGCTTAATTTCTCACCAAACAACTCATTAATTTTATTGCATAATAAATGGCGATTTACCGCAATATTTATGTCTTTATTCAGCTCGTTTTCTAACGTAGCTAAATTCTTACAGCTAACATTTGCATTCGCATCGTATTTAGAACCATCAGCCGCGTTATTGGCATGAATATAGTTGTTAATAAAGTCAACTTTGTTATCAACTAACTTTCTCGGTAAGTGCTGCATACTAAAAAACCCCTTATAATTTGAATAGATGTAAACACTATATATTGATACCAAAAACAAAAAAAACACAACATATAGTGTATCAGGTAGATATTAAGCACAATCCATAAAAAATAAAGTGATAAATAAAAGAACGAAGTGGATTTTGATATGTATCAAAATCCAATAAATTAATAACTAAAAAGAAAAAAACTGGCATTAAATATATAAAGTGATGTTTTGAAAAAATAACGTTTAGCAACGTCTCTCAATTCGCATTAGGTCTGTTAATATGATTGTGCTGTGCAATAAGAAAATGACAGCGATAAGGAGCTAGTAACTTAATAGCTCACTAATAATAATCAACGATGGAAAAATTATAAAATAAAGCCTCATTAAAAATCGTAAGTTTTTATTGGCATTTTTTAATTCCATAAAATGATCAATAACCAAAAAACCTTTAAAGGTTAGTGTGATAGCAACAAGGAAGCTAACAAAGGTGGCTGAAGAAAAGTTTTCACCTAAAAAAGCATTAAATAATGTAATAACAATTAAGACAAATAAGTAACGTTCTAATTTTCCAAAATATTTTATTATCGCTTTCATCTGGAGCTACCTCAGTACATATAAAAGTGGAAATATTAGGATCCACATTAAATCTATCATGTGCCAATAAACGGCTAACGCTTCTAATCCTGCGTTATTTTGTGATGAATAAGCCCCGCTTTTTAACCTAAATATTACCCATAAAATGGCACAAGATGCCCAGCCAACATGAAGAAAGTGATTAAAGGTCATATAATAATAAACAGTGAAAAAGGCATTAGTTTTAGTGCTAAACCCTTGCAAGTCATTCCAATGAAACTCAAACGTTTTGATCAATAAATACGCACATCCGCAGCTAAATGCCAACCATAAATATCGCTCACATTTTATTTTATTGTCAACACGGATAAAGCTCATCGCTTTAGCCATACAGTAGCTACTAAAGAGTAAAACAATAGTATTAAGAATACCTAAAGCTGTATAAAGGTTTTTCGGCCCTTGTAAAAAAACATCTGGGTAATGAAACTTAGCAATAAAATAAGCAACAAAAAAAATACCGAACTCGGTTAGCTCCGACAGTATGCCAACCCAAATAGGAATGTTTCCTGGAACCCTCCCAGCATACTGTTCACTCCAAGCTTTAGGGAAAAATACTTAAAGAGTTTTTTATATCGTCATTCATCATATTGTCTATATGCTTAATATACTTTGGCAGCTATAAGGCATTTACGTAAAAAGGCTATGCTATTTAGAGTTGGTTTCCGACCTGTAAGATCAAGTTTTTAGGAATAAATAAAATGTTAAGACAAGACATGCTTGATCAAGATCAACAATCCACTCCAATCAAGATTGCCGAGCTATTAGCTTTTTAAATTGGCGTACGGTTGTTTTATTTCATTATAAACTCAATCTACACTTAAAAAATGACCCAAAGTAATTGCGCACAAACGCCGAATTCAACAACAAAAAAGCCGCTTTATTATCAAGCACAAACGAATGAACATCCTTGTTTGAATATGCCTTTGAGCATCAATTACCCATGTTAATTAAAGGGCCTACTGGCTGTGGCAAAACACGTTTTATTGCCCATATGGCAGAAAAATTAAATAAACCGTTATATACCGTTTCTTGCCATGATGACCTAACCGCTGCAGATTTAGTGGGTAGACATTTAATTGGTCCCAACGGCACTTATTGGCAAGATGGGCCATTAACAAAAGCGGTACGTAATGGGGGAATTTGTTATCTTGATGAGGTGGTTGAAGCCCGTAAAGATACAACGGTTGTTTTACACCCTCTTGCTGATGACCGCCGTGTGTTACCCATTGAGCGCACCGGTGAAGTGATAGAAGCTTCACCTGATTTTATGCTGGTTGTCTCTTATAACCCGGGTTATCAAAATTTATTAAAGGGTATGAAACCAAGCACCCGTCAGCGCTTTGTTGCTTTACGTTTTAACTACCCTGAGGCAAAACTTGAACAAGAAATACTCATCAAAGAATCAGGGGTTTCACCACATTTAGCTTTTTAAATTAGTAGAGTTAGCGCAAGCACTGCGCCGTTTAGAACAACACGACTTAGACGAAGTAGCCTCAACCCGCTTACTTATTTATGCGGCAAAATGATGTCTTCAAGTATGAACCCAATCGATGTTTGTCGTTCATGTATAGCAGAACCATTATCCGACGATATGGAAACTGTGAATGCATTAATGGATGTGGCTAAAATATATTTTGATGAGTAACATAACCTTTATCATGAAAAATTAACGTGAATTGAATAACCATGAACAATTGCAATAAAAGTTCAATTATTTCCCAACTAGCAGGTTCTAGCATTACGTACCCATCGTTATATTTAGCTAATTTATTAATTTTTCCTATTATTGCTTTTATTTTGATAATTTATTTTTTTACCCATTTAAAAAAACTTACACCAAAACACTCTGCTATCACACGTATTCACGCAATTCGAAGCTTACAATTAACTGTATGCTCAGGTGTTTTATTACTCATTATTCCGGCCGTTATTTTATTATTAGCGAAAGATATAAATATTTCGTTAATGGCGATGATCATTTACTTCATTTCATTACACACAGGCTTTGTGCTTATTGGTATGCTCAATTTAGCCCGAGCAATGTCAAACAAGCTGCCGATCTTTTAAAACCCTATGATTTGTAAGGGTTTATAATATTAGAATTTTCCTCTGTGTAATTCCCTTAGCATGAGCTTAACGATTAATAAATTAATTAAAAGATATACCTAAAACTTGATACTCATCAAGTTATCGCGGTCATGAATTGAATATCATGCGAACAGCTTTACTATTTATTAGGGAAATAGCATGTCAGATCGTTTTACTAAAAGTATGGCGAGAAATATTTACTACGGAGGAAGTGTATTTTTTCTCTTAATATTTCTTGGATTAACATTTCACACCACAAAAGTGATGCCGAAAAAAGACCATCGGGAAAATATCACTGAAGCTGTAGCGCGTGGTAAAGCGCTATGGGAAGACAACAATTGTATTGGTTGTCACACCTTAATTGGAGAAGGCGCTTACTTTGCCCCTGAGTTATACAACGTCTATGAACGACGAGGTGGCGAAGGGTTTTAAAGCTTTTTCAATGGCTGGATGAAAGCACAACCACTTAACATTCCAGGCAGAAGACAAATGCCAAATTTTCATTTAAATGATCAACAAATTGATGATTTAGCTGAATTTTTAAAGTGGACATCTGAGATGAATGCCAATCAATGGCCACCAAATATAGAGGGATAATGTCGTGGATACGTTAAAATACCAATCTCAAGCCGTTGCAAAACCATATTTTATTTTTGCAATGATACTATTTGTTGGCCAAATACTGTTTGGTTTACTCATGGGACTACAATATGTTGTCGGTGACATTGTTGGCGGATTAATTCCATTTAATGTTGCTCGTATGGTTCATACTAACTTACTTATTGTTTGGTTATTATTTGGTTTTATGGGGGCAGCTTATTATTTAGTGCCTGAAGAAGCTGAAACTGAACTTTATAGCCCTAAATTAGCCATGATCCTGTTTTGGATTTTTACGGCTGCCGGAGTTGCAACCATATTAGGCTACTTACTTGTCCCTTATGCTACATTAGCTGAGTTTACGCTAAATGAATTGTGGCCAACCATGGGACGAGAATTTCTTGAACAACCAACCATTACCAAAATAGGGATTGTTGTCGTTGCATTAGGTTTCTTATTTAACTTAGGCATGACCATTTTAAAAGGTAGAAAAACCGTCATAAACATGATTTTGATGACAGGATTAATTGGTTTAGCCGTGTTTTTCTTATTCGCTTTTTATAATCCAACCAACTTAGCTCTTGATAAATACTTCTGGTGGTTTGTAGTACACCTATGGGTTGAAGGTGTATGGGAATTAATCATGGGCGCCATACTCGCTTATATATTAATTAAAATTACCGGTGTTGATCTTGAAGTCATTGAAAAGTGGTTATATGTTATTGTCGCAATGGCGTTAATTACCGGAATTTTAGGCACAGGCCATCATTTTTATTGGTTAATGACCCCCGAATACTGGCAATGGGTAGGTTCAATATTTTCAGCCTTAGAACCATTACCGTTTTTTTTGCTATGGTGTTATATGCCTTTAATATGGTCAACCGCCGCAGAAGAGAACACCCTAACAAAGCTGCCACTTTATGGGCATTAGGTACTGCTGTAATGGCCTTTTTAGGCGCAGGTGTCTGGGGATTTTTACACACCCTTTCGCCGGTAAATTATTACACTCATGGTACGCAAATTACTGCCGCTCATGGTCATATGGCTTTTTATGGAGCCTATGCCATGATAGTAATGACCATTATATCTTACGCTATGCCTAAATTACGTGGCATTGGTGAAGCCAACTGTAACCGCGCACAAGTCACTGAAATGTGGGGATTTTGGTTAATGACTGTTGGTATGGTCTTTATCACGCTATTTTTAACCGGTGCCGGCATATTACAAGTTTGGCTACAACGGTTACCTGAAAGTGGTGAAGCATTAAGCTTTATGGCAACACAAGATAAACTCGCTATTTTTTACTGGTTAAGAGAAATAGCCGGTGTCGTCTTTTTACTCGGCTTAATTGCTTACCTTATTAGCTTTTTTGTGACCGAAAAAACGGCAATAATCAAGCAGCTACTTAGCAAAAAGGCAATTTGAATAAGCCATAGTATGAGTAATATTTCATATTATGGCTTTTGCCCTGAAAATTTAGGAATAACTTTGACTTTAGAAAATCTAACACAACGTAAAAAAAAGCATGTCTTACAGTGGTTATCTCAAATAGTCGCAATAATAAGTGCTGTTTTTGGGATTGTTATGGGGGGTTATTTACTTGTTTTTGTCGAGAGTGGCGATAAAATCCAGCAATCATTTCTTGGTGCTATAACATTTTTCTGTTTGATCATGGCCCTTATTTTACATTATATCAGTACCACTAACTTGCCTGATTTATCTGTCCCTAATGATGAAGATATAAAAAAACAATCCGCTGAATTTAAAGCAAGAGACCGTTAAATTTCAGTTTAGTCTCTACACTTTTTTAACACTAGCTGATTAAAAAACACACTGAATCTAAACCTGTTCATAACTAAAAAAACTAGAACAAATAACAAGGTGTAACTTAGGTTAATGCTAATTGTATTATGGTGGTACGTTTAAATGGAAGAATGGATTGGTAGCTTATGGCACAAGTATATTACAGGCAAAGCCAGTAATGACTTTATTGATGCCCAAGTCGAATTTTCTCACATAGCCAAATCACTAGGAATGGTTTATCGAGCCTTGGGAGGTGAAACAGTAAAACGTGTCGAAGCGGCAAACGCGCAAGACTATTTAGTAAGAAGAAGTTTTTTACAAAAAATAGCAGGCACTAATCAACAAGTAAGCCTAGCTTGGCAAGACGATGAAAGCCTACGTTTACCCGAAACATTAGCCATATTTCCTAGTACTGAATTAAATTATGACCTCTATATTTGGCTAACCGTTATCGCTGCACAGCATTCAGGTCAATTCCAGCATTGGGCTATCGATAACCAACAATTAGTTGTTGATGTTTTAACTCGCTTCCCAACCCTAAAGCCTAGGTATCAACGCCTAGCACAAGCATTTGTAAAAACCCGTATGAACACCGACCACCTTCCCGAACAAGAGCAAGTAATGGAGCGTGCTATCATACAAGCAATTTTACACCCTGGCTCTATTACTGAATTTCCCGTAGTTAATTATGCACCTCAAGCCGTATATTTGTGGCTGTACCCCAGCGCTACTTTACCAAGTAATGTGCTTGCTGACTTTAACAATGAAGAGCTACCTCGTCCAGAATCTAATAACATAAAAAAAGGTAAAAAATCACGAAAAGCGGCTGAACGTGTTGACTCAGGTAACGAAAATGAAGGCATGATGATATTTCGTTTAGAAACTATGTTTTCATTTACTGAATTTTCAAAATTAGATAGAGGCTCTGATGATAGTGACGATGATGACTGTCAAAGCGTTGCTGATGATTTAGACAAGATCACACTTGCCAAACAAACAAGCCAAAAAGTGCACATATAAAAATCGATCTTGATTTACCCTCAGCAAGCGAAGATGATCTTCCACTTGCTGAGGGGATTAAATTCCCCGAATGGCATTATAAAAAACAAAGACTTGAACCTGAACGCTGCCTTGTAGTACCTATGTTACCGAAAGAAAGTACACCAAAACCCTTGCCGGTAAAACTACAAAAAACAGCACGAATGCTGCAAACACAATTTGAACAATTACGAACTACTCGTTATTGGTTGAAAAGCCAACCTCAAGGTGAAGAATTAGACATACCTGCATGGCTAGATTTTCACATTGAATCACAACGTTCGCCAACAGAAGAGCGTGGATTATATAAAAGTTTACGAGGGAATAATCGTGACATAGCAACGTTATTACTAGCCGATATTTCTATGTCTACTGATGCATATATCAATGATAATAATCGTGTTATTGACGTCATCCAAGACGCGATGATGCTATTTGGTGAGGCATTAAATACCTTAGGCGATCCCTTTGCTATGTATGGTTTTTCGTCAGTAAAACGTAGTAATGTCCGCTTCAACGTAATTAAAAATTTTAACGAGGTTTACACCGATGATATCCGCGGCCGAATACAATCAATGCGTCCTGGTTTTTATACACGTATGGGCGCGGCTATTCGTCAAGCAACTAAGATTTTAAACGAGCAACGCAGTACTCAAAAATTATTATTAATCGTCACTGATGGCAAACCAAACGATATTGACCATTACGAGGGTCGCTTTGGCATTGAAGATACTAAGCAAGCAATTAAAGAAGCGAAAAAATTAGGCCTTAAACCTTTTTGCATCACAATAGATCAAGAAGCACAAAGCTATTTACCCTACTTATTTGGTAGTGATGGCTTCACCGTTATTTACTGTCCTGAGCAATTACCCACTCGCTTACCACTGCTTTATCATCAATTAACCAATCAAAATTAATTTTTATAACATCAGATTTCAAACGGAGAACCTTGTGAGTGAATATGTTAAATGTTTATTTTGCCAAAAAGGTAATGATACAAAAGATAAAAACTGTACACATTGCGGTATGCCATTAACAACCCAGCACCCTGACGGAAAAGGTAGAACACACTTTTTTATCAAAGCTTTTATCGGGATCGTGCTTTTTTGCTTAGCAATGATTTACTATTTACCAAGATAAAACGGTAAAATCGATGCTAACGCTGAAATTTTTCATTTAATAAACAGTTAGTTTTTAAGTCAATAAACCTTTGATTAGTTGTTAAACTATTCAAACCACCTAACTCTGCTTGCCATTTACCTAACTTGACAAAATCAAGTTGTGATAAAAGTTGCTTAGGTAAATTATCTTTGCCGCTATATAAGCAGGTTTTAAATTGATAACGCTTAGCAATTGCCAGTAACTTAGTAAGGTAACCTCTTTGCCACTCTCCACCAAAAAATAAAACACAAGTAATAAAGCCTTGATATTTGTTCAAGTAACTCTCAAATTTAAGCTCAGATAAAGGTTCACCATAAGTTTCATCATGAATTTCAGCACTATGACAACCTTGACAATTTAACTGACATCCTGTGATGGTAAAAAGTAAAGAAATTTCACCGGGTACTTCTTGTAAAACCACTTGTGGCGTTAAACTATTAAACATCAACAAACTCACTTTTATTTGTTATATTTTAACCTAAAAATACTAACTCAACTTATTAGCCATTAAACTAAGTTGCGCTTATGTCTGTTAATAATGAAGGGTTAATGATTTGCCATCATGAGTAAGGCATGGCGCAATGGCATTGGCAATTCATCAAATTCAATAGTATCAAGAAAGTTTTTTACCGAAAGCGCTAATTCTGTGTTGCCGGTAATTTGTAACTGACGTTTAAAAAACAAGGTATCTGGATCTGCTTGTTGTGAAATTAATAACAAAAAGCTATTAAAATTTCCCTTAATAACGGCATCTGCAGTTTGTGTTTTATGGCTCGTTTTTAATACTTGTTGCTTTACCGTAAAAAAATGTTGGTGCTGAAAGTCGGTTATATGAATACACAGCCATTTATCCGTTAAAAAATCGAGCTCACCGGCATTAAGACCTGGTTTAAATATATAATTAACAACAGGGCTTATCACCGTATCTTGTAAGCGTAATGGGACAACCTTGTTTAGATGTTTCAAAAATTTAGGTAATAACTGTTTTTCTTTAATAACTTTTTGGGCATTCCCCCAAGTTGTAATACTGTTCATGATGTAACCTAATAACTAAAAAATACTCACGCTAGTTTATCCAACAGCTTGTTATATTAAGTTAATCTAAATCAAAAAAATCATCAGTCTTACACTTTATACTCTCAGTACCTTTTATTTAATATCAAGATATGACAATGGAATTACTAAGCCCCGCAGGTAGTTTACCTGCGGTAAAGTCAGCTTTAATAAATGGAGCCGATGCAATTTACATTGGCTTAAAAAATGATACTAATGCCCGTCACTTTTCAGGATTAAATTTCTCTCAAACCAAAATAGAAAGTGCAGCACAATTAATTAAAGATCATAACAAAAAACTGCATATTGCAATTAATACCTTTGCTCACCCAGGGCAATTTAAACGCTGGCAATATGCTGTAGACACTGCCATGAATATTGGTGCTGATGTACTGATCATTTCAGATATCGGTGTCTTAGAGTATGCCGCCAATCAGTATCCTAATGCTGAATTACATTTATCAGTACAAGCTTCGGCAACAAACACTGCAGCTATCGATTTTTATCACAAAAATTTTAATATTAAGCGCGTAGTACTTCCTAGAGTGTTATCAATTCATCAAGTAAAACAGCTCGCACGTAACACGCAGGTTGAACTAGAAGTATTTGCTTATGGTAGCTTATGTATTATGGCAGAAGGACGCTGTTATTTATCTTCATATATGACAGGTGAAAGCCCTAATACAACGGGCGCTTGTTCACCGGCAAAATATGTTGAATGGCAAGACAAAGGCGATGAACTAGAGTCTCGTTTAAATAATATTGTTATTGATCGCTATTCACCTACTGAAAATGCTGGCTATCCCACCTTATGTAAAGGCCGGTTTAACGTAGAAGGTAATACTTACCATGCCTTAGAAGAACCAACCAGCTTGAATACCATTGAGATGCTACCAAAGTTGATCGACATAGGTGTTTCAGCAGTAAAAATAGAGGGTCGACAGCGCAGTCCTTCATATGTTGCCCAAGTCACCAAGACATGGCGACAAGCTATTGATAGCTACAAACAAAATCCAAACGATTATCATGTTAAAAATGCTTGGCAACAAAGTTTAACGAATTTATCAGAAGGCAATCAAACCACTTTAGGGCATATCATCGATCATGGCAGTAATTAATAATTTTCAATTTTCATTAGGTGCTATTCAATATTTCTGGCCTAAAAGTAAAGTAGAAGATTTTTATCAACAAGCGTTAGCAAGCAACGTTGATATTATCTATTTAGGTGAAACGGTATGTGAAAAACGACGAGAGCTACGCACTAAAGATTGGTTAGCTCTTGCTCAAAGTTTAGCGGATGCTGGTAAACAAGTTGTTCTATCAACAATGGCACTATTAGAGGCACCATCAGAAGTATCGGTACTTAAGCGCTATTGCGATAATGGTGACTTTTTAGTTGAAGCCAATGATGTTGCTGCAATTCATTTACTCAGCGAGGCTAAGTTACCTTTTGTCTGCGGCCAAGCAATTAATATATACAATGAGCAAAGCTTAAAAAAATTAACTGAACTAGGAATGCAGCGTTGGGTAGTTCCGGCAGAATTAGGCCGAGATTGGTTAATTAATATTTTACAAGGCTATCAACAATTAGTAGGTGAACCGACCTTCGAAGTAGAGTTATTTTCTTACGGTCACCTGCCCTTAGCTGTTTCAGCTAGATGCTTCACTGCACGCTCTGAAAACATAACCAAAGATAATTGTAAGTTTTGCTGTATTAAATATCCCGAAGGTCGCGTAGTAAAAAGCCAAGACAACACCGAACTATTCATCTTAAATGGTATTCAAACACAAGCGGGTAGTCGAACTAACTTAATTAATGAATTATCATCGATGGCAGGACTGGTAGATATCATTCGAATTAGTCCACAAATCAATGGCACATTTACCATTTTAGATAGCTTTATGAAACAACAAAAAAACTATCAATATCAAGCATTAACTGTACAAAGAAAGTAATGGCTTTTGGCATAATATTGCGGGTCTTGAAACGCTAACATCTCCAATAGAGTAGGGATTTTTAGCTTTTTATAAAAAACAGGGGATGTTTCATGGTTATTACATTACGAAGTAGAAAGACACTTAAGGCCAATCATAATCATGGGGTTAATGCCTTATTACTCGTTATTACTCTTTATTACAAGGACAATTATGGCATAGGCTATTTATTTAAAAATAATGGTTATTAGCTTCAAAGCTTTTTTGCCTTAAACAAGTTACCCTGAGTTGGCGCTAACTTTTTCGACCTTCAGCTAATGCTAAATATGCTGCTTTCTGTTCATTGGTTGCTGTACCCCAGGCGAGTATTTCATCAATATGACGAAAACAACCAAGGCAAACATCTTCCTCGTTCAAGCAACAATTACGAACACAAGGCGAAGCGATTGTTTCATTTTTTGTCATCAGCCCTCGCCTTATGTTCAGTTATTAAAACCAGCTCATTTATTATCATCGGTTGATGTCAGGAAAAATCATCAGGGTTATTAAAGCTGCTATTATCAGCCTTAGCTAAATAGTCTGGTAATTCAGCCAATTCAATCGGCTTATCAAAATAAAAACCTTGTAAAAAATGAACCCCCATTTTTTTTAATAACATTGCTTGTTCTTTAGTTTCAACGCCTTCAGCCACGACCTTATAGCCTAATGTAGTGGCTATTTGCATAACCGCTTCAATAATAGCTAAGCCACTGGTTGTAATTTTATCAACAAATACCTTGTCTATTTTAATAATATTAACGCCTAAATCTTGCATAACCGACAAGGAAGAAAAACCTGTGCCAAAATCATCTATCGACACTTGAATGCCTAAGCTTTGTAAAACTTTGATCCGTTCAAATAACATTGTAGGGTTAACAATAAATACGGTTTCGGTGATCTCTAAATGTAACAAATTGGCTGATAACTGACTTTGCGCTAGTGACTTTTTCACTAAGTCGATAAAGTCAGCATCTTGAAATTGAATAACCGAAACATTAACACTTACAGAAATATTACGACCATTTGTGTTCCACAATTTAGCAGCTTGGCAAGCATTACTTAAAACCCAATGACCTACCTTACGGATCATGCCATATTGCTCAGCAATCATGATAAGTTCTTCAGGAGGAATAGTTTCACCATCAAGCTGCCAGCGGATCAACGCTTCAAAGGAGGTAATTTTATGATCACTTGATTGTTGAATCGGCTGATATGTTAAGCGTAATTCATTATTTTCAATCGCTTGCGCTAACCTATCTTTTAATTTCTGCTCGCGTTGCAATTGATTACCTAACTCTTGTGAAAATACTTTCACATTACATGATGCCAGTTTTTTCTGAAAATACATTGCAGTATCGGCTAATTCAATTAGCTTTAATTTATCTTTACTATGTTCAGGAAAATAAGCAACACCAATAGTGGCACCTAATGACAAGCGATTATTTTCAAGCATGTAACTCTGATTAATGCTGGCAATAACCTGTTTACCAAATTGAACAATTCCATGTTCCGTTTGATTACTGATCGCAATTAAAAACTCATCACCGCCCCAACGGCACAATAAATGTTTTTCTTGTAATTGATTTAAGCGCTCGGCGGTTTCTTTAAGAATTTGATCGCCAACTTCATGCCCTAAGCTGTCATTTATTTTTTTAAAACCATCAAGGTCAATAAATAATACCGCTAAGTTTTGCTGATGATAGTCACAAAAGTCCATCTGTTGCTGTAATTTGAATAAAAAAGCCGTTCTATTTGATAATCCCGTTAAAGGGTCAATATTCGATAAATGATGAATTTCCATCGTTCTTTGTGCAACTTGTTCTTCCATATTATGCACTAACAACATGTTTTCATTTTTTAGCTTAATAGCTTGGCTAGTAAATTCAGCCGATTTTGCCGCAATGCTATACATCACCAATGTAAAACCTATTCCTAATACCCCTAAAATTTGCTGATATTCTTCGCCAGCAAATAATAAAGCCAATGAAAAAGGTAAAAGTAAAATAACAGGATATAAGGTAGCGGCAGTTTTATTGGCAGCCAGCACAGTACTCGCACCGCCAGCTAAAGCCGAAACAATCATAATAGTACAAGCAAGCTCAATAACTTCTTGGTGTCGGAAAATATATAAGGAATAAACGCACCACATAAACGCGGTAGCAATAGCACCAATAGCAAAGCGCTGAATTGATTTTTGACCATTAAAGTCAGTATTTAAATGATTTTTTTTCCACCATAAAACATCTAAAAGGCGAATAAAAAGCATTGCTCCCATGGCGGCTAACCAGCCATATTTAAAACTATTAACCTGAGGGTTATCAAAAGGAAAGTACTAATAAACATGCGGCAAAAAAAGTAATTGCAAGCCCTGCAATGCCATTATCATATAGCATTTTAGCGGCATCTTTTTGGCATGTTGCAAGAAACTGAAATTCATTTTCATCTAAATAAATCCTTTGCTTAAACGAAATTACCTTAATAAATAAGAGTCAGGATTCTAACGGAAATAAAAAGAAAAAGATAAGGGTTTATTTGTACTTAGCTGGGAATGAGGATAATGCAAGAACAGTAATAAGGGGATAAATAAAAAACGACCTAGGCTGGTCGTTTTTTATTTAAGAAATGATTGCGCTTCTAGTGTTAAGTTATAAAACACATGTCGTCTTTCAACGATCTTTTTTAGTCGATAATGAACTAAACGTTTACGTGTGGTTGCGCATAATTGACGTCTTTGATTTGATACCATTTATTTTTCCTTTTATTAATGCTTAATGCTTAATGCTTAATGCTTAATCAGTATCCTAGATCAATATGACAGTTTTGTGAAATACGCTATTTTAATTAATCACCTTATACCATTAAACCTATTATTCGCTGTCAACTTCATTAACAACGGCAAGCTCACTCTTATCATTGTTACTTTTATTCGGCTTTTGGTCATCAACCCAAGTTAAGGTGTCGTAATAACGACGAATATTTTCAACATAATTTACCGTTTCATCGCCACGCGCATAACCATATTTAGTTTTTTTATAATATTTGCGCTGCTTTAATAAGGGTAAGCGTTTTTTAACTTCAACCCAGCGATCAGGATCACCGCCTTGTTTTTGGGTAATAATACGCGCGTCATTTAAATGACCAAAACCAACATTATACGAGGCTAAGGCAAACCAAATACGATCAGGGTTAGGAATACGCTCAGGCATTTTATCAATCAAGCGTTTAATATATTTAGCGCCACCTTGAATACTTTGCTCTGGATCTAATCGGCTTTTAACCCCCATTTGTTTAGCGGTTGGCAAGGTTAACATCATCATACCTCGAACACCGGTGTATGAACGAGCGCGCGGATTCCAATGTGATTCTTGATAACTAATTGCAGCTAATAATCGCCAATCAATATCAGCACCGTATTTTTCAAACCAAGGTTGATATTTAGGTAAAGTGTTTTCAACCGCGGCAATAAATGCTCGGGTATCAACATAATTAAATTCTTCTATATGACCATAATATTTATCATTTAACGCCAGTAAGGTGCCATTATGATGAACTTCGCCAAAAAATTCGATAAGGCTAGCAAGAATAGAGTCATCAGACGCTTGGCTCATTGCCCACGCCAAAGGCTGTGGTTCTTGAATAGTAAAACCAATACTAATTTCAGGATAATAACGTCGATTAATCGCCAGCGTATTACTGTCTACCACAGCATAATCGTACTCTTCATCAAGCAGTTTTTTGAGTAGTTCTTCGTTATCAAGTTCAGAAGTTTCATGCCAAGTTAATTGCGGGTATTGTGCTTTTAGCTCTCGTAATTTTTCTGCATGACTAGAATGCGAGGTGACAATTAAACGGCCGGTTAAGTCTTCTATTTTACGAGGACGCACCTGCCCTTGTTTAAAAACTAACTTTTGGCTAACTTCGTTATAGCTTGGTGAAAACTTGTATGAACTCAAGCGATTAGGCGTTACTAATAAACTTGCCGCTAAAAAGTCTACCTCACCGGTTTCTAATTTAGGTAATAGCTCTTCTAAATTGTAACTAGAAACAATATTTAGCTTAACACCCAAATATTCCGCATATTTTTTAGCCAGTTCATATTCAAAACCCGCCGGCCCTTCAGCATCAATAAAATAACTGTTCGGACCAAATAAAGTGCCGACATTTAATTGGCCTCGTGCGAGAATATCTTTTAAGTTAGAAGGCTGCTTATCACTATTACAAGCGCTTAAAAATAAACAACAAGCAACAACCGCTATAAAATAATTAACGGCTTTGGTGTGTTCAACGAAGTTTTTAATAAATCTTACTGTCATAGGTTACTATTGTGTCGCTATTTTAAATATTCTGAAAGCACTTTTAGTTATTTTTATTCGATATTAAATTTTTCCTTAACTCTGCACTACAATTACCGAGCTTAAAGGCTTATCTGCTGCGTTATCAATTTTGATAAAAGAATTATCATTATCTGCAATCAATGCCTTGCCGCTGAGCCTTTTAATTCTTACTGCGTAGGAAATAACTTAATGGGCTTGGTATTAACCATAATTTCCACTATAATACGCGCGATTTTTCCCCCTTATTCTACAAGCAGATAAGCAATATTGTTTACTGTGATGAATATAATAAATTTACTGGTGAGTAAACTATAATGGCGATGTTGATCCAAACCCTTCGTGGCGCTCCGGCACTATCTGATTTTCGTATTCAAAAACTATTAAATCAATGTGCAGAAGCTAACCTTCCTATCAACGAAATTTATGCAGAGTTTACTCACTTTGCGCATTTATCAGCAGAATTAACCGCTGATGAAGCGAACGTATTAGCAAAATTGCTAACTTACGGCCCAACAATTGAAGAACATGAACCAGCGGGTACTTTATATTTAGTTTCTCCGCGTCCAGGTACTATTTCTCCTTGGTCTTCTAAATCAACCGATATTGCCCATAACTGTGGCTTAAGCAAAGTTGAACGTTTAGAGCGTGGTATTGCTTATTATGTTGAAGCTGAGTTAAGTGCTGAGCAAGAACAAACGTTAAAAAGCTTAATTCATGATCGCATGATGGAAGTGGTTTTTAGCGACTTTTCTGCTGCTAACAATTTATTTGCTACTGCTGAACCCGGTAAATTATCGTCGGTTGACGTGATTGGCGGTGGTCGTGACGCGTTAGAAAAAGCCAACGTTGATTTAGGTTTAGCACTTGCTGATGACGAAATTACTTATCTGGCAGAAAACTTTGCTAAATTAGGTCGTAACCCTCACGACATCGAACTTTACATGTTCGCACAAGCAAACTCTGAACATTGTCGTCATAAAATTTTCAATGCCGATTGGACAATTGACGGTGTTAAGCAAGAAAAATCATTATTTAAAATGATCAAAAACACCTACGAACTTAACCCTGATTTTGTTTTATCTGCTTATAAAGATAACGCTGCGGTTATGGTTGGTAGTGAAGCGGGTCGTTTTTTTGCTGACTCTCAAACCAATGAATACGGTTATCACCACGAAGACATTCAAATTTTAATGAAAGTTGAAACTCATAACCACCCTACCGCTATTTCACCATACCCGGGTGCAGCAACAGGTTCTGGTGGTGAAATTCGTGATGAAGGTGCCACAGGTGTTGGTTCTAAACCAAAAGCCGGTTTAGTTGGTTTTTCTGTTTCTAACTTACGTATTCCAAGTTTTGAACAACCTTGGGAAAGTGATTTTGGCAAACCAGACCGTATCGTTAACGCCTTAGATATTATGTTAGAAGGCCCATTAGGTGGCGCAGCATTTAACAACGAATTTGGTCGCCCTGCTATTTTAGGTTATTTCCGTACTTACGAAGAAAAAGTTAACTCGTTTAACGGTGAAGAAGTACGTGGTTACCACAAGCCAATTATGCTTGCCGGTGGTTTAGGTAATATTCGTGACGAGCACGTACAAAAAGGTGAAATTTGTGTTGGCGCTAACCTAATTGCTTTAGGTGGCCCAGCCATGAACATTGGTTTAGGTGGTGGTGCTGCATCAAGTATGGCATCAGGCCAATCAGCTGAAAACTTAGACTTTGCCTCAGTACAACGTGAAAACCCTGAAATGGAACGTCGTTGTCAGGAAGTTATCGACCGTTGTTGGCAGTTAGGTGAAGACAATCCTATTTTATTTATTCATGATGTTGGCGCGGGTGGTTTATCTAACGCCTTTCCTGAATTAGTGTCTGACGGTGGCCGTGGTGGTGTTTTTGAATTACGTAACGTACCAAACGACGAGCGCAGCATGGCACCACATGAAATTTGGTGTAACGAATCTCAAGAACGTTATGTATTAGCCGTTTCTGACGAACAATTACCTGTTTTCCAAGCTATTTGTGAACGTGAACGCGCACCATTTGCAGTTGTTGGCCGTGCCACGGAAGAAGAACATTTAACAGTAACTGACTCACACTTTGCTGATGACCCAGTAAACAACACACCAATTGATTTACCACTTGATGTTTTTTTAGGTAAAACCCCTAAAATTATTAAAGACGTACAATCAATTCCAACTCAAGGTGATGACTTAAACTTATCAGGTATTTCTGTTGCAGAAGCCGCTGATCGTTTATTACGTTTACCAACAATTGCTGAAAAAACCTTCCTTATTACCATTGGTGACCGCAGTGTTACCGGTATGGTTAATCGCGACCAAATGGTTGGCCCTTTGGCAAGTTCCAGTGGCTGATGTGGTGTTACACCGCAGCGCTTGACTCATACCACGGTGAAGCTATGTCATGGGTGAACGCACACCTGTTGCTCTACTTAACTACGGCGCATCAGCACGTTTAGCCATTGCTGAGTCAATTAACAAATATTGCCGGTACCGACATTGGTAATTTAAACCGCATTAAATTATCAGCTAACTGGATGTCACCAGCAGGTCACCCAGGTGAAGACGCGGGTCTTTACGAAGCAGTAAAAGCCGTTGGTGAAGAACTTTGTCCAAAGCATTAGGGTTAACAGTACCTGTGGGTAAAGACTCAATGTCAATGAAAACCCAATGGACTGAAGAAGATGGTCAAGATAAATCAGTCACGTCGCCATTATCACTTATCATCACAGCGTTTGGCCGTGTTGAAGATATTCGTAAAACCGTAACACCTGAATTACGTAGTGACAAAGGCGAAAGCAGCTTACTTGCTATTGACTTATCAAATGGTAAAAACCGTTTAGGTGGTTCATGTTTAGCCCAAGTTTACAAACAATTAGGTAAAGAAACCCCAGACGTTGATAACGCTGAGCACTTAAAAGGTTTTTTAATGCAAATGCAAAGCTTAGTGGCTGATGAAAATTATTAGCCTACCACGATATTTCTGACGGTGGTTTATTCACAACCGTTGCTGAAATGGCCTTTGCTGGTCACACGGGTGTTGATATTGACTTATCAGCACACCAAGGTAGTGATTTAGAAGTATTATTTAGTGAAGAGCTTGGTGGTGTTATTCAAGTATTAAACTCAGAACTAGACGCAGTAAAAGCAGTATTTGCTGAGCATGGAATTGGCGAGTTAGTTAAAGTTATTGGTACTTTAAATAACGAAGACATGATCAACTTTAGCCGTAACGGCGAAGAAGTATTGTCAAACTCACGTACTTACTTCCGTACAGTTTGGGCTGAAACAACATTAAAAATGCAATCGTTACGTGACAACCCAGAATGTGCACAAGAAGAATTCGACGTTAAATTTGACACTGAAGACCCAGGTTTAAACGCCAACTTAACCTTTGATCTTAACGAAGACATTGTTGCTGACTTAATTGCTAAAGATGCGGTTGCTGAAACTAATCCAAAAGTTGCTATTTTGCGTGAGCAAGGTGTTAACTCGCATGTAGAAATGGCGGCATCATTTGACCGCGCCGGCTTTATTGCCATTGACGTTCACATGTCTGACATTTTAACTGGTCGTGTTGATCTTGCTGACTTCAACGGCTTAGTTGCTTGTGGTGGTTTCTCATACGGTGATGTTTTAGGTGCTGGTGAAGGTTGGGCAAAATCAATTTTATTCAACGCTAACGCTCGCGCTATGTTTAAAGCCTTCTTTGAACGTGAAGACACTTTCTCATTAGGTGTTTGTAACGGTTGTCAGATGCTTTCAAACTTAAAAGAAATTATCCCTGGCTCTGAGCACTGGCCTCGTTTTGTCCAAAATGAATCAGAACGTTTTGAAGCACGTTTCTCATTAGTAGAAATTCAAGAAAGTCCGTCAATCTTCTTTTAAAGGTATGGAAGGTTCACGTATGCCAATTGCTGTTTCTCACGGTGAAGGTCGTACTGAATTTACCTCAGATGAAGCCATTGATGCCGCGAACAATTCAGGCACAGTTGCCGTACGTTTTGTTAATAACTACGGTGATGTAACAGAAACATACCCTGCTAACCCGAACGGTTCACCAGACGGTATTACCTCGTTAACCACCACCGATGGTCGTGTCACTATTATGATGCCACATCCTGAGCGTGTTTTCCGTACGGTAGCTAACTCTTGGCACCCTGATGAGTGGTTAGAAGACTCACCTTGGGTTCGTATGTTCCGCAATGCTCGTAAGTTTATTGGCTAAGCCATAAGCTAAGCGAAAAACAAACATTAACATGATACAAAAGGAGCTTCGGCTCCTTTTCTTTTATCAGCAACTTTTATTTCAGAAACGATATAACAAATTGATTGTTATATCGTTATGGATTAGCCTAGTATATTTAGAACAACGTAAATACTGAAATTTTTACGTAATAATACTGTTGTACCTCACAAGGAAGTTAATTGGAAGATTCAACTCCTAGAAAGCAAGGGAAGCCTACTGCATATCTAGATCATAATATTTTAGACTTGTTAGTTGAAAATCCTTCTTTAGTCTTCAAAGGCTGAATTAAAGGAAAAATTCCAAATACTTTACTCCGATGAAAATCTGAAAGAGATAAAGCGGAGTGGTGAAAATGGCTATAAATTCCTTAATTTGCTAAATGAATTAGAGCTATGTATTTACAGCTTGTTCTAACACCTAAATTCGAATTAACAGGCGATGCAACCATTACCAAGGTGAGCCCTTTTTTGGGCTTTTGATAATTATTGTGAAAATATTGAGCCTATTTACGAAAAGCTAGAACAATCAATGTCTCAATCACTTCTCAAATTTTATGGAGGGAGAAGTGATGCCAATTTTGATGATATTAAAAATGGTCAAATAGATGCTTTTGATGATCTTATGATTCAGCTACAAGATTTGGGTAAAAACTTCAAGAAACAGAGATTAACTCTGATATCAATGGCCAAGTTTCTGCGTACACCGCAGCAATGAAGAATAAGCATGATTCTGCAGTAACCCAATCAACTAATGAATTACGAAAACATGTTGTTGATGAAAGCAACTATTCTGGTGTTAAGATTTACAGAGATCATACGGGAATTGGCCCAATGCAACTGAATAATATTGAACCACCTAATGTTATTGAAAAAAATTTGGGAGGCTCATAGTGAACTAGATGGATATAAAGGACACGAATTTTCTATTGAACAGTTTTATGGAATTTCATTGAATCCTATTTACAATCGAGAAATGTTTTTCTTTGAAAAAGTCACATCAATCTATAACGTTTTAAATGTCGTTGGTTTTCACCCTGATTCAAAAATGAAACAAGAAAGAAGATTTACTGCGGCTATGAGCGATGCTGGTCACGCTTCCATAGGAAGTTTTGCTGATTATGTTTTCTCCAGAGATTTGGCTTTTGTTAAGAAAACTAGAGCATGTTATGAATTCTTAAACACAAATTCTCAAGTAATAGAAGTTCGAATAAGTAATGTATAACTCGACATTACAGCCGGACAATAAATAATTGCCTTTTTACTTGTGCCTCGCTAACTTTATTAAATCTTAACAAGGCATTAGCTTAATTTCACATAAAGCCTCGATACCTTGTCACGAATCTCTTGATAACGTTGCTGTTCGCATAAAGCAAAGCCACTGAGTTGTTTAACTTTATTTCGGCTAAAAATTGGCACACTTAAGCCAGCTAAAAATCGGCAACAGGTATCAATAGATAACATTTCACGCTTAACCTTATGTTTGGCCATGTGATCGGTAAATTCTTGTAACGCCGCCAATAAAGCGATGTCATCAACTTTAGCTAACATACTTTGTGCGTATTCAGGAGAATAGCTAAGTTTTGCCACTTGCCCTCGGCATACGCTGCAATGCCCACACTGCTCAGGTACTTGGTTATCGTCAAAATAACGGGCAAGGTTGGCACTTAAACAGCGATCAAGTTCAAAAAATCGTACTAACGCAGCAATACGCTTAATTTCTTTTTCTTCTTTATCAAGAAAATAGTCTGTTAACCAAGTGGCTAAATTAGGCTGGTTAAGCTTGTTCACATCAACAGTAAACACTTCGGTAATTTTTTTCGTTTCTAAGCTAATTAATTGCTGCTCTTGCAAATATTCCAGCGCTGCCACCACCCGACTACGTTCACATTGGTAATGACTAAATAATGCTTCAAAATCTGGCTCGGCCCATACTTTTTTCATTTGGCTATATTTGAATACCGCAGCCAGAAAATCACCCCGTTCACCTGGAAATTTAGCCAAAATTGTTTGCTGATCAACCAAGAACTTATATTTAAAATCTGCAAAGTATGAAAACTGAGGCTGAATAACCCCTAATAATTCTAGCTGCACCAGTAAGGTTTTTAACGGTAATTGCTTAATATTGCTGTCGTTTGATAAGGTTAAGCCTTGTAATTCCCAACGGCCATTGGCACTTTGTTGTTTAATGTCATTTAGCACTACCTCAATACCGGCAAGTTCAGGGGTATCACCAAAAACAAAGTTTTCAACGGTATTTAAACCATCTAAATTTGCCAAGGTAATACAGTTTGCAGCATTACCATCTCGCCCTGCTCGGCCAATTTCTTGACTGTAGTTTTCAATAGATTTAGGTAAGTCGTAATGAATAACAAAACGAATGTCAGATTTATCAATGCCCATACCAAAGGCAATGGTGGCAACAATCACCTGACAGCGGTCGTTCATAAAACCGTCTTGAATTTTTTTCCTTTGCTCATCAGCAAAACCGGCATGATAAGCTTGCGCATTAATATGCTGGCTACGGAGATATTCCGCCACCTGCTCAGCACTTTGCTGTAAGGTCACGTAGACAATACCCGCTCCTGTCTGCTGTGAAATGCTATGAACTAGCTGCTGATTTTTTTTTCATTGCTGGTAACGGCAAGTACCGATAAATCTAAATTTCCCCGATAAAACCCCGTTTGCACTATATGCTCAGGCTTAATGGCAAACTTAGTGGCCATATCATGTTTAACTTTTTTGTTGCTGTTGCGGTTAATAACAAAACCCGTGGTGGCTCGGTTTGCGAACTCGCCATTTGCGCTAAATAATGCGGTAGCTTTAAATAATCAGGGCGAAAATTATGCCCCCATTCTGAAATACAATGGGCTTCATCAACCACCAACATAGATACAGGTACTGAGCCGATTAACTGACGAAAGCGCTCATTTTTAAAGCGCTCAACCGACACCATTAATATTTTAATATGACCGGCCCGCACATCGGCCACCACTTGTTTGTTTTCTTCAGGTGTAAGGGTTGAGTCAATACTGGCTGCAGCAATGCCTTTGCTTTTTAAAAACGCTAATTGATCTTTCATTAACGCCAACAAAGGTGACACCACTAAGGTTAAATGAGGTAATTGGGTAGCAGTAAATTGATAACACAAGGATTTACCTGAGCCAGTTGGGAAAATAGCTAAAGATGATTGGCCGGCTAATAGTTGTTGAATGGCTTGCTCTTGACCCTGGCGGAAATGATCAAAGCCAAAAAGGGTTTCTAAGGTATGGTTAAGCTGAGGTTGCATATCAAGAGACAAAGTAAAAGGTAAATTTAACCGAACATTATACTTATACCAATCCGTATAAGAAAGTGCTCGCTTAGCGAGAATTTAAAGGCTTAGCGGCATTGATTGAAGATAATGCTTATTCTCGGTAACTACTCCTGCGTTCCCCTAATGTTCTACATCCATGGGGAACATTGTCAAAATCAATAACGCTGGCTATAAGCCTTTACTTTTTATTAAAGGTACGTCGCCCTTTGGGAACGTATGGGCACCATGATAACTGCACAAAATTTATTTGATGTAGAATAACTATATCTTCACAAATTTTGTTTGTTCTAATGCCGCCCATACCGTTCTAAATGAACACTTCTTTATACGGAATGGTATTAATCCCCGTCAAAGTGCATGAAGCGAATACATTTGTTTTGATAAAAATGAAATAGGGAGCAATTTGCTCCCTATTGATACTTAAGCCTGATCACTTAAAGAGTATGGCTTCTGGCTTTTAAATTCTAGCCCTGTAAATTACCGACAAGGAAATTTAGCCACTAAAGCTTCAAACACTACTTGTTTAAATTCCTTTTTATTTAAGTCATCAATATTTAATAGCTTAGTGACTTCCGAGGTAATAGTTTGACGTGTTAGCTCTTGGGGAATACAAAACTGATATGAAACATTTTTACTCTCTAAGCCGTTATTTAAGCGCGTTTGATAAACACGTTTAATAAAATCACTTTTTTTCTGATTATTAGCCAACTGTTGCGTTGATAAAATTACCGCATTTTCAGATAACACCGCACTATCAATAAAACCATCAATATAAAGTTTACAGCCATTGAGTGGTTCAGCTTTTACATTTTGCTGGTAGCGTTTACATGCTTCAATAAGCTCAGTTTTAAAGCTAGCTTTAACTTGAAAGCTAGCAATAAAAAAAGTAAATAGAATTAGAGACAATATATTCTTCATTTTCATTAGTTAACCCTTCTTTTGCTTTTAATACTTTTTTAGAAGATTTACTGATCACTATAGCACCGGCAATAGCAGAAACAATTGAACCGATTAATACCCCCACTTTAACTTGTGTTAAATAGCCCAAACCTTGTGACTCAAAAGCTAACGAGCCAATAAATAAACTCATGGTAAATCCAACACCACACAACAAACATACCCCATAAAGTTGTGTCCATGTTGCGCCTTCCGGTAATTTACATAACCTAAGTTTAATCGCTAACCAACAGGCAATAAAAATACCTAACTGCTTACCAAGGAATAACCCCCCGATTATACCGATAGAAATTGAGGTAAATAACTCATCAACAGAAGCGTCTGTTAATGATACGCCAGCATTGGCGAAAGCAAAAATAGGTAACACAAAAAAAGCAATCCATGCGTGTAAGTCATGCTCTATTTTATGCGACATCGATTTAGTTTTATCTCGCGCAATTGGAATAAACCAAGCAATTACAAAACCCGCTAACGTGGCATGTACGCCTGACTTTAATACTGCAGCCCAAACGACTATGGCAACCAAAATAAACGGCGTTTTGTTTTCAAGTCTTAGTCGATTAAATAAAAATAAAACCGCTAATCCTATCAACGCAATAAGTAATGATGTCGGCGATAAATCTTCTGAATAAAATAGCGCAATAATAATAACAGCACCAATATCATCAATGATCGCTACCGATAATAAAAACAGTTTTAAACTGGTAGGTAAATATTTACCAAAAATAATAAAAATACCTAATGCAAAAGCAATATCGGTAGCTGACGGAATGGCCCAGCCCCCATAGCAACCGCATCTTGATAATTAAACAAGGTATAAATAATCGCTGGAAAGGCAATACCGGCCACCGCAGCTAAAAAAGGAAGTACAATTTGATCAGGGCGAGAGAGTTGGCCATAGAATAATTCCCGTTTAATTTCTAAACCAACAACAAAGAAAATACCGCCATTAAGCCGTCGTTAATCCATAAAATTAACGCTTTAGCAATTTGAAAATCACCAAGGGTAATACTGACAGGGAATTCTAAAAAATCATTATAGGCGCCTTTTAATGGGCTATTAGCAAGAATCAACGCGAGTAATGCAAACATCACTAAAACCATGCCAGAACTAGCATCATTTTTTATAAATTCTTTCCAACGTAAAATTATCTTATTCTCAGACATAAAAACTCCTTCACATGAGAGCCTCTGTTATAAACTAGAATACAAACAAGTTATAGTCGATTATAATTAACAATATCATCGAAAAAAGTTGATTATCATATTTTCCTGTACAACAATATAAAGCATTGAAACAGAAACTAAACATAGATAAATATGGCAAAATTGAATTACCACCATTTACATTATTTTTACACCATTGCCAAAAATGGGCAGCATCATTAAGGCTTCGGAAGTACTGCATATTACGCCACAAACATTAAGCCATCAGTTAACAACATTAGAAAACCAATTAGGCTATCCGTTATTTGAGCGCAGAGGTAAACGGCTAATTTTAAATGAAATAGGCCATGTAACTTATAGTTATGCTGCTGAAATATTTAATTTAGGCGATGAATTAACCAGTACCATTAAAAACCGGAGTAAAAACGTATCAACTCGGTTTTCAATTGGTGTTAGCGATGTCATTGCCAAGGTGTTTGCCTTTAACTTTTAAAAACAATTTACACCATGGACGACGAAATAAAGTTGGTGTGTAAAGAAACCAATTTAGAGGTGTTATTAAGTGAACTCGCGATAAATAAACTCGATGCCATTTTAACTGATAGCCCGCTACCAAATGGTTCGGCAATAAAAGCGCATAGTCATTTATTAGGGAAAAGTGGTTTCAGTTTTTTTGCTCATCAAAATATCGTCGATAAACTAACCGGTGAGTTTCCGCAATCGCTAAATGGGCAAATGTTTTTTATGACCGGCGAAGGTTCAAATCAAAAACATCATTTACAATCTTGGTTCGAAGAATTAAACCTAACGCCTATTGTGATTGGCGAGTTTGATGACGCTACTTTAGCGATGTATTTTTCACAAGCAGCTTATGGTATTTTTTGTGCGCCAACCATTACCGAACAGCACGTTTTAGAGCAGTTCGATGTTAAACTCATAGGTAAAACCAATGACATTGAAGATGTGTTTTATTTAATTTCACCTGATCGAAAAATTAAACATCCCGCGATCCAACACATTATTAAAGAAGGTAAAAAGCTTTTTGATTCGCCAATGATTTAAGTAATTTAAGCGCTGTAAAAATTTATCTTAAAAACAATTGACTTAATATTAATCAGCCGCCATTATCAGGTTTCATCAATCAGGAATTGCTTATTAACTATGTTTAACTTAATGCCCAAACTACTCAATAAACGCAACAATGCGCTATGGCGAATTCGCTTCGTCAACGCACGTCGTTCGTGTTTCTGTGGATGGGTTTTAGTTAGTCGTAACAATTAAGCAATAACCTAATCGCCACAGAGATCCAATTCTGTGGCTAGAAAACTTCTCTTTCTCTATTCACCGTTTTGCTCTCTTGGCGTTTAACACTAAGGAGTAAAAGTAATGCAATTAGCCGCTGCCTATATAGCCGTTATATTAATTTGGTCAACAACCCCACTCGGTATTGTTTGGAGTTCAGCCTCAGTAAGCCCGACGCTGGCTTTATTGATGCGAATGGTGATCGCCTTGGTATTGGGTTTAGCGGTAATTAAGCTGGCGAAAATTACTTTTCCTTGGCATAAACAGGCTGTGCGCTTATATAGCTTTTCCGCTATTGGTATTGCCGGTGGTATGTTTTTTACTTATCTGTCAGCGCATAGTGTGCCGTCTGGTTTGATCTCGTTAATTTTTGGCTTAGCCCCTTTGTTATCAGGCTTGTATTCGCAAAAATTAATTAAAGAAAAACCTTTTTACTTTAGAAAAAAAATTCGCTTTAGTGATCGCGTTTTTGGGCTTATTAATCGTTTGCTTTGATAATTTATTACAGATGCCAAACAACTTAATTGGGCTGTTATATGTGTTTATTGCGGTTAACTTATTTTCAGTAAGCGGCGTATTAGTTAAAAGTGTTGTTATTAAAATACATCCAATCGCCAGCACCGTTGGTACGCTAACGATAACTCTGCCTTTTTGTTATTACTTGGTTAGTGCTTGATGGTAACTTTGTGATGCCTGATTGGCAGCCAAAAGCACTATGGAGCATTATCTATTTAGGGGTATTTGGCTCATTACTTGGCTTTATTGCCTATTTTTATGTGCTACAGCGTTTATCGGCAAGTACGGTTTCGTTAGTCACGTTAATGACACCAATTATCGCTATTATGTTAGGTCATCAATTTAATGGGGAAATGATCAGCCAAAGTTTAATTTTTGGCTCTGCTTTTGTATTACTGGGCTTGTTTTTATACTGCTTTGGTCATTTAGGCGTATATGCTTTTAGAGTTAACACCTTAAAATAGCAATATTAACAGCTAAAAAATGGTTGGTTAAAGTGCGTGAATAGCTCATGATAATCAACCCTTTTTGTTCATATTAATGGCTAACTCTGCTTAAACAATATCGAGTTCAATATCCGTACAACCTTTTTTACAGCGGATCACGGCTGGTTCAATTTTGCTCTTTTTTTTACTTTTTTATCGTAGAACTCAATCACTTGTTTACAGTGTTCGCACACCATAGTGCGCCCCGCTAATACTTTTTTGATCAATGCTTTTTGATCATTAAATGATTTCGCACTTTGTTTTTCCTAATGCTTTAAATAGGCTGCTATCTATCATCATTCGGCCTTAATTAACGTTTTCATCAGGTAAATAATCAGCAACCTCTGGGCAATACCAACCATCAAATAAACCCGACTCTGGCTCTGCATGAGTAACTAACAAGTCTTGATAACCCGTTAAGGTTTGATAATTTAATGGCATTGATGGATAAGCAGTAATTTCCCAATTGTGGCTAGAGTGCGAATCATAAGGTGTAAAAAGAAATTTTTTGGTTGTTTTCTAACAAAATTTGCGCAAAAAGCCAATGCTTGTTGCTGCGTTGGAAAAATCATTGAAAATTCAATTTCAAAAATTTGATTAAGATCACAGCCCTGATTTAACAAATGCCACAAGTTATCACCGGTTTCATCTTCAGGAAATAAATCTTTATCGCGTGTTATCATTTGTTCGTTTTCCTATTTCATGCATTTATTGCTATTGCTCTATAATACCAATTTCATTAAATTATTGCCCACTTGTGCGGGTTAAAATATTCCATGCCTGCGTTGTGCGTTGCTTTTAATCCCAATAGCAAGCTATTGCTCAATCAAGCGCCTTGCCATGATTTATTTTTCCTACGCACAACAAGATCACAAACTTAATGGAATTGGTATAATAACAGGCTTTGCTTCTGATAAACTACCGTCTAATAGCCATTATTATTGATAAGAAGTGAGTAAGTGCATAAATTTGAATTACATATCGATATAACCGGCGCAGTACTCGCTGCTAAATTAAGCTTAATTCATTTATTAGAGCAACAAATACAACAAACACCCAACGCGCCAACCTTATCTAAAGCTGAACTTAAAAGTGCGATAGACAAAGGCGCTTTATGGTTAACTAGGCGTAAACGCACTAATCGCTTACGCCGCTTAAAAACCAGCTTACAATTGCACGACCAAGTACATTTTTATTACAACGCTGAGGTATTAGCGCAGCCAACACCTGAAGCCAAATTGATTGCTGACTTTCATGATTACAGTGTTTGGTTTAAACCCTATGGCATGTTGTCACAAGGCAGCAAATGGAGTGAGCATTGCACTATTACACGCTTTGCCCAGCAATATTTTAATCATGATAGAGCTTGTTTTATTGTTCACCGTTTAGATAAAGCGGCAACAGGATTGATCATGGTTGCTCATAGTAAAACAGCAACACAAAAAGTTAACGGCAATGTTTGAAGCGCATGACTTTGAAAAACATTACCAAATAATTGTTGCTGGAGATTTTTCCACACAAAGCTCCCCACTTGTTATTAATACGCCCATTGATGATAAAGAATCTCTGAGTATCTTCAATTTTAATCAGTTTAATAGCGCCCGCAATAGTTCGTTAATTGATGTAAACATTGCCACGGGTAGAAAACACCAAATACGAAAACATGCCGCGAGTATTGGTTTTCCGATCATTGGTGATCGCTTACATGGTGACAAAACCATAAATGAACAGCAATTTAACGGGCTTGATTTACAGTTATGCGCGGTGAAACTTGCCTTTATTTGCCCGATCAGCCAACAAACTAGAGAGCTAATTTTACCGGATCAGTTACGGCCAAACTTGTCGAATATGTAAAGTTGTTTAACAGAACATTAATACCATTGCGTATAAGTCGTTTTAAATTTACTTTTTTGATAGTTAAGAAACTAAAGCCCAGCCAAATTGAACATTTGGTTGGGCTTTGTTATTTGTTTGCTAATTATATTAGCCGATTATGATAATTAACTTTTAATTTAGTTAAACACAATAAGTAAAATCATCATCCGCTAATAAGTTTAATTCATCACCTACTAGGTTTTCTTGACCAACGGCGGTTAATAAATCAAAGCCTTGCTGACGCTGTGCTAACGTTAATGCTTGATAAGGTAAACGGAAATTAGGTTTCACCGCATTTGTCATCATTAATGCCGTATTAATTGCAATTGGATTTGGTTCACAAAATAACCAGCCCATCATGCCTTGTACTTTTTGATTAAGTTCAACGGCGCTTTCATCATCCATCAAGGTACGCATAATTTCAGGAACAATATTCGAAGTTACTGAAATTACACCATGTGATTTATGCTGATGGCGCGCGGCAAAGCTTTCGTCGTCGTTACCTGACCAACAAGCAATACCTTTTGCTTCATAATAGGCAATGCGATCATTACCAGCACATTCTTTCACACCAATAAAGTTTTCATGATCAGAAATTTGTTCAATAATTTCAGGTGTTAAATCTTGCCCTGTTCTGCTTGGCACATTGTAAATATATGCAGGCCCTAATTCTAAAACACGTTTAAAATGTTCAACAACACCAGCATCTGATGTTCTGCCATAATACGGGTTAATTTGTAATGCTGCGTCCATTCCCATAGCAAAACCATGCTCTGTCGCTTTTAATGCTTCACGAGTATTATTACTACCAGTATTGCCAACAACAATTAATTTTTCGCCATACTTATGCACGGTATGAGCAATCAACATAATATGCTCTTCCCAGCTTAATAAGTGTCCTTCACCTGTGGTGCCACCAACAATTAAACCGTCGACACCGGCTGATATCTGCTGTTCAACCAGCCAATCGTAAGTGGTTAAATCAATTTCACCATCGGCTAAGTAAGGGGTTTTAATGGCAGTAATTAAACTTGCTGCTTTTAATTGCTTCATTGTTTTCTCATTTACTTGAAAAATTATATAAATACGTTGTCATTAACAATTTCCTACATCACTAGTTAAGCGGCGAGAAATATATATTTCTTGAGAAACGACATGCTGATATTTAAATGTTTGGTTGGTCAAAGCCAATACGCGGTACGCATTATAGTTATCTGGCTCGTTCAAATCTACTGCGTAATGCTCATCATCAATAAATTCGCTTTTTGTCATGGTAAAATGAATATCGCCAACTAGCCCCAATCCCCCAATTCTATTGATTGTTGAGTGATTTCGCCAGCCATATCTTGGTAAATAAAAGTAAATTCAAAACTACCGTCAGCTGACATTTCAGCGTACTCAGATACTTGATTACCTTGTTCATCCGTATCCGTTCGGTACCATTTGCCAATTAATAGCTCGCGAGAATAAACCATAAAAAAATAAAACTACCACAGACTATTGAATACATGAGCATTAAAATCGCTATTATTACTGCTGAAATAGCCGCTATTTACACAGCCCAACACCAATAAAAACGAAAGATACGCTATAAGCCGGCAATAGTATCATCGTTGAATTAAAAACTCATTATTCTGGTGCAGATATTTGTATTTTATTTTGTAATAAACTCTATGTTAACTGCTGAATTTTATCACCTCTGCTCCCTAATACGGCCATTGCTATCAGTAACAAACTATTCTACTCTAATGAAAATTTTTTAAGGGAAATCTGTGTGAAAGTACAATTATTATTGACGGGTAATGAATTGATGTCTGGCGATATTGTTGACAGTAATTCGGCTATGATCGCTCAACAATTAAAAGCGATAGGTATAGAAGTTAAACGAAAAGTTACTGTCTCTGATGATATGTCTTTATTAATAAATGAAATAAAACAAATCAGTCAACAAGCAGATGTGCTTATTATTAATGGTGGATTAGGCCCAACAACAGATGATTTAACCGCCGAAGCATTAGCTAATGCCGCTAATGTTGATTTATCACAACACACCGACGCATTAGCTCATATAAAAACATGGTGCGAAGCCCGTGGTGCTAAGCTTAATGAGCCAAACCTTAAACAAACAATATTACCGGCCGGTTGTGACATTATTGCCAATAGTGTTGGCAGTGCCGTAGGTTTTAAATTAACAATCAATCACTGTGATATTTATTGTACTCCTGGCGTGCCAAGTGAATTAAAAGTCATGCTAGCGGATGAAATTATTCCCGCGTTAAAAAAACAATTACCTGCAGATATCACCAGCCATACTACCCGCTTGCAAGTATTTGGTTATGGTGAGTCAGGCTTACAAAAGTTATTAGTTGAGCAATTCCCCAATTGGCCAACAAGCTTAGAGATTGGTTACCGCGCAAGCATGCCTTTATTAGAGTTAAAGATAACCTCTCGTAGTCATCAAGATTTGCAGTTAAAAGAACAATGGCTAACAAAAAATCAAATCGCTTTTAGGTGATCATATTGTCAGCGAAATAAAAGATCAGCCGCAAAGCCTAGCCGCTACCTTGATTGATTTGCTGAAAAAAGAAAACAAAACATTAACTACCGCTGAGTCATGTACTGGTGGCTTAATTTCAAGCCTATTAACAAAAGAAGCTGGCGCTTCGGCTGTTTTTCATGCGGGTTTTGTTACCTACTCTAATGAGATTAAACATTCAATATTAGGTGTATCTAATTCAATTCTTGAACAGCACGGCGCTGTCAGTGAAGAAACGGTGTTGGCTATGGCAAAAGGCGCATTAGCAAAATCTGGCTCTGATCTGGTGATTGCTGTTTCAGGTATAGCTGGCCCCGATGGTGGTACTGCTGAAAAACCGGTTGGTAGCTTTTGGTTAGCTTGGGGGAGATAATAGTCACTTGCAAAGCGTTTATTTACAAGTTAAATCAAATCGCTGGCATTTCCAGCAGTCCGTAGCGGCCATTGGGCTAGATTTGATCCGCAGAAAAATACATGGTTCAACCGAAACACCACGTTATTTTATTGAGCGAAAACATCAAAAAGCAGAAAACTAACCTAAACTCAAGAAAATTAAGGCATATATTGTCATATTTAATTGCGCTATTTTAGAAAAGTTTATATATTGGTTTGTATACAAAAATTAAAAGTTATAACAGCAGACTCGGCTTTTCCCAAAAAAAAACTATAAAACGCAATAATTAATATTCGTCATTTATTGCGCTTGTCGAGCATAAAAGGAGCTTGGTTTTGATCGAGAAAAACTTTATCACTAGTGGTAGAAATACCATTATTCATAAAATCAGAAAAATAGATTTAATTATTATTAACGGCTCGGCTTCGCCTGTGATTGTAAGTAATAGAGGAATTGCCCCTTACAAAGGCCCTATTCCCCATAAAAAATCTGAAGCTAAAAAGAACTACCAAGAAGTCATCGATTTAGGCTCAGTTGAAATATTTGGTGAAGAGAAAAAGCTTCTTTTTATTCAAGCTCTTGACAACAAAGAATATAAAATTGATTACACTAAGCAAGGAACTGTTAACTTTATTAAAGTGCATCAAGACTCGTATATATAATGCCTTGTCACTTTTGTAATTAGAGTCGAGAATTATCTAATGACTACAGCAAGTTTAACGCAAAATAAAAAAAATAACGTTAACTTAGTATTGGTACCTCGTAAAACAGACCAGCCACTTACTGAAGCTTCTATTTATGAATTAATTGACAATTCTGAATACACTAGCCTGTTTGTTATTTCAGCCAACATTAAAACGCTATTGCAGAATTAAATAGCGAACTTAAAGCCCTCGCTGCAGGGCTTAATGGTAGAGAAATAACCTATGAAATTTTAGAACGTCGTGATGCCACCGTTGAGTTTAAAATAGAAAATGATGATATGTCGGCCAGTGCCGAGATTACCACAGCACTTGGTGGTAAGCATATCAGCGCTAAAGTGCTATTATCACAAGCACAAGAATTTGGCATCAAAAAAGGGTTTATTAAAGAAGCTCTTATTAATTTAGCTCAAGCAGCAGCTAAAGCCGAACCCGGCACCACAGTTGACGCTGTTATCGCCCAAGGTAAACAAGCCGTTAATGGCAAAGATACAAAAATAAAGCCTCTGGTAGAAAGTGCTCAAGCACGAATTTTAAAACCGAAAGAGCGTGATGATGGCTCTGTCGACATGCGAGATTTAGGCGATATTATTTGCGTAAAAATTGGTGATCCTTTAGCCAAACGCATCCCTTTTACGCTTGGCGTTCAAGGTTATACTGTTACCGGCACCCCACTAGAACCAACTCCCGGCGATGATAAAACGTTAATTGCCGGTGAAGGCACCGAACTGAGCCCGCGTGATAACGATTTGCTTATTTCAAAGCTGGTTGGTTTACCTAAAATTATCGACAATGGCATGCAGGTTGATAAAGTTTATCAAATCAATAATGTTGATGTCAGTACCGGCCATATCAAATTTGAAGGCAGCGTTATCATTACTGGTGACGTTAAAGATAGCATGAAGGTTGTCGCCTCAGGTGATATAACAATTGCCGGCTTTGTTGAGTCTGCTTACCTTGAAGCGGGCGGTGACATTACCATTCAAAAGGGATTATTGGCCGCAAGCAAGAAGTAGAAGAAGCTAGCGACATTCACGATATTCAAATGAGCGCACTACTCGTCGCTAAAGGTAATATTTTTGCGATGTATAGCCAATATGCCGAGATAAATTGTGAAGGTAATGTTCGAATTGAAAATCAATTAATGCATAATATTGTTAAAGTCACCGGTCACTTATGGGTTGGTAAAGAAGATAAAGCCAATGGTAAGTTAATTGGTGGTTATATTCATGCCGGCCAATATGTTAGCTCAGGCATTATCGGAGCAACCGCTGGTAGTAAAACGATAATTTCATTTGACAAAAAAGTAGATCATTTTAAAGAGAATATAGCGGAAATTGAGGGGCGATTACAGGAAGAGTCGACAAAAGCACAAGAGTTACAAGCGCTTGCTAAAAAAATGAAAGATTTACCGAAAAAGTCGCTAACCCTGAAATGCTTGCCAAAGTTATTTCTACCTATAAACATCACACCCAAAATATGGCCGGAATCATTAGAGAAAAAGAATTGGCTGAGCAAGAGTTACAAGAGTACATGGCCAGTGTTTTATGTTGTAGGAACCGAGCGTTTATATCATGGCGTAGAAATGCGAGTTGGTGATTTTCATGAACGCACTAAGCGTGAATACGGGCCAAGTAAACTGATTTACTCAGAAAGAAAAGTTCACATTGAACCGCTCGTAAATACATAACCTTTAATATGCTGTTTTAGCTATTAAAAAGAGCCTTTCGGCTCTTTTTTACATATTAGGGTAATTTGGCCCACCGCCTCCCTCTGGTGGCAGCCAAGTAATATTTTGGCTAGGATCTTTAATATCACAGGTTTTACAATGAATACAATTTTGGGCGTTAATAACAAAGCGGGCTCCTTGCTCATGCTCTTCTATTTCGTAAACGCCCGCAGGACAATAACGAACGGCTGGTTCTGCATATTTAGCTAAATTTACAACAATTGGGATCGTTGGCTCTTGAAGTTTTAAATGACAAGGCTGATTTTCTTCATGGTTGGTATTTGATAAATACACAGAAGATAACTTATCAAAGCTTAAAATATTGTCAGGTTTAGGATAAGTTATTTTATTAACAGTACGAGCCAGTAACATTTTTTGATAATCATGAGATGTATCTTTTATATTAAAGGGTAATTTTCAGCAAAAATATTGTGATTAAGGGTATTAAAAGCACCGCCCCAAAACGTACCAAACTTATGTAAAGCTGGCGCAAAGTTCCGAGCATTATACAGCTCTTGATATAACCAAGATTGTTTGAACTTTTCTTGATAGCTAACGAGATCATCCCCTCCCTCATTACCCGCGGCTAGTGCTTCAACAATACTTTCTGCAGCAAGCAAGCCTGATTTCATCGCGGTATGATTCCCTTTTATTTTAGCAAAGTTGATCGTGCCCGCATCACAACCAATTAGTAATGCTCCTGGCATGGATTGTTTAGGTAATGATTGAAAACCACCTTTACTGATCGCTCTCGCACCATATGATACACGCTTGCCACCTTGCAAATGTTGACCGATAACTGGATGGTGTTTATAACGCTGAAACTCATCAAATGGACTTAAATACGGATTCTGGTAATTTAAGTCAATAATCATCCCTACATAGACTTGATTATTATCACCATGGTATAAAAACCCTCCACCACCGGTGTCATTATCTAGCGGCCAGCCCGCTGAATGCACCACTAAGCCAGGAGTATGATGTTCTGCTGGGATGTCCCATATCTCTTTAAAGCCAATGCCATAATGTTGTGGTGTTTTACCTTGTGACAGCTCAAATTTGTCAATTAACTGTTTACCTAGATGACCACGGCAGCCTTCCGCAAAAATAGTGTATTTAGCTCGTAATTCCATGCCCGCAACAAAACTGTCTTTTTCATCACCATTAGCATCAAGTCCCATATCTCCGGTAATAATACCGGCAACATGATCACCTTGATATAAAACCGCTTGTGCGCTAAAACCTGGAAAAATTTCAACACCTAATTGTTCAGCCTGATCAGCTAACCAACGGCAAACATTGCCCATGCTGACAACATAATTTCCTTGATTATGCATGGTATGTGGTACCGCGCATGACGGTAATTGAATACTTTTATCTTTGCTATTCAGGTAATAAAAACTGTCTTGGTTAACGGGTGTTGTTATTGGCGCTTGTCGTTCTTGCCAATCGGGAAATAATTCATCGAGTGATTTAGTATCGAGGATAGCACCCGAAAGAATATGCGCTCCAACTTCTGAGCCTTTCTCTACCACACAAACGGTTAATGTTTGCTCTATATCATTCGCTAACTGCATAATTCGGCAGGCCGCACTTAAACCTGCCGGGCCAGCACCAACAATAACAACATCAAACTCCATAGACTCACGTTGAATTTCTTGTTGCATAATATTCATCTCACAATCATCAATAACAAAATTAAAACACTTGTTTGAATTTAAAACAAGTGATTGATAATATCCAGTATAAGATTTAACTAAATAATCGCTTTTGAATAGAAATTTGTCCTGCACAAAACCAAAAGCTAACTAAACTATTTATTAAACAAGTTATAAAGCAGCGAATTAATAACAAACTTAGCCATAGATAAAGCGTAGACCAAATGGATAAATTCTCAGAATAAACACAGAATTAAATAAGAATTTAATAATTATCTTATCGTTTTAAGTTAACAATAGATGAAAGTTGAGGAAAACATGAAAATACTGGTTCCCATCAAGCGTGTGATCGACTACAACGTAAAAATAAAAGTCAAAACAGACAACTCTGATGTTGATTTAAATAATGTAAAAATGGCGATCAATCCCTTTTGTGAAATAGCAGTGGAAGAAGCTATCCGATTAAAAGAAGCGGGCCATGCCAGTGAAATTATTGTGGTATCTATTGGTGATAAAGCCTGCCAAGAACAACTTCGTTCGGCCCTAGCTTTAGGTGCTGATCGCGCTATTCAAATAGAAACAGAGCAGCAATTGGACTCTCTTAATATCGCTAAACTATTAAACGAAGTGGTGAAAGAAGAACAACCTAGTTTAATTATTCTGGGTAAACAGGCTATTGACTCAGATAACAACCAAACCGGCCAAATGTTAGCGGCATTGGCTGATTTACCCCAAGCAACTTTTGCTTCCAAACTTGTTATTGAAAATAGTCAGGCGATAGTCACCCGTGAAATTGACGGTGGCTTACAAACCTTAGCCCTAACTTTACCAGCAGTGGTAACAACAGATCTTAGGTTAAATGAACCAAGATATGCCAAACTCCCTGATATTATGAAAGCTAAACGCAAACCATTGGCAGTTAAACATGCTGGCGACTATGGCATTGATTTAAGCCCTAGAGTAGAGCTACTCGCAGTTCAAACACCAGCCCAACGCACTGCTGGTATTATTGTTGACGATGTCGATATGTTAATCGATAAATTAAAAAATGAAGCTAAGGTGATCGCATGAGTATTTTAGTATTAGCCGAACATGACAATAACACACTATCATCTTCAACTTTAAAAACCATTAATGCGGCCAGCCAAATAAATACTAACGTGGATTTATTAATCGCTGGTTTAAAATGCGAAACAGTAGCAGAGCAAGCAAGTAAAATAACCGGTGTTAAGCAGGTTTTGTTGGCTGATAATGAGGCTTATCAACATCAACTAACTGAAAATATTGCCCCATTGATTATTTCTTTAGCGGATAAATATCAATATTTTATTGCGACAGCATCAACCACAGGCAAAAATATTATGCCTCGTGTCGCTGCAATGTTAGATGTTACTCAAATATCTGAAATTACCGGTATTGAAAGTGAAGATACTTTTTATCGCCCTATTTATGCCGGTAACGCGATCGCAAAAGTAAAAAGTTTAGATGCAAAAAAAGTATTAACAGTACGGGCGACGGTATTTGATGCGGCAACATTAACCGGTAATGCTGACATTGTGGCGATAACAACAATTTTAACTCAGATAAAGTTAAGCAAGTGAGTGAGCAATTAACCGTATCTGAGCGACCAGAGCTCAGTAGTGCACCTGTTGTTATTTCAGGTGGTCGCGGTATGCAAAATGGTGAAAACTTTAAACTGCTGGAAAATATTGCTGATAAAGTCGGTGGTGCGATCGGTGCTTCACGAGCAGCAGTTGATGCCGGTTTTGTTGCCAATGATTTACAGGTTGGGCAAACAGGTAAAATTGTCGCGCCTGATTTATACATTGCCGTTGGCATTTCTGGTGCTATTCAACATTTAGCCGGAATGAAAGAGTCTAAAGTTATTGTGGCTATTAATAAGGATCCTGACGCGCCAATATTCCAAGTAGCTGACTACGGCTTAGTGGCTGATTTATTCGATGTTTTACCTGAACTAGCCGACAAGCTATAAGCCGTAACAAATAATGGCCCCTATAAACCAGCTAAGATGCTGGTTTTTTTATCGCTGCCTTTTCTCTATAATACGGTATCATTAATTTTTAATAAGTGTTTTTTCTTATGTCGATGCATGATCAGCTTTCTCAATTAGTATTTTCTACAGATGGAGGCAGAATAAAAGCAGAAAAAGCTAAACCTGAAATTACCCCATCAGACGGTTTTGCTAAAGTAAGACGTGAAACCAAAGGCCGAAAAGGTAAAGGCGTTATGGCCATTTCCGGCTTAGGACTAGATGCAAAAGCATTAAAAGATCTCGCCAGTAAACTCAAAAAAACCTGTGGTTGTGGTGGCAGCGTTGTTGGTGAAACCATTGAAATACAAGGTGATAAACGCGAATTAATAAAACAGGTATTAGAAAATAACGGCTTTAAAGTGAAATTTATTGGCGGCTAATTTTAACCTTTAATTTAAAAATTAGCATGACGATAATTAGGCGTCATGCTGATTTTTTTGTATTTAGTACTCACCGCGAAGCAGTACTAATTAGGAAAAGCCAATTCTTGATAATTCTGCTCTAAAAATTGCACCCCCCCCTCAATAATTAAATTGTTATCAAAATCAAAGAAACTGGCATTTTCCCAATGAGAGCCTTTGCCCCACTGTGTCCAACAATCGGTTGATACCCATGACGGTTCCCAATATATCACCCCCATACCGCCACGTTTTTCACTTCAATACTTAAATCAATTAACCAATCACGTTGTGCTTGCGGAGAAGCCGTACCATAACCTTGTTCAACTAAAAAGTTATCCGCCCCCATCATATTATCCGCTTCATCATGCCAATCTTGTGACCAAATTAAACCCGTTTCAACAATCATTACCTGTTTATCGTAATTAGCTTTTAACTCACTAATAATATTACCCGTATCTGTAATTGTGCCAGGGTGCCATTCAGGGTAAAACGACAAACCAATAATGTCATAATCACTGATATTATTAGTCGTCGCTTCGTTAAACCACCAAGCAGCATTATTTGGATCTGCAATATGAACAACTATTTTAGGTGAAATAAACGTTGGCTTCCTGCATCACGTTACCGCTTTTATACCAGCATTAAACAAAGCAATATTACGCTGCCAGTTAATTGGATGGCCATTTTCTCCTTGTAATAACATAATTTCACGATTTGTTTCGTTACCTACTTGTACATATTCAGGCATTAAACCTTCGTCATTTAATTCGGTTAAAGTTTGATAAGTATAATCATACAAAGCGGTAGATAAGCGCAGGGGTATCTTGCACAATATTCTGCCATACCTGAGGAATAGTTTGCTTTTCAGGATCGGTCCAATTATCTGAATAATGGAAATCTAATAACACCGCCATGCCATTATCCTGTGCTCTTTTTATGGATTTTTAACATCAGCCAACGATGAGAACTGATTTATTGTACCATCTAGTGCTTGCCAATCTGGTGTATGCCATAACCGTAAACGTACTAAGTTAGCACCATGTTCTGCCATTATTTGATAATTATCTTTTAATTTGCCCTTCTTCATAATATTTAGCATTACATGACTCCATTTCATTAACATAGGATAAATCAACCCCTTTAATAAAATCATCATTAACAACGACAGGCTTAAATGGTACTGAACTTCCTAAACTAGAACCATTCGGCTCAGACGTATTAGAAGAACCACAACTAATTAAAGAAGATAGCGCAACCAGTACAAAAGCATATGAATAACACTTCATAGATAATTTATTTTTTGACTTAGATTATTAAACATCATAGTTCTCTTATTAATTTTTTGCGTTTATTAGAATATTTATTTTTATTATTTCAGCTTTACTAAACTGTATTTTATTTAATAAAGCATCTAGAAGACAAAAGGGTAAGCGCTTTACCAAAATAAATCAAACATTTTAATAAAAGTACTTTTATCTTAATTTATCATAATAAAAATCGATAAAACCATATAAAAAACATACTAAAAAAGTAAAAAACCATAATAAAAAGAAAAAAACAAAAAAGGGTAAAGCCTTACCTAAAATAAAAACACAATAAATACAATAATATAGAAAAAAACAAAGAAAAATAAAAATAAAATATTTAGTAAAATTTTCCCTAAAGTGATATAAATTACCCATCAGGCAGTCTAATAGAATGTTTTTATTCAAATGAACCATTCTATTAATTAATTTATACCTACAATAACTAATAGATAGACAAGGGGAAGATGATGACCGTTAAATTTAAGGTGGCAACACTGGCATTTGCCGTTACTCAAGCATTATTTATACAACAAGCCTCAGCTGAAAATGCTGAACAAATAGAAACAGCCGCAGCTAATGAGCAAGTTGAAGTCATTGAAGTAAAAGGTTTTGGTTCTTCATTAGGGAAGGCTCTTAGAAAAAAGCGCTTTTCTGAAACCGTCGTTGAAATTGTCTCTTCTGATGATTTAGGTAACCTACCTGATGTCAGTATTACCGACTCACTTGTTAGACTTCCTGGTGTTGCCGCTTCAAGAGACCGAGGTAATGCCAGCCGTATTTCAATTCGTGGTATGGGTCCTCGCTTAAACGTTGCCACCATGAATGATCGTGAAATTGTTTCTGCCGAGCCTAGCCGTGATGTCCGTTTTGAACAATTCCCTGCAGAGTTAATAGACTCTGTTGAAGTTTATAAAAGCCCGATAGCAAGTAAAGCCGAAGGCGGAATTTCCGGCCTCGTTAATATGAACTTTGTCAATCCCCTATCTAAAGGTAAGCGTATTATTACCTTAAATGGTAGTTTAATGAAAAACTCGCTCGGTGATGATTTACCAGGGACTGATGGCAAAGGTTCTAAAGCAAGTTTTAGTTATGTTGACCAATTATCAGATACTTTTGGTATTGCTGTCGGATTAACTTATCAAGATCAACCCTCATTAGAACGTGGTGTACAATCTTGGGATTACAACAATGATGTTAATCGTGGTGATCTTAATGAAAATGGTAAACTTGAACATGCGCCTTGGGGTGTTATGGCGAAAAGTAAACGTGGTGACAATAAACGCACTGGCGGCTTAATAATTGCTGAATGGCAACCAACTGAAAACTTAACTCTTAAAGGTGATGTGTTTTATTCGCAATTTGATATTACTGAACGAGATGATCAAATGGGGCCTGGTAACTTAGGTAACTGGGCTGATGATGGCAGTGGTCCTCGTGGTTACGCAGCAAGTGCATATGATGCATCAAGTATTACTCCAACCATTATTACTAAACCTGATGGTAGCGAACAAATAGTTGCCGGTAGTCAAATTGAGGTTTAGATGTTTCAGTACCAACATGGTTTCAAACCAATGAAATGTTAAGTACCGGCTTAAAAAGTACTTTACATTGGTGACGAATGGACAATTACCGCTGATGTTGGTTATTCCGAAGCAAGTATTGAATCTGTTTGGGTTGATGTTGATCCACTTTATATTGGTGGAGAATATGATCTAGGTTTTAATATTCAAAATACCGATGCTGCTCAAATTATTGTGCATAGCGGTGATATTAGTAGCCCTAAAAACTTTTCATTAGGGCAAGTCGCTGAAGTTTGGTATGAAGCTAATGATGGCTCTTGGTATCCTGTACAAGAATACTCACCAGCAACTATGAATGGCGTGGGTGATCGCGTATTAACCGATGAAATGGGTAACTTTAACCTTGATTTTGAGCGTGATATTGAATGGGGTATCTTTGAAAAAGTCAGTTTTGGTGGTCGTTATACTAGCCGTACGAAAGAAAATGACCAAATTAATGACTGGGTTCGCACCGCAAAACAAGATCATGGGTTAGCTGATTTTGGCATCAGTTATGATATAGGTGGTGATTATGTTGTGCCAGAAATTTACACCTTTGCTAATTGGGATCAAGTAGCTCAAGTGGCTTTTGGCGGCTCAACCAACCCTAATTTAAATCGTGACGATAAAGATAAGCTAGCTTCTTGGGAATTAGAAGAAGATAACTTAGCATTTTATGTCATGCTAAATATGAGCGGTGAAATAGGTAATGTGCCATTTAGTGGTAATGTTGGTCTTCGTTACGCTTCAACTGATGTTACTTCGTCAGGTCACGAGCAAGGCACTGAATGGACACAAGATGCCCAAGGTAATTGGAACCCACCAACACCATCTGCCATTTCGGTTAACCATGATTACAGTGAAGTTTTACCATCACTTAACATGACCTTTAATATTACTGAAGATTCTCAAGTTCGCTTTGCTTTAGCCCGTACTATGGCTCGTCCTCCATTACTTGAAATGCGTACAGGCTTTACTTTTGATAAAACACAAGTGCAATGGACTGCCTCTGGTGGTAATCCGACCCTTGACCCATATATAGCTAATCAAATGGATTTAGGATATGAATATTTCTGGGGTGATAATTCAGCAGCAACCATTAACTTTTTCTATAAAGACTTAGAATCACATATTGGTTTATTACAAGATACTGTTGAATTTAATGGTGATGAATATGCATACACAGGCACAGTAAATGGTGATGGTGGTGTTATCAAGGTATTGAACTTTTATATCAGCAAGCTTTCGATATGCTACCGGCTCCATTTGACGGTTTAGGGGTCTATGCAAACTATTCTTACACTGACAGTGAAGTCATGGAGTTTAAACCGTTGAAAATCCATATGCTTTAGGTGGTTTATCAAAAGATATTGCAAGTTTAACTTTATGGTATGATAAAGACGGCTTTGATGCTCGTGGTTTCATATAACTACCGTAGTGAATACACAGGCATTAATAGTTGGAGTTCCATCGAATGTCAATTTAAATGACGCTGAAACAACCATTGATGCTAGCATAGGTTATCAAGTAACTAAAAATCTGAAACTTACTTTTCAAGGGGCAAAACTTGACCAATCAAGCATCTGTTAATTATTGGGATAACGATAAAACCAAACCGGCTTACAATGTTGAGTGGGGACGACGATTCTTAGTTGGTTTCCAACTTTCAATATAATTTAAACGCTGGTTTGTTACTGAGTTTCAAGCCAGCATTATTTATCCAATTAAACCGAATAAACAAACAACACAGCACCTAACCGAGCAGGCAATATTTTCTGTTAGTTAATATTTTGTTGTCATTAATTTATTTCTCAATAGTTAAAGTTATCGGCTATTAACACTAAAAATAATAGCCACTTTGTCACCGACAAAGTAAGGAATCTCAAATGATTAGCGCATTCATCAAAAAAATTAGTTTTTTATTATTTAGCACGGTATTACTTAGTACATTAAATGGCTGTAATAACAACGCAGAAAAATTACCAATCGCCTCAAACATCGCTACAACCATTAACTTAAATAGCGATTGGCAGTTCCAAAAAAGTGTGTCAGAAAACAACAACGCTGATAATTGGCAAACAGTCAGTTTACCTCATACACCTAAGATTGAACCTATGGTGGTAAATGATCAGTGGCAAGGTATCGCTTGGTATCAAAAAACATTAACCGCACCAAAAGAATGGCAGCATAAAAAAATATTTATTCGCTTCGAAGCGGCAATGAGCCACGCTGAAGTTTTTCTCAATGGTGTAAAAATAGGTGAACACTTAGGTGGTTATCTGCCTTTTACCCTTGAGCTGAATCAGCAGCTTAAGTTTGGTGAAGAAAATATCTTATCAGTAAAATTAAACAATCAAGACAATCCGATCATTGGTCCGAAACCGCTTAAAACACTAGATTTTAATACCTACGGGGGGGGTTATACCGTTCCGTTAATTTATTAGTGAAAAATCCACTACACATTACCGATGAAATGTATGCCAATGAAGTAGCAAGTGGAGGTATTTTTATTACGACCCCAAAAGTCAGTGAACAGCTATCAAGTATTAACATTAAAACACACATTGCCAATAGCCAAACTACAAAACAAAGTTTTACGTTAAAACAGCAATTATATTTTAACGAACAATTAATTACTGAGCATGAAGAAACTGCATTGCAACTAGCAGGAAATGCCCGCCAACAATTTACGCAAAACCTAACGGTAAAAAATGCCAAATTGTGGAGCCCAAGTGCGCCTAATTTATATCACGTAAAACAGAACTTTATCAAAACGAACAACTTATCGAACAACAAACAACACGTGTTGGCATTCGGAAGTTTACTTTTAATACTAAGCATGAATTACTGATTAATGGCAAAAAAACTTTTTTACGTGGCGTAAATCGTCATCAAGAATACCCTCATGTGGGTTATGCAACCTCTCCTTTGGCTGACTGTCGTGACGCAGTAAAAATTAAGTCCGCTGGTTTTGACTACGTCCGTTTATCACATTATCCTCACTCTAAAGCATTTATGAATGCTGCAGATGAATTAGGCTTAGTTTTAATTGATGCTATTTTAGGATGGCAATATTATTTAGAAGATCCTAACTTTAAGCAGCAAATTATTCGTACTTGTCACGATTTGATCAGAAGAGATAGAAACCATGCCAGTGTTTTAGCTTGGGAATGTTCATTAAATGAGTCTTGGATGCCGAAAGAATTTATTGCTGACTTGCACGCAGTGGTAAAACAAGAAGATCCAAATGGTTTTTCTGCTGGTTGGCAGCACGGGTACGACCTTTATTTACAAGCGCGTCAACACAGATTGCAAGAATATGAAACGCCACACCAACCATATAATGTTTCAGAATATGGTGATTGGGAATATTACGCACAAAACGCAGGGTTAAACCAAGACAGCTGGGGAGATTTGAAAGAAGAAGAACGTACCAGCAGACAATTATTAAATGCTGGTGAAGCAAGGTTGTTACAGCAAGCAAGAAATTTACAAGAAGCACACAATGACAATTTAACCATACCTGCTTTTGCTGATGGTTACTGGGTTATGTTTGATTATAACCGCGGTTATGCTGACGATTTGGAAGCATCTGGTATTATGAGTATTTATCGTTTACCTAAATATAGTTATTATTTTTACCAAAGCCAACGTGACGCCAGTGAGCAATCACCATTATATCAGTCTGGACCTATGGTGCATATTGCCAGTGAGTGGACAGAAAAATCGTCAACAACAGTGCGTGTATTCAGTAACGCTGAAGAAGTAGAATTGTGGTTAAATGAAGAGTTAATCAGTAAAAACAAACCGTTAGTTAATGAACTTTCTAGCCATTTACCACACCCGCCGTTTGAGTTTTCTCTGGGTAGTTTTACCGCGGGTAAACTAGTTGCTAAAGCTATTTATTAACAATAAGTAGTGGCTACACATCAAATCAATACACCAGCAAAAGCGAGTAAACTTGAGATCACAATTGATAAAAGCGGTGCGCCATTAGCCACAGGTATTAAAGATGTCGCTTTTGTTTACGCAAAGTTATTGATCAACATGGCAATAAAGTGCCAGTAAATAACCAAGATATTATTTTTGAAAGTACTGGCGATATTATGATATTAAATACCGACATACCAAAAACTGAACAAGGCACAGCAGCTGTGCTTATCCAGATAGGTGACTCATTAATCGGGGCAAGCATTAAAGCAACTTCAAGTGATAAATTATTATCGAGTAAGATTCATTATTTTAAGTAAAGCGTATTGATAAGTAAACAATAAGGCTTTTTAAATAAATTGAAGATTTTTAACCTAGCTTCAAAATATTCTACATTTACCAAAGGAATTGCATGTCGGCAATTAATCAACAAACAAGTAAAATAAATTGGGCTAAAAGCCTAAATTATATTTAGGTGTTGGTTTTTTTGCCTTATTTTTTGCTAATCAAAGTATTCCTATTCTTGCTATTCCTTTTTATCAAATGACATTACATGTTGATCCTTTTTTACTAGGAATAGCACTGACAATACCAATTATTGTCAGTACTTTATTAGGCCCTTGGGTTGGACATTTATCAGATAATTTTGAAAGTAAATTTGGTCGCCGAAAACCTTTTATTCTGCTAGCTTCTTGGTGTTGCTGTGTCTTGTTCGGCCTAATCTGGTTAGTTTCACCACAATGGCAAGAATCAACTCAGCTATTATATTTTACTTTTTTTCTATTCTTTATTATATTGCGCTAATTTTTCTCAGTGTGCCTATGACTTCACTTTCATACGAAATGAGCGAAGATCATCATGAGAGAACTGAAATCATGGGTTTCACTTCTTATTTCATAAAAATAGGCTCATTACTTTATCAATGGTTATTTCCTCTAGCCCAATTAACTGTTTTCAGCTCAATATTTGTCGGTATTAAAGTCATTGGTTGGGGCATTGCCATTTTACTTATTGGATTATTAGGCACAATTCCTGCCATTTATTGCCAAGAAAAACCTATATCAAATCTAAACGCGTAAAAGCAAGCGTCAGTACTTCACAATTTAAAAACCTTAAAAAAACAATAAACCGCTACGAATTTTATTAATCTTAACAGCATTACAATTATGTGGTGGTGCTTTTTCTGCCAGTATGGATTATTACCTCATCGTATATTACCTCAATGAAGGTAATATTGTTGAAGGCTCCATATGGAAAGGTGTTTTATCAACTTCTTATGCTATAGCGGGTATAATTTCTATTGCCTTAATTACTCATTTATCACCGGCTTATGGTAAAATTAATACTTTGAAATTCATCTACTTTTTAAATGCGTTTGGCGGCATAATGAAGTGGTTTATTTTTACCCCAGGTAGTTATTGGTTATTAGTGTTTGATGCTGTTTTTTGTGCCGCCATTTGGGCAGCGATGAGCATGTTGATCCCTTCGATGTTAGCCGATTTATGTGATGAAGATGAACTCATGCATAAAGAAAGACGTGAAGGCTTATTTGCCTCATTACATACTTGGGTTGTAAATTTTAGTATGGCTATCGCTTTTCTCTTGTCAGGAATTAGCCTTACCTTAATTGGTTTTGATGCGGCTAATGAAGAGTTACAAACGTCAGACTCAATATTACTCATGAGAGTGATCCTCTCTTTTGGAACCTTTATTTTTAGTTTGATACCACTTTGGTTTCTCAAAGATTATAAAATAGATGAAAACATATGTTTAGCAACACGACAACAACTCGATCAAAAACAAAGATAGATAAATTTTATGGCCACAATTAATGATGTCGCAAAAATAGCCGGAGTTTCAATCGCTACCGTTTCCCGAGTTATTCATAATGGTGGAAAAGTTGGTGATGTTTGCCGTGCTAGGGTAAAAAAGGTTATTGAAGAATTAAATTATACACCTAACAGTAATGCTAGAGCTTTAGCTGGTAAAACAACTAATACTATTGGTGTTGTAACACCAAAACTTTCCATGCCATTTTTTGGTTCACTCGCTTGTGGTGTAGAAATAGCGGCTCAAGAAAATAATTACAAATTAATCATGAGTAACTCGTTATATGAAACAAAATCAGAAATCGCTGCAATAGAGTCACTTAAAGAGCACAATTGCAAAGCAATTATTCTACATAGTGAATATTCGGATGAGTCAACCTTAGTTAAATTAGCAGAAGAAATTCCTGGCTTAGTATTAATAAATCGTTATATTCCTCGCTTAGCTAACCGTTGTGTTTGGCTTGATAATTTTTCAGGTTCTCAAATCGCCACACAATCATTGTTAGACCAAGGTCATAAAAAATTTGCTGTTGTCACGAGTGTTTATCAAAATCGTGATCCCGGTAGTAGGCTCGAAGGTATTATCAATACTTTAACTAAAAGTGACTTAAGCTTACCAAAAGAAAATATTGAAGAATCAACTGCGAATATTGAAGGCGGCGAACAAGCGGTTAAAGCATTATTAGCTAAAGGCTGCGAATTTACCGCTCTACTCGCTTATAACGATTTAATGGCCGTAGGTGCCATTCATGCTTTGTTCGACGCTGGCATAAAAGTACCTGAAGATGTTTCGGTTATTGGTTTTGATGATTTAATTGTTGGGAGAGCTTGCCGGCCAAGATTAACCACCATGCATTACCCAATTGAAGAAATGGCTAATTATGCGACTAAACTAGCAATTGAATTGAGTAATGATAAAACCAACCCAAGCAAACAAACTCATTTATTTATTCCTGAAATGGTTGAACGTGATTCAGTCAGTAAAGCAAAATAAGGCTAAATATTAAATTACTATGCTGTGATTTGATTTAACAATGGAATAATTGTAGTTTTAATTTCTTCAATTTCTTCAACTGAATACTTTATTGCCGGCAATTTCCCCCAAACTGGTGCCGGCCATGCAGCATCAGTTTTAAAGCGAACAATATGGTGTACATGTAACTGCGGACAGATATTACCTAAAGCGGCAACATTCATCTTATCCCCTTTGAATACCTGCATTAATAATTCAGACAATAAGCTAGATTCATTTAGGAATTGCAGTTGATCTTGCCATTCCAGTTGGTAAATGTCTTGAATATCATTAACTCTTGGTACTAAGATAAACCATGGGTATTGTTTATCATTGCTTAATAACAATCGAGATAAAGGCAGTTCAGCAAGGGTGATCGTGTCGTTGGCCAACATTGGATGTAAAACAAAGTCAGTCATTTATCTTCCTTTTTTCGGTTTATTTTTACGGCCGCGACCACGAGCTAATTTTTTCGCTTCTCTTGCTGCAATTTTAGCTGCTTCTAATTCAGCAAAATGAATGTTTTCTGCTTCAATCATCTCCGGTGTTTCAAAGGTTAACGGCCCTAAAGTTTTATCTCTAATTTCGTTAATAAGAATAGCGGATGCTTTGTGGAAGTCGACAATACCTCCGCTTTTAACGCAACCTCTATTACGCCCAATCGCTTCGATTAATTCTACTTCTTGCTCTGGTAAGTCAGTAATTTGATAACGAGCTTTTAAACGTTCAGGATACGCGGATAATAAATATTCCGCAGCAACACAGGCGATCTCTTCATGATCAAAGGCGGTATCTTTAACAGCACTGGTAATTGCTAAACGATAACCGCTGTTTTCATTAACAATTTTCGGCCACAACATGCCCGGTGTATCATATAAATACAAACCATCTTCTAAACGAATACGTTGTTGCCCTTTTGTTACTGCGGGTTCATTACCTACTTTTGCTTTTGCTTTTCCTACTAAAGTATTTAATAACGTAGATTTACCCACATTGGGGATCCCCATGATCACAGCATTAATTTGTTTACCGGTTTCATCTTTATGAGGTACAAGCTTTTTAATTAAACTAGGTAATGTTTTAGCAACACTTGGATTATCAGTTGTTAATGCAATGGCTTTAACATTATGCTGTGATTCAAGGTAGTTCAGCCACACTTGAGTAAGTTCAGGATCAGCTAAATCACTTTTATTTAAAATTTTAATTAACGGCTTATCACCTCTGATCTCGGTGATCATTGGGTTTTCACTGCTAAACGGTAGGCGAGCATCACAAACTTCTATCACAACATAGATTTGCGGTAGAATTTCTTTGATCTCTTTTTGGGCTTTATGCATATGCCCAGGGAACCAATTTATTGCCATAGGATTAATTCAACATAGTTTTATCTTAATTGAAGTCATTCTACCAAGTAACACGACGTTATGGCATCCTCTGACTTGGATAAATGAATTAATTCACTTAATTAGGGTCTGTTGATTTTAGTTTATATTATCAGCAACAGGCTATTTTAAGTGATAGCAAAGCAGAATGAAGGTTGTTTGCTTATTCCAAATGCGTGAATTCCAAATGAGTGAAATTCTAATACCGCTAGCGTAAAAAATAGCCATTGCTCTGTGGACTGAGGCTAAAATCGCTTTACTCGGCGTTAAAAATTATTGGTTTAAATGACTCAACGACATAATTTCAGCCTTGATTAAAACGATTTTATCTCTCAGCTGAATTATTAAACAAAGATAAACAGACCCTAGCTATTATCGCTTTTTTATTCTTCTATTTAACAAAGCAAAATCATCCATTTGCTGACAATAATCCAGAGAAATATCAAAGGTTTTATCCGTAATAATATTGCCCTGATATTCAATAACTATACGCCACGGACCAATTTTATCATCAATGGGCGCCCAAATAGTATCTCCTAAAAAAAAGTCCCAATCATTAGTTTTAACATATACTTCATCCTCAAAAGGTGACATAACATGGCCTCTTTTATCTAAAACATCGGGATGATAAATAATAAAATTTAGTCGACAACCTTTGCCTTTTTTAACATTCAAAATATAGCCAAACTCAACATCAATTTCAGCCGGAATATCCGTTGTGAACTCCTTTATTTTAGGAAGTTCTTTTGATTTAGCATCCCACTCACTATAAATGCCATAACTCTGGATTGAAAACTCAGGTTTATTTTTAGCCATACACTATTTTCATTACTGTTCAATTAAAAAATAAAGGTGACAATATTTTATCATCTTTATTAATTTGATTAATTCATTTTTGCGTAATAACATGAAGCTGATCGGTCAATAACATTGATGCTGATCGCATTTTTGTTTCTCTATAGACCTCAGTAAAATTTAACTTGAGTGATCAGCATCAGTCAAGGAATTTAGTTTTTTTCGCATTGATTCTCCTTTTAATTCCAGCTTAATTGAACCATGGACTAACCTATCTAATATCGCATCAGCATGAGTAGATTCGCCGATCATTTTATACCAATTTTTCTATCGGTAATTGACTAGCAATTAGCGTTGATTTGCTATCGTACCTAGCATCAATTAATTCGAGTAAATCACTGCGTTGCCGAGGGGTTAAGGGCTCTAATCCCCAATCATCAAGTACCAATAGATCAGCATAAGCGAGTTTATTAATAAACTTTTCGGTAACTCCCGTCAGCCTGAGCCATAAACATTTTCTCGAGTAGCTCTTTAAGCCTAAAGTAATACACGCTGTATCCTTGCTGACAATGATTATGACCAAGTGCACAAGCAAGGTAAGTTTTTGCCACATCCTGTCGCGCCTGTGATGAGGATGTTTTGATGTAAACGCAGCCATTCGCCTTGGGCTAGCGAACGCATTTGTGTTTTATCGAGTTGGCGACTCGCACTGTAGTTTAACTGGGCAAGCGTACCGCTAACTCTAAACTTGCTTGTCGGGTTAATCGCTCTATTTTACGTTGCTCTCGTCCTATAATTTCATGCTCAAGCAATAAGCTTAAACGTTCTTCGAAGCTTTGCTCTACATATAAATTGGTTGCTCATGTTGCCTTAATAAGGCTTCACGTATGCCGCTAAGTTTTAAGCTATTCAGTTGCTGGTTGACTTGTTGATGAGTATTCATGTTTTTTCCTTTTTGATTAATGGTAATACTGGCTACCACGGATGTTGGGGTGGTCTATTTCATTTAGTAAATCGAGTTGAGCTTGTGGTAATGGCTGTTTATCTAATCCTTTTTCTAGGATATTTTTCTACTTGCTTAACTCGGTTAAGGCCTGTGCAAGCGTACGTTGACAAGCTGCTTCAAGTCTTTGTTCACCGAATTTATTACCTAGGTTGAGTAGCCCTAAAACACGGCAGTAGCTTTGCTCTGGGTGTTTTTTTTCATCGTTAGTAAATCAATCACATATTGCTCTGTTGATACGCCAAACTTTCTGGCCCAACTTTCAAAACGAGCTGCACTCCACTGTTGTTGTTTTTGATGAGCGATAGGCATATGCTCTTCAACTGTTGTATGGCCACCGACACGGTGAGAGCGTGGGTGAACAGCTACTTTTACTCCTTTATGATAAAGCGTCACCAGCTCATTACTGGCATGTGCTTCTAGCTTTTGTTTTATTAAACGATGAGGTACGGAGTAATAATGTTTCTCAACTTCAACATGGTGATCAATATGTACGCGTACCTGTTTGACCAAGGTGTAACTGTATGGCTTTTGAGGTAAGGGGTTTGAGTACAGGTTTATCTATTGTTTTAAATTGACTTGCTCTCGAACCAGGATGCTTTTTCATCTGCCGTTGGTTTAAGTCGATTAGTAATTCCCTGATTTTGATATTGAGTTGACGTAAACTAAAAAACGTTTCCCTTACGCAGTCGCGCCATTATCCAGCGTTCAACAATTTGTACCCCCACTTCCGCTTTAGATTTATCCTTAGGTTTATAAGGCCTAGCAGGCACAACAACCGTATTATAATGACAGGCAAGTTGTTGGTAGGTTGGGTTTAAATCGGCTCATATCGACACGCCTTTGTCACACCGCTTTTCAGGTTATCGGGATCACTTCAATTCAGGGACTCCACCTAAGAATTCAAAACAACGGGGCGTGACTCATCACCCAATCTTCTAACCCTTGGCTGAATGTCGCTTCGGCATAGGTGTAATTTGAGGCCCCCATCACCGCAACAAAAACCTGTGCGGTCCGGCACTCTCCAGTGCTTGGGTCGACGATATTCATCGTCGGCCCGCAATAGTCAACAAACAGCTTTTCACCCGCTTTATGATTTTGTCGCATTGATGGCTTTTGGCATTTAAGCCAAGATTTATATTGGCGGCAATAATGGTTATAGCTGTAATAACCTTCGGGGTGACGTTCTTTATATTCCTCCACAGTAATTGCAATGTCATGGTTTTTAGGTCGCAGCTCTTGCTGAACAATTGACCAATCCGGTAAAGCATAGCGCTTGGGTTTGAGCTTTAGTATTAAAGAATGCCTGATGAAGGGATTGCTCATCCCAACTAGCCGCTAAAGGCCAGCTAGTGATATTGAGTTGAGCTGCTCGGTTAACATAGGTTGAAACAGAGCCCGGTGATATAGACAGGCTTTAGCAATTTGACGGTGAGTTAATTCACAACCGTACTTTAATCGAATGATCTCTTTTAATTTACGCATAGAAATAGGTGCCGTTGGCATGGTTATCCTCATCATCAAAAAAGAGAAAAGGATAACGGTTAAAAACACCTATAGATAAAACAAAAAATAATAAATTTTAATCAATAACATTTTGGTCAAAAGTGATCAGCATCGATGTTATTGAGTGATCAGG
>JAYQHI010000039.1:0-7983 GCA_038141035.1 Alteromonadaceae bacterium
TGATTGGCCATAACCATGATGATGGCGTGGCGAAGTTTTTGCGCGAGAGGTTTGGTTTGTAGTATTAGATTCTTAACTAAAAAACCTCCACCACAATATATTATATCTGCTCAATCATTACTTTTTTTAACTAGAATAATGATTGCAGCAATGAGTAAACCATTGATAAATACTATCAGCTCTAACGGTACCCACACACTTAATGCTTTGTTGATAAACGAGAAGTTCATCAACAAAGTCATTCCTAGTAAAACAACTATCACTTTAAGCAGGCGTTTACTATCTGACATCTGCACATTCATCTGAGTCTACAAACGCTGTAGTCACTCCACCAATAAAGCCTAAAAACGCCCCTAAAGGTCCCCCTATAGCACCAGCCATTGCGCCAATACCGCCACTTTCAACAATTTGGTTCATACAAGATTGCCCCGTCGATGCTAAAGGTGTCGTCCAGCCTCGTGAAGTTTGATCTGTACCTCCAGTCACTAACATTAATTGCGATGGTTTAATCAATTTCATAATTTATTTCTCCTCATTTAATGGATCTTCATCTTATAAACATAATGACCTATTATGTAACTGACTAACGGATCGGTTTCGTTCTATATGTCACCTATTTCAGAGTTTTCAAAAGATAACGACAATTGGCATGACTATATGCATTTTAAGAAAGGACTCGGGACAGCATTTTACAGTGGGTGTTAGCACGGTAAGTGAATATTAAATTCTGATAATACTAAAAATACCCCTTCATCTAAGAGAAAGGCTTAGAGACAAATTAAAAATATTGAGTATATTGATGAGGTTGTTTAAAGACAATTAACACGATCCCTTTGTAGGCGGTATGTTAAGTGCCGCTTTTTTTAAAGGATATGCTAGTGATAATAATCACTCTAAGAATCTTTCTTAGAGATCACTGTATATTGATTATGTTATAATTTGACTGTAGACATATATTCACAGGAACAGAATATGCTTAAAACCTTACTTAACTCTAATCGTATGACAAAACGTCTTATCACTATCAGTATAGATTCGTGTTTTGTAGTGTTAGCATTTTGGAGCGCGATGTTTCTTCGCTTAGAAACACTAGATGTTCTGTTTGAGCCTGTATATTGGCTGGTTGCGTTAAGTATTTTGCCTGCGAGTTTACTTATATTTGTAAAATTCGGTTTATATCGTGCGGTGTTACGATACTTATCTTCGAAGGCGACGTGGTCAATTATTGCGGCCGTTGCAGTATCAACCAGTTTCTTAGTGATAGCCGGTTTCTTCTATTCAGCAGCTTTACCCAAATCGGTTCCGATTATTTATTTTACCCTAAGCTTAATGTTTATTGGTGGCTCCCGCGTATTATTTCGCTCCATGGTGAGTATCATTACTCGTGAAGTTAAACAAGGTGTGGTGATTTATGGTGCGGGTAGTGCTGGGCGTCAGTTAGCCATTGGCTTAGCGAGTGGTGCTGAATACGAAACAGTCGCATTCATCGATGATGATAATGCAAAACAAGGTTCTGTTATTCAAGGTAGCCAGGTCATTGCGTTATCACAATTAGATGATGTGCTGAAAAACAATAATGTGAAAAAAATATTGTTAGCGCTTCCGAGTGCTTCTCGCAGTGAACGAAAACAAGTGCTAACTAAATTAGAACGTTTCTCGATTGAGGTTCAAACTATTCCTGGGATCATGGATGTCATTGAAGGTCGTGCCTCTTCTGATGAGATATTAGATGTCGATATAGACGATTTATTAGGTCGAGAGCCAGTGAGTCCTCACAGTGACTTGCTACAATCCAATATTTATAACAAAGTGGTGATGGTAACAGGCGCTGGTGGTTCAATTGGCTCAGAGTTATGTCGTCAAATTATTCGCTTACAGCCCACCAAACTCGTCTTATTTGAACTATCTGAATTTGGGTTATATCAAATAGACCGTGAATTAAATAAACTGGTCCAACAAAAACAATTAAATGTTGAGATTAATACCTATCATTGGTTCAGTACAACGAATAAATCGTGTTGAAAATGTGTTAAAAGCGTTTTCTGTAGAGACTGTTTATCATGCCGCAGCTTATAAACACGTGCCTTTAGTTGAGAATAATATTGTTGAAGGCGTGCGTAATAATGTATTTGGTACCATGTACGCAGCACAAGCTGCAGTGAAGGCCGGTGTAGATACATTTGTTTTAGTATCAACCGATAAAGCGGTGCGCCCAACTAACGTCATGGGCGCGACGAAACGAATGGCTGAACTGGTATTACAAGCATTAGCTAACCAGCAAAGCCGCACCCGTTTTTGTATGGTCCGTTTTGGTAATGTCTTAGGTTCATCAGGCTCCGTTGTCCCCTTGTTTCGTAAACAAATTAAAGATGGCGGTCCGGTCACCTTAACCCATAACGATATAACACGATATTTTATGACCATCCCCGAAGCAGCGCAGCTTGTGATCCAAGCCGGTGCGATGGGTAAAGGGGGGATGTATTTGTATTAGATATGGGTGAACCTGTCCGTATCCGAGATTTAGCGGTAAAACTAATTCGCCTATCGGGATTAGATGTCAAAGACGAATTAAATCCTCATGGGGATATTGAGATCCAATGCACAGGTTTAAGACCGGGTGAAAAGTTATACGAAGAACTATTGATTGGTGATAATGTTGAGACTACCGATCATGAACGTATTATGACCGCGAGTGAGGTGATGCTACCATGGGAAAAATTAGAAGTGATTATCAATGAGTTAGATGACGCATCTCATCATTTTCAACACCAGAAAATTCGCGACTTGTTGATGCATGCGCCGTTAGCATATAAGCCTAATGATCCTATTGCAGATATGCTTTTCCTTGCTAAAAAGCGGATCCTAAGCTAGATTATAATAATACGGATAAGGGCGGTAAAATTGTATCATTCGAGCAGGGTAAGAATTTAAAAGCTTAAGAAAATTATTGAAATTCGATAATAGGTGTTATCGCTCGTTAAGTTTTTGGCTTTGTTATGTTACTTTTGCTCAAGGCCTTACTGATGTGGGCTGCAGCCTTTCTTTGATAGCGAATGAAACGTTTCATCTGAGTCCCATTACGCATGGATTGTGTCCCTTGTTGATGTTCATTATTTCTCATTGTAACAAGCTTATCTACCATCTTCTTCGTGTCACTTGCACTGACTTTACCTCCTGCCCATTCAAACATGAAATCAGTAATCACATCTGTCGACATGTTATAAGTATTGTTTAAGGGAGGAATATTGTTATATGTTTGGTAATACGCATCCATCACCCTACGATATTCTGCCATGGCAAATGCAATCTCTTGCGCATCATTATCCTCATATCCTTCATCGATGAGCATCGATAATAATGATTGGTATATAGGATTATCATCATGGTCACACCTAACACTTAACCCATGAGACAAGGCATTATTAGCAACTCGCTGTTTACCTTCTTTTGATTTAGGTCCAGTGGAGAGCTGCGCGTTATTACGATTGGCTAATAACTTTTCTAGACTGATCACGTAAGGTATCGTTTTTGAGGGTTAATTGTTCAATTTCTAAATCCAGTCGTTTGAGCATCTTTTTCTTAAAATCAAATGCATCCAAGCCTTTTTGCAAGTGACGTAAATTCTGGATATGTCGAGATAACACCACATCCAAATCATTGATTTTATCCATTCTTGTTAACATGGCTTTTGCGCGTAATGTGTCGAGGCTAACCCTCTTTCATCCATCGCATCATTAAACATTCTGAACAAATTTGACTCTTCAGTCTCTTTATCTAACTTATCCGCTAATATCTGCTTAATAATTTGAGTAAACCCTTCTGCAAAAACAAATAACTCATTATATTGCATGCCCTTAACGAGCTCTTTCTCCCATTGCAAAACAAATGATCTCTTCTTTATCTTTATTATGCTGTTTTAACCAGAATAAACACTCTGCAATTTGCTCTGTTAATACAATTGAAAAGGCTGAGGGTGTATCGAGCTCCGTAATGAGTGATTCAAATATGAAGTCAAACTCTTGTTGATGCTTAGGTTGCATTTTAACAGTGCGAAGACTGGTAAGCTTAGATAAAGAATGTGAATCACTCATTATTATAGCCTTTAGAAGATGAAGTGTTACACCAGGGATCTTTTAAAGGATCACCGGTGAATTCGATGCCTGCGGTTTCAAAGTGATTTTTTAATTTCATCACTTTTTGAAAATTGCCTTGAGGCAACCCTGTGTTTCGTACCGCCTAATAGTGGCAACTCCAACACCGGATTTTTTAGAAAGTTCACTTGCAGTCCAACCCAATAAACTCTTGCAGCTTTAATTTGACATATGATACCATATACTATAATTTGATAATGATAAATATTGAATCTATTATTGTGATTTACATAGGTGAATTATAACATGATTGAAGAACTTTTGAAAAATTAAATGGCGCATTAGCAAAAAACACGATACGTTCCTATCGCCATGACTATTATCATTTTGCAAATTGGTGTGAAAAAAGGGAGATTGACGTACTCGAACATGAACCTAATCAGCTCATAGACTATATCGAAGAATTAGCAGTCAACAAGACGACTGCGACAGTAGTTCGTCGTCTGGCATCAATATCTTCAATTTTTAAATTCTTAATGCAACCTGATCCGGTAAAACATCCAGATGTTTACCTCACCATTAAGAAAATCAAACGACAAAAAGGTACCGCGCAAACACAAGCTGAACCGTTAACCAAAGAATTGATTCAAAAGATGCTCCCCCATTGCGGCAAAGGTATAACGGGATTGAGAAATACAGTACTACTTCACCTTGGTAATGAAACCATGCGACGACGCAGTGAGCTTTGCCAATTTAAATTTGATGATATTCGTATCATGCCAGGTAATCGATATGGTATTCAATTGCGTTTTAGTAAAACAGACCAAACCGGTAAAGGTAAGACACTACCAATTACCGAATCGCTCTATGAATTACTCATGAAATGGCAAAAACGTGTGGGAGATGGATACATATTACGTGGTCTAACACGAGGTAATACCGTCAAAAAATCACTCAACCCAAGTAGTGTTAACGTCATTTTGAAAGATATTCAGTATTTTAGTCGCATCAAAACAGATAACCCACTATCAGGCCATTCATTTCGGGTCGGAGGTGCGTTAGATTTGCTGATGCAAGGAATGTCGATGGAAAAAATTATGTTGCGTGGAGGTTGGGATAGCGAATCTTCTGTCATCCGTTATTTGCGGGCGTGGGATCTTGGATGGACTGTCTTGATTAAGCTTTATTGAATCAACGCTAACTGAAGTTATCAACAGGATAATGAATAATCTAATTATTGGTCTGCAACCTGAATCTATCAAATCAATCTTGGCAACTAATTTTGCAGCTAAATGCCAAATAACTTCAGAAAGAACAGAACAAGTAAGCTTTATTTCTTCCTCAGTTAAAGTTGGATGTACCAAAAACATTAAAGAAGTCTCACCAAGTTCTTTCGCCACAGGTAAGCGCTCTTTAGGTCGATAGTTAGTATTATCAAACGCTTTTTCTAAATATACTTCAGAACATGAACCAGAAAAGCAAGGTACACCACGTTTAACTATTTCATCTATGATTCTATCTCTATCCCAGCCTTCATAGAAAATGAATCATTTTCCACAAACACATAAGACTTATATGCAGCATGAACACATTTAGTAGAACTGTCACAATCCAGGACAAGCTGAACATTTAAAATGAGGTACTCGTAATCCATTGAGTGTTTTTGCACATTCCCAAATAGCATTTTGATTATCATTGCGCTTTCGGGTCCATAATGGCATTTGTGTTAATTGATAACGCCCAATAGCCCCTTGAATCTCAGTCATACGCCAATTAGTACCAAACGACTCATGTAACCATCTAAAGCCAGGAGGATGTTCTTTATGATAAATAGCATCATATGACTTGCCATGATCTTTATAAGACCACATCTTTTTCCAAAGATTTTCATCATTAGTTGTAACCATACCGCCTTCACCACCGGTGGTCATGATTTTATCTTGACAAAAACTCCAGCAACCCACATGCCCTATTGAACCAACAGATTTACCTTTATATTTAGCACCATGAGCTTGAGCACAATCTTCAACAACAAATAAATCATTATCACTGGCAATCTGCATGATCTCATCCATTTCACATGCCCATCCTGCAAGATGAACACATACTATGGCTGCAGTATTTTTCCGATAACAGCACTAATAGCCTCAGGTGTAATATTCTGTGTATCAGCTGATATGTCAACAAACACTGGAATAGCACCACAATTTACAATGCTTGAAACAGAGGCCAAGAATGTTCGAGATGTAACAATTATTTCATCACCATTTTTGATACCTAAAGCTAGCAAATGCTAAATCTAAAGCTAAGGTTCCATTACTTACCGCAACAGCAAATGAACAATCGGTGTACTGAGCAAAATTCTTTTTCAAAACTACGACATTCAGTTCCAGTCCAGTAATTAACTTTATTTGCAGCTTACTTGACGATGTATAAGAAGGCCATGGTGAAAATTTAGTGTTTAACATAGAAAACCATCTTAAAAATTAGTTATGTTAATTTAACGGAAGAGAAATACAATGATTGAAAACAAGAATGTTATGTGTATTTAGCTAGTCTTTGTAAGTACCATCCAGAACCGCCTTCCACCAAACTTCATTATCTAGATACCAACTTACAGTCTTAGATATACCTGTTTGAAATGATTGCTTAGGTTCATAACCTAATTCCTCACGCGTTTTCGTTGCGTCAATAGCATAACGTCTGTCGTGTCCAAGACGATCGGTAAATATAAGTAATTAATGGACTCTGTGTTAGTTTGTATTGCTGCAAGTGCTTGAGGATATTTAGCTACTAGCTCTGACGATTCCGTGAATCTCTTTTCAAGTAAAGCACAAATTTCTTTACAATATCAATATTAGCCCACTCATTATTACCACCAATATTGTGTTTTCTCCTACAACTTCCTTTATTTAATACAAAGATCTATTCCGTAAGCACGATCTTCTACATATAACCAATCTCTAATTTGCATACCATCACTATAAATGGGTAGTCGTTTATTATTTAAAATATTAGTAATTATTAATGGTATTAACTTTTCAGGAAAATGATAAGTGACCGTAATTATTAGAACAATTACTTGTTGTCACATTTAACCTCATAGGTATGGTGATATGCACGTACTAGGTGATCACTAGCAGCTTTGCTTGCTGAATAAGGTGAATTTGGAGAATATGCAGTTTTTTCCGTAAATGCAGGGTCAGTTTCAGATAAAGTCCCAAACTTCTGTCTGTAGATACATGATGAAATCTATGTTTTAAAGGTTCATCTCATTCATCAAGCCAACATTTCTTAGCCGCTTTTAATAATGAATAAGTACTTAATATGTTAGTTTCAATGAAATCATCTGGACCAGTTATCGATTCATCGACATGAGATTCAGCAGCAAAATGAACTATGGTATCAATCTGATGCTCCAACAATAGTGTTTCGACTAGAGCTTGTTCACAAATATTGCCTTTGAAAAAGTAAAGTTTTCATTATTTGGACCAGCTAAGTTCTCTAGGTTTCGCATATGTTAAATATCGAGCACTACAACTTTATCATTTGGCAATTACTTAACCAATAATGGACAAAGTTAGCACCAATAAAACCAGCACCACCTGTAACTAATAATTTTTTAGTATTCATTTGTATTTTCTTTTTCAGTTTAATTCTAATTTTAAATCATCTAACATCTTACTTAATTGTTTACGCCAATGTACCAGCTTAATGTTCGGAAATTTTCTTTAAAAAGTGCTTTTGTCTAATACGCTATAACTAGGCGAGTAGCCTCCGTTGGAAAGTCCTTAGTGGCAATAGCATTAATAGGTATTACTTTATTCAATAAACCTTTTCTAAAGCTAATTCCTGTATAGCAACTGCAAAATCATACCAACTTGCCACACCA
>JAYQHI010000040.1:0-22037 GCA_038141035.1 Alteromonadaceae bacterium
TTTAAAAACCATTGCTTCTTAGTAGTGGTTTTTCGCCTATATTTTAGTGGTTATCTAGTGTGTTGAGCTATTATCATTATCTCGACTTATGCCACTCCTAGCGGAGTGTCATCAGCTTTTATTCTGCACGCAGTTGAGTACGTCACTACGAATCGCTACGCTCATCTTCGTTCCTTCTCCTGCGTTCAGAAACAAGCTGACAGTCTCGTGGTTATAGATGAATACATAAATGGCTTTATTGTTAGCCGTTCAGAAAACTAGGGGGAGTGATTGGCATTCAATGTCGGAAGTCATTCCCTAATTCTTCTTCAGTCTTTGATTGTGCGCTCCATCAAACTAACAATCAGTTTGTTTTAGGTCGACTTAACACTGCGTATTACAAGCGTTTACTTTCGGCAATAGTGGTATCGCGTATACATTTGATGTGCTAGAAGCACAATACGGCTCTGTCGAAGGATATTTAAAGCGTGAAGTCGGGTTAATAGATAAGGATACCTTAAAATTACAGTTCAACTCCCCGCCAGCTCCTCATTGTTGATAAAAAAGACATCCAAGGGTGTCTTTTATTATGTCTGATGCCAGTAAAATCTGTTCAAAAGAGTGAATAATTATAAATTTATTTTCTAGCTAAGTTAATTTTTTAATTTAATTGAAATATATATGTAAATTCTCTGTCATCATTCTGAATTAGTTTGTTTCGTAAATTATTTATAACACTTTGAACAGGAACGCACATGTTAAACACTAAACTTTCATTAATAGCATTAGCTATTGCCTCGCAATCAAGTTTTGCATTTGCCCAAGAGCAAAATACAGACGTGATTGAAGAAGTAGTTGCAGTTGCATCGCCGATTAAAGACTCGCAGCTTGCGGCAATTGAAGAAACGCGTAGCATCTAATGTTATGGAAGTAATTGCAGCCGACACGATTGGCCGCTTCCCTGACCAAAACCTTTGCAGACTCTTTAGGGCGTATTCCAGGATTAGCGATTGAGCGTGACCAAGGTCAAGCACGCTATATCAACTTCCGCGGTATGCCATTTCGCTACACAGCAATTGGTTTTGACGGTATCGATGTTCCAGGCGCAGAAAACGGCAGAATTCCACGTTTTGACTCTTTTCCCTCAGTTATAACTAGCCAAATTCAAGTCAATAAAGCTGTATTACCTTCAATGACAGGTGAAGCTGTCGCTGGATATGTAAACATTGAAACATTTAGCCCATTTGACCGTGAAGGTTTTGCCGGCGATATCGATTTAGGTATCGGTCAACAAACACTTGGCGATGGCGTTATGAGCAAGTTTGGCTCTCGCTTCTCTTACTCAAATGACAAATTTGGTGTTATGGCGTTTTACTCGTCAAATAGTCGTGACCAAATCACGGATAACCGTGAATACGATTTAGAACCAAGCGGTGATAGCTTTGCCGTTAACTCGATTGACATGCGTAGCTATAAGTTAACTCGTGAAGATGAAGCAGCCGGTGGTCGTATTGAATATCGTTTTGATGATAAAACACGTGTATTTTTATCGACTTTACAATCAGAATTTGTTGACTCAGAAGAACGTAATCAATACGTCTTTAACTTTGCACAGTCACCGGTTGGTCCAGTTGTTGAAAACTCACCGGTCTATATCAACCGTTTATTCCAAGACGGTGAATATAACAACTCAACAGATACAACAACGCTTGGATTAGATACCGAAATCGCAGGTTGGGAAGTTGAAGCACGCTATAATCGCACTGAAACTGAATTCAATACGATGCTACCCATCATTTATCAGTCTGGTTTAGATTTTATTAATGACTACGCAGCAGACATTTATTTAGCTAATCTTGACATTAGCAATGTGGAAGATCCAATCATTACAACATCCACACCTGTGGATGAGATTGTATATGGCCCAACATCAACATACGCCTACAAAATCAATTATCCAATGGATGTTGAAGCAGATAAATTTAAGCTAGATTTTGCAAAAGATATACCTGGTATTATCGGTGATACAGCGCGAGTCTCATTTGGTGCGGAAGTTAATCAACGTGAAGTATTGGGTGAAAACTCGGTAGATTTTGATGTAACTGCACATTTATTCCTGCATTCGGTGGTGCTGATATCAACGTCAATCAGTTCCCTTACCAATGAGCCCTGGTATACCAATACTTCCAAACAGTATTAATGCGATGTATTGGGACAACGTGGAAAGATGCGTCAAGCGTGGGAAGCTACAGGTGCAAGCCTAATCACGCCAGCATCTGCGGATGGAGTTACGAAAATCGAAGAAGACATCACAAGTGCTTATTTCATGCTTGTGAGCAACCACTGGGGTAGTGCGGTATATGGTGTGCGTGTTGAGCAAACTGATTACACCTCAAGCGGTACCATTATCAACGATGAAACAGGCTTAGAAGAACCAATAATACAGTGATGAATTTACCCATGTGCTACCAAGCTTACACCTAAACTATAATGTGTCTGATGATGTTGTTGCTCGTGTGTCTCTTTCTAGCGGTGTGAATCGTCCAACTTACACAGAATGGCGTGCGGCTGCGGTTATCGATCCAACGGCAACACCTTCAACAGTCTCAGGTGGTAACCCAAGCTTGGAAGCCGAAGAATCATTCGGTCTTGATGCATCTATCGAATATTACTTTGCGCCAGCAAGTATTTTATCTGCCTCAATCTTCACTCGCTCAATTGACAACGTAATCTATACCGACGTCAAGATGGTTGATGGTGAAATCTATGGTGGACAAAGTGGCGAACAGTTTGAGCTATCAGGTCCTGTTAATGGGTCAGATGGTGAAATCACCGGCCTTGAAGTTAACCTAATTGCTTTAGCGGATGACTTTATCCCAAGCCTAAACTGGCTTTGGTTTCAGTGCGAATGCTACTTTTGTTGAATCAGAATTTACAACAATTAACGGTGATACCTTAGATTTACCAGGTACCTCGGATTTGATTTACAACGCATCAGTGTTTTATGAAAACCACGGACTTTCAGCACGCTTGAACTATCAATACCGTGATGAGTGATTTCACCTATCGAAAACCCAACTGAATACTGGGGTGAGCAGACGCGTTTAGACTTTAACTTACAGTATCAACTGCCATTTGAGTTACCTGTTGACTCTGCATCGTTATACTTCAATGCGAATAACTTAACAGACGAAACTGATCACGTTTCGCCGGAAACAATACTGTCAACCAAGCCGAAAGCTATGGTCGTCGTTTCCTAGCTGGCGTTCGTTTTAGTTTCTAAAGGAAAATACTATGAAATTATTCACCATTTTATGCATTGCATTTGCTAGCATAAGTAATGCTTGCGCGATGCCCAGATGCCAGTTTGGATATGAGCTTATCGTCGCGTACTACCCCTTGAACAAGGTTCTAACTTCCGCGATGCGGGTGACTATCCAACCGTCGACGGTAAGCGTGTTGTGCGTGGTCAACTATTCCGTTCAGCTGCCATGTATGCGATTGATTCACCGGGAAGCGATATTGCTTACTTAAATCAGTTTAAGTTCAAAAACAGTGTTAGATTTACGCTCATTAGAAGAACGTGATCTCCAACCTGACCGCTGGGTATTGGCTGATGATTCGATTGATTATGTTGCGCATGATTACTCAATTATGGCCATGCTGGCTAAAGCAAGAGATGCTGGGGAATCATTTGATATGGTCGCTTTTTATAAAATGATGCATATGGCACAGTTGCCACAAATCAAATTGTATTTTGAGGCCTTGTTGAACCAACAAACACCAATCATTTTGCATTGTTCTGCAGGACAAGACCGTACTGGGTTTATTTCTGCAATGGTCTTATCTGTACTCGGTGTTGACCGAGACATTATCTTAGAAGACTATGAGTTATCCACTGACTTACGTCGTCCTAAAGTAGAAAAAGGCGATATCGATTACGCAGAAGCGGCAAAAAACCAATGCTTTTGCCAAAATGATGTTGGCATATGGCGCAGGTAAACCTCAAACGCGAGCAAATCCACTGCACAGAAGACGGTAGACCTTTTATCGCATTTACATTTGATGTGATTGAAAAAGAATATGGCTCTGTCGAAGGATATTTAAAGCGTGAAGTCGGGTTAACAGATAAAAATATCTTAAAGTTACAAGAGATGTACACGAAGTAAATACTTAAAACTATATGGAGCGCCTGGCTTTTAACAGGCGCCTCTATTCACCCATCGCAACTCTAATTTTGTCTTGTGCCAATACTTACTAATGCGTACATCACGAGTTCAGACACCCCCCTGTATGGATCGTGTTCGGCTAATGCTTAAACTAGGCGGTAAGTACATCAATAACGTATTGAAACGTCATATAATGCCATACAGATCGATACAGCTACCGCGCTACGCTTGCTGGGTACCTTCACTATGTACAATTATAAATTGCACATGCAAACGCACCTCTATGAACAGTTGGCCGTTGTAATCATAACTAGGTGGTAATGGTTTACACTTTTCCCTATACATATGGAGGGAGGTAGGGTAAGTTCTATTGAAAGTAGGGTATAGCTAACTATGATTGTATACCAATTATGTAACTGATAATGTTATCAATGAGTAGATTTATGAGTAGACTCTGCTATTATGAACACCGCACAGTGTAGCTTTTTAACAGTATTGGTAGAGCCATCACCCTAGAAAAAATAACCGCTGAAGGCGCACGCCTGGAAAGTGTGTTTAGGGTTAAACCTAACGAGGGTTCGAATCCCTCTCTCTCCGCCATATTCTAAAATTAAGCCTCTGTTTTACAGGGGCTTTTTTGTTTGAGGAATTTTAAAGACCGTCTATAAAACCGCCAATTGTATTTCCTGCTTTCTAAATCCTTGGTTTGATAAGAACATCAAATAAGGTTAATGTTAAAACATGCTTCCATAATTCATTAAACATATGAACTATTATATTTTAGCATTAATGCAATTTTCTAATTTTAGGGGTAAAAGTTCAAAAGCTCATTCAAATTTTCTGTCTATTATATTCCACTTGTTAATCATTTTTATATTGTCGCTTTTTAGGTGGTTACTTAGGGAGTGCGATACCATTGGTTTGGTTTATGGGCTTTAACACTCATTCCCTATATTGCTATAATTTGAAGGTTCCGAGACATTGGAAAATCTCTTGGTAGGTATTGTTACTTTTATACCTTTTATTGGTTATCTAGTCCCGTTAGGGCTATGTTTTTATCCTTCAGTAAAAGATGAATAGTATATGCTAGGTGTAATTGCAGGTGATATCATTGGTTCAAAATATGAATTTACGAATGATAAACGCTATCACTTTAAGCCATTATTCCACCCAAAATCAAAATATACTGACGATACGATTTGTACCACGGCTGTAATGCGATCTTTATCAAACGATACCTGTCCTGTAGAAACCATGCACGCTCACTGCGCAAATATTTCAGTACAGGTGGTTGGGGGCAACGGTTTATTCAATGGATGGCAACTAAAAATCCCGCACCTTATGGTAGTTGGGGAAACGGCTCTAATGCGGATGGGACCTGTTGGCTGGGTGGCAAATTCCGTTGAGGGATGTCATCGCACTTACCGATAAATATACGCTTATTACTCACAATCACCCTGAAGCGATTGATGCAGCTAAAAAGCAACAGCCCTTGCCATCTTTTATGCTCGCACAGGATACTCATCTTATGAAATAAGAAATTACTGTCAGATATTTATACAGCGATTATACGATTGCATCCATACAGAAAGACTATCAGCGCACTGAACGTGCACTATACTCAGTGCCTCAAGCGATTACAGCTGCTTTAGAATCCAAGTCCTTTGAAGATGCACTAAGGCTAGCTATTTGTTTAGGTGGTGATACAGATACACAAGCAGCAATAGCCGGTGGTATAGCAGAGGCTAGATTTGGTGTGCCTGATGATATTGCTAAGCAGGCAATGTCATATCTAGATGACGAACTAACTAGTATCATCTCTGAATTCTACGCAAAGTATCTGCCAGTCCAATTTAAACATTTAAAAAACAAATTTATGATTAAAGTCGTTCATCAAAACTTATTTCACACTCGATGTCGATGCCATCGTTAACTCAGCCAATGTGTCTCTATTAGCTGGTTCAGGCATATGTGGTGTTATCCATAAGCATGCTGGTAAAGCACTTGAAGATTACTGCAAAACATTAGGGAAGCAAGAATGTGGTAGCGCCGTTATATCACCTAGCTTTAAGTTAAGTACAGTATGTGAGTATATTATTCATGCCTGTGGGCCTCGCTATCTGGATGGTAAACGTGGTGAAGCTGAATTACTCGCTCGCACCCATGCATCAATTATCAACGTAGCCATTGAAAATAACCTTTCATCGATTGTCATCCCGCCTATTTCTACAGGTGTGTATCGCTTCCCTGCTGACCAAGCTGCAAAGATAGCCATCGATTCGGTTGCCACTGCATTAGCTAATTCTAATGTTGAAATAGATGTGTATTTTGCGATGAAAGAAGTAGAAAAATATCAGATATATCATGATGCGATGTTAAAATATCATCAGTAAAGCAAAAGCTCTCTATTTACAAAGCGTCTATAAAAATATAACTAGCATATCTAGTTTTTAATTATTTAAAGTATTGATTCTTTGTGTGTAGTGAAATAATAGGTCAGTTGCAAGATTACTCCCATCAATAATACATTTTCCCTTAGAGGATTTAGATATGCCGTTTTAGGATTCTGAAAATCTAAAACATCTTCCATAAGCTTGTGGTCAAATGATTTAAATACCATATCTTTTGGATAATACTCCTTCAAAAATAATTTAACATCCTCAAATACAATCCTATCCGGTAGTTTTTAATCAAAAATGATTTACCTTTTACAATTAGCTCTTTTGTCAGTTTTGGATGTGTATTGCAGTATTGGTATTTACTATAATAACCTGCGGCAAGAGCATGATAACGTAATTCTTGGCGCATTTTATCAACAGGAAATTTTCCCAAGGGTTTTCTTTTTACGTTTAGCTTAATGATTTTATGCGATGACATGTCTGCACTCCATTTACGTTTCAAAGTTCACATATTTATTGGCATTAAAATAGATTCCTTTTTAGCAATCTCATAAACATATATATGTAGTCAAGCACCAAATAATAACTTTTCTTTACCCCTAAATGGGTAGTAAGTTGCTTGCTAATAATACTTAGACATTTGGATAAATGTTTGTTATTTCTAAAACAGGCAAACTCACTTAAGAAGCAGATGTTAATAAACCGAACAATTATTTATAGTCAATTGATGGCATTGATTTTATCAATACTATTAGCGATACCTACTATATATGGCTATTAAACGAGCCGTTATCTCAGGATTAGAAATATTAAATATTACTATCAGCGACGAACATCGTCATGATGTGCATGTCGCGTTTGAAAATTCCCGCTAATAACTGTAGTCATTATTTATATTCTGTGTAATGTATTATTGTATCTAAAAATAAGTCCAAAGCCGATAGGAAAAGTAGTTAGATAACTCATTGTTATAAAGAAGTCTAGTAACATAGGAATAAGTATTTATTTAGACTTTGAAGGGAGGTAACTACCATGTCCTCACATGGCTGGACTCTATAAACCTTAAAATAAGTATAATGTTTTGTTTTTTAAACCTGATTGGAAACCAGTTAAATCATGGCATTCAAATGAACAAGACAAGATTGGCGACTTTACTGAATTAATGGATGCATTGAATAAAAACAAGAAAATCGTAATATTTTACTGGACCATCCATGAAATTTATTATTCAAACCTGCACCACAACTTTTAGAGAGGTTTGAAAATGTTTACCAATGTGATAAAAAACGGTTATTTAAAACTTTGAATCAGTTTATACATTGTTAAAAAGGATTGATCACTTTACTCGTAGAATTGATAACTATGTAGCAAAAAACGTTGGAGACACTTTACTCCAGAGCAAAAAAACGTAGCAATAGATCTTTTGCGATATAACAAAGATGATTGTTTAGCCGTCTTGGAGTTAGCTAGAAAGTTAGGTAATAGTATTTATTAGTAACCTTTATTTTGGACTAGTTTTTGGTGAATCACATAATGATCTATGGTAGGTACAACTCTAGACACTTTCTACCGTTTAAAATATTCACGTTCATAGTTGTTTGGCGATACCCTATTATTTTTTGTATGCCGCCGAGTGGTATTATAAACCATCTCAATATAATGAAACACAGCTTGCTTAGCCTCTCAGCTCGATTTGGATAAATACGTCGGCGTATTTTTCTTCTTTAAATTGCTAAAGCTTTCTGCTACAGCATTATCATGACAGTTACCACGTCGACTCATACGCAGCATAATATTGTATTCATTGAGTAACTTTCTAAATTGCCGACTGGAATATTGAGAGCCTTGGTCTGAGTGTAAACCGACTTGCTGCTGAGGCTTTCGTCGCCAATATGCTGCTGTAATCGCTTGCATAGCCAAGTCTTCTGTCATTCTATCACTCATAGAACCAACCAACAATATTACGTGCAAATAAGTCCATGACGACGGCCAGAAAAAAAGGAAGCCTTGTGAGTTTTGATGTAAGTAATGCTCGGTTACCCACCATTGGTTTGGACGTTCAACGTTAAACTCGCGATTCAACTTGTTTTTCGCTTTAATAACATCACTTTTACCGCCGTAATAACCTCGCGGCACTTTGTAGCCTCGCTGTGCGACGAATACTACTTTTGCATTAAGCGTAAGATCCGATCACGGCCACAATATGCATTGGCATCGCAAAATCCATATAGATATTGCGATAACCGTGAAAACACCGCTTTCTATCCAAAACTGCTTAATTTTTTGTGTAAGCTGTTGGTCTGCTAGCTCTCGCTTACTGATTGGCGATTTAAGCCAGTCATAACCACTAGGATGAACCTCTAGCACTCGACACAAAACCCTCACTGGATAATGTGAACAACGAGACTTTATAAACCGGTATCTTTCTTTGACTCGCCGGCAAAGAATACCGCGGCTTCCTTTAACAGGTTCCTTTCCTGCTCAAGGCGTTTCAACTCACGTTTTAGCCCATTATCAGCTCGTAAGTCCTGATCTTCCTCGTTCTTTAGTTGGCTTAGAAAACCTTTTAAGCCACGCATAAAAAGTGTTTTAGTGCTTATACCAAGACGTTCTGCAACATCGTTAACAGCATAGCCATGAACGGCGACTTGATTCACTGCTTCTTGTAAACTCTTCCGTATATCGAATACCTTTACCCATGATTTACCTCTTATGTTTATAGTTACATTTTTTTAAAAAGTGTCGGGAATTCTCAGGCCTTACCATCCTTGACCATCCCACCACAGTAATTTAACCCGATCACCGCGTTTACCACGAAACCAAAAACATGCCCATTGGAAGGGATCTTTTTGTAAGATATGTGAGCAATCGCAGATAAACCATCAAACCCTTTACGCATAACGGTGTGACCTGCGCACAACCAAATCCGAACATCATGCGATAACGTGATCATGTGATAGCCGATAAAAATGTGTTTAACAGCATGGGATGTGATAGTTTGAGCACATGACCACTGGCGAGTTCAACAACCATAGTGCTTTGTTCAGGCGTCTGTGGTTGATTGCACATGCTTAGTTCTTGCGCTTAAACTCTTCCGTATATCGAATACGCTTTACCCAATGACCCTGTTTTTATTCGCGGCACCACATGTTTATTGAGTTCAGTTGATAATTTTTACCATCTCTAATTTATATTGGGGGGCGAGAAGATCCGGCATTCTTGATGTGGAATATCTGACATCGGTAATATCTGTTTGATAAAATGGTACCTTAGGATGTGTTAAATAAAAAATCGGTATTACATTACGCTTAAATTTGTCAAATTTGGATAACGGTTAAGTCTATCAATGAAGTCTTGAATAGGAGCTATATATTGCTCAAACGCATCAGTCATCCATCAACCGCATTGATGAACTGTTGCCGTGGAACATCGATCTAGACGATCAGTCATCACCACAAGCTTCCTAAATATAAGTGTCCACTAAACAATAATTGGACACTTAAAAATAGGTTTTAGAATATATAATTACTGAGCAGATTCGTTATTAGTAATATCACTCTTAAAGATTAATATACACAAATATATTAAGCCAAAGGAATAAATATCCCAAACAAAAATCCTAGGACGCCTGCAATTATTGGGTTATTTGTTTTTTTGCTTCCAAGGTAAAAACTTAGAATACCAATCAGAAGCATTGGCAAGAATGTAAACAAAACGTTTGTTATTAATGGCTCAAACATAACTCGTCCTTATTGTGATGTTCTAAAATCTGGTGCCCAGCATGTTATGCCACCACCAGTAATAACACACTCTTGCATACTTGTTCTTCTTAGAATGTTATTGATAGCAACTTCTTGTTCCATCCTAATCATTGTCTCCATGAACGCCCTAGCGGATGCCATATCTTGGTAAAAAAGATAAGTGTTATCATTATTAAGATAATCTTTCACATCCATATAGATTGGATTATTTGTATTTATCTTTACCGCTTCTAAACTCTGAGTATATTTTTTTCTCCCTCTATTTTTTACCAGAAAAAACCATCTCCGAAAGTCACAGTTGTGCCATCAGCAAAATAGGCATTAACAAAGAGCCTTCAAATTCAAGGTTAACAAATTCCATTGCTAACTGTTTAGTTCTCTCAAGCATGATAAATGCATTTCCAAAAGTGCTAAACTCTGAAAACAAATAATCTTCTACATTGTTTTGAACAGCAGTTGTACCTACTAAATCATAAGCACTTAATGCTATATCAGAAGGAATTGAATAGGTTGGATTTCTGTCGTTTAACCTAGCTTGATAAGCAACTATTTCTTCAAAAAGCGCAGAAATATGAGATTCTACTGCAAGTTCATAAACATGGTTTACAGAAGTCGGAACTCCCGGTTCATCCCTAAATCCTGGAGTACTAAGGGACATATTTTCTACGTGGAACTTCTTTACTAAAGATTTCGGACGATTAAATACATATACATGTTTTTTCGTTGAAGGTTCCAAATGACGGTTTGCAACCATGCAAAATCAAATTTAGATATACATGAGTCACACACAAAAGAATATTTTGGGATAGATGATGAAGCATTAGCATCATTACAAAGTAAAAATGCAAGAACAATCATAAGGACAAAGCGAGTTGATTTGAATAAAAACATTTTTATTATCTCCAATTAATATAACTTTACAACACAAAAGTAGACGTATTCATAATCAAATATCCAAAAACCATACCAAATGATAAAGGAAGGTACAAAATATTAATAATTACCTTATAAATTTTATGTATTTATTTTTTTACGATAAGAAAATAAGACAGCCTAATAATTTCACTTTAATATAACAAGATACAGACAATGTGCCTTGTGTAACTATTTATTTTACGTTGTACATTTGTACTCGGGGAAAACACCCGCGCGAAGTTGTTTGCTTGATTCTTGATATAATTACCTCAACACTGAAAATGACAACAAGATGGCAGATTTATGAAACGTTTAAAGATGTAATGACCGTTCGCTTACAATCAGAGGAATAAGTGTCCACTAAAAAACAAGTGGACACTTAAATTAAGATACTGGGTGTAGCGGCCGTACGGTTACGAATTTTTTTCTGAGTTAGTAAAAAATAAACACAATCGATTTTGCTTACCTTAGCAAAAAATACTACCAAACTTTTTGTAAACTATGATCACAAACTTCTATTCTATCAAATTTCTTACTCTTGATAAGGATCTTGGAAAATGCTTGGTCAGAAAATTAAATTAAAATGTACTTGTTAAACCATCATTAATAAATAACTCTATAGTACAATTATCAACAACAATTTGAATATTTAACATATCGTCTTTCCAAAATATGGTGCAATTATCGTTCTACAAAATCTTTTTAATTTCAATTTGGATTCGTATCTATCTAAAATTACTTTTTACTATTTTTCCATCAAATTTAATAGGTAACACTAAATCACTTTCATTACTAAATTCAATAATTAGAGCCTCATCTTTTTTATCTCTTTTTTGTTGATACTAAGATGACATTCATAAGGACTGGATATCTTTTTATACATCCCTGCTTGCTCATAGTTCCACTCATCTAAAATACCTTGTCTAAACTCCTCAAAGCTGGTATTAGGGACATACTTAATTGATATTGATTATCAATTTCTACTAATTCAATATCTCTAGGAAGTGTCATTGCACTACGATAACTTGAACTAGGTGTTTCGTTAGCGTAATGCCAATTACTCATCCAAGCTATTACACGACGTTTTTTATTTGCTAAGTCTATGTTGTCAAAGCTAATTGCAGCATAAAAATCAGTACCGTAATCTAGCCATCTAGTTTGTTTGTCTTCGCAGCTAAATACTCCATCGACAAAATCGCCGATAAAATATTGCATAGCTGATCCACCATTAAAGCCACCGGGGTTAATACTAATCAGCAATACCCATTTTGTTTCCCCAGTATCAGCACAAATAAGCGGAAATAAATCAGGGCATTCCCATACACCATCACTGACATCCAAAACCCTCACAAATTTAGAAGGTAATTCCATTCTTTTAAATCAGAAGAACTATAAAACTGTGCACATTGGCCAGCTACAACCGTCATTACCCATTGGTTTAAATTATCTACCCAAATAATTTGGGGTCTCTAAAATCCTTCAAACCAAAGTTGTCAGTTATTGGATTCCCTTCATATTTATGAAATGTTTTTAATCCATCTGAGCTGTAAGCCAAGCTTTGACGTTGCACAGCATCTTTATCGTGATGAGTAAAACTTAAAACGACAAGGTGTAATATCTCCTTCTTGAAAACCAGAGGTATTTCTTTGGTCTACAACACCACCACCCGAAAATATATACCCTAATCCATCAGGCTCTGCAAACAAAGCGATTGGACAATGTGTCCAATGTAGACCATCGATGATACCGCGTGGCCCCAGTGCATATTACCCCAAACTTCTGTCATCTGGATTCATTTGGTAAAATAAGTGGTATTCGTTTGATAATAAACTAATCCATTTGGATCGTTTATCCAATGTCCTTCTTTAAAGAAATGAAGGTTGGGCTTCCAGTTCTTGTTGTTTTCAATTTTCATAAGTATTTTCAAATTTTTAGGGAATGTTTTCGATAAATGTCTACCGATAGCCATTTATTCTGCTACAATGAACTTATAATGTCAAGAGTTTACAAAATTAGGATTATCATATGGCTTCTATTACAGATGTTGCAAAAAAAGCGGGTGTATCGGTTAAGACGGTGTCTCGTATTTTAAGTGGTCAAGATAATGTTGCTGATAAAACTAAAGATAAAGTTAAACGTGTAATGGCTGAACTTGAATATTACCCTTCAGCAGCCGCTCGATCACTGCGTGGTCAACAAAAAGGTATTGTATTTCTTATAGCTGAGGGATTTACTACAACACCAGATGCATTTGAAATTGTCGCAGGTATTCAGGCTGAATGTGAAAAGCATAATAAATTACTGATGATTGGTGAATCGGGCGGCAATCCTAAAAATTTTGAACGATTAGTTACCGACTTTCGCCAGCAACGAGCGCAAGCTATAATTTACGCCACGATGTACCACCGTGAGGTACATATAGAACAAGCGTTTAATAAGTGCCCACTTATATTAGTCAATTGTTTTGAAAGCAAAACTTCGCCATCCCACTATTGTCCCAAATGACAAGTTAGGCGCATTTGAAATAACAAATACGTTATTAAATACAGGTCATCAACGTATAGCTTATTTAACATTATTTAATGACATGCAAGCAACTTTATTAAGGGTTACTGGTTATAAAGAAGCACATCAACAACATAATCTAAAAGCAGATAAACAACTGATTATAGAAGGGGTTTGTCATCAACCTGAAGATGAGTTCGACCAATTACCTAACATTATGGAAAACTTATTTAACATGCCATCTCCCCCGACAGCAATAATGTGTGGTAATGATAAAATGGCGATGCGGGTATTTATGTTGGTTCGACGAATGGGATACTCCAATCCCGGAGGATATTAGTATCGTCGGGTACGATGATTATAAAATGATTGCTACTAATTTATTACCTAATTTAACCACCGTCTCATTACCCTATTATGAAATGGGAAAAAAAGCAGCAGAACTTGCGATTAACGAATCTGTACATGAAGAAGTTTATCAAGTTAGTGGCTCATTAATTAAACGTCAATCACACTCAGTCAAGTAATCAAAGGCTCTATATAATGTCTACTTCAGTATCAACTCGAAATTATTGGTTATTAAGTATTTGTTTATTTAGCTTCTTTTTAACTTGGTCATTTTGTTTTTTCTATCTTTCCATTTGGTTGAATCAATCTATTAATTTAAGTGGTCAACAAACGGGTTTAATATTTTCGATAAAAATGCAATCGCAGCACTTTTTATTGGACCCGCCTATGGCTATTTCCAAGATAAATTAGGAGTGAAAAAGTGGCTATTATTTATTGTTAGTTTGTTATTATTGTCAAATTGGTCCATTTATGATATATATCTATGGACCTTTGTTAAAATGCATTCGCAGTAGGAACAATTTTAGGTGGATTGTTTTCTGCAATAACTTTTGGTTGCGCTATAGGTTTGTTGGAATCTTATATAGATCGTATTGCAAGGCTTTCTAACTTTGAATTTGGAAAAGCTCGCATGTGGGGATCGTTAGGCTGGGCTCTAGCTACATTTTTTGCAGGTAAATTGTTTAATATAGACCCTAATTTAAATTTCATTTTAGCAAGTGCATGCGCACTTATTTTCTTAGTAGCACTTGCTTTTGTCAAAATAACAGAATTGCAATCTCAACATGATCAAGAAAAGTTATTAACTCAAGCTGTTACAATTAAAGATGCATTTGGATTACTTAAATTAAAAAGAATTTTGGTCTCTTTCTGTATTTGTTATTGGGGTAACTTGTATCTACGCAGTGTTTGACCAACAATTTCCGATCTATTTTTCTTCATTATTTGAATCTTTAGCTAAAGGTAACGAAATGTTTGGTTATTTAAATTCATTTCAAGTTTTCTTAGAGGCAGGAGGTATGTTTTTAGCCCCATTATTAGTCAACAAAATTGGAGCTAAAAACGGCTTGATTTTAAGTGGGATCATTATGGCTATACGCGTTTTAGGATCTGGTATTGTTGAAGATCCAATCAGTATTTCTGCACTTAAACTATTACATGCTATAGAATTACCCATCATGTTAATTTCGATATTTAAGTACATTGCCTATTCGTTTGATCCGCGATTATCTGCAACCGTTTACTTAGTTGGGTTCCAATTCATGACTCAAGTAGCAGCATCTGGTTTGTCTGTAGTAGCTGGTAAAATGTATGACCACATGGGTTTTTCACAATCATATATATTTATGGGTATAATAGTTAGTGTATTTGTAGTTATCTCATATTTTTTACTTAAACCCCACCAGCAGAATTAAATACTCCTTCAACTTAAAGAATAGATGTTTACGTTTCAAGAAAATTACTTTTATCGCAGCCGAAATAACATGATTAGCAAAAATAAACGCATCATCATTTAAATATGTTATAAATTAATAATAAATATCTCCACTAACCGTTATTTCAATGTTTTGACTTTATTTAATTAAATAGGGTTTCTCTCAAATGAATATGATCAAAGCTTACAAAGCCACAACCTTTAGTATGTTGGTCAATAATTCTAATTTGTAATTGTCTTCCAATATACTCACTAAGATCAAAATTTACCCAGTCATCGTTACCATCTATAAATGAAGGAGTACAGTTGTTTGGAGAGTATTTCAACAGTATTTTTTATTACTAACATTATCGACCAGCTCTAATCTAATATCGTCAGTGCCATCACCACCACTCATTAATAAACTTAGAAATGGATTTTTCTCGTTGACTTTAAATAATGGCGAAACAAACATTCCCGTTGGACTATCACATCCTTTTTCATTATTGTTGATTTCGCAGGTGCTTACTGCATTGATTCCAATTTTGGTAACCGCGCTTGTACCTGCCCAACTATTACTATTTGTGGGTTGTCTAAAATCTCCAGTAGTGAACCACCCTTCTTGCAACATAGACAAAGCATCGTCAAAATCACTAATCACTTGATCAAAGCTTCCTAATGGTAGCTTTACACCTTGAGCTATTTGATTAATAGAAATAGGTTCTGAATATTTAGTTGGCGTTTGTTCCGAGCTCATTAACTCCCAAACCGGGACAAAGCTATAACCTTAGTTGATCAGAAACAAAAATCTTGTTTGATCGCTATCTATTAAACTAGGATACATTCGAAACGAAAACGCTAATGAATTATTTATAAAAACATCTACATTTGAGTGATCTATAAATAAACGAAAATGATATGGTTTACCATAAGTGAGTAAATCGATTGTTCCTGTTCGCTTTTGTTTAAAAACATTAGTATTTAATGAACTACGACGAGTATCAACATGGAATTCATTATTAACATTATCATATGTGAGTAATGTCTCTTTTGCACTAGCGCAATATTAAAATTCATCACCTAAAAAGTGAAAGGATCGCGCTTTTTTACCTGCACCAGCGCAAGTTAAAACAGTGAAAGGATCTACTTTTACCTTACTAAACATCGTCAGTGACGGCAATAAATAAACTTAAGTTTTTTATAAAAAAATACAAAATAAATAAGTTGTATATCTGCCGTCACTGGTGTCACTTTTTGTCTATTTCAAACAAACACCTTTATAACCACGGCTTTTATTGGTTTTATACGGCTTTACATTTGGTTGAAGCTTGAAGTATTCGCCACATTTTCGACTAAAGCTGGTTCTTTGCTCTGGCGTGAGTAAATTTTCGTCACACCAACTAACGTAACTCTCAAACAAAGCTTTGATGTGATTATGTGGTTTGGCTGATATTGTATATTTTCATCAAAATACTCAGTGATACTATCCAGCTCCTTTTTGTACTCCGCGCTATCGTTGACGACCTTTTCTGGGGCGTTTAAACCTTGTCGCTTCCACTCAGCAAGTCCATGTAGTGCCCAGTTAAAAATACCAGGCATTTCTGATTTCAATGTACTGAGTAAATTAGGGTCACGCTCCTCTTGGGGAACGACATAGCCAAAATGGATAAATCGCATTCGTCGCCAAAAACCCTTCGTCATTGATATTGCCATAGGGTTTATCATTACCATACATCACAATCTTAGCGGTTGATTTAAACGTGACAGGGTTACAATAAAGATGTCTTCCCGTCACTTCCTCATCACCGGATAGAGATTTAAGTGTTTGTGTATCAAATGCAGCACTGTTGTCATCCATCTCGTCGGTTATCGCTAACCTAACCCCTGCTAAGTTTGCAATGCCAGCCATGACAGCATTTGAGCGACTTCCCGAACTACCCTTCATGATGACGTCTGAGCTAATTTTTACAGCGTAATCACCTAGCAAAGCTTTTACCAAGTCTAAGAAGGTTGATTTACCATTAGCTCCACTTCCGTAGAAGAAAAATATCTGTTGCTCACTAATGCTTGCCGTCAAAAAATACCCAACTAAACGCTGCAGATAATCAACCATCTTTTTATCGTTTTGCATGGCGACAAGAATAAACTCTTCCCACCTAGGGCAAGTGGCATGTTTATCGTGACAGGCTCCTAATGACTTTATGACCAAGTCTTCACCCGTTGCCGGCCTTATTGAATCAGTGGATATGTCGTAAACATCAGTTTTTAATCCAATTAAGTTTGGGTTAGCATCTAATTTGTCGACACCTATGGACAGTTGTGTTTCCATAATTTTAAGAACTGAACGATAGCTTGCATTGTTCATTGCTTTATTCAGCCAAGGCAAAGACATCGGTACATACAACCCAGATAGTAGCTGTTGCTTAAGCAGATTGACCATTTGCTTATAGCGTTCAAACACTAATCTTTTTGCATCTTCAGCGTTTACCCATGCTCCATCATCAAACACTAACCATTGCTTCAACGTACTATGATACACAATCGTAGATTGATATTGATTTATCAGAAATTCCGCTAATGTCGTATCGTTTTCACCATAAATATTTTGAAACTCCATGTACCCATTTTTGGACTTTAGATAATCAGGAGGCATAATAAAACAGCGTTGCAATGGTAATACCCTTATCATTATCAAAACCATCCCAGTGCTTCTCACACTCGCTGAGCTGATATTTTTCACCTTCACGGGACCAGTTATCCCACAACTCAAGCCCTTGTATACCTGGATATTCACTGTGAATAGCCATCCCGATATTAATCCATTGTTCATAATCTGAATCAGGATCAATGGAAGTTAATGCCTCTGCTATATTAGCTAATGGTGTTTTAACGTCAGTATTACTCATTACATGGAGTTTAGGCTTCGCAGGAACAGAACGCTTCTTTGTTGCCGCTTGTAGGACCCAATCCGGGGCTATAGCTAGGTCAAAAGTCTCGCTAGTCGTCGAATAATTCACACCATTGATACTACTGCCTACACCAATACTGTAACCTTTGCCACCAGCACGAATATCTAAACCAGGCTCAAAACCCTGACAGATTGTTAGTATTGATGCATCATCAGTATCAAAATAATAATGCTTCCCACCACTGGGTGTATTTACCGTAAAAGTCATAGGTAGCTCAGGATGCTGCTGCAAACTAGTAAAGCCATCAAGGGCATCTTCAGGCTTAATATCAACATCCAGTACAATATGTCTATCTGCAACCACACCGATGTTGTACTCAGGATTCTGCGTCCACCAAGCTTGAATTGTATCAAGGTCGCAAGTTGCTGCCTCCTTCCATCCTGGAACAGCAGGGATTTTAGTGTTTGGTTTACATGGAAATATGTTAAAATTGTATTTAGCGTACATTAAAGCAAACGTTAGTTTGTTCTTCATGTTAGCTGAGTTAATAGGAACGACCTGTGTTTGCTTGCCGGCTTGCAGGTCGTTTTTTTTGTTTTAATAGTTTGTCATTAGTAATTTACTCAAATATTGCCTCTCCATCGATGCGGAATGTTAAAGGGGTTAGGTAGTTTTTTTTACCATAAGCGCCGATAGTAAAAGTGGACGGTACAGTAATAATTTCTAAACCCATTTGCCGTAAACTTTTAATTAATGCTGAGGGGCCTTTGATACCTAAATCAATCATTTCCCTATCAGATATTTCTCCGTTTACAATTAGCTTTTCAACTACCAAACTCTGTTGTTCAGTGAGTCGACTATAGACGTAGTGCGTTACTGCTTGTTTTAAATAGATGGCCATTACGCTGCTTCCTCATCACGCTGCTGGATTTTTGATTCAATCCAGTCTTGTACTTCAGAAACTACCCAAGCGCTTGAGCGTTCAGATAATTTGATAGGTTTAGGGAATCGGCCATCTTTAGCCTCAGCATAAACACTCGAGCGAGATTTCTTTGTTATAGCCATTACTTCGGCCAACTTAATTAGTGGTGTCATTTTTGACGACGTTTTATGCGCGACGGAACCAATGCCGTGCGCTTCAAGGGGCAGATTAGCGAAGTCTTATAGGGAAATTGTCATCAAGATGACGAAGATGATGATTTTAATTTCTTTTTAACTTTAGATACTTGATTATTAAAGTTCCTCCTTTCCACGGGTTTGGAATTATTATATTTGAGCACAATGTTGTGATTGTATGTTTGACTGTATGGCGAGAGCTCGCTATCGTAACCTTTATCGTTTGGTTTTTTAGTGGGGTCGTAGGCGCTAATTCCATCTAAAAAAGTCTTAAATTCACTATTGTTTGATTTAAGCTCGCTTGATATCCATTCATGCACATGTTTAGCGTTGGTTGATTTGTTTGCTTTACTTAGCTCTTTTATAGCAATCTCAATTAAATGTATATACGAGGCTTGCCATTCACTATCGGGCTCTTCAGTATAAACATCCCTGAATGTGATTGGCTTAATACCTTTTATAGAACTAAGTTCATAGGAATCATCTAACTGAAAAACGAGAGCAAGATGCTCATTAGATAATCCTCCATATGTATTGAGGGCTTCAATTGCTTCAAAGCCTAGCTCAATAGTTTCACCAGATATATGATGCTGATATGGTATATTTTTCTCCAGAATAATTTTTCTTGATGCCCCTCCATTCATTGGTAGATGCTTTATTCTGTTAATTGATAATTGCACATCTGCTTTAAGTTTGGTGTACAGTTTAATTTTACCTGCTAGCCCATCTTCAAGTATCTTATCTATCGCACCAAATTCGGTGATACGTTTTAATTTATTAGTTAGCATTTTTCAATTCATCTAAGTAGTCGGCCCAAGCCTGCATCATTTTAATGCGTTCAGGCATCAGTTCTGCTTTATTGTAAACGGCTCTCACTCTATCACGAGAAGCGTGTGCTAATTGTAATTCAATTGCATCTGCATTAAACCCTAATTCATTAAGTTGCGTACTCGCAGTATGCCTAATTCCATGTGAGGTTAAAAATCCACGTCCGAAATGTTCATTAGTATCAGGTTAACTAACCGGGTAATTGCTACATTTAAGGTGTTTTCTGTCATGGGCTTTTTGCTTGCGTTAATACTAATAGATGTTAAGAATACATATTCGTATTTACCAGTTAGAGGTTGCATTTGACGAAGAATTTGCAAGGCTTGAGCTGATAATGGAACTTTATGATTTCTATTCATCTTCATATCTTCAGCCGGGAAGGTTATAAGCTTATTTGTAAAATCAATATAAGACCATTTCAAAAATCTGACGTTAAATGGCCTTAAAAAAACTAAAGTTTGAAAGCGAAGTGCCATTTTTACAGCAAAGTCACCTTTTTGTTGTTCCATCGCCTTTTAAAAAAAGTTTTATATCTTTGACGTCTGTTAAATGTGCAAAGTTCTGTGGTTTTGTTACTTTTGGAAGTAAACGCTGAAGTCCTTCTGCTGGGTTACTTGTGATAAGTTGAAGGGTAAGCAAATAATCGAATGTTTGTTTGCAATAATATGATAAACGCTTGGCAGTATCGTCTTTGCCAGCCTCTGCTATGGGTTTTATAAGCTTTAAAAGATCTAAAGTTGTCACAGTTAACACATCTGTTTTGTCGAGTTTGGGGAATAAATACATTTGCATTCGCCCAAGACGTTTTTCATATGTTCCACTAGCTAATTGTAAAGTTTTCATTTGTTCAACGGCGTAATAGCTAAATGATTTTGTTTTTGAAGATGCCGCTCTTGGGTCAACTCTTCTTTTTTTGATCAGCACTCTATCATCCTCGTGCTTTTTTCTAGCATCAGCTAGTGTGATAGAGGGATAAGTACCAATTGTGACAGTAAACCTTTTCCCATTTAATGCAGTGTCATACCTAAATGATTTAGTGCCAGCTTTACTAATGAATAAATATAATCCACCACCATCAGCTATTTTATAAGATTTGTCCTTAGGTTTTAGATTTTTAACTTTAGCGTCTGTAAGTGAACGTTTCATTGGTAACTCTAATAATGACTGATACCGTCAAAAATACCGTATAATTGACGGTATTTCAACAAACTTAATAAGACTTAGTAAAACTGAAAAATCACTACATTCCATTATTAATAATGACCCTGGGACTTTTGTGGATCCTGGTTCGATCCCGGGTCGAGGCACCATTATTCCAAGAGCCCTGAACAGAAATGTTCGGGGTTTTTTTATGGCGCGGAAAAAATCCGCGTGTCCCTGCCGGTAAACATGAGTCAAGATCGTTGCGAATAAGCACTACACATACTTATAATCCAACTGCTTTTATGTCTACTATATATAAGTACAAACAATAAGTACTCATTCAGAAGTATGTACCTTTGATAAATTACCAGCTTACATTGTACTTAGTGCATATCTATTAAAATGTATTGTGATGTCAGTTGGTATGGTATTAATAAGTATTATAGGTACATTGAACAGATACACAAAAGGCTTATAAATGAAGTTTTTAAGAAGTACACATTGGTAAGCGTGTAAATACTTTCAAAAAAGATCACTTTAAGTATTGAACA
>JAYQHI010000041.1:0-130517 GCA_038141035.1 Alteromonadaceae bacterium
CTCAATCCTGGCCAGCCGTTGGTGATCCAGATCATGGCATACAAATCAAACCACGACCATGTGTGGCCATAAAGTTAATGGCCGCTGGCGTGATTTTTCAGCTGCCATGATAAAGTCGCCTTCGTTTTCACGATCTTCGTCATCCATTGGATGATCATCTACTGTTTGATATCTTCGATGATTTCTTGCGGGGTATGTAATTGCATGGCAACCTCTTTAAACATTGTCAGCGCGCTGACTGTAAATTTGAATCTCAAAAGTTAGCTGACTTACCTTGGCAAACAACTAACGTTATTCGGTACTATATTTAGTGGTTATTATTCTAATCTAGGATTATTTAATAAAACCACTTTTCGCTAATAAATCATGGGTAACACCGCTAGCTGGCGTTGATACTGCTGACGTTTTTTTTCGTTAATAAACGCTCGATATAACGCGCCATCACATCCACTTCAACATTCACTTTAGTGCCCGCTTGATAACTGGCAATAATGGTTTCTTGAGCAGTATGCGGCACAATCGTTAAACGAAACTTATCTTGAGTTAAACTATTAACCGTTAAGCTCACGCCATCAATGGTAATAGAGCCTTTTTCAGCAATGTATGGTGCAATATCATCTGACATAGATAACCAATAATCACAGCTATTACCTTTATTTTCAATGGCAGTAATTTCAGCGACTGCATCAACATGGCCAGAGACAATATGGCCACCAAAACGTGTGGTTGGCAGCATGGCTTTTTCAAGGTTTACCTTTTGACCCACTTGATAATTGGCAAAGCCGGTACGCTGTAATGTTTCCGTAGACACATCAGCGCTATAACTTGTACTATCAAAAGCAACCACGGTTAAACAAATACCATTGGTGGCAATTGAGTCGCCTAACTTAACATCATGCATGGCTAACTTACCAACCGCAATAGTGATCCTAGCACCTTCGCCATTAATATTAATGGCTTTAATTTGACCTATGGCTTCAATAATTCCAGTAAACATTCTCTATTCTCATTCTGGCAAAGTTAATTTTTTGCCTAGTTAAAAGTCGCCGTTATTTTTAAATCGTTACCCACCATAGTAACGTTTTAAAACGTAATATTTTTGCTTGTGCTAATTGACTGATCGCTGGCATAGCAAGCAAACTTTTGCTGTCAGCTCTAATAATTTCGGCGCTTGATATAAGATCAACTCATCAACTAAATTTTGTTCGATAAAAGCGCCAGCTAAACGATTACCTGATTCAACAAGGATATCATTAAAACCACGCTCAGCTAATAAAGATAATAACTTAGCTAATGCAATATAACGCTGATTATTTTGCAAAACCGTTGGCACAGTAACTTGTTCAACAAAACTTGGCCATTGCTGACTATCGTCAATTTTCTCTCGAATAATTAATATTGGTGAGGCGATTTGAAAAATAGCCAGATCAGGCGTTAACCTGTTTTTTAGAATCAATAATCACTCGAACCGGTTGACGTAAGTCCGCTTCAATAAAATTCGGTTCAGTTAATTGTGAATAACGCACATTCATTTTAGCATTATCTGTTATTACCGAATCAGCGCCGGTAATAATAGCGCAACTTTGGGCGCGTAATGCTTGCACATCGGCTCTGGCTTTATCACCAGTGATCCACTGGCTTTCACCTGATGCCATCGCGGTTTTACCATCAATACTCGCGGCTAATTTACAGCGAACATAAGGTAAACCTGTTTCCATTAATTTTATAAAGCCTATATTTAGCGCTTTAGCATCGGCTTCTAATAATGGTGCTGCGGTTTCAATACCTGCATCAGCTAGCATTTTTAAACCACGACCAGAAACTTGCGGATTAGGATCAACCATGGCAGCAATCACTTTTGTAACACCGGCATTAATTAACCCTTGGGCACATGGTGGTGTTCTACCGTAATGCGAGCAAGGCTCTAAAGTAACATAGGCTGTTGCGCCTTTAGCTAATTCACCGGCTTGTGCTAAGGCATTCACTTCCGCATGACCAGCACCAGCTTTAAGATGAAATCCTTCACCAACAATTTTTTCATCTTTCACTAAAACACAGCCAACGCTAGGATTGGGTGACGTTGTACAACGCCCTTTTTGTGCAAGTTTTATCGCGCGTGCCATATATTGATGATCAGCAAGACTAAAGCTCATAATATACGGCTCCATAAAATCGACAGGTATACTCAATATTTAATCGTTTAATCATCATCACCTAAGCGCGCAATTTCTTCACCAAATTCACGAATATCTTCAAAAGAACGATATACCGAGGCAAAACGAACATAAGCAACTTTGTCTATTTTTTCAACGCTTCCATGATCAAGTTACCTAACATTTCACTCGATACTTCACGTTCGCCAGTGGCACGAATTTCTGATTTTAAACGGTTAATCGCCTTTTCAGTTAACTCAACACTAACCGGACGTTTCTCTAATGCCCTGACTAAGCCATTACGCAGTTTATCTTCATTAAAAGGTTCACGAGAACCATCACGTTTAATGATACGAGGCATGACAAGCTCTGCAATTTCAAAGGTTGTAAAACGTTCACGACAAGCTGAACATTCGCGTCGACGACGAATTTGATGACCATCGGCAACGAGGCGAGAGTCAATTACTTTCGTTTCTGTTTCTGAACAAAATGGGCAGTACATTGCAGCTCCTGATGTGAGGCAACTTAAATATGAGTATCAATATATAAATTTACGGCAAAAAAATAGCCGCAATCAATGCGGCCATTTTAAACTATTTATTCAGGAAATATCACTGCTAAGCATAAAAAATTAGCAGTGTTAGTTCTCAATTATTAAGCGTATACAGGTAAACGAGCACAAATTTCTTTTACGTTTTCACGTACTTTTGCTTGTACTGATTCATCAGTAATATCGTCTAAAATATCACAGATCCAAGACGTTAATAGCTTAGTATCTTCAACTTTAAAACCACGACGCGTGATCGCTGGTGTACCTAAACGTAAACCTGAAGTAACAAATGGTGAACGTGGGTCATTTGGTACTGAGTTTTTGTTTACAGTAATGTGCGCATTACCTAAAGCAGCGTCAGCATCTTTACCGGTGATATCTTTGTCGATTAAGTCTAATAACAATAAATGGTTTTGGGTGCCGTTAGAAACAACTTTGTAACCACGTTCTTGTAATACTGCTACCATCGCTTTAGCGTTATCTAATACTTGTTGTTGGTATACTTTAAATTCTGGCTGTAATGCTTCTTTGAAAGCAACTGCTTTAGCAGCAATTACGTGCATTAAAGGACCACCTTGGCCACCAGGGAAAACAGCTGAGTTTAATTTTTTATAAACCGCTTCGTCATCACAACCTGAAATAATTAAACCGCCACGTGGACCAGCTAATGTTTTATGCGTAGTGGTAGTAACAACGTGCGCATGTGGTACTGGGTTAGGGTAAAGTCCCGCAGCAACAAGACCGGCAACGTGTGCCATATCAACCATAAAGTAAGCACCAACTTGGTCAGCAATTTTACGCATACGTGCCCAGTCAACAATACCAGAGAAAGCAGAAAAACCGCCGATGATCATTTCTGGTTTGTGTTCTAATGCTAAACGCTCGATTTCTGCGTAATCAATGTCGCCTGTTTCAGGGTCTAAACCGTATTGGATCGCTTCGTAAGATTTACCTGAAAAGCTAACACTAGCACCATGTGTTAAGTGACCACCATGAGCAAGGCTCATACCTAGTACTTTTCCACCTGGTGAAACTAACGCTTGGAAAACAGCAGCATTGGCTTGTGAACCAGCATGTGGTTGAACGTTAGCATAAGTAGCACCAAATAATTCTTTTGCACGTTCAATAGCTAAAGCTTCTGCTTTATCAACATACTCACAACCACCATAATAACGCTTGCCCGGATAACCTTCTGCGTATTTGTTAGTTAATTGTGAACCTTGGGCTTCAAGAACACGAGTACTACAGTAGTTTTCAGAAGCAATTAATTCGATGTGCTCTTCTTGACGTGTCACTTCATCAGAGATCGCTTGATAAAGTTCAGCATCAAAATCTGCAATATTCATATCACGAGTTAGCATGGGTTATCCTCTTAAGGGTGGTTACCTATATCAAAAAATAGGAGACTAAATTGACAAATTTTAAGGTCGCTTATTTTGCCTGAATCCGTTGCTTATGTATATGCTTAAAATGATAACTTTTAATGAATTTGTAGACCTTTTACTTATATTAAATGAACAATTTAAAACCAGATGAATGATTAGTAATCGCACAAAGTGTTATCTAAACCATGATCTTGGTAAATATTTTACAAAAAAACTAAATTAACGTTTCCCATTTAACAAAAATAAAGATACAGTTTTATAAATGTTTTCGGCCTAAAATAAGAGGGATTATGGAACTAAATCAATGGGTAGACGAATTGTTCGAAGTGTTTGATGCCGATAAAGACGGCGTTATCAACCGTAGCGAGTTTGTTGAATTAATTGATGTTTTATTACAAGACAAAGGTATTCGCATGTGCGAAACGATTTTCCACCGTTTTGATAAGAACCACAGTAACTCAATCTCAAAAGACGAGTTACGCGAAATGGTTATTGAGTTAGCACTTTAATCTTTCCCTACACGCTAATAATTTTTTAAGCCAAGCATTTGTCTTGGCTTTTTTAATATTCCAACTAGACAATTAAGTCATCAAATAACTCAACCGTTACCAACTCACCTGCGGCCACTTTTCCTTGCATTTGCGGTAAAATAATAAAACAGTTTGCTTTAGCAATACTCGATAAAATACCTGAACCTTGTGCGCCAGTAGACTTTACTGATAACTGCCCTTGTGTATTTACCGACAAAATACCCCGTTGAAAATCTTGTCGCCCCGGTGATTTACGAATATCGGTTTCCGTTACCACTTGAAAGGTTTTACGTTTTAGTGGCAGCGCATTTTGTAATTTAACTAAACCCGGCACGGCTAATTGGTACATGGTGACTAACGCTGAAACCGGATTACCCGGTAAACCAAAAAACAAACTATTGCTTAGTTTACCAAACGCAAAAGGCTTACCTGGTTTCATCGCCAGCTTCCAAAAAGCAATATCACCTAAGCTATCTAATACGTCTTTGGTAAAGTCCGCTTCACCAACCGACACCCCACCAGATGAAATCACCACATCAGCTTGTTGATCCGCTTGCTCAAAAGCCTGTTTAATGGCATTAAAGTCATCTTCTATCACACCAAAGTCAATCACTTGTGCATTTAATTTAGTTAACATGGCTGACAAAAAGTAACGGTTACTTTCATAAATATCGCCCTCTGCTAATGCTTGCCCTGGTGTTTTTAATTCATCGCCGGTGGCAATAAGGGCAACTTTAATCGGCTGATAAACCTCAACATCGGCAATGCCTAATGAAGCTAACAAGGCAATATCAACAGAGCTTAACCGTTGGCCTCGTTTTAAAACAAGTTCACCTTGCCTAATGTCCTCGCCTGCTTTTCGAACGTTTTGCCCTAATTTTTTATCCGCTGTAAAAACAATATTATCACCTTCAACAAGGCAATTTTCTTGCATTTCTACCGTGTCACAACCACGAGGTAGTTTGCCGCCAGTCATAATACGAATACATTCACCCGCTTGGCAGACACCGTTAAAAGGCGCGCCGGCTAATACTTTACCTGCAAGTTTAAGTTTGTTACTAGTCAATAAACTTTTTTGAGCAAAAGCATAGCCATCCATCGCTGAGTTATCATGCGGTGGAATATTCATTGGGCTTTCAACATTTTGTGCTAAAACAAAATTTAACGCTTGTTCAATTGGTAAAATTAAAGTTTTAGTAGTTGGCGTAATATTGTTTAACAACAAAGTAAGAGCGTCATTGAAAGGTAATAAACCAGGGGCAGAGCAACAATCAGACATAATAATTTCTATTTTTAACAACAAGTATTTATTGGGCTTAGCTTATTTTAATACACTTTTACCACTGATGAGTAAAATTAATTTTCGCACAAACAGGCAATAACTTGTTCTAAAACAAAAAACTGAGCTGTGATCCGTTTTATTGTTCTGTTAACAAAAACGCAAGATTGTACTTTTACTAAAAAGCGTAAAATGGTGATTACTTTAAATTCGCCGAAGCTTAACTGGCTACCCCTATGAGTTCTTTTATAAAGTAACAATAGGTAAGTTGATTAAGCCGTGGTTTTATACCACCAGGGTTAACAAGGAAACGCGTTAGCCTCCCCCTATTTGGAAAGGTGATCAATGTTATCTGACAACTTTGGCCGTAAGTTTTATTACTTGCGCCTATCAATTACTGACGTTTGTAATTTTAAATGTAATTACTGCCTACCTGACGGTTATCAATGTGATACCGACAGAGACTTTTTGTCGCTACCAGAAATTAAACGCATTGCTAAAGCGTTTGCCGAATTAGGTACCGAAAAAATTCGTATTACTGGTGGCGAGCCATCACTACGGAAAGATTTACCCGAAATTATTCGAGCGCTAAAACAAACTCTCCGGCATTAAACATGTTGCTATAACCACCAATGGTTATAAGTTACCTGAGCATTTACCTGCTTGGTTAGATGCCGGTATCGACTCCATTAATATCAGTATTGACAGTTTTGACCCACGCCAATTTCACTCCATTACTGGCCACAACAAACTTGAACATATTTTAAAAGGTATTGATTCAGCCATGTTGGATGGTCGGGCAACGTTAAAAGTTAATACCGTATTAATGCGTGAATTTAACGCTTTTGAACTAGATAACTTTCAGCAATGGGTGAAAGACAAACCGGTATCTTTACGTTTTATTGAATTAATGGAAACTGGTGACAACAAAGACTTTTTCAATAAACAGCATGTCTCTGGTGAAAGCATCAAACAGCGTTTAGTCAGCCAAGGTTGGTTACCAGCCATTCGTGATAAAGCCGCAGGCCCAGCTCAAGAGTTTTTCCACCCAGATTCATTAGGAAAAATAGGTTTGATCATGCCTTACAGCAAAGACTTTTGCGCCAGCTGTAACCGCTTGCGTATTAGCTCTTTAGGTAAGTTACATTTATGTTTATTTGGTGAGCAAGGTTTACCGTTAAAAGACTATTTACAGTCTGATGATCTAACGCCATTAAAACAGCAAGTTGTCGCCTTATTAGCGGATAAAAAAGAAACCCATTATTTGCAAGAAAACCTTACCGGTGCAACTAAGCACCTTGCTATGTTAGGAGGTTAGGTTATGCAATTCCGTCCTAATGAACCGTTAAATATGCAAGCGAATAACCAATGTTTAGGTGTGGTCTTAGCCGGTGGTTTATCTAGCCGTATGGGAGAAAACAAAGCCCATTTAAATCATTTTTCAGCTAAACAGCAAGACATGCTAAATTTTAGCCGTCAGTTATTACACAACGCCGGTATTCAAGACACTTTGATCAGTGGTGATAATTATCAAGTAGCTGACGAATTTAAACAGCTTGGCCCTTTAGCCGGAATTTACAGTGTCATAAAAAAATACCAACCTAAAGCAGTATTAGTTATTCCTGTTGATTTACCCTTATTAACTCAAGACATTTTAACTAACTTAAAACTAAAAGGTGAATTATCCGGCCAAGCATGTTTTTATCAGGATCATTATTTACCCCTGTACTTACCTAATAATGCTTATAGTGAATTATTTTTTAGTCAAGCTTTTGCTACTACCAATGATGGTAATGAACAAGCGCACAATCAAACGAGTAATAAACGCGGCCCATCTATGCGCAAGTTTTTAGCCAGTATTCCGCATCAAGTATTACCGTTAAAAAATTCGCAAGCTTTGTTTAACTGCAATACACCCGAGCAGTGGCAACAGGCACAGCAACTTTATTCTAAAATATAATTTATCAAGGATTTATCATGGCTAAAAAACCACGTCCGCCATTTCAAGCATTAAATATTGCCGTATTAACGGTTTCAGACACCCGTGATGAAAGTAATGATACTTCAGGACAAGCCTTAGTTGAGCGCCTAACTGAAGCTGGCCACAACCTAGTTGAAAAAGCGATAGTTAAAGATGATGTTTACCAACTACGTGCCATTGTTTCACGTTGGATCGCCTCAGATAACGTGCAAGTGGTATTAAGCACTGGTGGTACCGGCTTTACCGCCAGAGATAATACGCCAGAAGCGTTAGAGATTTTGTTCGATAAAAAAGTAGAAGGTTTTGGTGAAGTTTTTCGCGCTATTTCATTAACAGAAATTGGCACCTCAACGATTCAATCTCGTGCTTTTGCGGGCATGGCAAATGGTACCGTTATTTTTTGTGTGCCTGGTTCAACTAACGCTTGTAAAACTGCTTGGGATAAATTAATTGCCGAACAAATTGATGCCAGCCACGGCCCTTGTAATTTTGTTCAACATTTAAAAGACGGTAGTGAAGCCTGTGGGAGCCGAGATGCCTAACTCAAACCAGCAATTAACGCACCTTAATCAACAAGGTGAAGCTAACATGGTTGATGTTACCGAAAAAGCGATAACCGCAAGAACGGCCCGTGCGCAAGGTTTTATTAAATGAATGACCTTGCTTTTTCGCTAATTACAAAAGGTGAGCACAAAAAAGGTGACGTATTTGCTGTTGCTCGTATTGCCGGTATTCAAGCCGCTAAACAATGTAGTAACTTAATTCCTCTTTGCCACCCGTTAATGTTAAGTAAAGTACAAATTGATTTTGAAATAGATAATAAAAATCAACAAATTAAAGTACTGAGCTTATGTAAACTAAGCGGCCAAACAGGTGTTGAAATGGAAGCGTTAACGGCTGTTTCAGTTGCTTGCTTAACCTTGTTTGATATGTGCAAAGCGGTTGATCCCGCCATGGAAATTCACGATATTAAAGTATTAACAAAAACCGGTGGTAAATCTGGCCACTGGCAATCAGAAGACTAAATTTATGATCAAGGTATTATTTTTTGCTCGTTTAAGAGAGCAACTTAACTGTGAACAGCTTGACCTTTGAACTAGCTAATGACAGCTTAACAATCGCGGATGTTAAACAGCAACTCGTAACATTACATCCTGATTGGCAAAGTTATTTACAAGACAACGCCTTATTAAATGCGGTTAATCAGCAAATGGCTGACAACAACACCAGCATCTCAAGTGGTGATGAAGTTGCCTTTTTTCCTCCCGTTACTGGCGGCTAACGAGGTCGTTATGATCAGTATTCAAACGCAAGACTTTGACATCAGCACCGAAACACAATTATTAGAACAAGATAATCATGCCGATGGTGCCTTAGTTACGTTTACCGGACGCGTTCGTAATAAAAACTTAGGTGATCAAGTAACGGCGCTTCATCTAGAGCATTACCCTGGCATGACAGAAAAGTCGTTAGCTAAGATCATTGAGCAAGCACAATCTCGTTGGCCAATTAATCGTGTTAAAGTTATCCATCGCATTGGCACCTTAACAGTTGGCGAACAAATTGTGTTTGTTGGTGTAACTAGCCCACACCGAAAAGCGGCATTTGCAGCATGCGAATTTATTATGGATTATTTAAAAGTTGACGCGCCCTTTTGAAAAAGAAGTAACCGCCGATGGCGAACGCTGGTTAGATGCTAAAGATAGCGATAAAAGTAAAGCACAAGATTGGCAGAACTAAATGCGCAGCTTGGCTTTAAAAATAATTCTGGTTAGTTTTTTCTGCTTTTATTTCGTTATTTTACCTCAGCAAGTTAAAGCAGAAACAGCGCCATTGCGTATTGCTGTAGCTGCAAATTTTTATCCGGTACTAGAGCAGCTTTTACCTGAATTTCAAAAGGTTGCCAAATTAACCGCGGCACCAAATATTCAATTAATTAGCGCCGCTAGTGGCACCTTGTACCAACAAATAAGTCATGGTGCGCCCTTTGACGTTTTTCTCTCAGCAGATGCGATTCGCCCCCAGCAATTAGTAGATCGGCAATTAGCCGATGCCAGCTCATTAAAAACGTATGCCATTGGGCAATTATCATTATGGTCTGCCAACCAAGCAGTTGACTCATTAGCCGTTCTTTCAGCCAAGCCGAGTGAGCAAAATAAATTAGCCATTGCTAACCCACATATTGCTCCTTATGGTATTGCCGCAAAAGAAGTACTAACTAAGCTAAATTTATGGCAAAGCTACAAACATAAGTTAATTACGGGTATTAACATTAACCAAACCTTTCAACAAGTACACAGTGGCGCTGTTAACTTAGGCATTGTCGCCAAAAGCCAGTTGGTATTAAATAATTTACAAGGTTTCGATATTCCAGAGCATTTGTATACACCAATCGCGCAACAATTAGTGATCATTAATAACACCAAACAAGCTGAATTAGCGCAGCAGTTTTGTGCCTTTTTATTATCCGCTCCCATACAACAAAAATTAGCCCTTTATGGTTATCATTCACCATTGTTTTATAATCAAAAAGCAGCTGAATTAATTACGGCAGAGCAATAACATGAATGGCTTACATCCAGACATTATCGCTTTAATTACCACGTTAGAGTTAGCGCTATTTACCACCGTATTATTGCTGGTGATCGGTACACCTTGTGCTTGGTATTTAGCTAAAATGCAGTCAAGATGGAAAGTACTGTTTGAAGCATTTATTGCGCTACCACTCATTTTACCGCCAACCGTGGTCGGCTTTTATTTATTAATCGCTTTTTCACCAACTGCCCTACCTGGGCAAGTCTGGCAAAGTGTTACCGGCACCCAATTAGCTTTTAGCTTTAGTGCTTTAGTGATCGGTTCATTTTTTTATTCGTTACCTTTTGTTGTTCAACCCTTACAAAAGCATTTGAACAACTTGGCAATAACCTCATTGAAGCAAGCCAAGTATTAGGCGCTAAACCGCTTGATAGCTTTTTTACTGTGGTAATGCCAATGACCAAAGCCAGTTTTATTACCGCGGCTAGCTTAGGTTTTGCTCACACTATTGGTGAGTTTGGTATTGTATTAATGATTGGTGGCAACATTCCTGGAGAAACACGGGTATTATCAATTGCTTTATTTGATCATGTTGAAGCATTTAATTATGGTCAAGCGCATATTTTAGCGGCCGGTTTATTAGTTGGCTCCTTTATCTTTTTTAGCCTTAATCGCACTATTAAATAAAGCTAATAAACATACTGCAACTACCATAAAAACAGACGTTGGGAGCTAAAATGGCAGACCTAACGCTTAATATTCAATTACCGCTAAAACATTTTACCCTCTCGGTAAATACCGCCTTACCAGTATCAGGTATTACCGCTATTTTTGGCACGTCAGGTGCAGGGAAAACTTCGCTTTTACGTGCTATTTCAGGCTTAGAAAAATCGACACAAGGCTTGATTTCATTCAATGATAAAACCTGGCTAAATACCGCAAACAACACCAATATTAAGGTGTACCAACGTAACCTTGGTTTAGTATTTCAAGACAACCGCTTATTTGACCATTTAACCGTTGAAAAAAACTTACAATACGCCTTAAGTCGACGCAAGCAGCAACAGTTTGATTATCAAGATGTTATTCGCTTAACCAATATTACAGCCTTGTTATCACAATATCCGGCAACGTTATCTGGTGGTGAACAACAACGTGTTGCTATTGCTCGTGCGTTATTAAATGAGCCCGAATTATTGTTATTAGACGAACCCTTTAGTGCCCTTGATATGCGTAATAAAGCTAACCTTATTAGCTTATTACATCAGGTGAATAAACAATTTCAGTTACCTATTTTATATGTTAGTCATAGCTTAGATGATATTCAGCAACTCGCCGATCATTTATTAGTATTATCACAAGGCAAAATAAGCCATTTAGGCCATACGGCACAAGTTATTCATCAGTTAAATTATGGCGATAATATTCAGCAACAAACATCTTTAAAGCTAGCTATTGACCAAACACTCAGCGAGCAACTTGCTCCTTATGGCTTAATGGCATTATCTTTTGCTGATAATGCATCACCTGCCGCTAAACTATATTTATCAACCCCTCGTTTTGGGCTGAATAAACAAGCAACATTGTCATGTTATATTTCGGCTGACGACATCAGCATTTGTTTAACAGAAAATCAGCACAGTTCCATTGTTAATCAGTTGGCTGGGGTCATTGACGAAATTACAATTTTAGGAAAAAAAGCCTTAATCAAAGTGATCTGCCATCAACAAGAGTTTTATGTCATGATCTCGCTTTATTCCTTAGAAAAATTACAGTTGAATAATTACCTCGATCACTCGCAAGCACGCCATGTCTATATTCAATTTAAAGCCAGCAGTGTAAAAACCCTAAACGACAGTATTGAAAGTTAAAAGAGTAAGGAAAAATTGTGTTAACTAACCAAGAAAAACTAAAATACAGCCGCCAAATAATGCTTAATAAGTTTGGCGAACAAGGCCAAATTGCCTTACAAAACGCAAAAGTATTAATTGTTGGTATTGGTGGTTTAGGTAATCCGGCAGCACAATACTTAGCCGCATCCGGTGTTGGTACTTTATATTTGGCTGACGGTGACAATATTGAATTAAGTAACCTACCACGCCAAACCTTATTCAGTGAAGATGATATTGGCAGTAATAAAGCCGATATTGCCGAGCAACAATTACTAAAGCAATATCCGGAAGTAACTATTGAAGTGATTGATGAGATGCTCGATGAAGAACTCGCCAGCTTTTATATTTCACAAGTTGATGTGGTACTTGATTGTACTGATAACATTAAAACCCGTTATTTATTAAATACCGCCTGCGTTACATTAAAAGTACCGTTAATGATAGGTGCAGCCACTGGCTTTGATGGTCAATGTTTAGTGGTTGATAGTAATAAACCTGACAGTGCCTGTTATCAATGTTTATTTCCTGCCAGTGAAAAAGCACCTGAGCAAAACTGTCAAACCTTAGGTATTCTTGGGCCAGTATTGGCGATTATTGCCGGTATGCAATCTTTACAAGCGATCAAACAATTGGTTGGCATTGAGGTTGCCACTAATAAATTATTAATGTTAGACGGCTTATCAGCAAGTTGGCAGCAATTCAGCCTAGCCAAAAACCCTGAATGTACTATTTGCCAAGCTAATACCAATACGTATAAAACTTAGCCCGCGGCAACAGCAATAAAAAAGCCCGTTTATATAACGGGCTTTCATTTTTAAATTAAGGTCAAATTTGATGTCTTATTGGCTATTTAAATAGCCCCATATTTTTATCTGTTACTGCTTCTCGCCAACCACCTAACCATTCTGATCTAGCATCGATATTTTGATATGGACAATTATCCTTTCCTTTTCCACTAACTCCTGCTTGGTAACCATTGGAAAACGCTCAGTTTAAACGATCTCTTTTTTGTCTCTTCATTGAAGAACCTCTCTTAACATATTGATAAGTAAATGAAATGTTTTAATAGCGGCCAGTAACATCAAAAATAACTGACATTTCATTTAAGAATATTTTAATTACCTTTGCAAGCGTATTTGTTCAAAAAAACTTCACATTTTGGTAACCATATGATCACCTTAGTTTTATAGTTGATTGAGGTTTTTTCATCTATTAAATAAACCTGAAAAAATGATGAAAAAAAGATTGTCAAAATTAAATTTTTAAGCTAAAAACCTCTCTGTTCACTTTTGTAATTTTTTGAGTTTATGACTATGACCACAAAAGACTTAATTAAAGAGAGTTTCCAAACTTCTCGAAAATTTTATGATGATAAAAACTACCCTAGAGGCATGAGCCGTTCAGGGGATTATTCCATCGCCGAAGTTACCATTTTAGAAAAATACGGTGTTGCTTTATCAGCTATTGCTTCTGGCACAGTAGAAGCTGAAACCGATGAAGAACGACAATTCAAAGCCGTCTGCCAAGGAGAACTTGCTCCTAGCACGGCGATTGAAAAAGCTTGGCTAAAATATCAAAATAAAATTCTTTCACCTAAACAATTTCACACTTTATTTGGCCGCAATAAAGTAGATACCTCGGATGTTGATAGCGATTCAGATTCAGACGCTGATTCAGATGATAATATCATCGGCCTTGATGATTAGCGCTTGTTAATCTTTCGCAAGTAATTTTTGCTCAAGCAACACAACTCATCCTATGCTATTGTAAAATAAACTTAATATTTACATAGTACTATTGTACAATCCAATAATTCACTTTATATATAATTTTAAGTGAATCATTGGATTGTCGTTATTTGCCCCCTACACTTTTTCAATAGCGATCAAATATTTATTACATAATATAATAGGGAAAAACATGAAAAAACTTATCAAGGTATTAGTTTACTTGCATTTTCAGTAAGCATGGCAGCAACAGGACAAACCTATAATGCTAAACATGTTGGTAAAGGTTTTACATCATTAAACGATGACTTTACCGCGTCAATTAGCAATCAGCATTAGCTAATAATTATGATCAAGATGATGATTTTTATCTATCATTAGGCTTTGGTGCAAAAGCCGCTGATGAACATGATGTTTTTGATACAGGTGAAGATATTGCCGACGCCATTGACGCTTTAGAAGCTAGTATTAGACAAGCGGCAAATGCAAACTACAACAGTTTAGGAGAAATTGAAGCCGCACAAGCTACGTTAACAGCTGATAAAGATGCCATCATTAATGATTTCAATAGCATTGATGAAAAGCCGGTAAAAGTGGATATTGGTGTAAACTTCTTAGCTTTGATCCCAAATCAATATTTAAGTGTCGGTGTATTCGCTCAACAATATGGCCAAATTGGCCTTGCTGTTAATTACAATGACAACGACAATACCTTATTGCAAGATGCTATCGATAACTTAAATGCTGATTTATTAGAAGATAATAACGGCGACTCAAAATTAGACTCTGGCGCACGTGCCTTTGGTTATTCTGTTGTTGAAGCTGGTGTATTATTTGGACGTAATGTTATTTCTACCGACAGCTATGATTTAGACTTAGGAGCAAAAATTAAACACCAAAGCTTAGATATTGTCTTCATAGATAAAAACATTCGTGAATTTGATGAAGATGATTTTGATTTAAGTGAAGAAGCTGAAAGTGATAGTGCTCTTAACTATGACCTAGGTGTATATACCAGCTGGGGCGCAGAACGCCAATGGAGTTTTGCTTTTAGTAGCTAATAACTTAGCAAGTCAAGAAATCCAGTACACCACTACAGGTGCTAATTCGCAAGAAATTACTTTTGAAGTAAAACCACAAGTAACAGCTGGTTTTGCCTATAAAAATGATTGGGTTACATTGGCCGGTGAAGTTGACTTAACCGACAGACAAGGTTTAGCTTTTTCTGATCAAGAAAACAAACCTAAATTTGCCGCGCTAGGTGTTGCTTTTTGATTGGTCAGAACATTTACAACTTAGATTAGGTACACGTACTGATATGAACGACGTTGAAAATGATGTTGTTACTGTTGGTTTAGGTATTTCACCTGGTGATGTCTTGTCATTTGATATTGCGGCTGTAGCCGGCGATGAAGATGCCGCAGGTTTTGCCTTACAATTTGGTTTAAAAATTTAGCATTAAAGCAAAACTAAAGAATTATTTAAAAAAGCGCATAATTTCCATTATGCGCTTTTTATTTTAGTGCTATTTAATATCGCTTGTTCAATTAAAAAAAGCCTATCTTGCCCCCAACAGGCAACACTTTCAAAAAGTAAAACAAGGCACACCCCAACCCCCCAATTGTTCAATTTGTTGTTGATTGGCATCAATCATTAATTGCCAGTCATGGGTTTCGCTGTATTGAAGCGCTTGCTCATAATCAACATCAATAGCTAAACAAATTTCCTTTAAATTATCGGCCTTAGCCAGATCAAGTCCTTCAACATAAACCGCAGAAAATATCGCATTTAAATAATCAAAACTTTTATTGATACTCTCCATATATGGAAAAAGTCGATAAATCGCCGTCACACCATCAGCTAACGGCTGAGTCAATTTACCTATAGGTAAGTTTTTCACTCGCGCTTCACGTAAAGCATCAAACAGTATATAGCGCTGTTTTTCAGTGGGAACTTGAATGCCACGCATTAACAACGGTAACACCAATTTGGCTTTAATTGGAACTTGGTGGCTTTGTGACAATTTAACCGCTTGCAGCCACCCCAAATAAGAATAAGGACTACAAATAGATAAATAAACCGTCAACTCAGTTTGTGGTAATTTAGCGGCACTTGGCTGGTAAGTTAAATGATGTTTATTAAAAAGTGATTCGGGTTTATCTATTGATACCCCTATTTTATTAAGCCGCTGTTCTAAATGACCAAGTCGTTCAACACCAACATACCATTCACCAGCAAAATAAATACTGGCCGATTGATAGTGCCCTTTACGAATTTGTTTTTGCTGGTTTTTAATTTGAAAATTAATCACTGGTGTTGAAGGCCCGTAAAACTCAGTGAATTGATTAAGCCAAGTTTGTTTAAAAAGGCTGATCGCATTCGCAACATTTTTACTCTGTAATTGCCAAACTTGTTGTCCTGTCACTAGTGAGCGAATTTCCGGCTCTTGCGTGATAGCTTGTAGGCCGTATAAATGAGCAAAATGATTAGCATCCGTTATCGTCCATTCACGCCATAGCTTACCCGTTTGAGAAACTTGATTTTTTTCATACATTAAGAATAAGTTAATCTTAACGTGAAAACGTTTTTCTAGTGCAGGCAAGGTTTGCACCAAGACAAAACTATAGGGATCACTTAACGCCAGAAAAACATCAAGCGATTGTTTTTTATGTAGCAACTTAGGAATAAAATTATAATAGGCATGAAGCCACCAACGACGAACGTCGCTTTTAAACCAGCAAACAACAAAGCCTTTGAGTAATTTATCCATCAAAAATTGCCTCATCTTTAATTCTCTGAAACAAGTTTCACTCCAAATCCTTAATTTTATATAGCTATCGTCAAACAAAACCTTAAAATACCCATTAATTATTACATAAAATAGTGATGTAACATTAAATAGCACTACTCTGGGCGATACAAAGCAACTCACTATTTAGCTAGCTAGAATCACTTAATGTCTGAAAATAATATCTGCCAAATATTAGTTCGCAACTTATCATCGTTAAAAGTAAGCGCCCACTATTCATCAACCTTGCGGCAGATAGCTTTATTCAGGACTATTTATTGACTTACCCTGACAGTCAAATAACAACCTTTAACAGTAACTTTCAAGCTTATCAGCAACACCAAAAAAAAATAGTGCTTATCAGAGTTATTTTGACGCAACCTACCAAAGCGAGCTAAATCATGATTTGGTGATTATTCAATACCCTAAAGCAAAAGCTGAATTAAGCTTTATTTTAGCTATGCTGGAATCTAGTCTTGATAGCTCAGCGATTGTTGTGATCGTTGGAGAAAAAAATAGCGGTATTAACTCATCTAAAAAAATAGTTGAGAGTTACTTAAACCATTACCAAAAAAATGATTCCGCGCGACACTGCATGTTATTTTCTGGCCGCTACCAACAATCAGGTAAAAACTTTGTCTTAAATGACTGGTTTAATGAATACCCACTTGATATTGCTGGTACTTGTATTAAGGTTGCTGCGTTACCTGGCGTTTTTAGCCAAAAAAAATTAGATATTGGTACTCGGGTTTTGTTAGAAAATTTACCTAACATTAAGCCGACAAAGTTATTAGATTTTGGTTGTGGAGCTGGTGTTATCGCTAGCTTTATTGCTAAGCAGTATGCTGATATAAGCTTAACCTTAGCCGATGTCAGTGCTTTAGCGATAAGTTCGGCGAAACGCACTTTAGCAATGAACCAATTAACCGGTGATGTAATAGCCACAGACAGCCTATCACATATTAAAGGTCATTTTGATGTTGTTATCACCAACCCGCCTTTTCACCAAGGCTTAAAAACCAATTATCACGCCACAGAAAGTTTTTTAACCGGCATCAATAAAAACATTGAGAACAATGGTGAATTAATTGTCGTCGCGAATAATTTTTTAACTTATAAACCTATCATGCAAAAAAACTTTGCTAAAGTTAACGAGCTTGTTAATCAGCAAGGCTTTATTGTTTATCACTGTTTAAAGAAAAATTAATTTTAACTTAGGTTAACAACTTAGCCTCAGTCATGCACAATAACAGGATTAGGTATATAATAAGAACTGTCAAAGATTCTGTCGTAACAACAGAACGTTAATCATTATGTGAGCTTACATTTTTATGTTAAAAAACGACAATATTCAATCTTTAAAACGACCGTTATTTTACCTAAATACGATTTTGTTTTTAATTGTTGTTTTATGCTCTATCATTATTTTAGCCACTATTTTTGTTCAACAAGCTAAAAATCAACTATCTGATAACGTGCGAAATTGGGCTGATTTAGTGTCAGTACAAGCGGAAACATTGATTAATAAATACAGTGCCGACAATATCAGCTCACAAAAAGAGCTGTCTACCTTTAGCCAAATCCCAATGATCAATTTTGTTTATATCTAAAAAACTGATAATAAAACCTTATTATTGGCGGCCAATTACAATAAGAACTCGTTATCACCTTCGTTATATCCAAACGAAGCCAAAATAGCCACGCTGTCAACACCTCAGCTGTTTAATGATCGAATTGAATATATCAAAGCGGTCACTAATGCTAACCAAGCTCATTGGTTATGTTCATATTCAATCTAGTATCGCGCCAGTTAACAATATTATTCGCGCTAGCGTCATTACTGGTGTCGTTATTTGTGTCCTTATCAATCTTATTTTCATTGATGATGGTTTCCAAATTCCATACTTCTATCGTCAGTGCTATTGGTAATTTAATTCAAACAATACAACTGATCTCACAACGTAAAAATTACACGCTAAGATGCCAAGCTAGTGATTACACCGAAATCGATATGTTAAGTAGAACCTTAAACATTATGCTTGCCAGAACCGAAAAACACTTAGCCAAACGTGATGACGCTGAACAAGAAATTTTACGTTTAAATCAAGAATTAGAAAACAAAGTCAACCGTCGAACCGATGCCTTAAAAGAATCAAACCAAGAACTACTGTCAACTTTAGAAAAACTACACCAATTTCAAGGCCAATTAGTTGAAAACGAAAAAATGGCTTCATTAGGTGATATGGTGGCGGGTATTGCGCATGAGGTAAATACCCCTGTTGGTTTAGGGGTAACGGCATCGTCATTACTGGCAGATCGCAACTGAAATCCAGCAAGCTTATGATAATAAGACACTAAAAGGCAGCCAGCTAAAACGTTTTTTACATGAAACTGACGAAAATATTAGTATTGTTATTCGCAACTTAAACCGTGCCGCGGATCTTATCTCAAGCTTTAAACAAGTTGCTGTTGATCAATCTAATGAAGAAGCTCGCTATTTTAATGTTAAACAACTGCTTGATGAAGTTTGCTTAACATTAGGACCACAGTTAAAAGACACCAACTATCAAATAAATATTCAGTGTAATGAGTCGCTATACGTGAATGCTAAAGCAGGGCCGCTGAACCAAATATTTATTAACTTAATTATGAATAGTAAAATTCATGGCTTTAATAACGGCCCTGAAGGAACGATCACGATTACCATTATGGAACTGGTAACCAATTAAACATTATCTACCAAGATAACGGCGTTGGTATTGATGATTCTGTCAAAGCAAAAGTATTTGAACCTTTTGTAACAACCAAGCGCGGTGAAGGTGGCAGTGGTTTAGGATTACACTTAGTTTATAATTTAGTAACTCAAGCATTAGGCGGCTCTATTCAATTAGAAAGCATTCCTAGTCAAGGGGTTACCTTCGAGATAAATATACCTATTTAAGCCAATTTGATTGCAACCTTGTAGTGATTTAGGCTATCTTTGTATTATTATTAACAAAAAGTATTAACAAAATGATAATCTTTTATTAACACTTTTTTTGAGCGTTTTTAACGTTCTTTTAGTTTTTTAAAAATACCTTGGCCGTACCTAGGGTCTGTTGTTCTTTGTTTATACTTTCAGCAATAGGCTATTTTAAGTAATAGCAAAGTAGAATGAAGGTTGTTTGCTTATTCCAAATGCGTGAATTCCAAATGAGTGAAATTCTAATGCAGCTAGCGAAAAAAATAGCCATTGCACTATGCACTGAGGGCTGAGGCTAAAATCGCTTTACTGGGCGTTAAAAATTATTGGTTTAGATGACTAAACGAGCTAATTTCAGCCTTGATTAAAACGATTTTATCTCTCAACTGAATTATTAAACAAAGATAAACAGATCTTATTTGGCCACACTAATTAATGGATGAATTAAAATGCAAAAGCAACGCATTCTAATTGTTGAAGATGAAGATGTAACACGCTTTAATCTCAAGAATTTATTTGAAGCGGAAGGCTACCAAGTTTTTGAGGCTACAGATGGTAGCCAAATGGAAGTTCAGCTTAGAAATAACCACATCAACCTTGTCATCATGGATATTAACCTACCTGGGAAAAATGGCTTATTACTCGCTAGAGAGCTAACAAAACAACCGGATTTAGGCTTAATCTTTTTAACCGGCCGTGACAGTGATATTGATAAAGTGCTAGGGCTAGAAATTGGCGCTGATGATTATCTAACTAAACCTTTTAACCCACGTGAACTCACCATAAGAGCACGTAATATTCTGAATAGAATAAGTCAAGGCAAACAAGAGCCAAGCAATGCTATTATCAAATTTAATGGTTGGTCACTCGATGGCAATTCGAGAAAAATGCTTAGCCCAACCGGTGAAGAAATAGCCATTCCTCGAGGTGAGTATCGAGCCTTAAAGCTATTGATCGAAAATGCCGGTCAAATAATTACCCGACAGCAGCTAATTAAAGAAATGACCGGACGTGAGCTACGCTCTAATGATAGAACCGTTGATGTAACTATTCGTCGTTTTAGAAAACACTTTGAAGCTGTTGATGATAGCCGTGAACTTATTAATACCATTCATGGTGAAGGCTACCGCTTTATTGGCGAACTAGAAGAAAATTAATACCTTCTCATCTATGATGATAGAGAAGGTAGCTATGGTTATGCTTGTAGCCAAGCTTTAAAGTGAATAATGGCCTCATCATTCAACCTAGTTAGTTCCTGATAGTAATCAGCTTTAACTGACGCCTCAGCCTTAGAATGTTCTATTTCAACAAGATAGGCACGTACATTAACTAAGCCGGCACTGCTTGCTGCCCTTTCATTTTATGGCACTTATCATGCCATTCTTGATTATCACCAGAGCTTGCCGCTAGTTTGATATCAGCTAAATAAAGTGCTGATTGATTAACATACAAATCTAACATATCACTGACTATATCAAGCCCTAAACTGGCTTTATAATCGTCTAATAAAACACTATCTAACGAGGTATTTTCTGGCATCGGCCTTCCTTTCAATTAAGATCTATTAGTTTTGCTAACGGCATATACAAGCTCAAGCTTAGGTGAGCGTATTATTCTACACCTATAAGCACTTAACCAGCATTTAAACTGCCTTTAATATGCACAAAATTTAAACATAAAAGTTCAGCAATTGCGTATTACTGCTATAGTAACAACTCCCAAGAGAATGTCACCACAGTTACTATATTCAACAAGTGAATGAATATCAGCCCTTCGATGTTTTTTTTATCTACGGCTAAGCTTGGAAAAGATTGCTTTTAAGGTGGTTTTCGTTCAGAATAGCCGGCCTTTTTACTGGGTCATTTTTACCGAGTATAAAAGAATTAAAGATTTAACGAAAATTTCAGGAATTCTATTTAGAGTCCTCTAAAATTTAAGCACATATAGTTAACACTATAATTAAGAGTAATGTAGTAATGTCAACAACAATGCCTGATATTGCAAACCATACCACGGCCCAAACGGAAGGAACATTGGACTGGGTTGGTATGAGTAATATCGAAATGCCAATAATGGTTGCTTCACAAGATCAAGCTGATCGCATGGTGTCTGCCAGTATCGATGCTTTTGTTAATTTAAAAGAACCAAAAGCAAAAGGCATTCACATGTCACGCCTATATCTTTTGTTAGACGAACTTTCTAGTGAAGGGGTTTTAACTTATCAAGCATTAGTAACCTTGTTAGATGGTTTTATTTCAAGTCATCAAGAGTTAAGTGACAACGCAAAAGTTGAATTTCGCTTTGATTACCATTTACGTCGTAAATCTTTAATTAGCGGAAAGCAAGGCTGGAAAGCATATCCTGTGGTATTAACAGGCCATGTCAATCAAGGAAAACTCAATGTCGAGTTAACAGTTGATGTACCATATTCATCAACTTGCCCTTGTTCAGCAGCCCTTGCTAGACAACTGATCCAAAAATCATTCAGAGATACATTTAGCGCCAATAGCGATGTAGATCTTGATAGTATTCACGAATGGTTAGGCACTACGGAAGGTATTGTTGCAACACCTCATAGTCAACGCTCTGTTGCTGAAGTAAAAGTGAAATTGAATCAACAAGCTGACAATTTCCCAATTACTGAGTTAGTAGATACGATTGAACAGGCTTTACAAACCCCTGTTCAAGCAGCAGTAAAAAGAAGACGAACAGGAATTTGCGCGTTTAAATGGCCAAAACTTAATGTTCTGTGAAGATGCGGCAAGACGTTTGCAACATGCGATGAATTTAAAATCTGAATTTGATGATTTTTGGCTTCGCATCAATCACTTAGAATCGTTGCATGCGCACGATGCCGTAAGTGTAACAACTAAAGGAATTATTGGCGGATATCAGCCGTAATTCAAAAGCACTATATATGTGCCGCTATATGTGAATTTATTTCATTTTCATTCGAAAGGTATGAAACGTAAGCTCTAGATTAAAAGCTTATAAACGAAATGAAAATCATCTAATACCAGAATCGTAATATAACAACGGAAAGCATCAGATTTAGTAAGTAAATTACAAAATCTGATGAATATTACGACCTCACATGGTGATATAGCGTTAATTTAAACAAATAACGGATTTTTCATTTAGTTAATCCGACGAAAATGTGTAATTTATATACGAGCAAAAACTCTAATTCACATTGACGTTTGGCTAATAAGTGTTTAATCTTAAGGGTTCCTCTCGGGGAGAGTTAAAGGGTGCTTATGTGTTTTTAAAAACACATATTTTATCGTTTTCCCTTCTCCCTAAAGGTTTATTTAGTTAGGAGATAATACAATGCAGCTTTATGACCCGAATTTTCAAAAAGATAATTGTGGATTTGGACTAATTGCGCACCAACAAGGTGAAACTAGTCATAAACTGATCAAAACCGCAATATCTGCGCTTGATCGTATGCAGCATCGTGGCGGCATCAACTCAGATGGCAAAACGGGCGATGGTTGTGGTTTATTAATTCAAAAACCTGACAGTTTTTAGAGCAATCGCCGAAGAAAACAGTTGGAAATTAGGCCGTAAATACGCTGTCGGTATGATCTTCTTAAACCCCGATGAAGAACTTGCCACTGCTTCAAAGAAAATATTTGAAGAAGAATTAAAAAAAGAAACCTTAACTATTGTGGGCTGGCGTGTCGTTCCTACTGACCCAACAATTTTAGGTGAAATTGCTGCGGGTAATGTACCGGCAATTGAGCAAATATTTGTTGATGCTCCTCAGGATGGCGTAATCGCGATCTTGAACGTCGTTTATATATGGCACGTCGTCGTTCAGAGAAACGTATTACTGATGAGCGTTTTTACGTTGCGAGTTTATCTTGTACGGTAAATATCTACAAAGGCTTAGTAATGCCGGTAGATTTACCTAACTTTTATTTAGACCTTGCTGATATTCGTTTACAAAGTGCGATTTGTGTATTCCATCAACGCTTTTCAACGAATACTTCACCACAATGGCATTTAGCTCAGCCATTCCGTTACCTTGCTCACAATGGTGAAATTAACACTATTAAAGGTAACCGTCAGTGGAGTCGTGCCCGTACTTATCGTTTTAATTCGCCATTATTACCTGATTTACATGATGCAGCACCGTTTGTTAACGAAACGGGTTCTGACTCATCGTCATTAGATAACATGCTAGATTTATTCTTAGCTGGCGGTATGGATTTATACCGCGCTATGCGTTTGTTAATGCCACCAGCATGGCAAAACAACCCATGTTTAGATGATGACTTAAAAGCATTTTATGAGTTCAACTCAATGCACATGGAACCATGGGATGGCCCAGCAGGTATCGTAATGACTAACGGTCGTCACGTAGCTTGTAACCTTGACCGTAACGGTTTACGTCCTGCGCGTTATGTTATCACTCGTGATGGTTTTATTACCCTTGCCTCAGAAGTAGGTATTTGGGATTACGGCGAAGATGAAGTTGTTGAAAAAGGCCGTGTTGGTCCTGGTGAAATGATGTCAGTAGATACCTTCACCGGTAAAATTTCATTATCGAAAGATATTGATAACGAATTAAAAGTTCGCCACCCTTATAAAGAGTGGTTAGACAACAACATCAGCCGTTTAATTCCTTTTCCAGAATTCCCTGATGATCAAATTGGTAACAGTGATTACTCTGAGCAAGAAATTGCCCAATACCATAAATTATTTGCTTATAGCTATGAAGAAATTCAGCAAGTGGTTAAAACACTTGCCGAAAATGGTCAAGAAGCAACTGGCTCTATGGGTGATGATACACCTATGGCAGTACTGTCAAGTAAGCCACGTATCTTCTACGATTATTTCCGTCAACAATTTGCGCAAGTAACTAACCCGCCAATTGATCCATTACGTGAGCGCTACGTTATGTCGTTAGCGACTTGTGTAGGTCGTGAACATAACGTATTCAACGAAACAACAGGTCATGCCAACCGTATCGTTTTTAACTCGCCAATCTTAATGTATAGCGGTTTCAAACAATTACTAGAAGCTGATCCTGAACATTACCGTAGCGAAACGTTAGAGCTTAACTTTGATCCAGCAAGAGAAAACTTAGAAGCTGCGATCAGACGCTTATGTGATGAAGCAGTTAAAACTGTTCGTGAAGAAAACACCGTAATCTTAGTTTTATCAGACCGTAACATTGCCAAAGGTTTAGTGCCTATTCCAGCTGCTATGGCTGTTGGTGCTGTCCAAAAACGCTTAGTTGATGAACAACTACGTTGTGACTCAAACGTTATTGTTGAAACAGCATCGGTACGTGACTCTCATCAATTTGCCGTATTATTAGGTTTAGGTGCTACTGCAATCTATCCATACATGGCGTTTGAAACCATTGAACAAATGGTTAAAGAAGGCCAAATCGAACTTACTGTACGCCAAGCATTAAACAATTACCGTAACGGTATTGATAAAGGTTTATTAAAAATCTTATCTAAAATGGGTATTTCAACCATTGCTAGTTACCGTTGTGCTGGTTTATTTGAACTTATTGGTGTTCATTCAAACATCACTAAACTTTGTTTCCCTGATTTACCAAGCCGTATTGAAGGTGCTGATTTTAGCGATATTGAACAAGATGGTATTAACCTTTCTCGTAAAGCTTTCTTACCACACCAAAAAGTTGACCACGGTGGTTTATTAAAATACGTTCATGGTGGTGAATATCACGCCTTTAACCCTGACGTAGTTAATAGCTTACAAAATGCGGTTAAAACAGGTAACTATAGCGATTACCGAGTATTCGCTGATCATGTAAATAACCGCCCTGCGGCAACGTTACGTGATTTATTAGGCTTAAAAGAAGACACCAATGCTATTGATATTTCAAAAGTAGAAGCAGACACCGAAATGTTTAAACGTTTCGACAGTGCTGCAATGTCAATTGGTGCATTAAGCCCAGAAGCACATGAAGCCTTAGCTATTGCCATGAACCGTTTAGGCGGTTACTCAAACTCTGGTGAAGGTGGTGAAGATGAGCGCCGTTTTGGTACTGTGAAAAACTCACGTATCAAACAAATTGCCTCTGGTCGTTTTGGTGTAACACCACATTACTTAGTAAATGCTGATGTTTTACAGATTAAAGTTGCCCAAGGTGCTAAGCCAGGTGAAGGTGGTCAATTACCAGGTGATAAAGTATCACCGTTAATTGCGAAACTTCGTTTCTCAGTGCCAGGTGTTACCTTAATTTCACCTCCACCACATCACGATATTTATTCAATTGAAGATTTAGATCAGCTAATTTTCGATTTAAAACAAGTGAATCCAAAAGCGGTTGTGTCTGTTAAATTAGTATCCGGCCCAGGTGTTGGTACTATCGCTTCTGGTGTTGCTAAAGCTTATGCTGACTTCATTACCATTTCAGGTTATGACGGTGGTACGGCAGCAAGCCCATTAACCTCGGTTAAATATGCGGGTTGTCCTTGGGAGCTTGGTTTAGCTGAAGCACATCAATCATTAGTAGCGAATGGTTTACGCCATAAAGTACGTTTACAAGTAGATGGCGGTTTAAAAACTGGCTTAGACTTAGTAAAAGCAGCTATTTTAGGTGCTGAAAGTTTCGGTTTTTGGTACCGTTCCTATGATCACTTTAGGTTGTAAGTTCTTACGTATTTGTCACTTAAACAACTGTGCTACAGGTGTTGCAACACAAGATGACGAGTTACGTGAAAAGTACTTTAAAGGTTTACCTGATCAAGTAATGAACTACTTCAAGTTTGTTGCTCAAGACGTTCGTGAAATTTTAGCGCAATTAGGCGTTGAAAAATTAACTGACTTAATTGGCCGTACTGACTTATTAGTACCATTACAAGGCATTAGTGCTAAACAAGAAAAACTTGATTTAACGCCAATTATTGCACCAGTAATTGCTGACGAACGTACTGCTCAATTCCAAACAGAAGGCAACGAACCTTTTGATCCAGGTACATTGAACAAGCAGTTAGTTGAAGCAGCTAGTGAAGCTGTTGCACATAGCTCAGGTGGTGAATTTAGATTCAACATTCAAAACACAGATCGCTCTGTGGGTGCTTCATTATCAGGTGAAATCGCTCGTCATCATGGCGACCAAGGTATGTCTAGCGCACCAATCAAAGTGAACTTAACCGGTACTGCTGGTCAAAGTTTTGGTGTTTGGAATGCTGGTGGTTTAGAAATGACCTTAACTGGTGATGCGAACGATTACGTTGGTAAAGGTATGACTGGTGGTAAATTAACCATCAAGCCACCTAAGGGCGTAGCGTTTGAAAGCCACAAATCAATGATCATGGGTAATACCTGTTTATACGGCGCAACTGGCGGTAAATTGTATGGCTGTGGCCGTGCAGGTGAACGTTTTGCGGTTCGTAACTCAGGCTGTCATGCGGTAGTTGAAGGTACGGGTGATCACGGTTGTGAATACATGACTGGTGGTATCGTTACGATTTTAGGCCAAGTTGGTCTAAACTTTGGTGCAGGTATGACAGGTGGTTTTGCTTACGTATTAGATGAAGCTAACGACTTAGATATTCGCTTGAACAAAGAGTCTATCGAAATGTTAAACATTGAAGATGAAAGCCTTAGCATTCACAAAGAACATTTACGTGGCATTATCAACCAACACTTTGAAGAAACGGGCAGCTTACGTGCTCAGCAAATTTTACAAAGCTTTGACCAATTCGCGCCAATGTTTAAATTAATTAAACCGACAGCAACTGACGTGAAAACGTTATTAGGCCATCGCAGCCGTTCAACTGCTGAACTTCGTGTTCAAACTAGCTAAGCGCGATTTGAGGAAGAAACAGATATGAGTAAGAATGTTTATCAATTTATGGACGTAGAACGTATCGACCCACCAAAAAAGTCGATCGAACAACGTAAAATTGATTTTGTTGAAATTTATCAACCATTAAGTAACGAGCAAAGCGCCGGTCAAGCTGACCGCTGCTTAGATTGTGGTAACCCATATTGTGAATGGAAATGTCCAGTTCATAACTACATTCCACAATGGTTAGAATTAGTTTCTGAAGGTAAAATTTTAGAAGCGGCAGATTTATGTCATGAAACTAACAGCTTACCTGAAATGTGTGGTCGTGTTTGTCCACAAGATAGATTATGTGAATCAGCCTGTACATTAAACGATGAGTTTGGCGCTGTTACTATTGGTAATATCGAAAAATTCATCACCGACACTGCCTTTGAGCAAGGTTGGAAGCCTGACCTTTCACACGTTGTTAAAACGGGTAAACGTGTGGCAATTGTTGGTGCTGGCCCTGCTGGTTTAGCCGCAGCTGACGTATTAACCCGTAACGGTGTTGACTGTGTTGTCTTTGACAAAAATGCACAAATTGGCGGCTTGTTAACTTTTGGTATTCCAGCATTTAAGTTAGAAAAGAAGTTATTCAAAAGCGTCGTGAAATTTTCGAAGGTATGGGCATTGAGTTCCGTTTAAATACCAACGTAGGTACTGATGTTAAATTCAGTGACTTAAGTGACGAGTACGATGCCGTATTTTTAGGTTTAGGTACTTACACTGACATGGAAGGTGGCTTTGACAATGAAAAAGCCCCTGGTGTTTATAACGCACTAGATTTCCTTATTGGTAACACCCAGCACATTATGGGCTTAACCGAAAATGTTAAACCTTACGTTAACTTTGAAGGTAAAAAAGTTGTTGTACTTGGTGGTGGTGATACCGCGATGGACTGTGTACGTTCATCTATTCGCCAAGGTGCTACCGAAGTAACTTGTGCCTACCGTCGTGACGAAGCAAACATGCCAGGTTCACCACGTGAAGTACAAAACGCCAAAGAAGAAGGTGTAAACTTCCAATTTAACATTCAGCCACTTGATATTGCAGTTAACGATGAAGGCCAAACTGTTGGCGTTAAATTTGTTAAAACCCAATTAGGTGCAGCTGATGCTAACGGCCGTCGTAGCCCAGAGCCAATTGAAGGTTCTGAATTCATCATGGAAGCTGATGCCGTGGTTATTGCGTTTGGTTTCTTACCAAGCCCACCACAGTGGATGAAAGACGCTGGTGTTGAAGTTGACAGCCGTGGTCGTGTTATTGCAAGCGAAAAAACTGAGTTTGCTTTACAAACCTCAAATACTAACGTGTTTGCCGGTGGTGACATGGTATTAGGTTCTGACTTAGTAGTTACCGCTGTTGACCAAGGCCGTAAAGCGGCATTAGGTATTTTAGATTACGTGTTAAGTTAATCTTTAGTACAGGGTTGTTTAACCCATTAACTATCTAAAAGGTAAGCCATTGGCTTACCTTTTTTGTTTGTGCTGTTTAGCTAGTAAAAATAAGCTTTATAATACTTTTCTAAATACCCTATATTGCTACCGTTTCTCCCCTTCTCACAGACAAAAGCTTTTAGCTATACTTGATAATTCGAAGTACGATATTAGTAATTATCTTTGCCAAACTCATAGCATCATAAGAATAATCAGCAATGCCACTGTTTTCACCTTCAACAGGCATATTTCGTAAATTTAACATGCTTATTTCTTGATCTTCTAATGCGCTTAAACCACACGAACTAACTTACTTACCAATCCATATCGTCCTGAATTAAGTTGCTGATTTATAGATTTAAGATGATATAAAAAAGGGTCTATCGCATCACGATAGACCCTTTTTAAATTTAATCAGACTAAATTACATTAAGCCAAATGCTCTCGGTAAAAACTCACTAATTGCAGGAATGTAAGTCACCAACATAAGCGCTAAAAACATCACGGCATATAAAGGTAACATAGGTTTAATAATCTTATCTATCGTCGTTCGACCAACTGAACAACCAACAAATAATACAGCCCCACCGGTGGCGAACAAAGCCCTATTGATAAGTTTAATACCATCATAATACCGAAGTGTATCGGCGACATACCTAAACTTTCAGCAATCGGTAAAAATATCGGGGTAAAAATCAATACCGCTGGTGTCATATCCATAAAGGCACCCACCACAATTAAAATCAAATTAATAATTAATAAAATAATTAATGGATTTTCACTAATAGTTAATAAAGCATTACTGATGGTTTCAGGAATATTTTCATAAGATAACATCCAAGACATTGCCGAAGAAGCTGCAATTAATAGCATAACAATAGCAGTAATTTCACCCGCTTTAATAAAAATACCCGGTAACTGAGGTATTTTTACTTCTCGATATACGCCAACTGATAACAGTAAAGAATACAATACCGCAATTGCACCAGCCTCTGTTGCGGTAAAAATACCACCAACAATTCCCCCAATAATAATAAAGATAAGTGTTAATGCGGGAATAGCATCAGCCACTTTTCTAACAACAATATTTAATGGTAGGCGCGGGCTTCGTGGATAGCCTTTTTTAATCGCATAAATAGAACAAACGGCCATTAAAAATAATGACACTAAAATACCCGGTAAATAACCGGCAATAAATAGAGCTGAAACGGAAACGCCACCACTGGCAATTGCATAAACAATTAAAATATTACTTGGTGGAATGATCAATCCCGTTGTTGCTGCTGTTGCTGTAACCGCTGTTGAGAAGTTTTTATCGTAACCTTTTTTCTCCATTTCAGGGATCATAAAGCTACCAATAGCACTAGTAGCAGCGACAGCTGAACCTGAAATACTACCAAATAAAGTACAAGATAAAACGTTCACTAACGCTAAACCACCAGGTAACATACCAATTAACGCCATGGCACATTCAATGAGCCGCCGAGCGACACCACCTTGCCCCATTAATAAACCTGACAAAATAAAAAATGGAATCGCTAATAACGAAAAGCTATCTAAGCCACCTGACATTCGTTGAGCTAAGGTAGTTACCGCCGGTAAAAAGTCAATGCTATAAAGCATGGCAGAAAACGTTGCTAAACCGATACAAAATGACACAGGTACGTTAAGGAAAAGTAATCCAAAAATACGCAAATTAAAATTAAGCCACTTATTTCCATTAGATACTTACCTCGTCATGTTTATCTTCAGTAATTTTACCGGTTTTTATCAATAGTACTATTTCGTTAATTGCATAAATACTCATAAAAACACCTGATAAAGGCACCACGCTGTAGATGTAGCCCATTTTAACTTCTAAAACCGGTGATAATTGCACTGGGTCAAAGGTCATTAACATTAAGTTAATACCACCAACAGCCATTACCACTGAGGCAAAAATTAACACCATAAAATGAATAAAAATTTCCGTTACCCACTTAGGTTTGGCGTTCATTTTTTCCGTTAATATATTCAAACTTAAATGTGACTTCATTCGGTAGCAATAGGCCGCACCTAACATACCAATCCAAATAAGCAAAAAACGTGAAATTTCACCTGATCCTGAACTTGGATCTTCTAAAACATGACGGGAGAACACTTGCCATGAAACTACAACAATAACTAACAACATAAACAGCGCTAATAATAATTTGATCAGCTTATCAATACTTGAAACAACAAATTCCATTATTTATCTCCTGCCATAGCACCAATGCGCTCTATATATTGACCAATTTTTGAGCCTTGATATTGTGCATGAATAGGTTTTACCGCTTCAATAAACGGTGCTTTATCTGGATATGTGACTACTACCCCAGCTTTACTTACCTCACTTAATGCAAAACTTTCGGCTTCTTGCCATAATTGCTTTTGTTTTACTACCGCATCAGCCATCGCTTGATTTAACCAAGTTTGTTGTTGCTCAGTTAAAGAATCGTAAATATGTTTACTTGAAACCACAACATCAGGAATTGAGGTGTGTTCATTGATTGAATAAAACTTACAAACTTCATAATGACGTGATAAATGAAAAGAAGGAGGGTTGTTTTCAGCACCATCTACCACTCCTTGTTGTAAAGCGGCATATAATTCCCCCCAAGATAAAGGCGTTGCAGCCCCGCCATAAGCGCCAATCATTTTCACAGCATTTTGACTATTCATTACCCGAATTTTTTTACCAACAACATCAGCCGGTGTATTCACTGACTTATCACAAACATAAAAGCTACGACTACCAGCATCCATATACCCTAAGCCGACTAAATGTGATGCGGTGATTGAAGAAAGTATCTCTGCACCAATTTCACCACCTAAAACACGCCACAAATGATCTTTACTTTGAAAAACATAAGGTACACCAAATACTCGCATATCATCAGCAAAACCTTCTAGTGTTGCTGCTGATACTTTAGTCATAGCTAAACTACCAATTTGCAGTAACTCAACCATTTGACGTTCAGACCCCAACTGACCACTAGGATAAAGCTTAATTTTCACTTCACCGTCAGAATAAAGTGCTAACCGTTCAGCCATATATTCTAACGCTTTATGCACCGAATGTTTGGTATCTAAGGTATGGCCTACCCTAAGTACAACTTGACTGTCTTTTTCACCACATGCAGATAAAAATACTGCAGATAGCGAATAAAACATTAGGAATAAATATCGATTCACTGTAACCCCCTAACTTTATTTTGATTGTTTAGTTTATTGTTCTATTTTAATCATTTATTTAATTTACAAACGTTACTAAAAATCGTTAAAAGAAAAGCCACCAAGTTTATAAATGAACAGATGACTTTCCCAAAACTGACAAAAGTGTCAGAACTTTTTTACTATTAATTATCGAGCTAACCAGCCCCCATCAACCGCTAGAACATGACCATTAACATAATCACTTGCTTGGCTTGCTAAATAAACCGCAGTACCCGCTAATTGCTCAGGTAAGCCCCACTCGCCAGCAGGAATACGTTTTTGAATATCAGCACAACGCTCTGGGGTTATCTTGTAATGCTTGTGTGTTATCTGTTCTGAAATAACCAGGTGCTATCGCATTTACTTGAATATTAGAATTTGCCCACTCATTTGCTAAAGCTTTAGTAATACCAGCAACGGCATGTTTACTTGCTGTATAAGCTGGTACTGTCATACCACCTGAGTATGAAAGCATTGAAGCAATATTAATAATTTTACCTGCTTTACGCGTTAACATATCTTTACCCACTAATTGGCTTAATTGGAATAAAGCATTTAAGTTAACATCAATAACCTTGCGGAATTCTTCCATTGGATATTCATGAGCTGGGAAGCGAGAAATTGTGCCGCCGTTGTTAACTAACACATCAATTTGGCCAGTAATCGCAACCGCATCTTGGTACAACTTAGTTACCGCTGCTTCATCTGATAAATCAGCCGCTAAACCATGGGCAACACCACCCGTTTCTTTAATCAAAGCTTCAGTAGCATCTGTTCCACCCACTCTTGAAGCACAACAAATTACCGTTGCACCTGCTTTTGCTAAACCTAAAGCAATTGCTTGCCCTAAACCACGGCTTGCGCCAGTAACTAATGCAGTTTTACCTGCTAATGAAAACGTTTCTAAATAATTACTCATTTTCTTTCCTATTAATTGAACGGCTGCTAACTTAAAACATCAGCAGCAAATAAAATATTACTGTTTATTTAAAATCAGTTAAGTATTGTTGCCATTGCGCTAAGCTAGTAATTGCGCCAGCTTTTTTCCAGCCATAACCAGAGTGGTAGGTAATTTGACCATTAGCATCCGTTTTAGCAACAAATAGTGCATGACCTTTATCTTTCACCCCATTGCTGAGAATAGTTTCTTGCGAGATAATACGGCTAGATCTAACTTAACCCCTGTACCTAATTCACTATCACCCAATTTTTCCCATGCAGCTAACCAACCTTGTTTCAGATCATAAGAAACGTTAGCTAACTCATCATGCGTAGTTACACCAAGGGTAATGGGTAAATTAGCCGCTAACTCACCATTTTTCCAAAATGTTGATTGCGCTTCAAACAAACGTTTGCCTAACTCAATGGTAATTTGCTTTTCTTCTTTATAATGATCGCCTGCTACGTCATGTTCATAAGTTAAAACAAACACGGTTTTTTCTGCGGTTGAAGAAATGATTTTATATGCGGTATAGGTTTCTAAACCAACACGTTCACCATTTAGCCATAACGACGTACCGCCACAACCCGCTGAAGAACCCACGTGATAGTTATCTAAACCTTCACCATGATCTTCATGATAAGAAAGTTTAATATCGGCTTGTAATGCTTGGTAATACCATTTATTGATAATTGGGTAATCAACACGCTTTAACCAACAATCGATACCAGCATTCTCGGCTCCGGCACGTAAAGCTGGGCCGTAAGCACGAAACGCAATAACATCATTTTCCCAAGCAAAATCATCTTTTCGTTCGGGAACAAAACGCGCATAAGTAGCTGGTTTCGTTTGAGAAACTATTGTATTAGCCATCATTTCACTTGACTCTGAAACGTTTTTTGAACAAGCTTGAATCCCTAAACCTAGGCAAAGCATGGCTATTGTATGATTGAGTTTCAACATTTCAATTTCTCTCTATTGGTCTATTAACTTTAGCGGTTATTTACTGTTTAACCGCTAAATTTGTTAATTATTTAATGCAATACAAACGCTTAACTGCAAAACTTATTAATAGATATAGCACTAAAACATATAAAAATGCGTTATTTCCTGATAAAAACAAAATAACGCAAACGGTTTAATTGCTTAGCGTAAATCAGTTTTTGCAATATGATCCATATCATCAAAACGCTGGTTTTCACCGCCCATTGCCCAACAGAAATTATACGCTTTTGTGCCACAACCTGAATGGATTGACCACATTGGCGAAACAATCGCTTGTTGATTATGAACCGCAATATGACGCGTTTCTTCTTGTGGCCCCATGAAATGGAAAACAGCATTTTCTTCCGGCACATCAAAATACATATAAACTTCCGTTCTACGCTCATGAGTATGTGCCGGCATCGTATTCCAAACACTACCTGGTTTTAAGCTAGTAAAGCCCATCACTAATTGGCACGACTGAACACCTTTAGGGTGAATATATTGATAAATAGTACGTTCATTTGAATCTTCTAATGAACCTAAGTGCAAAGGGTTAGCATCTTGTTGTGCAATATGAGTCGTTGGGTACTCAGCATGTGCAGGGTAACTTACAAGATAAAATTTAGCCGGTTGTGCTGCATCAGCACTGCTAAATTTAACTTCTTCTGAACCACGGCTAATGTACAAACAATCAAGGTTAGCCATTGAATATTCAGTGCCATCAACAGTTACAGTACCAGCAGCACCAATATTTAATACACCCACTTCACGGCGTTGACAAAAATAATCTGCCGCTAATTCAGCACCCGCAGTTAATACTAATTCTTTTGAAGTAGGAACCGCTGAACCAAGAATGCTACGCTCTACTTCACAGTAAACTAATTCAATTTGATCTTCAGGGAATAAGCTATCAAATAAAAACGCATCTCTTAACTCTTGCGTATTCATACGGCTATATTCATTTTTACCTACGGTATATCTAACTTTCATAATATTTAATTTCTCAATTTGTTAACACCAAACTCCGCTATTACAACAACATCGCCATAACAACGGAGTTATTTAAATTTTTTCTGATACGAAAAAACGCTTCGTATGTTCTTCAGTTGCTCGTTTGTTAGCTTGTTCTATAAACAAACTTGCAACTTCGCTTTATCTATAAAGAAACAATCTAAGTCATACTACAAGTCAGCACAAATGCCGTCAATTGCAATAATCTCCAGATAAATTACAATATAAGGAAAATATAACTTTAGGTTCTTTATGCCAACACCAAAAAACTCTCCGCACATCTTGCTAGCATTATCAAGATATGACTATAGAACGCACCGTAGTATTGCCAAATTTGCCGCTAAAAATAACTGGCATTTAAACTGTGAAATGGCTATTACCGGCAGGCTGCCAAAAGACTGGCAAGGCGATGGCATTGTCACCATGCTGTCAGATAATGAAGAGTTGGTTGATTTTGTTTTAAATTCAAACGTGCCATTTGTTGACTTGTCGATTATGCGAGATGACATTCCGGCTCATCGTGTGACGGCCGATAATCCTAGTATTGGCAAACTAGCCGGCGAATACTTTCTCGTCCGTGGTTATCGACATTTTGCTTTTTATGCCACCACCCACAATAAAGTACCTGGGATCCGGCGAGATAATTATTTTCAAACGGTACAAGAACATGCTCAAACCATTTTAGACTGGAGCATCAGTGGCACTAAGGAGGACTGGGAGCAAAAAATTTCTACCTTAAAACAACATTTATTAGCCTCGCCATTACCTATTGCTGTGTTTGCTGCGAATGATCCCGATGCAAGTATTGTTTTAGATGCTTGCTTAAAAGCGGATTTAAAAGTGCCGGAACAAGTGGCTATTTTAGGGGTTGATAATAATACCCTGATCACCGAATCTCTTCAGGTGCCACTATCAAGTATTAATCACGATGTAGAACGTTTAGGCTATGAAGGTGCACAATTATTGCAGCAACTTTTACTTAAACAAAATGTTGATAATACGGTGAAACAAATCTTACCTACAGGGGATCACAACACGCCGTAGTACTGACTATTTGGCGGTAAATGATGAGCTGGTAAAAATTGCCTTAAATTATATAGAATTACATTACAATAACGCTAAGTTTTCTGTTGATAAAATTGCTGAATATTGTCAAGTTTCCCGTAGAACTTTAGATAAAAAGTTTAAAACCCAGCTTGGTCATAGTACGCATGTTGAACTCAATAATATGCGCTTACGTGCGGCAAATAAGTTGTTGATTGAAAGCCAGCAATCCGTTTTACAAATATCGAATGACTGTGGTTTTAATACTCCGCAATATTTTAACCTTATCTTCCGGCAACATATGGGGATAACCCCACTCGCTTATCGGAAAAAGTTTCAATAAACAAGGAATATGCAGCGCCTAACGCTTGTCACCACGCAGCAGATTAGGCAAACTATAGCCCACTATTTTTCAAGCTAATGATAAAAATTTATGACAACCTCAACAACAGCGATTAAGCAAATTACTCAAATGCTTTCCATGCAAGATGCTATGAACTCACGCGTAAGTGAAACATGGCGTGACAATAATTATGAATGGTATCGTGCAATTTGGGTGGAATGTGCCGAAATGCTTGATCATCATGGTTGGAAATGGTGGAAGCATCAAGAAATTGACGTTGCCCAAGTTCAACTTGAATTAGTCGATATTTTCCATTTTGGTTTAAGCTTACGATTAATGACGGGTGCGTCTGTAGAATCAATTGCCCAGCAATTAGCCAGTGAAGTTGTTACTCGTTCAACACAAACGGATTTTAAATTAGCACTTGAACAATTAGCCTCAGCAGCCGTGACCGAACGCTCATTTTCAGGTACTGCTTTTGCCGATTGTTTAGCTTTAATCGACATGGATTTAAATGAGTTATTTCGTCAATATGTTGGTAAAAACACCTTAAATTTCTTCCGCCAAGATCATGGTTATAAAGACGGCAGCTATATCAAAGTATGGCATGGTGAAGAAGACAACGAAGTATTAGCCAAAGTAGTTAATGAACTTGATCCAAGTGCTGATGACTTTCAACAACAGTTATACCAAGCATTAGAAGCTAAATACCCAAGCTAATTTTATTTAGTTTAAGAACATAAAAACCGCTTGCTTTAGTAATTAAACAAGCGGCTTTTTTATTTTATAAACTTAACCATTAAGAATTAATGGTACAAGGCATTAAAAATATTCACAAAACTTGAATTCATATTGATATTGATCGGCACACTGAGCTTTCTCGCAATATCACTTGCGGAAATAATGCCACGGATCATATGACGATCTCGTTCAACCACAATACAATGTTGTTGCCCTCTTTTTTGTAATGTTTCAACCACATCATTTATCGTAGATTTTTGCAAATCATCAAAAGAAAACGCCTTTAACTGATTGCGTGTTTGCATAAAGTCAGCCACGGTTAAGTTAGCCCGCGCCATACCATTAACTTCTCGCTTGATCATTTCTTGCAAGTTTAAATCATCTAAACTAACAACTCCTAAAAAATGGTTATCATCAACCACCACCAATAGCCTGACATGGGCATTCATCATTAACGCTTCGGCATCAACAGCTGAAGTTGTTACATCAACAACAATAGGATTGATTTGTTCAAAATCAGTAAAAATAGTGAGTGCAGGTGAAGATAAATCAATACCACTTTCTTGTGGCCATGCTAATTCATCAATTGGTTCAAGATCACATAGTGCTAAATTTTTCATAATTAACTACCTAAATTTTTTGCTAGTTAACAATGCTATTAACGATGAATAGGCTCAATCGAATAGTAGTGCATTGTTAATAGAAACATCTAATACAAAACAGAGTATTTAACAGAGTAAATACCCGATTACTTACGAGATAAATTAAGCGTTAATTGATGGCGGGGCTCTAATTGCCCAAATACTATGCGGGTTATTACTATAAGGTGTTTGATAAGCGGCACATTTAAACGTGTTACCATAAATAAATGAGCTGTCAGATTTTGTGCTTGAACAGAAAAAGTCGACATCTATTTCAGTAGCTGCATTGTCTTGTTCGCTGTCAATTAGATACAAGCTATTATAGCTTAATGTTGTATTCTCAAATGCCGCAGCATTTAAAGAACACCCCAATAAACTAAAGGTAAGAATAAGCGTGATAAAAAATTGAGACATTGGCTTACTTAATAAGACGAAGCACATACCTAGGTTATAGTACGAATAACACGGTAGTGCAATATATTACTCAGGGCTATTTGTAAAAAAATATATCTAAATAACTGAATTTCTTAGCCCAAGTTTAGGTTAAATTAATTAACATTTATTATTCCTTATGACCTGACGCCATGGCATAAAAAGTGCTTTATTCAAGTACAAAACTAAACCGTCAATTTTTTGTACCTCACAATCTGTGTATCGTACTTGGAGATGTCTATGGAACTTATACTTTTTGCCATGATCAGCTTAATTGTTATTGTTGCGCTTTTAGCAAGCCGATTAAATGACAACAGCTTTCCTTTTCCTTTCGATCAAAAAAATACCGTATTTACTGCTGCAGAAAAAACTTTCATACGCTGCTTGAACAAGCCGTTGGACCAAATTTTCGGGTATTAAATCGCGTCAAACTTGCTGATATCGTATCGATTAGAAATGGTGTCTCGCAACGCACTAGCCAAGCGGCACTGAATAATGCCAATAATAAATATTTAGATTTTGTTATTTGTGACCGTAATACCATGAAGTTATACGGCACTATCGACTTAGTTGACAGTAACGGCAAAGGTTACAAAATTAAGAAAGATTGGTTTGTTAGTGGCGCATTAGAAGCTGCTTCAATTCCTCACTTAAGGATCAAAGTTAAAAGCACTTATACCCTAGATGAAATACGCGCTTGTATACATAGTAAGTTCTTGAAAAATTCAGCGCCAATGCCAAAAATAAAAGGCAGCATTATTCCTGCGCCATTAGTCAAAGCTCGACCAAAAGCCGTACGTGAAACCGGTGTGGTAGCGCCATCAGCAATTACAGCAGCCAAAACACAACCGAGCTTAATGAACCGTATCAAAAACGCGCAACAAGCAGCACTACCGCATTAAACGGTTAGTACATCATTATGGTTACATATTAAGGGCTTAATTTAAGCCCTTTTTACGCAATAGCCCCTAATAACGCTAAAGATTATTCTTAATATTCAGGTTATAATCGCTCGCAATTCACTTTTAATTTTTAGGTATTTACATGAAAGCTGGCATTATTGGTGCGATGGAACCAGAAGTCGCAATTCTGAAAGCAAAACTTCAAAAACCCAAGTTCACAAACCATTGCAGGTTATGAATTTCATCAAGGACAGTTAAATAATCAAGATGTGGTTATTGTACAATCTGGCATTGGTAAAGTAGCCGCAGCATTAGCAACAGCACTATTGATAGATAAGTTTCAGCCTGATTATGTGGTAAATACTGGCTCTGCTGGTGGTTTTGAGCAAAGCTTGAAAGTGGGCGATATAGTGATCAGCTCAGAAGTACGTTATCACGACGTTAATGTTACTGCTTTTGGTTATGAAATAGGTCAATTACCGGGTAATCCTGCGGCATATATGCCACATCCAACCTTAGTTGCAGCTGCCAAATCAGGAATTGAACAATTAACCAATATTCAAACATTAGTGGGTTTAATCACCACTGGCGATACCTTTATGACCGCCGATGATGATATTGCTAAAGCACGAGCAAATTTTCCAACCATGGCCGCCGTTGAAATGGAAGGTGCTGCTATCGCACAAACCTGTCATCAATTTAACGTGCCATTTGTAGTTATTCGTTCAATGTCTGATATTGCTGGTAAAGAATCACCCACTTCATTTGAAGCCTATTTAGAAACTGCCTCCGTAAATTCATCACAATTGGTGTTGAATATGCTTGATGCACTGGCTAATAAAACTTTAGATTAATAAAATGGATTTAGCTTTTTCAAACCTCTCAGCTTTTAGCAACCAAGTATGGTTATTAGCTTTTGTGATCGTTTTGAAATGGCTAATTACCCGTTTTACTTCATTAAACAGTTTTCAGTTTTTTCGTTTTTATTGTCAGCAATTAGCATTAAAAGTAAATAAAACTGAAAACAGTAATAACCAGCGCATTATTGCTGGTGGTTTATCCTTAACCATCACCTTAACGACCTTAGTTGTTATGCTCTGGTTATTTGAAGATTTCATTGAAGTACTGTGGTTATGGCAAGGCTTATTATTATTTTTTGCCCTTGATGGTTTTCATTTAGGGCGAACGGGTAAAAGCTTTGCCAAAGCACTTGTTGCGAATAATAAATACCAAGCCAAACAACTCATTCAACCTTTAGTACTGCGAGATTGCGAACAACTTTCCATTATGGGGTTGAGTAAAGCTTTTCTTGAAATGCACATATTAAAAGTACATCAACAACTGTTAGTTAGCAGTTTTTTATTTTTAATATCGGGGCCGTTAACCGCGTTTAGTTATCGCTTGTTATTAGAAATGCATTACAGCTGGAACCCGAAACGATCGCACTTTGTCGAGTTTGGTAAAGTGGTCGCTTTTATTGTTAATATTTTACAGTGGTTACCTGGCAGAATATTAACCTTATGCCTACTAGTACTTGCTTTAAATAGCCAAACGATATTATTTTGGCGTTTAATTAAAGCAGATTTTTTCAAACTGAATAACGATATTTTGTTGAATTGTTTTGCTTTGGTTAACGGCGTTAAATTAGCCGGTGTTGCTATTTATAACAATGAAAATCAGCTTGGTGAAAAGCTTCGACGCCGTGCATTCAATGAACAAGCACGACAACCACAAGCCAGTGATATTATTCATGCAAATCAGCGAATTGTAACGCTGTTAATCTTTATTTCAACAGCGTTAATCGGTTTTGGAGTGATCAGTTATTTACTGGGCAATTAAAGGTTGGCTACAGGATTAAACTTCAATGCCCCAACCATCGTTATAACCGTTAAATTTGGCCGACATCCGTTCAAACTCTAATTCTTGCGCAGTGATCACATCGTAATCAGGCACCATAGTAACAGTGCAATCTAAGTCCCATACATTCGGACTTTCATCGGGTTTAATGGTTAACTTAATATCAGGAAATTTTTCACGCATGTAAGCTGCCATTGCTTCAGCTTGTGCTTTTTCTTCAAATAGTTGAAAAAACACCACATCATGTTTTATTGAAAGATCAACGCCAGCGTCCGCCATATCGGCTAAAACATTGCCTGTTTCATCATTTGGGTACATAGATACACCGCTGCCTATTTAAAAAACGCTATTATATAGTGTTTAGCAAACTAAAAACCACATTGATTTAACTGGCACAGTGCTTTTGTTTGCCGTAATCGCGTTAAACAGTCTAAAGGCACTTCGGCAACTTGGTCACTTGTTAACTTCGCTAATTTAGCCGCGCCAATGTTATTAACAGCAATTAAACAATGTTTAGACAATTCTGGTGCCGCAATAACGGTACATTGTGAATCTGTAACACAGGTTAAATTTTCAATTATTGCTTGCTGCTGCGCTTGTTTATTATTCGCCTCAAACAACAACTCTTGATAAGCTGCCTGTTGCTCAGCTTGCTCTGCTCGCTTTAATTGATCAACCAGCTCTGTTGTTTGTTCTTCATTATTTTGTAATAACCAGCCAAGTAATAACAAAACACTTAATAATAAAACCGCCGCAATGACAACAGCAGATAGCCAACGCAACATCGATTATTTGGCCGGCTGATTAGTTGGGTACATTTTCATTATTTCAGTAATCGCCTGTTTAATTTTTTCCTGCACTTCTCTACTATTATCACTAGATTTAACATTAAGTGGGTACTCACTTTCCCATAAGGTTCTAAAGGTTTTAGCATCTAATATATCAATCACTAAAGTACCAATATTACGCTCTGCATCCGCTTTTGCTAATTGACGATCTTTACTGCCCTGCTGATTGCCATTAGCATTAGCTCTAGAGCGTTTTTGTCGCCCCTCTTTATCTCTGCCATTTGACGGGCATGCTGGGCAAGCTGTAAATTTTCCGGTGGTATTAAATGGTTTGAGCACTTCAATACCGGTTAATACATAAGCTACCATCACATCGGCTTGTTCTGGTTCACGATAAACAAAGCCTTGTTTATCAAATTCTTTTTCAATTGCTAACTCAATACTATTACGTAAAGTATCGTTAATATTTTGCTGCTCGGTAAACTTAGACGCTCTTTTAAAAATGGAATAGCTTTTAATTTCGCTAAAATCGACATTCGCTTGATGACGAATAATGGCTTGGTCTGAAGCACAAGCTGACAATAAAACAACACTTAAAATTAAATACAATCGAATAAACAACATACGCTTCCTTAAATCAAGCTATCAATATAATGGCTTCAATTAAACATAGACTACTGACTTATCAATAAAATTCAACTTTCAAAAAAGATAATACCAATTCGTATAATGACTTTGCCCGAGAAATAAAAAAGCCAGCAAATGCTGGCTCTCTTGATTCCCGATGGATACAACCCACTATTGCACAGTAACACGGGCAAATTTACGCTTACCTACTTGATAAACAGCAGTTGTGCCGGCTGAAATAGTCACTTTATTATCTGCCACTTTTTCACCTTCAATTTTAGCTGCGCCTTGTTTTATCATTCGCATCGCTTCTGACGTACTGCTAACTAAGCCTGCTTCTTTTAACAAGTTAGCAATGGCTATTTCACCACCTTCAGGTGTTAACGTGAATTCAGGCATTTCATCAGGCATCGCGCCTTTTTGGAAACGATTAATAAATTCTTGATGAGCTGCTTCCGCCGCGGCTTCATCATGAAAACGCTCAATTAGCTCTTTTGCTAAGGTGATTTTGATATCACGAGGGTTAGTGCCTACGTCAATATCAGCTTTGTATTGCTCAATCACTTCAAGCGGTTTAAAGCTTAATAATTGATAATAACGCCACATTAAGTCATCCGAAATTGACATGATTTTACCAAACATATCTGACGGACTATCTGTAATGCCAATATAGTTGTTTAACGATTTAGACATTTTTTGTACGCCGTCTAAACCTTCAAGCAGTGGCATCATCAATACCGTTTGTGGTCGTTGTCCTTCAGACTTTTGTAGCTCACGCCCCATCAATAAATTGAATTTTTGGTCGGTACCGCCTAACTCAACATCTGACTCTAACGCAACTGAATCCCAACCTTGTACTAAAGGATACATGAATTCATGAATCGCAATTGACTGACCACTAGCATAACGCTTTTTTAAAGTCATCACGTTCCATCATTCGTGCTACAGTTTGGCGCGAGGCTAATTTTAACATGCCCGCGGCTCTAACTTTTCCATCCAAGTTGAGTTAAATTCAACACGGGTTTTAGCCGGATCTAAAATTTTAAATACTTGCTCTTTATAGGTTTCAGCATTCGCTAACACATCTTCTTTTGTTAGTGGCTTACGGGTAACATTTTTTCCAGTAGGGTCACCGATCATACCGGTGAAATCACCAATCAAAAAGATAACTTCATGGCCTTGTTGTTGAAACTGACGTAACTTATTGATCAGTACCGTATGGCCAAGATGTAAATCCGGAGCTGTAGGATCAAAGCCTGCTTTAATTTTAGCGGTTTACCTTGCTTAAGTTTTTCTAACAATTCATCTTCTAGCAAGATTTCTTCGGCACCGCGTTTCAATTCAGCAAATGCTTGGCTGACATCGGTCATTTAGTAGCTCCAATAATAAGTTCGTTCTATAATTAATGGCGAATTCTACTGCAATTTTAATGTCTGTGAAAACCCTATAGCTGTTTCATTTGATAATTTTTGTTATAGTGATGGCTGGCACTTTATCGAAAAAGCATATGTTTACTACTAAGAATTTGAAAAATATAAAAAATATTTATTTAACTCTTCCTAAACAACACCAGTTGTTTGTTTCATCGTTAAGTATTATTTTTTTACTGTTAATTTTATTACCTAGCGAAAACGCATCAGCGAGCAAACAAGTTAGTGACTCTAACTTTGAAGTAGGCAAGCGTTATGATTTATCGATCCCTGAAAATACGCCACCATTAACCGCGCCTACGGCACGTGATTTATCATCAATTGAACAACAAGATACAAACACATCGGCAATCCCAAAATCATTTACTGAACTTCATACTGATGATGAGGCAGAAGATTATTTGTCGTGGCAAACCGTTAAAGTAAAAGCTGGTGACTCATTAGCTAAAATTTTTAACCGCCAAGGTTTCAGTGCCCGTACTACATACGAAGTCAGCAAAGCTAAAGGCGAACATAATAAAAAATTATTAAACCTTAACATTGGCGATACCTTACGTTTAGGTACTGATGATGCAGGAAAATTAGTTGCTATTGAGTACCCATTATCAAAAACCAGTACCTTATTTGTTGATCACACCGATGAAGGTTATGTGGTCCATAAAGAAGTTAAAGAAGTTGAATCACGCCAAGCTTTTGCCCACGGAAAAATTAAAAACAGTTTTTGGAATGCCGCTATTGAAGCTGGCTTAAATGATGCTCAAGCAATTAACTTAGCAAATGTATTTGGCTGGGATATTGATTTTTCGTTAGATATTCGTGAAGGCGATACTTTCCATGTGGTTTATGAAACCAATATGTTGATGGTGAATACATCGGCAAAGGCGATATCATTTCTGCCGAATTTATTAACCAAAATGATGTTTTTCAAGCTATCCGTTTTACCGATGGTGAATACTACACACCTGAGGGTGATAGTATGCGTAAAGCCTTTTTACGTGCGCCGGTCAACTTTAAATACATTAGTTCTAACTTTACACGCAAGCGTTTCCACCCGATCAGCAAAAAATGGAAAGCCCATAACGGCACCGATTACCGCGCTAAAACGGGTACCCCTGTAGTTGCCGCTGGCGATGGTCGTGTAACACACTCTACTTATAACCGATTTAACGGAAATTATGTTTTTATTCAACACGGCGACGGTATTGTTACTAAATATCTGCATTTTTCAAAACGTGCCGTTAAAAAAGGCCAACGAGTAAAACAAGGCCAAGTTATTGGTTATGTCGGTTCAACCGGTTTGTCGCAAGCACCACATTTACACTATGAATTTTTACTTAATGGTGTGCATCGCAACCTAGAACCGTCAAATTACCTGACGCCAAGCCAATTGATAAAAAATACAAACAAGAGTTTACTGCACTTGCTCAGCAGCGTTTAACCGAACTTAATGGTTCGAAAAAAACCTACTTAGCGATGCAAAATTATGACGAGTAAATCTGCTTCGTATTATATTGGGTTAATGTCTGGCACCAGCGCTGATGGCATTGATCTCGCTTTAGTTGATTTTGCTGATGGTAAAATCAACTTAATTGCCTCCTTTTTCAAGCTTATAGCCCTGCACAACATCAAGCGATCACGGCACTGTATCAACCAGGTAATAATGAAATAGAACAAGCACATGCGTTAGATATTTCTCTGGCTAAGTTATTTGCTAATTGCATTCAGCAATTTTTACAGCAACAGGCACTAACTCCTCAAGAGATTATCGCTATTGGTAATCATGGCCAAACCATTCGCCATAGACCACAACAAGCGCACAGCTTTACGGTACAAATTGGTTGTAACCAAACCTTAGCAAGTTTAACCGGTATTCGAGTTATTGGTGACTTTAGAAAAAAAGATATGGTCTACGGCGGCCAAGGTGCTCCGTTAGTGCCGGCCTTTCATCAAGCGTTATTCACAGTACAGCAAGACGATGTTTGCATTGTTAATATTGGTGGTATAGCGAATATCAGTTTTTTACCAGCCAGCAACCAAAAAAATATACTCGGTTTTGACACTGGCCCTGGCAATGCATTAATGGATGCTTGGTATCAACAATATAACGCTGGTCATTATGATGACAATGGCCATTGGGCTGCCCAAGGTAAATGTCAGCAAACTTTATTAACGAGTTTACTAACTGATCCTTACTTCCAACTAGCACCCCCAAAAAGTACAGGCCGTGAATATTTCCATTTAGCTTGGCTACAAAAATACCTCACAGCAGGTATGTCCCCTATTGATGTACAAGCAACCTTATTACAACTAACGGCACAAACCATTACTGACAATATCCAACAGTTAACCAGTGGTGGTAATGTCTATCTTTGTGGTGGTGGCGCACTTAATAGCACACTAGTTAACGCTATAACCGCTTTATTACCTGCTTTTAATGTTGAAAAAACCGAAGGCCTTAATATTAATGGTGATGCCTTAGAAGCAATGGCTTTTGCTTGGTTTGCTTATGCCTTTGATAACAATATAATTGGCAATATCCCAAGTGCCACAGGCGCTAGCAAAGGCTTAGTTTTGGGTGTTGAATTTTCCCTTAATTTTCTGGCCTTAATTTTCTGGCATTGTCAGAATACTTTCCTATACTGATTTAGTCTTGTGTAAAAACATTCACATTGATTAATTATTGAACTAATTAGCCTTGTGATAATCTAAGTATACGCACCTTGTCATTTTAATAAGGAACAGCAATGGAATTTAAAGAAATACATATCGGTATGAAGTGTGGTAGTAAAAAAGGCAGCGGCACTGTCACATGGATAGACGGCGCAACTAAAACCGTTTATTTATCTGACACCAAAAATAACAACAGCTTTGAAGTATTATTCGACGATATCATTGAAGATCCACAAGCCCATAATAAAGCTGACACCTATTATTAATTTCCTACTTATATACTGAAAAATTGCCCAAAATAAATAAAAGCCCTGAAATTCAGGGCTTTTTTCATCTCGCTAAAAAATGCTAATTGCTTAAAACATCACTTAGTTTTACTCTATATTATCAAACAATAATAAAAGGACTTTTATGACCAAGCACACTTCCCTTTACCGTGTTCATTTATCCCTATTTTTATTCAGCCTTGTCACTTTGATGTTATCAGGCTGTGCAAGCATAAAAAACCTTAGATTGGAATGCCACCGTCAAGCAAGTAAGTAGTGGCGTAGTCAGTATTTATACCGATGTGCCGGTAAGTTTTGATGGCAAGTGGAATAGTAGTGGCCATGCAACCGGTTTTATTGTTGATGCCAAACAAGGTATTATTCTTACTAACCGTCATGTCGTTACGCCAGGGCTAGTAACAGCAAAAGCGATATTAATTAATAATGAAGAAATTGAATTAACACCACTTTATATTGATCCTGTGCATGACTTTGGTTTTTACCGCTATCAACCTAAAGACATTAAACATATTAAACCGCATGAGTTTAAACTTAACCCCCAAGATGCTCATGTTGGCCAAGACATTCGAATTATTGGCAATGATGCCGGTCAAAAAATATCAATTTTAGATGGTACTATTTCCCGTTTAGACCGAGATGCGCCTAACTATGGTAAAGGTAAATATAACGACTTTAATACTTATTATATTCAAGCCGCTACCGCTTCAACCGGTGGTTCATCTGGCTCTCCGGTTATTAATATTAATGGTGAAGTTGTCGCGTTAAACGCTGGTAGCCAAAAACGCTCAGCAAATGCCTTTTATTTCCCTTTAACTATGGTTGATGCTGCCTTAAAAGCAATTCAACAAGCACAACCTATTGCTCGAGGTAGTTTACAAACCACGTTTATTGCAAAACCCTATGCGGAATTAACTCGTTTAGGTTTAACCGATGAAATAGAAAGCCAATTTAGAACCTTAGCACCCGACATAAAAGGGTTATTAGTGGTTGATCAAATGATTCCTGACAGTGATGCCGCCACTAAACTTGCGGTTGGCGATATTTTATTATCAATCAACCAACAAACGATCACAGACTTTATTGCTTTAGAAAAGCAACTTAATCAACATGTACAACAAACAATTGAACTAGAAGTATTAAGAGCTGCAAAGCCAATAACCGTAACTATTACTGTTGACGACCTTAATGCCATAACACCAACAGCCTATGTAAAATTTGATAATAGTGTCTTTCACAATTTATCGTATCAACAAGCTCGACATTATAATAAGCCAGTGAGGGGCGCTTTTGTTGCTTATGCCGGAGCCTCATTTAAGCGTGCGGGTATTCAAAATTATAGTGTTATTACTGAATTTAACGGCGTAGTTATTGATAATATTGAAACCTTAAATAACCAGCTCAGCCAATTACCACAAGGTAAAAAAGTACATGCTCGCTACTTTAATTTTTATAACCCTAACACCTCAAATTATGCTTTAGTGGAAATTAACCGGAAATGGTTCGAACATAGTTATTGTCAATTAGATCAAAGACAAGGTTTTTGGCCTTGCCAAAATATCGCTCCGCCAACAACAGAGCTAAGCCATGAAAATAATCCTATAAATACTGATTTTATTAACTCAACCACCAATAATCACCCTATTGAACAATCGTTAGTCAATATTCATTTTACCGCTCCTTATTCTATATTAGGCCGAGGAGATGATAATGAACGCTACGGCACGGGGTTAATTGTTGACGCCCAAAAAGGCTTAGTGGTGGTTGATCGCAGTGTCGTTTTTTCCATTCTTGGTGATGTCAAACTCACCTTTGCTAATACCTTAGAAGTGACCGGAAAAATTGAATATATTCATCCTTTACACAATTTATCATTAATTTCTTACGACCCAAGTCAATTAGGTAACTTAAAAGTAGCTAGCGCGAAAATTAGTAAAACACCGTTAAAAATTAATGATCATATTTTACAAGCGGGTCTTAATCATGAAGGCGTTGTTGAATATAGACAGACCCAAGTAGATGTCATTCAAGAGCTCTGGTTACGAGCTTTTTCAGTGCCCCAAGCGGTTGAAAATAATATTGAAGTAGCTTATTTATTAAACCCAAGCAATAGTATTGATGGCGTCTTATTAAATGAAAAAAATGAAGTGGCTGCAATGTGGTCAACCATTGAACATAGTAATGAAGCTTACAATAACAAAGAAACGTTTTCAGCCGGTATTCAAGCTGAATATATTGATGAACTGATCACCTTAGCCACCAGTGAAAAGTCGCTATTTTCACTCGATATTAGCTTTACCTATATCTCACCGGTTTATGCTTTACAGCGAGGATTGCCACAAGCTTGGCTTAATAAGGTGTTAGCCACGACACCAGATAAGAAAAATTATTAACGATCAGCTATTTTTCTAAAGCCGCTCCTAGTTCAGATGTTTTCGCGCAAGGTGATTTATTACTTGCCATTAATGATCAACCGGTATCTTCGTTTAGACAAGTAGAATTATTAAGTCAGCAACCAGAAATTAAAGTGACCTTATTCCGTGAGGGAAAATTCTGCACGCGCAAGTTAAAACAGTGCCGGTAACTGGGCAAGATATTAAACAAGTATTTTTCTGGTCAGGTATTTATATTCATGCCCTGCACCGCCCAGCTATTTTACAACGCGGTATCAGTAACGATGGCGTGTACATTGCCAGTTACAAATATGGTTCACCAGCATCGCGCTATAAAGTTTATGCTATGAGTAAAATTGTCGAAATTAACGGCCAAAAAATTACTACCACTGATGATTTCATCAATGCGGTTAAAAAAAAAAAACATCAAGAATCTGTTGTCATCAAAACCTTAGATTTTAACAACAACCTTAATGTTACCAGCTTAAAATTAGACAACCATTATTGGCCTTTTTATGAGGTCCGTTATGAAAATGGTCAATGGCAAAAAATTAATCATCAAAAACAATAATAGGAACACAGCATGGCTGGCTTAAGTTTATTAACCTTATTAGACGACATTGTTGCCGTTTTAGACGATGTTGCTTTAATGAGTAAGGTCGCGGTAAAAAAAACAGCCGGCGTATTAGGTGACGACATAGCACTAAACGCCCAGCAAGTAGCTGGCGTAAATGCGGATCGTGAACTACCTGTCGTTTGGGCTGTTGCCAAGGGCTCATTTATTAATAAGGCGATAATTGTTCCTATCGCCTTGATACTCAGTGCTTTGTTGCCTACCGCCATTTTAGTGTTATTAATGCTAGGTGGTTTGTATTTATGTTTTGAAGGATTTGAAAAAGTCTTTCATTCGTTATTTCATAAAAAATCAGCACCAACTGAAACAAACCAAGCGCGGTTATCAGCACAAACTCCAGACGAAATCACAAGCTTTGAAAAGGAAAAAATCAAAGGAGCAATCCGCACCGACTTTATTCTTTCGGCTGAAATCATTGTAATTGCCTTAGGTACTGTTAGCGACGCCGACTTTTTAACACAAGTGTTAGTGGTCGTCAGTTTAGCCATTGCGTTAACCATAGGTGTTTATGGCTTAGTTGCCGCAATTGTAAAACTAGATGACTTAGGTTTGTACTTACTAAAGGTTAGTCAAACTACAAGCGGTAAATTAAGCCAATTATGTAGCCAGTTTTTAGGGCGCGGCCTACTGGCTTTTGCCCCACAATTAATGCGTGGTTTAGTTATTGTTGGTACTGCTGCTATGTTTCTTGTCGGGGGTGGTATACTTATTCATGGCATATCGCCATTAGCTGAATTTATTCATCAAATTGAACATTTTTTAGCTTCGCTCCCAACTATTGGCGCAACGTTAGCTTACCTAGCACCAACCTTATTAACCGCTGTGGTTGGTTTTATTGCCGGTGGTTTAACATTAATCATGGTTAAGTTAGTTAGCCTCTTCACCAGCCCCTAAAGCTTAAACTGCGAATAAATGACCAGAACCAATAATAACGCTGATCTAATCATTATTTTTAGTGTTATTATTTGGTTAACTTGTGCTATTAATTAAACCTCATGAAAGCCTTTCGTCATTTTCATAAAGCCCCAATTCGTGTTATACGAATAAATCGTCTATCCAACAAATTAAAAATTAGGCGGGCGATGCTCAAGCTCAAAGCAGCTTTAGCACAAGAAAAACAAGAAACAAAAGAGATGTTAAGCATCTATCGAAAATACACCAAAGGGGAAGCCAGTAAAGAAGAGCTAAGTATTGCTAACGAACAATTTGTTGATGTATTAAAAGGTATTGGTTTAGGCATTTTTGCTATTTTACCGTTTGCGCCTATTACTATTCCATTGATTGTGAAGCTTGCCCGTATGGTAGGGGTTGAAATTATGCCAAGTTCATTTACTAAAAAATAATATCGTAAGCCTAGGGTCTGTTGATCTTTGTTTAATAATTCAGCTGAGAGATAAAATCGCTTTAATCAAGGCTGAAATTATGTCGTTTAGTCATCTAAACCAATAATTTTTAACGCCGAGTAAAGCGATTTTAGCCTCAGCCCTCAGTGCATAGTGCATAGTGCATAGTGCAATGGCTATTTTCTGCGCTAGCTGCATTAGAATTTCACTCGTTTGGAATTCACGGAGTTGGAATCAGCAAACAACGTTCATTCTGCTTTGCTATCACTTAAAATAGCCTATTGCTGAAAATATAAACAAAGATCAACAGACCCTAAGGAACTTCATGAAACTTTTTATTATTAGCCTGCTTTTTTGGCGTCATTCCTCAGCCATAGCCAAATACTTGGCAATAACCGTGGCGAAGTTGATAATTCAACGCATAGTAAACCAATTCGAAATGAAGAAAAAATCGCCTATTTAACGAGCTATGAACCGAATCTTATCGGACTAACTTATGACAACGATGATAAAACCCCATTTTTAGATTTTAAGGTTTCGCTCAAATACCCTATTGCTCATGAGTATTCAAAAGATTGGTGTAATAACAGTCTCTTTTCCAGTTGTATACCCTATTTCACCTTTACTGGCCGATTTGGCCAATACATAGAAACAAGAGAATCATCTCCTGTGATCGGTAAACGCTTTAACCCATCACTCATGTTCAAGTTTAATTTTCAAGACGGCTATGTCGATAACACTCTGGCTTATTTAACCAAAAAACAATACATAACCCTTGAATATGGCCACGAATCAAATGGTCAACGTGTTACCTCACTGGCTAGCTGGCAAGCAATGGCTGACGATTTTGAATTAAGTGGTGAAAAAGCTACATTCGCCAATGACTATATAAGCCGAGGCTGGGACTATTGGGGAATTACTTACAAAACATCTATCATTGATAAACGAATTAACGCCTACCTACATTATCAGAATTTTATTGGTGGTTTATTGCAAGGTGATATTGAAGAACTTTACCCTTGGGAAGAGCAACGCAGTATAACAAGCCGTAAACAAATTAATGGCTTAAAAGTTTTATTACGATATCAAAATACAAATAAAAACAAATTTGCCTTAATTTACGAAACAGGTATTAACAATAGTTTTAAATACAACACCTATAAATTTGAAGCAGCCACCTACTTTTTTGATATGCCCGCCATGATTTGGATAAGACACGGCTATGCCGCAGATTTTGCCCAATATTTTAAAAAGAATACCAGCTATGGTTTCGCTTTTGAGCTTTCATCATTTAAATAAAAGTAAAAAGCCCTGCAAGAAAACAGGGCTTTTTGAAATATTGAGTACAGATACTTAAATATTTGATTTAGAATGGTATATCATCATCAAAATCAATTGTTGGCTCTTGCGGATTTACCTTAGGTGCTGCCGCTGGTTGTTGATAACCACCCTGCTGAGCTGGAGCAGATTGCTGATAACCACCTTGTTGAGCTGGTTTTTGATAACCCGACTGCTGTGAAGCAGGTGCTTGGTAAGCCGGTTGAGGCTGCTGAACAGGTGATTGATATTGTGGTTGTTGAGCTGGTGCTTGATTAAAACCACCTTGCTGAGCTGGAGCAGATTGCTGATAACCGCCTGATTGTGATTGTTGGAAACCACCCGCTTGAGCGCCACCTTGACCACGAGAATCAAGCATTTGCATATCATTAACGATAATTTCAGTGGTGTACTGATCAGCACCTTGTTGATTCTGCCATTTACGCGTTTGTAAACGACCTTCTAAATAAACTTTAGAACCTTTTTTCAGGTATTCACCCGCAATTTCAGCTAAGCGTTGATAAATAACAATGCGATGCCATTCTGTTTTTTCTTTTTGCTCACCAGTTTGCTTGTCTTTCCAAGTTTCTGATGTTGCCACAGTAAAGTTTGCTACTGCGCCACCATTTGGCATAAAACGTACTTCAGGATCTTGCCCTAAGTTACCTACGATGATTACTTTATTAATACCCCTAGATGCCATACTCTCTCTCCTTCCCTTAGTATACAAGGGGTTAACGACTTTGACCGAATGAACTCTACTTAAACACGCGATTTAATGCGTTGCAAAACGCCTAAACTTACGTAGTAAGAGTAAAAAATTGAATGTCGCTAATATACTCGCTTATTTGTCATTTTGCACGTTGAATTAGGTTTTACCAGACACTTTTTAATGGCTATTTTTGAGCAAACGGCCTACTCGTTTATTAATTAAACTGGCTTGAAGTTTTTAGATAGTCGCGAGAAAAACATAGTCGATAACCTGAACTCGGGTTCATTTACCTGCTGACAATAAAAAAATCGGCTACAAGAGCCGATTTTTATTAAGATAAGCCTATAGCCTAAGCGATTAAGATAAAACCCGTCAAAGTAAAATCGCAAGTATTAAGGCTATTTACCCTCTAAGAAGTCTTCACGTGGAGGGCTAAAAGTATCAATCAAGATCCCTCCAGTTGGGCAAGTTGCGCCATGATCTGCAAATGGTGGTATTAAGCAGCTATCACCTGCTTTCATTATTTTAGTAACACCGTCAATATTAAAATGAAATTCACCTTCAACAACATAAGTTACTTGAGAGTGTCTATGAGCATGGTTATAACCAATAGCACCTTTGTCGAACCAAATTTTAACGGCCATTAGCTCATCGTTATAACCTAACATTTGACGCTTTAAACCGCCGCCAATATCTTCAATTTCAGTTTCATCGCCAGATAAAAAATTTTCACTTTGACTCATGTTTACCTCTACTCTTTAATTTCGAAAAATGGTCAACGGCCATCAAATTAAACTTCTGATTTTGAGCCATTGTATAAAATTGTCTTTTGTTCGATTTACTATATACCTTTAATATAAGGCTAACCAACAACCGAACAATGTCAACCAATATAGTTTACCAACAAATTATTTTCTTATTAACTTGTCAGGATTAACCTTTGCCTTATTTCCCTTTTCAGCTTTATTTAGCACATTTTATCAATGGTGGCTTTAATACTCACTGACATCACCAAGGAAAATTGGTTATAGCATTTAAGTATCGTTATTTACTTTTGAAGATTTTTGGCAGGCTGTTGAAATACGGAAGCTTAAATTGATTCCGGTATATATTCAGGAGCTATCTAGTGCATAACGCAGCGATTATATGAATAAATCAACTAGATTGCCGATCATCTTCGGTGCTATCAAGTACTCTCTTACAAGTACCTTAATCGCAATAATCCATATACTTAAATATTCCTAACTAAAGTGTCGTAGCTAAAAAGGCCAATAACACTCTAGTTAGGCTATTTTTTAATTACTTCGCGAATTTAGTGTTAAAGTAATCAAAAATTACTGGCACGTCATTTTGACCTAAGCCAGCATCAACAGCAGCTTGTAAGTTAGCTGATGTACCTTGAGCAATCAAAGATTCGCCACCTAAGTCGGCAACCATTTGGTTGAAGTAACCTAAATCTTTGTTAGCGTTAGCGACAGAAAAACCTAATTTTTCTTCACCGTCTACAGCATAAAACTTAGTGAATTGCATGAATGGTGAGTTAGATGGACCCGCAGACATAATGTCGAATAATTGTTGGCCATCAACACCGGCAGCTTTTGCAACAGCAAATGCTTGTGACATAGCGGTAACAGTTGTCATACCAATGAAGTTATTGATTAACTTAGTTGTGTGACCTGCACCTAAAGCACCTAAATGGAAAACATTTTCGCCTTGCTCGTCTAATACTGGCTTAACTTTATTGAAAGTTTCAATATCACCAGCAGCCATGATGTTTAATAAACCGTCTTTAGCGTGTGCCGGTGTACGACCTAAAGGAGCATCGATCATGCCACAGCCTTTTTCAGCAAGAGCAGCACCAATTTTACGTGTTGAATCAGGAATAGAAGTACCAAAATCAATTAATGTTTTGCCTTCACTCATACCTGCTAAGATACCGTCTTCAGCATATACTACTGATTCAACAACATTTGATGTAGTAAGTGCCAACATTACGATGTCACTTTTCTCAGCTAATTCTTTACCTGAGCTTACTTCTGTCGCATTACCACGAGCCAGAACTTTAGCAACAGCATCTTTATTAAGATCCATTACATTTACTTGAAAACCACGTTTTTGTAAGTTTTCTACCATGTTGCCGCCCATAAGGCCAAGACCGATGAAACCGATTACTGGTTTAGTCATTTCTAACTCCTAAAAATATTGTTTTATGCTTATCGAGTAGGAGGGTTGCTCACTGTAAAGGTGGGCGTACTATTTTTATATAAAATAGAAAACTCTCTTAGCTCTCATATTAGTCTGTGATATATGCAAACAGCTGCACTAAAAGTTTGAACCTGAATCACCATATGAAAAACTATTTCTATTTTGAGTAGCGAAGACAGTTTTATGATAATTATGTATACACAAAAAATATTATTCAGGAACATGGCAATAGTAACCACACAACCACTCTATGTCAACCACTTATCAATTATTGGTAATAATAAGTGGTAATTTTTTATCTGGATAATATTAATTTTAACGTCAATTTATAAATAAGCGTCTAAAAAATAAAAGAATATAAAACAATAACAATAACAATAAGTTAGATATTAGGCTTATTAATCCAAGTAAATGATTAGCAAACATATATTCCTCGTTATCTGTTAAAGATAGCTGCGTTAATAATACAGGTATACAACAGAATAAAGCGGGAAATTCTGTGAATGTCTTAGTTAGCTTGGTGAGAGCCGTAGAAGTACAAACTCCAATGGTTCGGCTCAAAAACAGGTGATGATAATATGAAGTGGGTAAAGGAGGTAACTCAATTTACCGTTATAATTCAACGACGGTTTGAAAAACATAAAAAATTTGTTGGCAAAAAACACATTGGTCAGCGTTATTGTCAACCAAAAAGAACAATACCAATTTCATTAAATTATTGCCCTCTTGTGCAGGTTAAAAACGTTGCGAATTTATAACAATGAAACTTAAATAATCATCGCTAAATCAGCTGCTTCTCTGATCGCACGCTTGGCATCAAGTTCGCTCGCTACATGAGCCCCGCCAATTAAATGTACTCGTTGCTCAGCATCAAGTAACCCCTGATATAAACTCCGCTCAGGCTCTTGGCCGGCACAAATAATGACATGATCAACCTCTAACAATTGCATTTTACCATCAACTTCTATTTCAAAACCTTGCTCTGAAATTCGCTGATAGCTAACATTATTGAGCATGTTAACGCCTTTGTTTTTTAACGAATTACGATGGATCCAGCCTGTTGTTTTACCTAAACCAGCGCCAACTTTTTGTACTTTTTCGCTGTAAAAGGTAAATTTCCCGATGTGCTCTTTTATGACTTGGTAACGGAATAATTGCACCTCCTTGTTGGTAATTTTTATCAACCCCCATTCTGTTAACCAAGCCTCACTATCTAAAGTAAGCGAATGTTCTTCTGCTAAAAAGCTCGCAACATCAAAGCCAATACCACCGGCACCAACAATAGCAACTTTATCGCCGACCGGTTCTTTATCGCGTAATACTTGTAAATAGCTTTTTACTTTTGGATGATTGATCCCTTCAATATTTAATTCCCTTGGCACGATCCCCGTCGCTAATACGATATCGTCAAAACCTTGATGAATTAATTGCTCAACGGTTTGTTCACTATTTAACTGCACTTGGATCTTAGATTTAGCAAGTTGAGTATTAAAGTAACGTAAGGTTTCATAAAACTCTTCTTTGCCTGGTACTTGTTTTGCGTAGTTAAATTGACCGCCTATTTCTGCCGCTTTATCAAATAAAGTTACTTGATGGCCACAGCGATCCGCATAAACACTAAAGGCTAAACCAGCGGGGCCTGCACCAACTACGGCAATACGTTTAGGCTTGTTAGTTGGTTGAAAGACTAATTCAGTTTCATAACAGGCTTGTGGGTTTACCAAACACGAAGCACGTTTTTGGGCAAAAACATGATCTAAACAGGCTTGATTACAGCCTATACAAGTATTTATTTCATCACTCTTGTTATTTGCCGCTTTATTGACAAAATCTGGATCAGCCAAAAAAGGCCGCGCCATCGACACCATATCGGCATCACCACGCGCTAAAATAGCTTCAGCCACATCTGGAGTGTTAATGCGATTAGTGGTGATCAAAGGAACCGTTAACTCGGCTTTCATTCGTGCGGTGATCCAAGTAAATGCCGCTCTAGGCACTGACGTTGAAATGGTTGGAATGCGTGCTTCATGCCAACCAATACCCGTGTTAATTAAAGTTACACCTGCATTTTCTAAGGCTTTCCCCATAGTAACCACATCTTGCCAACTGTTACCTCCTTCAACCAGATCCAACATCGACAAGCGGAAGAAGATAATGATAAACTCAGTGCCTACTTTTTCACGGATCGCTTTCACAATGTCAGTGGCAAGCCGCATTCTATTTTCAATACAACCTCCCCATTCATCATCGCGATGATTGGTACGAATACAGCTAAATTGATTAATTAAATAACCTTCAGAGCCCATAATTTCCACGCCATCGTAACCGGCTTTTGCAGCTAATTTTGCCGATTTAGCATAATCATTTATGGTACTTTTAATTTGTTTAACCGACATGGCACTCGGGGTAAATTTATTAATCGGCGCTTTAATTTTACTGGGAGCAACACTTAACGGGTGATAAGCATATCGCCCTGCATGTAATAACTGCATATTTTAGTGTTGTATTGATGAACTGCTTGGGTAATTTTTTGATGCTTTTTAACATGCCAGCATTTACTCATTTCACTGCCAAAAGGTGCAATTCTACCGCGAAAATTTGGGCTGATCCCCCCTGTTACTATTAAACCCACACCACCTTTTGCTCGTGCTTGATAATAAGCGGCCAGCTTTTCAAAGCCCCCCTTTTCTTCCTCTAAACCGGTATGCATTGACCCCATTAATACACGGTTGGCCAGTTGAGTAAAACCGAGATCAAGCGGTGCTAATAAATGAGGATAAACCGATGGTCGGCTTGATTCATTGATTGAAGGCGTAATTGTGGTCATAAGGCTACTCAAACTGAAAATATGAATGATGAAAAAGACAATAGTTTTAAATATCATCTCTCAAACAATGGTCGTACCAGTTAATTAACGTTAACTTAAATCAAGTATAGTTGGCAAGTGCTTTATTGTGAGCGTTAGTCAAATTTAGTTTCGTTTATTAGCGTTTTCTTTTAAGCTGTCGCGATGAAACTATTAGCTACCGATAAACCTCAAATACTTACGTTAGTATTGCAGCAATTAACACACGAGCTTAATAATTGTATTGAAGCGGCTAACAATGCACATTTAGCCGCAGTTGACGAGCAATCAGTTGCAGAAACACAATATGATACTTTAGCAATAGAGTCGGCTTATTTGGCTGAAGGACAAAGCCGCCGTTTAGTTGAGTTAAAAAAAACCATCGCACAACTGAAAAGCTTTACATTTCAGCCTGTAGATATTGAACAGCCGATAAAACTTGGTGGATTAATTCAATTTGAAGATTCACCACCAAATCAGTGGTTATTAATGAGCCCAACCGCGGGTGGTTACAAAGTTATGATAGGTGATAACTTAGTCACTTTAGTAACGCCTCAATCCCCTTTAGGTAAAGCCATATTAAATAAATATTTAGATGATGATGTTCAATACCAAGCGGGCAATAAATACATTAACAAAATTATTGTTACGCTTATTTAGCGGATTAAATTTAATATTTAAAAAGCTCTAATATAAAACCTATACACCTGATAAATATATACTTCCTGTTAAAAACAAAACTCAACTTAGCTAAATATCACTCACAATAAGCAAAATATGATTGATCTATTATGGTTATTACTCTACTTTACTGGAAGCGCTTCCAAAAAAACAAATTATAAAATATATAACTAGGGTCTGTTGATCTTTGTTTATATTTTCAGCAATAGGCTATTTTAAGTGATAGCAAAGCAGAATGAACGTTGTTTGCTTATTTCAAATGCGTGAATTCCAAATGAGTGAAATTCTAATGCAGCTAGCGCAAAAAATAGCTATTGCCCTGTGGGCTGAGGCTAAAATCGCTTTACTCGGCGTTAAAAATTATTGGTTTAGATGACTAAACGACATAATTTCAGCCTTGATTAAAACGACTTTATCTCTCAGCTGAATTATTAAACAAAGATAAACAGACCCTAATAATTGAGATTATTATGCTTTCGATAAAAAGAAAAATTGCTTATGGCTTAGGTGATACGGCAAGTAATATTATTTTCCAAACGGTGATGATGTTTTTGTTAATTTTTTACACTGACGTTGTTGGGATCCCACCGGAAGTTGTTGGTACCTTATTTCTCGCTGTTCGTTTAATTGATGCAGTAACTGATCCGTTAATGGGCTCATTTGCTGATCGGACACAAACTCGCTGGGGACAATTTCGTCCTTATTTATTATGGTTTGCCCTCCCCTTTGGCGCGATCAGTATTTTAACCTTTGTCACACCTGACTTTTCTCTTAGTGGCAAAATCATCTACGCAAGTATTACCTATATTTTGTTAATGCTTGCTTATACCGCTATTAATATCCCTTATTCCGCTTTAGGAGGGGTATTAACAAACAACCCACAAGAGCGCGTATCAGTGCAATCTTACCGATTTGTTTTGGTATGTTAGGTGGCTTAATTGTAGCAGCACTAACATTACCGCTTGTTGAATGGTTTGGTAATGGTGACAAAGCGTTAGGCTATAAATTAACCATGACAGCAATGAGCATCTTCGGTGTTATTTTGTTTTTATTATGCTTTGCGGGTACTAAAGAACGCATTCATCAACCGCGCTCAAAACAATCAAGCTATAAAGAAGATTTACAGCTCCTTTGGAAAAATGATCAATGGCGCATACTGTGTTTTGTTGGTGTATTTTTATTAACCGGCCAAGTACTTAGAGCAACACTGGCAATCTATTATGTGAAATATTATTTGTCTGCTGAACAATACATTACCGCCTTTATGACCATAGGCATGATCGGAAGTATTTTAGGCTGCGCCTTAGCGCAACAACTTGCTAAACGAGTTTGTAAAATAAAAGCTTATATCACCTTACAATTAATTGCCGCGAGTATTTGTGTAGTTAGCTATTGGGTGACTTCACAGCAAATTATTCTTGCTTTCACTTTGTTTTTCTTTTGGAACTTTTTCTTACAAATGGCAACACCGTTATTGTGGTCAAAAATGGTTGATACTATTGATTATGGTCACTGGAAAACAGGGGTACGAATGAATGGCACTATTTTTTCAGCGATTGTATTTTTCATTAAGCTTGGCGTTGCTTTAGGTGGTGCGAGTGCGGGTTGGTTACTCGCGTATTATGGCTACCAAGCAGATATAGAACAAAGTAGCGACACTAAACACGGTATTTTAATATCGTTTACTATTTTCCCTGCATTCGGTTCTTTACTTGTTGCTTGGGTAATGCGCTGGTATATTCTCGACGATAAAACGATAGCAAAAATTCATCAAGAATTAAAAACAGCACCACTTTAACGGTTAATTACCATGTTCTCTCTCTATCTGGTTAATTAACTAGTTAGAGCGCGTAAAATAAACAAGGGCTCCCATGGCAACTATTTATGAAGTTTCAGCACTCGCTGGCGTGTCTTTATCGTCAGTGTCTCGTGTCTTAAATAATCATAAGCACGTTAGTGAAAAAACTAAGCAAAAAGTTACCACGGCCATGAAACAACTAAATTTTCAGCCTAATTCTATTGCTCGTTCATTAGCCTCTAACAGAACAAACTGTATTGGGGTTTTAGTATCTGAATTACACGGACCTTTTTATGGCAGCATGTTAACTGGCATAGAGGCAAGCTTAAGAGCAGCTGGCAAACATACCATTATTACCGCAGGCCATAGTAATGAAACATGTGAAAAAGAAGCCATTGAGTTTTTAATTAACCGTAATTGTGATGCCCTGATACTATTAGTTGATGCTCTATCAGACGAAACCTTAATTGAGCTCAGTAAAGGTTCAATCCCCATCTTAATTTTAAACCGCCATATAAAAAAGTAAGTGACAACTGTTTTTACTTAGACAATATTCAAGGTGGCTATTTAGCAACAAAACATTTAATCGCGCAAGGCCATAAAGATATCGCCTATATATCAGGACCATTACTCAAACAAGATAGCCGCCATCGTTTAGCTGGCCATAAAACAGCTTTAGCTGAAGCCAATATCGATTTTAATGAGTGCTCATTGTATGAAGGGGATTATTTAACCCAAAGCGGCCGTGATGGTATGCATTATTTTTATTGAGCAACAGCTTAACTTCACGGCTGTGGTATGTGCTAATGATGAAATGGCTGCAGGTGCAATGAAAGGTGCTAGAGAGCATCATATTAACGTGCCACAAGCCTGCTCTTTATCGGTTTTGACAATATCTTTTTTACTGAATACCTTTTCCACAGCTCACAACCATTAACTACCCAGTGCAAGCAATGGCAAAAATGTCGACTCAATGGGTACTAAAAAATATTTATGACGATCAATGCATCACAATTACCAACGAATTTTCACCTGAGCTGATCGTACGAGATTCAGTTCAGTCTATCTAGACAATGTATCCTGATAACAAAGTTTTAATGCGTTAACTTTTCAGTAACGCTTTAATCGCGACAATATCAGCCACTTTATCGTCAAGCTTTAAATAAGCAACCGCTTCAGAATGCACTAAGGTTGCTTCAACAACACCCGGCATAGCCACAATCTTGTCTGCTAATAATTCGGTGTTTTTCTCGCTATCACTTTGAATTGAAAAACTATAACTTTTCGATTTTTTCATCGCTTTCATGCCCATAGCCGCATAAAGCCAAAAACAGGCAAAGCCAGACATGACATAAAAAATAGCGTGTTCACTCCATTGCTCTGCAACTAAGCCACCAATTAAACCACCACAAAAGGCACCAAAAAATTGGCTACTGGTAAATACCCCCATGGCACTGCCTTTAACCCCTGCTGGTGCAAGTCGAGATAGCATTGATGGCATTGTCGCTTCTAAATAATTAAACGCCGTGAAAAACATCACCATAGCGACAATCAATAAAGTTAAGGTATTGGGTAAAAAGGCTAACAGCAACATAGTTAATAAAAACAAACCAACAGCGGCAACAAACATTTGTTTTTCTTTTTGTTTTTTTAGCGCCCAAATCATAAAAGGCACCATTAAAAAGAACGAACCAAACAAGGTGGGTAAATACATCATCCAATGGTTATCTAACGATAAACCGGCATTAACAAATAATTTAGGTAAGGTAACAAAACTGGCTGTTAACACCATATGTAAAACAAAAACCCCAACATTTAAACGCCATAATTGGCTTTGGGTAATAAGTTTTTTTACTTGTGCGGGTATGGCAAGATGATCACCTTTAGGTGCTTTACTAACAGAGCTAGGCACAACAAACTGCACCATAAACATAGCTAAAATGGTTAAAAACCCAGTTAGCCAAAATAACCCCGCTAAACCATACGACTCAGCGACCACTGGGCCTATCACCATAGACACAGTAAACGACAAACCAATAAACATACCTATGGTTGCCATTACCTTCGGGCGTTGATCTTCTCGCGATAAATCCGCCGCTAACGCCAAAACAGCACTGGCAATAGCGCCCATGCCTTGTAGCGCCCGGCCAAACACTACGCCATATATTGTTGTTGATGTAGCAGCGACAATACTACCGGCTAAAAATACCAATAAGCCAAATAAAATAATCGATTTACGACCAAATTTGTCGGATAAAATCCCCATAGGAATTTGTAATAAGGCTTGGGTTAAACCATAAGCACCTATTGCCAAGCCTAACCACAGCGGCGTATAACCTTCTAACTGCGTACCGTAGATAGCAAATACAGGTAAGATCATAAACAAACCCAACATGCGCAAACCAAAAACGGTGGCTAATGAAAAAGCAGCTTTTTTCTCGATACGGTTTAAACCAGAAATAGACATAGCATTATTATTTTAAAGGTGAATGATAAAAAACGCGCTATTTTAACACTATTTTCATGAATTATTCATCAAAGAAAAATATCATTAAATTATAGAAAAATTAGCAAACCTTAAATATTAAAAAAAAATTGTTTACATATATGATTTTGAAATAAATTAATTACACCACCTCTTAAACTCTATCTAAAATACATTTAAATCATCAAGTTACATACTAAGTTACACGCTAAACCAAGTGTTATTAGTAATACTCCATTATATGCTCTAAACTTAACAGTAAGTTAAAGCGTGTTGACCTTTCGTGTATCATTTTTATTCTAACAGAGCGCTTTAAGAATAAGGCGCAAGCGATGTAATATAGTTATTCTCGACAACTGCTCCTGCCTTGCTCTAATAACCAGCATCCATACAGTAATATATAAAGAAAGAGTAACGCAGTGCAGGAAGCGCTCAGGACAAACCCAAAAGGCAACATCTGTATCTGCATTATCACTCATATATGTAGAGCAACTACACCTCAAGCGCTCTACCTTATATAAGACCCGTACAGAGGATTGCAAAAACATACAGAAAAGTTCATACGCTCTGTAATGACAAGTATAAAAAATTAATGATAAACGTATTCTACCCATATGAATTTTAGTAACACTTTGAGATTTAATGTCACCCTTTCAATAAGTAAACTTCTGTGTTTTGCTTATTTTTTTACTTGCTTTTCATTAAATGCAATTGAACATGTCATTGCACATGCACCACTTGACGATAAAGACAAGTTACAAGAATACAGTTTTAAACTATTAACTGCTGCGTTAGAAATTACAATTGATGATTTTGGTACTTATACTCTGACAAGAGCAAGTGAAAGCATGTCTCGAGATAGACAATTTATGGAAGTATCAAAAGGAGAAAGGCTTACTGTTATAGCTTCCCCTCCAATAAAAAAATGGCGATACGATTCATTAAGAGTCGCTTTTCCTATCGATAAAGGTATATCAAGCTATCGTATTTTTTCTTACTCAAAAAAAATCATAATTTATTTGAAAACATAACAACACTAGATGAATTAAAAAAAATAAGTACAGGCTCAAATCAACAATGGTCAACAACTCAGATATTAAAAGATAGTGGTTTTAATCTAGTCACAGGTATTACTTATCAAGGCTTATTTGCCATGTTAAACAGCGAAAGGTTTTTAACCTTTAACCGTGGCATTAATGAAATTTTAATAGAAAGTGAAGTTTTTGGTTCGGCATATCCCAACCTTACTTTTGATAAGCACATTGCTTTATTCACTTACCTACCTAATTATTTTTTTGTCTCACCCAAATATCCAATATTAGCTAAGCGTATTACCAATGGTTTACACAAACTTCATAACAATGGCGAGCTTGATAAGTTATTTGATGAATATTTTGGACAATATATAAAAAAAATCAATTTAGAAAATCGACGTTTTTTTTATATCGAAAATACCAACCTTGGAGAGGATATGTACCAACAAGACAAACCATATATTATCGACTTCACAAAGTACAAAACCCCAAAGTTACAATAATTAAATTTATTGATATTTATAACTCGATAAAAAAACCTGGATTATTATAGTGTTATATATATTAAAATTATTACATTAAGTTATTTTTAATATCTCTAATTGTATATAAATAAACCAATATCAATACTCACTAGAATTAACTTCTTTCTATAAAACATAATTTAGGTACTGAAAAATTACATTATTTTATTAATGATTAATAATCAAAAAACATGTCATAATGCTGGGTTCGAATTGGCAGTGGAAATATCATGGATACAATATCAGTCAGGGGGTGCTCGCACCCACAATTTAAAAAATATTAATTTAGATCTCCCGCGAGAAAAATTAATTGTTATCACAGGGCTTTCTGGTTCAGGTAAATCATCATTAGCCTTTGATACTTTATATGCTGAAGGCCAACGCCGTTATGTTGAATCACTTTCTGCTTATGCTCGTCAATTCTTGTCGTTAATGGAAAAACCCGATGTTGATCACATTGAAGGTTTGTCGCCAGCTATTTCAATTGAGCAAAAATCAACCTCACATAATCCTCGCTCAACTGTTGGCACCATTACCGAAATTTATGACTACTTGCGTTTATTATATGCCCGTGTTGGTGAGCCACGTTGTCCTACTCATCATCAACCACTTGCGGCACAAACCATTTCACAAATGGTTGATAAAGTACTTACGCTAGAAGAAGGCACCAAAATCATGGTATTGGCGCCAGTCTTACAAAACCGTAAAGGCGAGCATTTAAAGTTATTAGATAACTTAGCGGCGCAAGGTTTTATTCGTGCCAGAATTGACGGTGAAGTGTGTGATTTATCGGATCCTCCCACCTTAGATTTACATAAAAAACATACCATTGAAGTAGTCGTTGACCGTTTAAAAGTACGTGACGATATTCAATTACGTTTGTCTGAATCTTTTGAAACTGCCTTAGAGCTTACCGCTGGCACCGCTAAAGTAGCTTTTATGGATGAGCCGAATCGCGAAGAGTTATTATTTTCGGCTAACTTTGCTTGTACCCAATGTGGTTATAGCATGCAGGAATTAGAGCCGCGCTTATTCTCATTCAATAATCCGGCGGGTGCATGTCAAACCTGTGATGGTTTAGGCAATGAGCAATTTTTTGACCCTACTCGCGTGATCAGCAATCCCGAATTGAGTTTATCAGGCGGCGCTATTCGTGGCTGGGATAAACGTAACTTTTATTATTTTCAAATGTTACAAGCCTTAGCTGATCATTACGATTTTAAATTAGACACGCCATTTGAAAAAATGCCTGATGATATTCAAAAAATCGTGCTTTATGGTAGCGGTAAACAAGAAATTGAATTTAAGTACATGAATGACCGAGGTGACTTGGTGGTTCGTAAACACCCGTTTGAAGGCATATTAAATAATATGCAACGTCGTTATAAAGAAACTGAGTCAAACGCGGTTCGTGACGAATTAGCAAAATACTTAAACAGCCAATCTTGTCACGAATGTGGCGGTAGCCGTTTACGCCTTGAAGCGCGTAATGTGTTTATTGGTGACACCACCTTACCGCACATTGCTGAATTAGCCATTTCTGATGCCCTCGATTTTTCGAAAACTTAAAGCTTGATGGTCAACGCGAACAAATTGCCGAAAAAATCTTAAAAGAAATTAATGAGCGATTAGGCTTTTTAGTTAATGTAGGTTTGAATTACCTAAATTTATCGCGTGCAGCTGGCACCTTATCAGGCGGTGAAGCCCAACGTATTCGCTTAGCAAGCCAAATTGGTGCTGGTCTTGTTGGTGTAATGTATGTGCTTGATGAACCTTCCATTGGTTTACATCAGCGCGACAACGAACGTTTACTTAAAACCCTGATCCACTTACGCGATTTGGGCAATACCGTGATTGTGGTTGAGCATGATGAAGATGCCATTCGCGCTGCCGATTATGTAGTTGATATTGGCCCTGGCGCTGGTGTTCACGGTGGAGAAATTATTGCTGAGGGTAGCGTTGACGATATTAAAAACACCCCCGAGTCTTTAACCGGTAAATATTTATCGGGTGTTGAAGCAATCGAAATTCCTGAAAAACGTACACCTTTTAATAAAGACAATGTCATCGAACTAAAAGGCGCCAATGGTAATAATTTAAAATCGGTTAATTTAACCATTCCAAACGGTTTATTAACTTGTATTACCGGGGTTTCAGGTTCAGGTAAATCAACCCTGATCAATGATACTTTATACAAAATAGCACACCTTGAACTTAATGGCGCTACCGTTGATGTCCCATCTCCTTATGAGAGCATTAGCGGCTTAGAAAATCTCGATAAAGTTATTGATATTGACCAAAGCCCAATTGGCCGTACACCACGTTCAAATCCAGCAACGTATACTGGTATTTTTACCGCTGTACGTGAAATATTTGCCGCCACCCAAGAAGCTCGGTCACGCGGTTATAAAGCAGGCCGTTTTAGTTTTAACGTTAAAGGTGGTCGTTGTGAAGCGTGCCAAGGTGATGGCCTGATCAAAGTAGAAATGCACTTTTTACCGGATGTTTATGTCCCTTGTGATGTTTGTCATAGCAAGCGTTATAACCGTGAAACTTTAGAAGTAAAATACAAAGGGAAAAATATTCACGAAGTACTGGATATGACCATTGAAGAAAGCTTAGAATTTTTTGCCCCGATCCCCGCGGTAAAACGTAAAATTCAAACGTTAATGGATGTTGGTTTAAGTTATATCAAACTTGGTCAGTCAGCAACCACGCTTTCTGGTGGTGAAGCTCAGCGGGTAAAACTCGCAAAAGAGCTATCTAAACGTGATACCGGTCAAACCCTTTATATTCTTGACGAACCTACCACTGGTTTGCATTTTCATGACATTAAAAAGCTGATGGAAGTTATCCATCGTTTACGTGACCATGGCAATACCATTGTGGTGATTGAACATAACTTAGATGTGGTAAAAACCGCCGATTGGATCATCGATTTAGGGCCTGAAGGTGGCTCAGGTGGTGGTGAAATTTTAGTGGCTGGCACACCAGAAGAAGTAGCTAAACACCCAAGTTCACATACGGCAAGGTTTTTAAAGGATTTACTAAAAAATTAACTATAGTTATAAGCAAGGTACTAAATTATTTTAGCGCCTTGCTTAAATTACAGCTCTTCGCTTTAACTTCAATATTCAACTAGTAAACTCAAGCACTTACCGATAAGATAAGGCGATTAATTATTATAATAATGAGCTTTAGTTTATGTCAGCATCCCGTCAGTTTTGGCACAACCCTTTCATTTATTTGTTAGCCTTCACCAGTGGCTTTTGTATTATGACCGTAGAGCTACTAGGTGGCAGAATACTGGCGCCATACTTTGGAAGTTCCGTGCATATTTGGGGCAGTATTATTACCGTTTTTATGCTCAGTTTGTCGGTGGGTTATTTATTAGGGGGGAAATTATCAACAAAGGCGGTGTCATTAAAACGCTATGGATATATTTTTGCCATTGCCGGCATTACCGTATTACCGGTTGCGCTATTTGCTGAACCTATTATGGAAACTATTTTCATGTCAGTTGAAGATACCCGTTATGGTTCATTATTAGCTTCTATTGCATTGTTTTTTATTCCAACAATCATTCTTGGCATGATCTCGCCTTACTCTGTTCGTTTATTAGTATCTGATAAAAATAATAGTGGCCAAGTAGCAGGGAAATTATACTTTGTTTCAACCCTTGGTAGTGCTTTAGGTACATTAATTACGTCCTTTTATTTGGTGTTATGGTTTGAAGTAAATACCATCATTATTTCCGTATGTTCAGTATTATTCATTTTGGGTTTACTAGCAGTAGTTTCAAACAAAGGTGCTGTTAACTATGATTAATTTAAAAACGCTCTCAACCTTATTTATTACGCTGTGTTTTACATCAAACATTAATGCTGAGGTTATTCATAGCGAACGATCACTTTATAAGAATGTTATTGTTGAAGATAACGACAATATCCGTTGTTTAAAATTTTCAGTCAAACGTAAAACCAGTAGCCAAAGTTGTATTAATAAAGCGGCTCCAAAAGCCTTAGTGTTTAATTATACCAAGCTATTGTTTTCAAGTTTTTTAGTGATGGATAAGCCTGAGCATGTCCTCATCATTGGTTTAGGTGGTGGCACTATGTCAAATAGTATTCATCAATTGTACCCACAAGCAAAAATCACCAATGTTGAAATAGACCCTGCCGTGGTAAAAGTTGCCAGAAATTATTTTGGTTTTATTGAAAACAACAAAGTTAGCGCTGAAACTAAAGATGGCCGTATTTTTGTCAAACGTGCCAAATTAAAAAAACAGCAATATGACTGGGTAATTCTAGATGCTTTTAATGGCGACTATATTCCTGAGCATTTAATGACTAAAGAATTTTTAACGGAAATTCGCGATATTTTAACGCCTGATGGCATTCTGGCTGCTAATACTTTTTCGGGTAGTAAATTATATCAATATGAATCGGCCACATACCAAGCGGTATTTGGCGACTTTTTTAATGTTCGCTTTGATGATGGTGGAAATAGGGTTATTTTAGCAAAAAAATCAGGCTTACCTGAGCAAGACACTATTAAGACAAAAGCGCAACAAATAAACAAGCAACTAGCACCTTATGCTGTGGATACCAATAAACTTGCACCACTATTAATTATCGAAAAAGACTGGCCTGCGAATACACGTTTATTAACCGATCAATATTCGCCTGCTAATTTACTTAATTAAAGCGAAAAAATCATATAACTTTCATAATTTAGCGCTATTCTGCTAATGAATTAGTAAGCGATATATATTAAAATGCGCGCAATTAACATTCAGGAAGAAACAACATGAAAAACTTTAAATTATCGGTATTGGCCTCTGCCTTATTTTTTACAGCATTCAGCAACGCCGCTGAGCAACCGCAAGCACAAGATTTAGTTGGTAAATTCTACGGCGGTGCTCATTATTCACTTATTAAGCCGGATGAAGATCGTTTAAAAGGTATTAACGATGACTTCGAGCTTGGTGATGGCCTTGGTATAGAATTTGGTTACCGTTATAGCGAATCAACAGAGTTTAGATTAGCTTTTACTGATTTAGATATTAAGTTTGAAAAAGCTGCTGACAAAACTGGTGATACATTATCATTTGACGTTTTATACTTTCCAACTCAGCAAAATGCTTATGTTTTAGGTGGTGTAAATAACTTAGATATTGGTAACTCTGAAGTAACTGCCAACTTAGGTTTAGGTTACCGTCATTATTTTTCAGAGCGTTTAGCAGCTTATGCTGAAGCAAAAGCACATTTTCATTTTGGTGACTCTTACATCGACCAAAGTGCACAATTTGGCTTAATTTACTTTTTGGTGATTCAGCTAAACCTGCTAAAAAAGCAGCACCTGTCGCTCCAGCTAAAGTAGCTCCGGTTGCCGCTGCTCCAAAAGATAGCGATAAGGACGGTGTAATTGATGCAAAAGATAAATGTGCTTCAACGCCTATGAATGACAAGGTTGATGCTTCAGGCTGTACAATTTTTACTGAAGAAACTCTTTCACAGCGTTTATTAATTAATTTTGATAATAACCAAGCGGTTGTTAAAAAGAGTACTACGATGAAATCACTAAAATAGCTAACTTTTTGAAAAAGTACCCACACACTAGCATGACAATTGCCGGCCATTCATCAAGCCAAGGTAGTGCAGCTTACAACTTAACGTTATCACAAAAACGTGCTGATGCTGTTGTGGCGGTATTAGTAAACGATTTTGGTATTAAACAATCTCGTTTAACAGCTAAAGGTTACGGTGAAACATTATTAATTAATCCTGAAAATACTGCGGCCGCACATAAAGAAAACCGTCGTATTGAAGCCAATGTTTCAGTAACACAAAAAATTAAAGTTACACGCTAAATTAACGTTAATTTTTAATTTTTAATTTTAAAAGCCTTAACAATTTTCATTGTTAAGGCTTTTTTATTTTTAGCGATGCTAAATTATTGATGTGCCAACATTAATAAAATTATTTATCAAGCTGGTCTAAGCGCTTTTCTATTTCTAGTAATTTTTGATAAATATCATTATTTTGCTTTCTTAATTCTCTATTTTTAACATTCGTATCGGCAAAACCAAAAATTTTATTGGCAAAGATAGCCCCTACACCACCTAAAATACCAACCCCTAAAATAAACATAATAAATACCATGCTACGACCAAGTAAGGTGATCGGATAAACATCACCAAAACCAATCGTGCTAGAAGACATGATCATTAACCACATCGCATCACTAAAGTTTTTTACTGGCGAACCAACAACATTGATTTCAGCTAAATAAGTAATGTAACCTAAAAGAATATTTAATAGAAAAAAGATAACAAATGACGTAACCCCTATCGCAGCATAACGGTAATTTTTAACGCCAAATTCATCAATTGTATATAAATGGCTTTTTTCCATAGCCTTTTGAAGAATGATCACAACTACACCCTATCTTAAAATTTAAAAAAGTATTCTGTATCAAAGTTATATCGTGAAGCGAACTTATTTTCAAATAAAGAAAATACTTTAAGGTTCAATTTTTTCCTTTGTGGGTTAGCTAATTTTTTTATTCCTTGAAATTATACGAAATGGTATTAGCTTGGTTTCAATCACAATTACTATTTATCGATAAAATCGATTTAGTAACAAGGATCATCAAAATAATTTAAAAATCTCAATGTTTCATTATGCAAATAATCAATTTAATATGAATTAGATATAGTGATCTTAGCCTTTCCTTAAAGTATTATCATTTCCTCGTTTTTATTTCATAGTGACATGCTATGATCCATCTAAATTTATTTACCTATGGAAAGACTTCTATGAAAAAATCTGCTTTAGCATTACTCGTTACATTAAACTTTTCAGCCCATGCGAATGCTGAAGGCTGGTTAGATTCCTTAAAAACCTCGTTGGTCTAGGTGATACTACAGAGCAAACCAGTACCACTCCAAGCGCTACGAAACAAGCTACCGAAACGCCAGATATTATGGGGATGATTTCTCAAGTATATGAATCACTTAATGTTAATACTGCACAAGCGGAAGGTGGTGTTGCTTCATTAATTAATTTTGCTAAAAACAACTTATCAGGCGGTGATTTTAGTCAGTTAACAAAAAGCTTACCTGGTGTTGATGGTATTTTAAGTAAAGTACCTGATATTAGTAACTTAAGCAGCGAAGGTTTAGGCGGTTTATTAGATAAAGCTTCTGAATACAGTGATTCTGTAAAAAGCATCAATGAAATAAAAAAACAATTTGAAGCATTAGGTTTAAAGCCTGAAATGATCACTGCGTTTATTTCACAAGCTAAAAGCTATTTAGATACTGAGCAAGGTCAACAAGCAAAAGACTTATTAATGCAAGGTTTAAGCGCTTTTAGTAATCCATAAAATTAACGTTTTATTTATGATAGCCCCAGCGTGGCATTATCGTTTGCTCGATAGCTAAATGATCGAGCATTCTGCCAACCATAAAATCAATTAAATCTTCAATCGATTCAGGGTTATGATAAAAGCCCGGTGCAGCCGGCATAATGGTGACACCGTTTTGGGAAAGGCTCAGCATATTCTGTAAATGTATGGTTGAAAATGGTGTTTCTCTAGGCACCAAAATTAATTGTCCACGTTCTTTTATCACCACGTCAGCAGCCCGTTCAATTAAATTATCACTCATCCCCTGTGCTATCGCAGCCAATGTTCCGGTTGAACACGGGCAAACAATCATTTGTTTGGGGGCCGCAGAACCCGAGGCGACCGGTGAAAACCATTGTTCTTTACCAAAAACAATAATTTGCTCTGGCTGAGCCTGAAATTTTTCGATAAAAAACTGACTAGCGGCATCAGGTGAAGACGGTATTTTTAAACCCACTTCAGTATCAAATACCACTTTAGCAGCACTTGAGCATAATAAGTACACTTGGTAATTTGCTGCTACTAAACATTCCAATAAACGTAACGCGTAGGCTGAGCCTGAAGCCCCCGTGATGGCGAGAGTAATTTTTTTAGAAAATGTTGTCACTGCGTTACCTTACCTACTAATATTATTTAAATAATAATGAATTAAAATTGACCGGCTAAAAAGGTTAATAATTTTTGATGAAAACCACCAAAACCACCATTACTCATCACTAACACATGGTCGCCTGGCTTTGCAATTTTAGCAACGGTTGCCACTAATTCATCAATGTCATCACTGACCATACAAGGCTGCTGACATTGTGCCGTTAGGCTATCAACTGACCATTGCACTTGTTCTCCTTGAAATATAAACACTTGATCAGCGTCTGTTAACGAAGCGGCTAAGGTATCTTTATGCACGCCGGCTTTCATGGTGTTTGAACGTGGTTCAAGTACCGCTAAAATTTTATTATTACCCACATGAGCGCGCAAACCCGCTAAGGTTTTACTAATAGCTGTTGGATGATGAGCAAAATCATCATACACACTAATGTTTTTTACCACGCCACGTAATTCTAAACGTCGTTTGGTATTAATAAATTCTGCTAAAGCTTCAATAGCTATTTTACTGGGTACGCCAACATGGCGTGATGCTGCAATCGCCATTAAGGCATTTTCAATATTAAAGTCGCCAATTAATTGCCAATCAACAATACCTTGCTCAACACCTTTGAAATACACTTTAAACTGGCTACCGTCATTTTTTAATTTTTCAGCGAACCAGCCATGTTTTTCATCAATTAAAGACGTACTTTCAATGGGTGTCCAGCAACCTTGTTCTAATGTTGATAACACATGAGGTTCGTCTCGATTAGCTAAAACCAAGCCATTGCCCGGTACCATACGAATTAAATGATGAAATTGTTTTTGAATCGCGGCTAGATCGTCAAAAATATCGGCATGATCAAATTCCATATTGTTGATCACTAAGGTTCTTGGTCGATAATGGACAAACTTAGAACGCTTATCAAAAAAGGCCGTATCGTATTCATCGGCTTCAATAACAAAAAAGGGATTATTGCCTAATCTTGCCGAACAACCGAAGTTTTGTGGAATACCACCAATTAAAAAACCAGGAGTTAATTTACCGTATTCTAAAATCCAACTGATCATACTGCTGGTTGTGGTTTTACCGTGAGTACCTGAAACGGCAACCACCCAACGATCTTTTAAAACATTTTCTAATAGCCATTGTGGGCCAGAAGTATAAGGAATATTGCGGTCAAGCACATACTCCACCATGATATTGCCACGACTCATCGAGTTACCGATGATCACCATGTCAGGCTCATCAGCCAAATGCTCGGTTAAATAACCTTGTTGTAATTCAATGCCTAAACTTTCTAACTGGGTACTCATGGGCGGATAAACATTGGCGTCGCACCCTGACACTCGAAATCCCATTTCTTTTGCGATAGCGGCAATACCGCCCATAAATGTGCCGCAAATACCTAATATATGAATATGTTTTGTCATTAACTTAATTACTTGGTTATTGATGGTTGAGCTATATCAAAGGGGATGATCCAGCTTATTTTTACACCCGTATCAAACATCGACACAAGCTATCTCAAATTCAGCCCTCCAATATACCCGTAAGCAATAAAAAAAGACAGGCTGAGTCATTATTTATATTGCAATAAGTGAATGATTTCCTCACTATTTGAACTAAACACTTACTCGATAAACTTAGAAACTATTTTAATGCCTACTTCAACTGATACCGCCACGCTAGCAGCCATTAATATCTATCCCATCAAGTCAACCGCTGGGCTTAGCCTATCAAATGCTTGGATTGATCATTTAGGGCTAGCCTGTGATCGACGATTTGTTTTAAGTGATCCTCAAGGTAAATTTATTACCGCTAGAACGCAGCCAAAACTTTGTTTAGTACAAGCACATTTACTCGCTGACGGTTTAATATTAACCGCGCCTAAGATGCCCGAATTGATAATTCACTATCAAAGCATCACAGACCATTATCAAACGGTTACTGTTTGGCATGACGATATTCAAGCACAGTGCTGCCCAAATGATATCAATCAATGGTTTAGTGATTATTTACAGCAAAGCTGCCAGCTACTGTTTTTTGGTGAACATTCAACACGGCCGGTTAAAAATTCCAACAAACAAGTCGCTTTTGCCGATGGTTATCCGCTATTAGTGATCAGCCAAGCCTCACTAGATGCATTAAATGCTCGCAGTGCTCGAGTTAATATCATGGCTCAATTTCGGCCAAACCTAGTTGTTGATAACTGCCCTGCCTTTGCTGAAGACAGTTGGCAAAAAATCAAAATAGGCGATGTAGAATTCGAAGTCAGCAAACCTTGCTCCCGTTGTATTTTTACCACGGTAGACCCTAAAACTGGCGAATTTGATAAAAAGCCGCGAGCCGTTAACCAGCTTAGCTAAGTTTCGTAAAGGCGATGATGGCGAGGTATACTTTGGCCAAAACTTGATCCCATTAAATATGGGAAAAATTAAAACCGGTGATACCATAAAGGTATTTTCTCATAAAGTCGCAGATAGTTACTCTGAGCAAGCAACTGAGCAAACGAATAGAAAAAATTTTTCCTGATCAGCCCTTAACACCTGACAACTTTGATACACTTTCACCAGATCAACACCCGATTAGCCAAACGCTAACACAAACACCTCAACAAGAAGCAGAGCAAAGCATGAGTAAAAAAGTAAATATTGTATTTGAAAGCTGGAATATTTCTCATCAAGGCAACAAACAAGATACCTTATTAGAGCAAGGTGAAGAAGCAGGTTTGATCATGCACTATTCCTGCCGCGGCGGTAACTGTGGCCGCTGTAAAGTAAAGCTGCAAAGTGGTGAGGTTTAGCAATTAGCCACTGACGGCCTAATGCCTGATTAACAAGCAGACGGTTATATTTTAGCTTGCAGCAGCATTTCAAAATCCGATCTTGTCATCACCAAAAACTGATCTTTAAACTAATTAGGTAACTTATGAAATTAAATTGCGACCTTGGCGAAAGTTTCGCGGCTTGGCAAAAAGGCAATGATAGTCAAATAATGCCATTAATTGATATGGCAAACGTGGCTTGTGGCTTTCATGCTGGTGATGCCTTGATCATGAGCCAAACGGTCGCCTTAGCAAAACAACATCAAGTCACCATTGGTGCGCACCCAAGTTATCAAGATTTAGCCGGTTTTGGTCGGCGCTCCATCAAATATGCTCCTGATGAATTGATTGCTATTGTTCAATATCAAATTTCTGCGCTGGCCGGATTTTGTCTCAGTCAACAAGTCCCATTAACCTATGTTAAGCCCCATGGTGCCCTGTACAACGACATGATGGCTGATTTAACTATTTTTGACACTATTTGCCAAGCCATTAGCCAATACAATATCGGCAATAAAACTCAACCGCCGTTAAAGTTATTAATTCAAGCTTTACCAAATGTTGAACCTTATGAAACTCTCGCAAAAAAGTATCAAATAGCTTTGTTATTTGAAGCTTTTGCCGACCGAAGATTATCAAGATAATGGCCTATTAACCCCACGTAGTGAAAAAGGTGCCATACTTAAAGATGTCGATGACATAGTTACACGCTGCCAGCAATTATTAACTGACAAAACCTTAACGTCATTAAACGGTAAAAAGCTAGCCATGAAAGTAGATACCTTATGTGTTCATGGCGACAATCAAGAAAGCTGTTGCTATAGTTATTGCTTTAAGGCAATTATTAAACAAGCAAAAAAATTAATCAGGGATAAAAGGATAAGCTTCCAGGTTATGGCAATGTTTACACCAGACAATCATCACATACCGCAAAATAACCAGCTAACTGAACAAGTCAGCCTTGAATTTGTCGCTGAAAATGCGGTGTTGTTAACCTGGCCTGAAGTTATCGACCCAAACCAACACCAGCAAATCATACAAGTTGAGCAAGCAATAAAACAACATTTCACTTGTGCCCTGCTTAAAACCATTGTTTCGTATAATAGTTTAATATTATATTATCAATTTCAAAAAGTTACCCAAGTACAACTAATAGAACAATTAACCGAATTATTAAATAGTACTCAACCTAGTACATTAACCTCAACTAGCAAAGTTGTTGAAATACCTGTCTATTATGGTGAAGACGCCGGTTGGGACTTAGCCACTATCGCAGCAGAAAAAAAAACTCACCACTGACGAAGTGATCCACTTACATAGTGCTCGCCGATATCGTGCTTATGCTTTAGGTTTTACTCCTGGCTTTTGTTATTTAGCCAGTTTAGCCCCGCCATTAGTTATGCCGAGAAAAGCACGACCGAGAATAAAAGTACCTGCGGGTGCCGTTGCTATTGCAGAACAACAAACTGCCGTTTATCAAGTGCTAGTCCTGGCGGTTGGCACATTTTGGGACAAACGCCACAAGCTATGTTTAGTATCACTAATGGCGAATTTACTCCGATGATTTCGGTTGGGGATACCGTTGTGTTTAAGCCCATTGATAAAACCACATTTGAACAGTTAGGTGGCAATGTTGACCATGAATAAGTTAACCATTATCAAACAAAAGGGGTTGATCAGCGTTCAAGACTTAGGCCGTTTTCATGCCCAACATTTAGGATTTAGCGCTAGTGGTGTCGCTGACGAATTTGCTTTTTTATCGGGTAATAAATGGCTAGGAAATGCCTTAAATGCCGCCGCACTTGAAGTCACCTTTGGCCAAATCACCTTTACTGTAGATAGCCCTTGCCAAATAATAATAACCGGGGCTGACTGCCAGCCCAAAGTTAATAATGTGCGAGTACAACACTGGCAAATAATTAACTTATTAGCGAATGACCACATTGAGTTATTAGCTCCTAAGTCAGGCGTATATAGCTATATTTGTATCAGTGGTGGTATTCAAACCCCACTTTATTTCGACAGCGCCAGTGAGCTACCTAAGGCGTTGAAAGTTAATAAGCCAAATAAAGAAGCGACACAATACTTATTTACCTGTGAACAACATATCACAGCAAAACCACTACCAAGCGCAGCAATCGCTTCAGCAATAAATTATTATTTTCAACAAGATAAAAAGTCGGTACACGTATTACGTTTTATTCCTCATCACCTATGGCATGAGTTAACAACAAAGGCGCAACAAAAAATCAGCCGACAAGTTTTCCAACTGCAAGCGAGCAGCAATAAAATGGGCTACCGACTAAAAAGTAGCAACCCGATTGATCTCGCAAGTTCACAGCAATTATCAAAACCCGTAACATTAGGTGCCATTCAACTTCCTAGTGACGGCCAACCGATTATTTTAATGAAAGATCGCCAAACCATTGGTGGTTATCCAACTTTAGGCTGTGTTATTCAAGTTGATATTCCACGTTTAGCACAACTCAATGCCCACCAAAACGTAAAATTATTACCAATAACCATTGAAAAAGCACAAGCACAATTACAAGCTTTTTATCAAAAATAACGAATAACACGTGTAATTCAGCTAACATCAGCATAAAATATCGCGTCTTTTTTAGTTAACGTATACAACAAGGTCAGCTGTGCTTTTAATGATCGACAATTATGACTCGTTCACGTTTAATCTCGTTCATTATTTTAGAGCGATAGGACAAGTGGTTGAAGTTTATCGAAATGATCAAATTAGCCCTAGCTGAAATCGCAGAAAAAAGCCTCAATATTTAGTTATTTCTCCTGGCCCTTGTTCGCCAAATGAAGCGGGTATATCTCTTGCCGCTATTGCGGAGTTTGCTGGCCAAATACCCATTTTAGGGGTGTGTTTGGGTCATCAGTGTATTGCCCAGCATTTTGGCGCTAAAGTCATTAAAGCAGACAAAGTAATGCATGGTAAATTAAGTGCGGTAAGCCACAATAACCAAGGCTTATTTCAGCAGTTAAACCAACCTCTTACGGTAACTCGTTATCATTCATTAATTGTCGACAACAATACCTTACCAGCCAGTTTAGAAGTCACCGCATACACTGAAAACGACAACAATAATCATGAAATTATGGCGCTTCAGCATAAAACCTTGCCAATAGCGAGCGTGCAATTTCATCCTGAATCGGTATTAACAGAGCAAGGTCATCAGCTTCTCAATAACTTCTTAACTATGTATAATAATTTTTCTTCCTGTTAAGTTAATGATTTTACGCTACTTGCCGATAACAAAATTGACCAAATAATAACAATTACTCATGCAATTTTTTTGAAAATAACGAACACATCAGTGCTATTTACCATCGTGCCATTTGCTTAACCATCAGTAAGGATTTTGCTCATAGTCAAAAAGGTGAAGTTTTTGTCGCCAAATACCAAGACAGCGAACAAGCCGATCGCCGCAGAGAATTATTAGCCGTTGAACAGCGGGCAAATAAAGAAAAAGTGATTGAAGAACACGGCCAGAAGCAGTTTGTTAATGAAGTATCAAAAAAGCTATTAACCAAAGTTCATCAAAAAATTGTTGATGAATTTGACAAAAAAGAAAAATTATTTAGCCAAACCTTAAAAATTGAAGCCGCTGCTTGCGACATTCTTGAGCTTATCTCGGTAAAAGCTGCCTCAATAAAACGCATAACGCCACTGGTTAATAGCCTACCTTGGTTAGCTGATAACTTAATTAACTTAGTTAACAAGCCACAATACCGGAAACGTTCTGATGTTAAAGTTTCTGAACCCAATTTAGCGGTCAGCTATATTGGTTTAGATAATTTAAAAATGGTCATGCCAACTTTCATTTTAAAACATTGGTTGCCAGCCTCAACGGCTCCTTTTTGGCGCTATGAAACGTAAACTATGGCAAGACAGCTTAGCCATTGCCATGGCAACAAAAATTTTAGCCAATAATGAAGGCATCGATGAATACCAAGCTTTTGCTGGTGGCATGATGAGTAATATTGGTATTTTGGCGGTAAGCAGAACTTTCACTCAAGTGTATAACGAAATCCATCAAAAAGAGCTAAAAAATGCTTATGATAAACGTGATAAACGTTTACATGATGCCTTATCTAATATTGAAGCCACACCTGACTTATTACTTGAATTAATGTCCAGCCATAGCAGTAAATTAGCTGGTGAATTAGTTGAACTGATGCGCTTTGATCGTTTAAATGTTACTGAAGCTGTGTTTGATTTATCATTCAACGATAATCGTAAGAAGATGTGTAAACTAGCGCAACTAATTTTAAAAGCTAAAGCCTATGTGTTTTATCGCTGTTTAAATAATGATGATTTAATTGATGAAGACGAAGCAAAAACTTGGTTAAAAGCGGTTGGCTTAACAGCGAAAGAAATCGCCCAATTAAACCGCGCTGATATTGATCACATCAAATTGCAATTTAACTAACTGAAAAGTCATCAAGTAAGCTCTTAATATCACTTGCCTAGCGGCAGTTTTTTCAAGACAACTTTTTATTCTTCTGTCATACTTAATCCTAGTTCGGGTTAAGTTATTTACCCATATTGTCATTTATTTTACGAGGATTAAACAATGACCACTTCGCTCCCTGAGAACAGAGCACTATTTGACGAAGTCATGGTGCCAAACTACGCCCCATCAGATGTTATTCCTGTGCGTGGTTTAGGTTCTCGCGTTTGGGATCAAAACGATAATGAATTTATCGACTTTGCCGGTGGTATTGCCGTTAATTGTTTAGGTCACTGTCATCCGGCATTAGTTAATGCCTTAAACGAACAAGGCAACAAACTTTGGCATGTGTCAAATGTCATGACCAATGAGCCGGCGTTAAAACTACTAGCAAAAAAATTTAGTTGATCATACTTTTGCTGAAAAAGTATTTTTTGCCAATTCCGGTGCGGAAGCCAATGAAGCCGCTTTTAAACTAGCACGTCGTTGGGCGCTTGAAGAGCATAGCAGAAAAAACGCAAATAATAGCCTTTAATCAAGGTTTTCATGGCAGAACCTTTTTCACCGTAACAGTGGGTGGTCAAGCCGCTTATTCTGATGGTTTTGGACCAAAACCTGCGGCTATTTCACATACTGACTATAACGACTTAGCCGGTTTAAAAGCATTAATGTCTGAAAATACCTGTGCTGTAGTTATTGAGCCTTTACAAGGGGAAGGTGGTGTTGTTTCACCCGATCTCACTTTTATGCAAGGTGTTAGAGATTTATGTGACGAACACGACGCATTATTAATTTTTGATGAAGTACAAACCGGCTTTGGTCGTACAGGGAGCTCTACGCTTACATGGGACTTGGCATTACCCCTGACATTTTAACCTCAGCTAAATCATTAGGTGGCGGCTTTCCTATTGGGGCTATGTTAACCACTACAGCTATTGCCAAGCATTTAGCCGTTGGTACACATGGCTACTTATGGTGGTAATCCGTTAGCTTGTGCTGTTGCTAATGCGGTTTTTGACGTGATCAGCCAGCCCTCAGTATTAGCGCAAGTAAAAGCTAAATCACAACGTTATTTTGATGGCTTAACCGCGATTAATAACAAGTATGCGGTATTTAAAGATATTCGTGGTAAAGGTTTGTTAATTGGCGCTGAGTTAAATGAAACATACCAAGGTAAAGCCAAAGACTTTTTAATGGCTGCCATGGCAGAAGGCTTAATGATTTTAGTTGCAGGCGCGAGCGTTTTACGTTTCACGCCATCTTTAGTTATCCCTGATGAAGATATTGACCAAGGCTTAGCTTTACTTGAAAAAGCCGTTGCTAAAGTGGTTGCCGCTTGTTGAAGGTTAATAACACACAACAATCGAACTCAAAAAGCTAAAAGTGCTTTGTTAGGCTAAAATATAACAAGTTACTTTTCTTTTTGAGTTTTTTTTATGCTTGTTGTTCGGCCCATCCAATATTCTGATTATGACGACCTCTATAACATTGCTGTTGAATCAGGTCATGGCTTTACTTCGCTACCTCTCAATGAAACGATTCTTAAAAAACGAATTGAACGGGCACAGCATTCATTCGAAAAAGCCGTAAAAGTTCCTAAAAGTGAAAGCTATTTATTTGTGATAGAAGATAGCAATTCAGGAAAAGTTGTTGGTACCAGTGGTATTGAAGCTTCAGTAGGTTTAGAAGATGCTTTTTATCATTATCGCTTAGGCAAGGTTGTTCATAGCTCCCATGAATTAAATATCTACAATACTATCGACACTCTGTCATTGTGCAATGATTACACTGGCGCTGCCGAATTATGCACCTTGTTTTTAAGTGAACCCTACCGCGTTAATAACAATGGCCGTTTTTTATCAAGAAGCCGCTTCCTGTTCATGGCTGAGCATAAAACACGCTTTTCTAAAACCGTTATTGCCGAAATGCGTGGTGTTTCTGACAGCCAAGGCCGCTCCCCCTTTTGGAACTGGTTAGAAGAGCACTTTTTTTCCATGGATTTTCCAACTGCAGACTATTTAACCGGTATCGGTAAAAAAGCCTTCATCGCCGAATTAATGCCAAAATTTCCGATTTATGTTTCTTTATTGAATAAAGACGCACAACAAGTGATTGGTGAAGTTCATAAAAATACCGCGCCGGCGTTAAAGCTGCTGGAAAATGAAGGTTTTTCACGCCGTGGCTACGTTGATATTTTTGATGCTGGGCCAACCGTTGAAGCTAAATTAAAAGATATTAATAGTGTTAAAAACAGCCAAAAAATGCAGGTTAATATTGCAAATGTTAAACATGGGAAAAACTACATTATCGCCAATTTAAACATTGAAACATTTAGAGCAGTACAAGTAACAACCGAAATTGACGCTTTAAACCAATAAGTTTATCTACCCGCTGAAGTTGCTGACAAACTTTTAGTTTCAGAGGGTGGTTGGGTGCGGATCCTCGAAAATTAATGGAGGTAAATGATGACAGAGACAACACATTTTATTCAAGGCTGCTGGCTTGAAGGTGAAGGCAACACGTTTAGCTCCTATAACCCGGCAACCAATCAACTATTATGGCAAGGGAAAGCAGCAAGCCATGAGCAAATTAATTCCGCCGTGCAAAGTGCTCGTGCCGCCTTGTACGAATGGTCAGCAAAAACCTCGCAGCAGCGCAATTAATATTATCGAGCGATTTTCAGAAACATTGAATGAGAAAAAAAGAGCACCTCGCCACCACTATCGCGCAAGAAACCGGCAAACCATTATGGGAAAGCCGTACGGAAGTAGCCGCCATGATCGCTAAAGTCGCTATTTCAATCACCGCTTTTTCATCAGCGTACTGGTATCACTGAAAATTCACTTGCTGGTGCCAAGGCTTTTATTCGCCATAAACCTCATGGCGTTGTCGCTATTTTTGGCCCTTATAATTTTCCTGGCCACTTACCAAATGGCCATATTATTCCAGCGCTAATTGCCGGTAATACTGTGGTGTTCAAACCCAGTGAACTAACCCCTTGGGTCGCCCAAGAAACCATAAAACTATGGCAACTTGCCGGTTTACCAAGTCAGGGTATTAAATTTAGTGCAAGGGAAAAAGCCACAGGTCAGGCATTAGCGCAACATTCCGGTATTGACGGCTTATTTTACCGGCAGTTCAACCACAGGTCATAGCCTACATCAGCAATTTTCAGCACGGCCCGATAAAATACTGGCACTAGAAATGGGCGGTAACAACCCACTGATAGTCAGCCATGTTGACAATATTAAAGCCACAGTTCACGACATTATTCAATCTGCCTTTATTACTACCGGACAACGTTGCACCTGTGCTCGTCGGCTGTTTATTCGAAATAATACACAAGGTGATACTATTTTAGCTGCCTTAATTAAAGCACCAAAAATAAAGGTCGGTTTTTATAATGATCATGAACAGCCATTTATCGGCTCGATGATCTCCAAACATGCAGCTGAAGTTATGATAAACACCCAAACACAATTAATCGCTTTAGGTGCCAAGCCGCTAGTATCCATGGTACATACCAGTGATACCGGTTTTATCACCCCAGGTATCCTCGACGTTAACGGAATAAAAAGTTTACCTGATGACGAATATTTTGGCCCCTTATTGCAAGTTTATCGATATGATGAATTGGCACAAGCTGTTGATGAAGCCAATAATACTCGCTTTGGTTTATCTGCCGGTTTATTAGCTGACGATGAAGCAGAGTATGATTATTTTTATCAGCATATTCGCGCCGGTATTATTAACTGGAATAAGCCCTTAACCGGCGCAGTCTGGTGCTGCGCCTTTTGGCGGTATTGGTGCTAGTGGTAAGCATAGAGCAAGTGCTTATTATGCTGCCGATTATTGTAGTTATCCTGATGCGTCACTTGAAGCTAAAAAAATGAGTTTACCCGAGCAATTAAGCCCAGGCTTACACATCTAACATGATAAAGGCACTGTTATGAACTCAATCACCATTAACGAACTGTTAGCCCGTATATGGCAACAATACCTGCAAGTAACTCCGACAGCGGCCAAAATTCATCAGCTACTTGGAAAAGATCAGGTGATTATTAATGATCACATTGCCTTTCGTACCTTTAATTTAGCACGAGTTAATTTAGCCACATTGAGTCAACACTTTATTGCACTGGGTTATGTCGAAAACGGACAATATCAATTTAAAGAAAAAAAGCTCTTAGCCAAACATTTTGAACATAGTGACAGCCAGCTACCAAAAATATTTATCAGTGAATTATTAGTCGAGCAATTATCACAAGACAGCCAAATCATCATCAATCAATTAGTAAACCAAATCGATGAATTCATCGTACATCAGGCGGCTGTTTTATATTCTGGTCGCCATTGGCAGCTCAGCTATGCTGATTACCAAACCTTATTATTAGAAAGCGAATACGCCGCTTGGTTAGCCGCTTGGGGCTTTAGAGCTAACCATTTTACTGTCAGTATTAATCACCTTAACCATATTAAAGATGTGGCAGAAATAAACAGCCTACTCAAACAACAAGGTATTAAATTGAATTCATCAGGCGGTGAAATTAAAGGTAACCAGCAAGTTATGTTAGAGCAATCCGCCACTAAAGCAGACCAAGTTCCGCTTGCTTTTAGTGATAGAACAGCGACGATTGCCAGTTGTTTTTATGAATTTGCTAAACGCTATCCGATGAAAAATGGTGAATTATTTCAAGGCTTTGTTGAAGCCTCGGCAGATAAAATATTTGAAAGTACCAATCAAGCCACTGACCAGAAAAAATAAAACCCAATTAATATCTGTATTTTGCCGTCACTTGTGAAGTGATAAATTTCAGAGTAAAGTAAATAGATAATGTCACTTTTATAATAGTTGTTTATGGTTACTGATTCAGAAGGTTATATTCACATTATTGAGTATTTAACCGAACATTTAAGTTTATTTGAAAGCTCCGCTATTCCAGAAGCTAACGCTCAAACAGTTATCAATGAGCTAGAAGAGCAGCTCGGTGAACAAATTATTGCGGTTTGTACTCAAAACGAGAGCTTAACCTTTAATCAACGTAACACCATTATTCGTGAAATTGACTCAATTATTTCGGATCTAAACGAAATTTTATCTAACGTCATTAACAACCCTGTATCAACAGAACAAAAACAGTTTATTCATGAATTTGCTATGTTAATTAAAAACTTATTTGATACAGAAATACATACCAACCTACCATAATCTTTAATGACGAATAAAAAATATTCCTTTTAAAGTAATTAAATGCGTTTGAGGTAAAAAACAACTAACCCGTTGTGATTTTATCAGCTAAAATGCCGCCGTTATTAACAAGTGAAAAATAGTCTGCACCATTAACGTAAAATAGGTTAAAGTTAATGCCAAGTGTATTGCTCAAATTCACTTACATTTTAATATTGAAAAACTAGCGTTGTGGCCAAAAACCACAATTTAAAGATAATTAATTGCTGATATATGTTTTACTTCAGCAAGCTTTTTGTGAGGAAAAAGCTTTGGTTGCACCATTACCTAAATTAAAACTACATGGTTTTAATAATTTAACTAAAAGTTTAAGCTTTTGTATTTACGATATTAATTATGCTAAAACAGCACAACACCAAAAAGAATATATTGAATATATTGATGAGCAATATAATGCTGATCGATTAACCGATATCTTAAAAGAGGTTTGTAATATTATTGGCGCCAACGTACTTAATGTGGCAAGACAAGATTACGACCCTCAAGGTGCCAGTGTTACTATTTTAGTTTCTGAAGAAGAAACCGCGGTCACTGAAAACTTTGATCAAAGTGCACAACCTGGGCCATTGCCTGATTCTGTTGTTGCTCATTTAGATAAGAGTCACATTTGTGTGCACACTTATCCAGAAAGTCACCCTGTCAATGGCATTTCAACTTTCCGAGCTGACATTGAAGTTTCGACTTGTGGTGTGATCTCACCACTGAAAGCGTTAAACTTTTTGATCCATAGCTTTGACTCAGACATAGTTACGCTTGATTACCGTGTGCGCGGTTTTACTCGTGATATTAATGGTGAGAAACATTATATTGATCACAAAATTAATTCAATTCAGAATTTTTTAACGCCAGATACTTGTGATAACTATCAATTAGTTGATGCCAATGTATATCAAGAAAACTTGTTTCACACCAAAATGATTTTGAAAGAATTTGATCTAACAAAATATATTTTTGGCTCTGGTATCGATGAATTTACCGAGCAAGAACAAGAAAAAATTAGTACGCAATTAAAGCGTGAAATGCAGGAAATATTTTACGGTAGAAATCTACCTGAAATGTAAAAAATTAATTTCTACATAATAAAAAGGCTAACCATTTTTCACGGTTAGCCTTTTTTGTTTTAGTTAACCCGAGTTCGGGTTAACTAACCTGAACTCGGGATAGCTAGTATAACGCCAAGCGTTATAAATCCGACATCCAGTCTAGTTGTTTATTGGCTTCTTGCTTTTTCATCATCAACTGACGAATAAGTGGAGTTAATATTAACTCCATCGCTAAGCCCATTTTACCACCCGGTACTACCAGCGTATTGACTCGCGACATAAATGCGCCATCAATCATGCTTAAATAATATGGAAAATCAACATGCTCAGAGTCACCAAAGCGAATAACTACAAAACTTTCATCTAACGACGGAATAGCTTTCGCACTAAAAGGGTTTGAAGTATCAACAGTCGGTACACGTTGAAAATTAACATGGGTACGTGAAAACTGCGGGGTGATGAACGAGATATAATCTTCCATAGAACGCACAATACTTGCGGTTACTGATTCACGGTTGTGACCGCGCGTGTTAGTGTCACGAACAATTTTTGGATCCATTCAAGATTTACAATCGGCACCATCCCAATTAATAAATCAACATGGCTAGCGACATTATTTTTTTCAGTGACAACACCACCATGTAATCCTTCATAAAATAATAAATCGGTGCCTTCACCAATATCTTCCCAAGGCGTAAACGTGCCAGGCATTTGATTATAAGGCACAGCTTCATCAAAAGTATGGAGGTAACGACGCATTTTACCGCGGCCGGTTTCAGAATAATCTTTGAAAAGTTTTTCTAAGGCGTCAAAGTCATTAGCTTGATCACCAAAATAGCTGATATTTCTACCGTCTTCGCGGGCTTTGCGTTTTTCTAAATCCATTTCTTGACGAGAATAACGATGAAAACTATCACCGCCCACTTTTGCACTAGTAATACCTAATGAACGGAAGATATGTTCAAAAGATTCGGTAGTCGTTGAGGTTCCAGCACCAGAGGAGCCAGTGACTGCAATGATCGGATTTCGAGATGACATAAAGTTTACCTATAACAAGCGAGTTTAGTTTATACGGTGAAAGTGTTTTCAGGTCAAGTTTATGCTTATTTAACAATAAACAAAACGTACTCCCAAAAATGTTTAAAGAGTACGTTTTATTGGCTTTTATTGGCTTTTATTGGCTTATAGCTAAGTTAACTGGTTATATTGACGATAACTTAGATTTTTTCATCTTAAGCTATTTGTCTTTTCTCCACTTTTTTAAATAACCGAAAGCGACTAAAAACGCCTTTAATATCTTCAATAATAATATACAAACTCGGAATTAATATTAGCGTTACCACCGTAGCAAATAAAACCCCAAATGCTAAAGACACCGCCATAGGGATCACCATTTGTGCTTGTAAGCTGGTTTCCAACATAATCGGCACTAAGCCGATAAAGGTAGTAATTGAGGTTAATAAAATCGCTCTAAATCGCTGACAACCTGCATGAATTACCGCTTCGGATAACTTCACACCATTGAGTCGAGTTTTATTAATATAATCCACCATTACTAACGAATCATTAACCACGACGCCAGAGGCGGCAATAATGCCAAAAATTGAGAAGTTATTAAGATCCATGCCTAATACAACATGACCTAAAGTTGCGCCAATCACACCAAATGGAATAACCGTCATGATCATGATCGGCTGGCTATATGATTTTAACGGCACCGCTAATAACGTAAAAATAACCAATAACGACAATATAAAGTTTTTACTTTGTTCGTTGGCGCTGTCTATTTCTTCTTGAATGCGGCCGGTCACTTCACTTTTAACTAACGGATATTCTCTTAATAACTGAGGGATAAAATTATCACGAATATCTTGAGCTAACTTAAAAGGTTCAACCTGACTCGCATCGACATTACCCCAAATATTAATGGTGCGATTACCATTTTCACGGCGAATATTACTTACCCCTTGCTTAACATGAATATCAGCCACTTCCGATAACGGTAGCTCAGTGCCATTTTTAGCAATGATCACCACATCATCAACATGTGCCATAGCGTTGCGTTCTTCATTGGGGTAACGCACCATCACTTTAATTTCTTCGCCATCGCGCAAAATTCGCTGTGCTTCCAGCCCATAAAAACTATAACCCACTTGCGAAGCAATATCCGCTAACGTTAAACCTAAACTGTAAGCCAGAGGTTTAAGGTAAACTGAATTTCTTTTGAGCTGGTTTCTCGGCTATCGTTAACATCGCCAACCCCTTGCATACTTTTTAGCTTAACTTTTAAGGCTTTGGCCGCCGCTAATAATTGTCTATCGTCTAAACTTTCTAAACGAAAACCAATATCACCCGAATCTCTGTCGTTACCAAAAATATTTTCCTGTATTTCAAAGCGTTCAACACCCGGTAATTGTGGTATTGCCGTACGCCAGCGCTCAGCTAATTCAAACGGACTGATCGGGCGAATGTTTTCATCCACTAATTTCACCATAATTTGTGCCCGATTTTTACCGCGTAAATCCACTTGAATATCTGAAGTCATACCCTTGCCATACTCGCTGACAATTTGTTTTTCAACGTTAGCTAAAATCGACTCGACCGTTTGCACCGTATTTAATGTGGCTTGTTCAGCTGAATCTAAATTCATTTGAATATTAATACGTGGAAAGTCATGAGGAATTTTAGGTTGGCCAACATAGCGTAAAATACCGCCATTAAATAAACCGGCGCTGATCAATAAAATACTAATAAAAAATGCTAAAACGCCATAGCGATAATGCACACACTTAGTGATCAGTGGTTGATAAAAATGATGAATTACATGTTTTACCCCGCGATCAATGTTACTGCGCAGACGATCTAAAACATTATTGCTATTTTCCGGTTTTAACTTTCATTTTCACCAAATGCGCCGGCAAAATCAGCTTAGACTCAATCAGTGAAAAAATTAAACATAAGATCACCACCCCACCGATTGCTTTACCCACGGCAGACTCCGGTCCATCTCCCATCAAAAAAGGAATAAAAGCAGCAATGGTGGTTAAAACACCAAAGGTGGCTGGCATGGCAACACGTTGCACACCACGAATAACACTTTCAGGTGAATGACCACTTTTTCAATTTCTGCATGGGCACTTTCCCCATCACAATGGCGTCATCAACTACAATGCCTAACACTAAAATAAAGGCAAACAAGCTAGTAATATTTATCGTGACTGAAACCATCTCGGTTGGCATTAAGAATAAAGTGCCTAAAAAACAAACCGGCAAGCCCATCATCACCCAAAACGCCAAACGAATACGTAAAAATAGCGCCAGCATCAAAAACACTAATACAGCACCACTTTTCATATTGTCGATCATCATATTCAAACGACCTTCAAGGTAATAAGTCAGATCAACCCAAGTTTCTAAATTCACTCCTTCTGGTAATTCATGTTGTTTTTCCGCAATGAATTTTTTCACCACCTCAGCAACATTGGTAATGTCTTGATCACTAGCGGCACCAATAAAAAAACTGACCGAGTTTTGGCCATTAAATTTCGAATACTGAATTCCATCCCATAAACCATCATCAACTCTTGCTACTTCACCTAATAGCACTTGGCTACCATCAGCTAAAGTCAGTACAGGAATATTTTCAAACTGGTAGCCACGATATGCTTGGTTTTCTACACGTAAATTAATATAACCATTCTCTGCCCGAATTTGGCCAGCCGACATATTACGAGACGATTGGCGAATAGCGCCAGCCACCTGTTGGAAAGTTAAATTGTACTCACGTAACTTATCTTTACTCACCTCAATGGAAATTTCATAGCCTAAACCACTATAAAAATCACTGATATTTACCGATGGCAGTTGTTGAATTTCTTTGTGGATGTTAAGCCCAAGTGCTTTTAAATCTTGATGCTCTAGTTCGCCATATAAACTAATGTACATCACTTCTTGACGATACTTTATCCGCGTAACTTGTACTTTTTCCATACCGTCAGGAAAGCTAGAAATTGCATCTATTTGCGCTTTCACTTCTTCTAACACCACTTGCGGCTCGTAGGCTTGTGCAACCCGCACATAAGCGGCAGAATAACCACGATAAGATTCGGTAATAATACGATCTAAACCTTGCACACTTTCAAGTGCTTGCTCAATTTTTAAAGTAATACCTTCTTCTACTTCTTGTGGCGCGGCACTTGGGTATGCAACGCCAACTTTAAGCCAGTTAATTTCAACTTGTGGGAACATTTGTTTACTAATGGTGCCTGCCGTTAACAAACCACCAATAATAATAAATAACATTAATAAATTGGCTGCCACGCTATTACGGGCAAACCAAGCGATAAGACCTTTATTGGTTGCATCATCTGATGTCATTTTAGGTAAGTTAGCCATTACTTACTCCTTAACTTGAGCAAGTTCAGTGGTTACAACATCTTGGTCGACGGGGTCATCATGTTGTTCGGTCGGTTTTGCTAACGCCAGTTGCATCCCATTTAACGGATAATTTAACGCAGAGGTGATCATTAAATCCCCCTCTTTTAAACCATTGCTAACAATCACATTACGACCATCTTGGCGAATAATATCAACATCAACAAAACGTAGCTTGTTGTCCTCATCTAAGACAGCAACCCCGTTATCAGATAATAAATAGCGCGGTATAACAGCAACATCTTGCACTTTTTTCCCTGAAATTTGAGCATTAACATAAGCGCCAAAACGAATCGCTTTTTTATTGTCTTTAAGCCCATAAGGGTCAACAACTTGGGCGACTAGGTAATTCATTCTACTGGTGCTATCAATAACGCCCTCACTGCGAATAATACGCGCCTGCCATTGAGTTTGTTCACCAGCAAAGTTACCGGTTAAGGTGACTTTGGCAGTAACACTTGGTTTAATAAATAACGCAGTTGGTTTTCAGCCACAGGTAGCGAATTTCAGCAACGTCAGTTGCTAATACCTTACCTATTTTATTTCCGGTAGAAATGTATGAACCTAAACCAACGTGTCTGGTTTCAATCATGGCATCATACGGAGCAATAATTTCGCTTCGCTCTAAATTACGCTGCGCAATCAATACGCCAGCTTCAGCCGCTTTTACATTGGATAATTCTTTAGCCAATTGCGGTTTTACACAAACTTAATTCGGTAGGTGTGCCATTTTTTGATATGCTGCCACTCACTTTCAGCGACCTTGCCATGAGCAACTTCTTGTTTTAATGATGCTTTAGCTGAGGCTAACTTTGCCTGTGCATCCAATTAACTGAGCTTGGTAATCCGTTGATCTATTTTAGCTAAGACATGGCCTTTTTTAACAAAACCACCTCGCACAAAGTGCTCAGATAACTCAACAATTTCACCACTCACCTGAGCCACTAACTCGGTTTCATATTTAGGGCTAACCACACCATGTGATTCAACATCTAATGACACCGGTGTTAAGGTGATCGTTTGTACAGAGACAATGGGGGTATTATCAACTTTTGGTTTTTCTTCTGGCGGCTTTTTCATACCTGAAAATACAAAAAATTCGCTGACGCCCATTAATAAAATAACGAGCGGTAATAATATTTGCTTTTTCCTTATCACGACTTTGTCCTCTGGGTATTATTTTTGTAACTTAGCTGCTACAAATAATACGCCTAAAAGTCAAAGTAAGTAAAAAAAAAAACTTATAACAATAAATTTACCTTATTAAACAGTAAATTAAAAAAAATCATCAGTAAATAAATAAAACTTTAAAAATGACTAGAAAAAACCTACGTTGGTTAAATTAACTAATTTTTAAACTTTTATAAAAATATTTCGTTTATATAACCAATATAACACCAACCACTGGATAAATATCATCAGCACTAACAAACAAAATTGCTGCATAGCGACTGAAAAATTCGATAACAAGCCCGCAAATAAACTGTTAGTGGTATAACGCCAATCAATTAAGCTCGTCGCTAAATAAACCACAATTGAGTTAACCCCAATAACAGCAAAAAAACGCGCAAAATTCTGCCATTTTAAAACATCAATTAAACCGTAAAAAGCGTTAATGCCATTACGCTATAACCCAAAGTGACTAAAACAAAGCTACTACTCCATAAGGTTTTATTAATGGGAAAAAAGCTATGCCATGTGTAGCCTGCAGCTAATAAAATAATCGCGAATAAGGTTAAGCGTGTTAATAAAAACAACGGCTTAGCACTATGCTTTTTAAGGTAACGACCAACAAATACGCCAACCAGTGCATTCACAATTGATGGTATATTCGATAACAGCCCTTCAGGGTCTATCGCCAAATTTTGATAACGCACACCCGGTAATAAATGTAAATCAAACCAAGCATTCAAAGCCCCAGTTGAGGAATAATCACCACCACCGTAGTCACCAATAGTGACAAAACGTAATAGCAGCCAATAGCTTAATAAAATCGCAACTGCGACAACCATTGAGATTTTTCACTTAAATACCAAACACATAAACTAGCAACAAAACCAGCAATCGCAATGCGGCCTAACACGCTAACATAGCGAATTTCATTCATTGCTGCCGGTATGCCTGTTCCCCAACCATGATTATAAACAATGCCTAACAGGCACAATAACACCAAACGTTTACTTGCTTTTAGCTGCAGCTGAAATTGTTGCGGTTGAGGGTAATGTGCTAATGGTTTAGCCGACAAACCTAAGCTAATACCCGATAAAAATATAAATAACGGAAAAATAATGTCGTATGCCGTTATACCGTGCCATTGGCTATGTAGCATTTGCTCAGCTAAAACACTAAAAACTGACCAACCGGTTAATAAAAATAACGCTGCAAACAGCCCTTCTGCACCTAAAATCCAAATCATGTCGAAACCACGAAGGGCATCAATAGATAAAAGCCGCGCTTTGTTTGAAGGCAGATTAACCGCTTGCTGATTGCTGTTCGTCATAATTATTCCCACTTAAAAATAACCCTATCGAGTTTTCGTTAGACAAATGACATCGCTGTCATTCATCTGGCGAAGTATCTATTGATCAGAACAAAAATGCAAATAATCGCTTGTGGCTAAACAGCGTTAAAAAAGCTGATATAAACCAATACCGCTTATTAACAATAAGACACAGCCCAACAAGCGATAAAATTTCGCTTGTTCACCCGCTAATAAACACTGATGAAAGTGCAAACCAATAAAATGGCCAACAGTTGCTGCTGGTAATAACCACAAATGATGAATAAGTTGCAGATCAATACCTAAATAAACAAACATCGACATTTTTATAGTCACTAATACAAACCATAAAACAAACAAAGTATCACGTAGCTGATATTTATTAACGTGATTAGCAATTACCGCAATAATTAATTGCGCGCCAATCAAGCTGGTACCGCTAATATAACCACCTAACATGAGAAACAGCACATCTAACCAAGGCTTATTACTGGTAAATGGTTTATTCAAAATATAGGTAATAGCATAACAGCTAACAATCACAAAGATAATGGTACTCATTACCGTTGTAGGTAGGGTTAATAAGCCAAACACACCGATCAGTTTTGGAATAATAATAATACTGAAGGCATACTTTAAATAAGGCCAATTAATTGATGTTTGCGCTTGTTGTGCTTCGCCGGCGGGCATTTTTTGTTGCTTGATGTAACGAGTAATCACCGTTGCTGAAGAAAAAATTAATAAATGCACAGCAATCAATGGTAAGTACACAAGCGGCTGATTATCAATTAATAATAAAAACGGTAAAGACAATACGGCGCCACCAAAACCTAAGCCTGAACGGACAAAACCACTCCAAACAAATACCAGCGCAATCAGCAAATATTGAATAACACTTAAATCAGCCATCAAACAAAGATCCTTCAAATAAAAACCTGCGCATTATAAAGACATTATGGCTATAAGCTAATGACATTTATTCGCTAGCCGAGTATTCTTGGCAACAAATTTCTTTGATAGCTAGCGAAATATGAAACTATTTGTATATGACCATTGTCCCTACTGCGTTCGCGCACGTATGCCTTTTGCGATGAAAAATATCCCGTTAGAACTTGTGGTGTTACCTAATGATGACGAAGCCACACCGATTGCCATGATCGGCGCAAAAGTTTGTCCAATATTAGAAAAAGCAGATGGCTCGTTTCTTGGCGAAAGTATGGATATTGTCACTTACTTAGATGAACTTGACGGTAAACCCATCTTTGCACCTTCAGCTAATCGTCAAGATTTAGCAAACTGGATAAAAGACAACAGTGTTTTGTTTAGACAGTTACTTTACCCACGTTGGGTTAAGGCTCCGTTAGGCGAGTTTCAAAGCCAAAGCGCACGTGATTATTTTCAAAACAAAAAAGAAAAAGACATTGGCTCATTTGCCGAAGCCTTGGCTAACACGCCAAGCTATCAAGCAGAATTAGAAGCACAATTATTAAACCTTGAACCGCTACTGCATAGCGAGCAAAGTGTTAACCCAAGTTTATCGCTGGACGACATTGATGTTTTTGGCCGTTTACGATCTATAACCTTAATTAAAGGTTTAGCCATTCCGGCAAAAATTCGTGCTTATATTGATTATTTTTCAGCAAAAACTAAGATCCCTACTTTACGATCATATTGCGCAATAATCGTTTTTTAAGTTAATAAATTGACACCTTTTTAAAGGCGATAAGCATAAGTTTATCGCCTTTTCTCTTGAAAGAAGCTTGCTTGCAGTGACTCGATTAAGGTATATTGCTGGCGATCACTGAATTATGCAATTAGCATAATCAATGATCCTAGACTTGTCGGAGTGCCAAAAGGCTGAGATCGCGAAAGCGGGATCCGTAGAACCTGATTCAGATTAGCATCTGCGAAGGGAACAAGAGAGTGACTTCTTACTTCATGTTACTCCTCGTTTATACACCCTACTGAGTAAATAATATTTTATTATTCATTCAGTAATAGCCAAAAATAAAGCTAACAGCTTAAGCATCACTCCGCCTAATTTTATTTACTTTAAAAAGTTTAAACATCAGGTGAGAGACACATGAGTATTGATTCAACCAAGGCCGATAACAACGCGCCTGCGACCCGACGTGAAAAACGTGAAGCTGCCGCAGCTTTTCTTAAAAACGTTTCAGATCAGTCATTTCCAAATTCTAAAAAGTTTACGTGCCTGGCAAAATTCACGATATTAAAGTGGGTATGCGTGAAATCACCTTAACCGACACTTTATTACCAGGCAGTGATAAAAATAATCCACAGTATGAAAAAAACGAACCTTTATGTGTTTATGACACTTCTGGTTTTTATACTGATGAAAACGTAGAAATAGACGTTCACAAGGGTATTCCGCGTTTACGCCAAAGCTGGATTGAAGGTCGTGATGATGTTGAATACTTAGACTCAAAAACCTCTGTCTATACCCAACAACGTTTAGCTGACGAAGGGTTAGATCATTTACGCTTTGAACACCTACCAAAAGTACTTCGCGCTAAAAAAGGCAAAAACGTTACCCAAATGCATTACGCGCGCCAAGGTATTATTACTCCTGAAATGGAATATATTGCCATTCGTGAAAACCTTAAACGTGAAGAAGTTAAAGACGCCATCTTAACCCAGCAGCACAAAGGTCAGTCTTTTGGTGCTAGCATTCCAGAGCAAATTACCCCTGAATTTGTTCGTGATGAAGTTGCTCGTGGTCGCGCGATTATTCCAGTAAACATTAACCATCCTGAATGTGAGCCGATGATCATCGGTCGTAACTTTTTAATTAAAGTGAACGCCAACATTGGTAATTCAGCGGTGACTTCAAGCATAGAAGAAGAAGTTGAAAAGCTAGTATGGTCTGCCAAATGGGGTGCAGATACGGTTATGGATTTATCAACTGGCCGTAACATTCATGAAACCCGTGAATGGATTTTACGTAACTCGCCAGTGCCAATTGGTACTGTGCCAATTTACCAAGCATTAGAAAAAGTAAACGGTGTTGCAGAAGACCTAACATGGGAAATTTTCCGCGATACGTTAATTGAACAAGCCGAGCAAGGGGTTGATTATTTCACTATTCACGCCGGTGTATTATTACGTTATGTACCAATGACGGCGAAGCGTGTTACCGGTATAGTTTCTCGTGGTGGTTCAATTATGGCGAAATGGTGTTTAGCGCATCATAAAGAAAACTTTTTATACACCCACTTTGAAGACATTTGTGAAATTTTAAAACAATACGATGTCTCGTTCTCTTTAGGTGATGGTTTACGTCCTGGCTCTGTCGCTGATGCCAACGATGAAGCACAATTTTCTGAATTACGTACGTTAGGTGAACTGACAAAAATTGCATGGAAACATGACGTGCAAACGATTATTGAAGGCCCAGGTCACGTTCCACTTCACATGATCAAAGAAAACATGGAAGAACAGCTTGAGCATTGTGGCGAAGCGCCTTTCTACACATTAGGGCCATTAACCACAGATATTGCGCCAGGTTATGATCATATTACCTCAGGTATTGGTGCTGCTAATATTGGTTGGTACGGTTGTGCCATGCTTTGTTACGTAACGCCAAAAGAGCATTTAGGCTTACCAAACAAAGAAGACGTTAAAGAAGGTTTAATGACCTATAAAATTGCCGCCCATGCAGGTGATTTAGCTAAAGGTCACCCTGGTGCTCAAATTCGTGATAACGCGATGAGTAAAGCACGTTTTGAATTCCGTTGGTACGATCAATTTAATATCGGTTTAGACCCAGAAAGAGCCAAAGCCTACCACGATGAAACCTTACCGCAAGAATCAGGTAAAGTAGCACATTTCTGTTCAATGTGTGGTCCTAAGTTCTGTTCAATGAAAATATCACAAGAAGTACGTGATTATGCAGCAGAGCAAGACTATCACAATAAAATAGAAATACAGTTATTGGATGAAACCATTGTTTTAGATGCCAGTGAAGCGCAAGCGGAAATGGAAAAAGGCATGGCTGAAAAATCAGCTGAATTTAAAGCAACCGGTAGTGAAATTTATCATCCAGCCAAATAACGGCTAGGGTCTATTGAACTTTGTTTATATTTTCAGCAACAGGCTATTTTAAGTGATAGCACAGCAGAATGAAGGTTGTTTGCTTATTCCAAATGCGTGAATTCCAAATGAGTGAAATTCTAATGCAGCTAGCGCACAAAATAGCCATTGCACTATGCACTGAGGGCTGAGGCTAAAATCGCTTTACTGGGCGTTAAAAATTATTGGTTTAGTTGACTAAACAACATAATTTCAGCCTTGATTAAAACGATTTGCTCTCTCAGCTGAATTATTAAAAGAAGATAAACAGACCCTAGATAACGAGTATTAATAAACATGATCAAAACAATCGCCGTTGTCGGTGCAGGTTTAATGGGCAGATTAGTCGCGTTATCGCTTGTCAGGCAAGGCTACCAAATCACCTTGTTTGATAAAGATAATAAACAAGCTAAAAACAGCGCAGCTTATGCTGCTGCGGGCCTGTTAACTCCGCTTGGTGAAGCACACCACAATGTGAGAAAAACATTGTGGCAATGGGCTTTGCCAGCTTAAAACTGTGGCCTGATATTTTAGCGAGCCTAGAAAAGCCGGTATTTTTTCAGCAGCAAGGTTCATTATTGGTAAGTCATGAACAAGACCACGGCGACTATCAGCGTTTTGATCGGTTTATTAAGCGTTATTACCCTGAGCACAAAATTGACAACTTAAATCGCAGTCAGCTACTCGCTTTAGAGCCAGAGTTAAGTCGTTCGTTTCATCACGGTATTTCATTACCTGAAGAAGGACAAATAGATAACTTAGCCTTATTAGATGCACTTGCCCATGATATTAATAAAACCACAATCACTTGGTGTGATAACACCTATGTTGAAAAAATGCAGCAAGAGCAGCACCAAGGACATAGTATTTATTACCGCCAGCAACAAGCGAATAGCCAAAGTGATTTACAAAAGCTTGATGTTGATTTAGTGATTGATTGTCGTGGCATTGGCGCGAAAAAAACAGCAAGTGGTGAACAAGCTAATCATTCATTAAATGGCTTACGCGCCGTTCGGGGTGAAGTATTTAAGCTTTATGCCCCTGATGTAAAAATCACTCGTCCGATCCGTTTAATGCATCCGCGCTATCAACTTTATATCGCCCCAAAAGGCGATGGCCGCGTTTCCGTGGGGGCAACACAAATAGAAAGTGAAGACTGCTCACCAATCACCGTACGCACAGCCATGGAAATATTAAGCGCCACTTACAGTGTTTGCTCTGGATTTGCGGAAGCCAATATTGTTGAACAAATTAGCCAATTACGACCCGCATTTGCTGATAACCAGCCAAAAATATTGGCAAACAATCACCTTATTCAAGTAAATGGTTTATATCGCCATGGGTATTTAATTTCACCCGTGGTATTACAACAAGTATTAGCGTTAGTAGCTTTAATTCAAAATAACAAGCCGCTGAATAGCCCTTGTTGTTACTCTGACTTATTGCCTATTAGCTTACTTGATGAACAAGTTATTGATAACAAACTAGCTTCTTAACTTAGGTTAACTCGCTAAATTTAAAGTAAAAAGTTGTATTTAAAATGAACATTTTTATAAATGGTAACACTTACCTACTTGCCGCAGAAACATCCCATACGGTTGCTGCTGCACTTGAACTTTTTAACTGAGCAACAAACGCAAACCAGTTTTGCTGTCGCGTTAAATGGCCAGTTTGTTAGCAAAGCCACTTATCAAAGCACAGCGCTGAAAGAAAATGACGCGCTTGATATTTTATTTCCCATTGTTGGAGGCTAAAACATGCCATTAACATCGCCACTGAATATTTATGGTCAAACGTTAGATAGTCGATTATTAATTGGTACTGCTTTATATGCATCGCCAGATATTATGAAACAGGCTATTTTAGCCAGCCAGTCGCAAGTACTAACACTTTCTTTAAAAAGACAAAACCCTGCAGAAAATGCCGGTAATAATATTTGGCAATATATCCAAGATATCGTTAAGCAAAACAATGGCTTTTTATTGCCAAATACTGCCGGTTGTAAAACCGCTAACGAAGCAATAAACCTAGCACAAATGAGCCGTGAAATTTTTCAAACCAACTGGATAAAACTTGAAACGGTTGGTGATGATTACAACTTACAACCCGATCCTATTGAGTTATTAACCGCAACGGAAGCCTTGATTAAAGACGGCTTTAAGGTACTGCCTTACGTTACTGATGACTTGGTCATGTGTCAGCGTTTATATGATTTAGGCTGTGAAGTGATCATGCCATGGGCCTCACCTATTGGCACAGGTAAAGGGTTGATGAATCCTTATAATTTAGAAACTATTCGTGCTCGCCTACCTGATGCCACACTGATTTTAGACGCTGGTATTGGTAAGCCATCGGATGCCTGTTTAGCCTTGGAGATGGGTTATGATGCGGTATTATTAAATAGTGCTGTTGCCCTAGCTGACAACCCTGTTTTAATGGCACAAGCTTTTGCTAATGCTTTAAAGGCAGGTGAACAAGCATACTTAGCTGGCATTATGGCTGAGCGCCAAACGGCGCACCCAAGTACCCCCACTTTAGACAGCCCTTTTTGGCACCAAAATTAATGAATAACGACAAATTGCCAAGTAGTTATCACTAATACCAATCCGAATAAGAAAGTGCCTGCTTAGCGAGAATTTCTTTATACGGATCGGTATTATACTTGGCTAGCCACTTTAATATACTTTGCCTTTTAAAGTAAAAGCGACTGATTAACCACAGCTTTTTAGTTACAATGCGGATCTTGAATATTCATTAAACAACCTGCACTCGGGATAAGAAATTAGCTAACAATATGAAATACATATACTTTTGATATTTCAGCAGTTCTAGCTTGATATTTTTCTTAAGACAAGGGAGATTTGAGCGTCAATAGCGGGTCTATTGCATCAAATTTAACCCAGCAATAAGGAAAAACAGCGGCTAGAAAGCAAGTTGTTATCCCAAGTACAGGTTAAATACTACGGAATTAAGTTGAATGCTAAAAGAGCAAAAACAGTTTAGCGCATTGCTAGCTTTATTATTGTTATCAGGCTTTATGGTAACCAGTTGGTTAAGTTATCAAGTGGCTATTAATTCATTAGAAACACATATTTCAAATGATGCTTTACCACTAACTGGCGATAATATTTACTCCGAAATTCAGCAAGATTTATTCAAACCTATTTTTATTTCATCATTAATGGCGCAAGATACCTTTGTTCGTGATTGGAAATTAAATGGTGAAAGCTCACCAGAAAAAGTATCAAAATACTTAAAAGAAATTCAACAAAAATATCATACCCTGACCAGCTATTTTGTCAGCGATGGCACCTATAATTATTACCATTCGAAAGGCACACTTAAGCAAGTATCACCAAAGGACCCTCAAGATGACTGGTATTTTTCATTTAAAAATACGCCTGCCGAACAACACTATGAAATAAACATTGATCAAGACACCGCCAACCCATCACTGATGGCTGTTTTTGTTAATTATAAGGTTTACGATTACGACAATAACTTTATTGGTATAACAGGCGTAGGCTTAGCATTAAATACGGTAAAAGAGCTAATAGAAAGTTACCAGCAGCGCTATCAACGTACCGTTTATTTTACCGATAAAACCGGTAAGATCACTTTACATGGTGATGCCTTCAATAACGATGTCGAACTTGCCCAGCGTTTAGCAAACACCGAGCTCGCTAACAAAATCATCAATAGTCAAACAAGCTCCTTAGATTATAAAAATGCCGGTAATAAAATTTACCTTAACAGCCGGTTTATCGAAGAATTTAATTGGTATTTAATTGTAGAGCAAGATGTTAATAGCAGTGAAAAACAACTAACTGATGCTTTTATTGTTAATATTTTATTGAGTATTTTAGTTACGGCAGGCGTGTTATTAATAGCCCATATTGCCTTTAGCCGTTATCAACAAAATTTAGTGACTATGGCAAGTACTGATAAATTATCAGGATTACTTAACAGGCAAGCATTTGAGCCGATTATTTTAAATAATATTGAACATGCTAAAAGAAAAAACAAACAACTAACGTTAATGTTATTAGACATCGATGACTTTAAAAAAGTCAACGATACTTATGGTCATTTAACGGGGGATAAAGTCATTCAAACCGTTGCCAATGCTTGCCATATCAATACCCGCGATTGTGATGCTATATGCCGATGGGGTGGTGAAGAGTTTATCGTTTTACTGGCTGACACTAGTATTGAAGGCGCAAAAGATGTGGCTCAGCGTATACAAGCTAGTTTGCTCACTAATAATGTCTCTCCCAAAGTCACCATGAGCTTTGGTATAACCCATTACATTACCGAAGAACATCTCGACAGCTTTTAAAGCGAGCTGATGATGCACTTTATCAAGCGAAAAAAATGGTCGTAACCGAATTGAAATAGCGACTGTTTAAATAACCGCGCATTAAACAGATAATAATTTTTTTATAAGAGTATTCACTAAATGACAACGAAATTTCTTCCTAACAAACCGGTAATTTGGACGATATCAGGCAGCGACTGCTCAGGTGGTGCAGGCATAGCCGCTGATATTAAAACCGGCCATGTCTTAGGTTGTGAAGTTTGTCATTTAACTACAGCAAATACCGTGCAAAATGCTAAACAGTTAGTTGCAGTAAATCGGTTGCTGTAGATATTCTTCAGCAACAAGCTAGCTGCTTATTGGAAGATAAAACACCACAAGTAATAAAAATTGGTTTAATTGCCAACCGTGAACAAATACATTGGTTAATCGATTTACTTGCTAGCATTAAAGTCAACATAGCCACATTAAAGGTTATTTATGATCCCGTTGGCCAAGCTTCTGTTGGTGGTAAATTTTCAGCATTAAATAGCACAGATTTATTACCGCTATTTCCGTATCTTGATATCATCACGCCAAATACACTCGAAGCTAAACAACTGGTGAACTTGCCTTTAAACAATGGTCCGTTAACAGTACAAACGCTTGCTGAAAACATTCAACATTTGGGCGTAAATACCGTGATCATTAAAGGTGGTCATGCCCTTGATGATGCCCCAAGTTTAACGATTCCCCCTGTAACCGCCTGTTTAGATTATTGCTTACACCGCTTAACTGACGCTGACTCAAGTAAAATGAGCCAAGATGAAACCATAAGCTATGGCCTCAATTCACCACGTATCAATACCGACTATAGTCATGGTGGCGGTTGTAGTTTTGCCAGTGCCCTCGCCGCTTTTAGCGCCCACGGTTATTTAGTGCGTGACGCTTTTACGTTAAGTAAAGCTTTTATCAATCAAGGCTTAACCGCCAATACCGGCAAACTAGAATATTATGGCGCTTTTGAGCAAACCGCATGGCCAACACAAACGCAACATTTCCCGGAGATCACGAGCGAAATAACCGATAAATACCAAGCTTTACCGGCTTTTAATTCGCTAGGTTTAAACCGAAAAGAGGCTAATGCAGCTAACGATAAATTAGGCTTATACCCAGTAATTGACTCACTTTATTGGCTTGAACGATTATTGCCGCTTAAGCTGAATATTATTCAGCTGCGAGTTAAAACAAAACCGCACAAGAGCTAGATGTTCTTATTAAACAAGCCGTTGAGCTTAATAAGCAGTATCCACAAACGCTTATTTATTAACGATTATTGGCAATTAGCGATTAAGCACAGCGCTTATGGTGTACATATTGGTCAAGAAGATTTAATGACCGCCGATCTAGCACAAATTCAACAAGCAGGCTTACGTTTAGGCATTAGTACCCACGGCTGTTATGAGTTTTTATTAGCGCAGCAACTACAACCTTCTTACCTTGCCATTGGCGCAATATTTCCGACCAAAACCAAAGACATGACCGGACAAATTCAAGGCATTAAAAACTTAACCGAAACTTTACAACTTGCCACGCACATTCCTGTGGTCGCCATTGGTGGTATTAACCATCAACGTGCGGTAGAGGTATTAGCAACCGGTGTTGATAGCATAGCGGTTGTCACCGCTATCACCGAAGCTGAAAACCCCGAAGATTCTGTTGCTTTATTTAACCAACTTATTGCCGAAAGTTAATCCAGTTACCGCAACGCCTCTTGCACTAAGCCTTACAGATAGGTATTCTACGCGGCCTTTTTTAAACGATTAAACGGCAAGAATTAACCCATGGCTTCAGACTATATTGGCTTTGATTACGGCACTTCAAACTGTGCAGTTGGCATAATGAACAATGGCCAGCCCGAAATACTATCATTAGGTGAGCATGGTCGATTTATTCCTTCAACTTTTGTATGCACTAGTCGCGATATTATTAGTCATTGGCTTTATCAACAATTACCTGCAGCAGAACAAGCCCAGTTTAAAACTGAACGCAGCCTTGCCTTACAAAAAAGGCCAAAAATGCCTTACGAGAACTTAAACTTGACGGTATTCCAACCGATTTATCTTTTGGCAAGCGAGCACTTGCTAGTTACTTAGATGAACCTGAAGAAGGTTATTACATCAAATCATAAAAATCATTTTTAGGTGCTAGCGGTTTAGTGGATGCACAAATACATCTATTCGAAGATATTGTTGCTGCCATGATGAGTAATATCAAAACCTTAGCTGAGCAAGCGAAACAAGGTGATATCAACAAAACCGTGATCGGCCGTCCAATCAACTTCCAAGGTTTAAAAGGGGAAGAAAGTAATCAACAAGCCATCAAGGTATTAACCAATGCCGCCAAAAAGTAGGTTTAAAGAAATAGAATTTCAATATGAACCGGTCGCCGCAGGTTTTGAATATGAAGCCTCATTAACTCAAGAAACACGCGTATTAGTCGTTGATATTGGTGGTGGTACTACCGATTGCTCCATGTTGTTAATGGGCCCTGAGCACATCACTAAAACCACACGCCATGAGCAATTGTTAGCGCATAGTGGTATTCGTATTGGTGGTAACGATTTTGATATTCGTATTGCACTCAAAGGCATCATGCCAAGCTTTAGGGATGAACAGTTTATTAAAAACCGGTAAGCCGATGCCAGTGAATAACTTTAGCCGAGCGGTGGCTATTAATAACATTAATGAGCAAACCGAGTTTTATAGCCAAAAAAATCGTCGTGAGTTATTACTTTTACAGCGTGATGCTGTCGAAGCAGATGTGTTTTCTCGGTTAATTAAAGTACATGATCATAAACTCAGTTATCGCTTAGTGAACGGCGCTGAACAGGCCAAAATTGCTTTAACCGACCATGACAAACAAACCATCAAGCTAGATGATTTAGCGGAAAACTTAACGGTGGAAGTTTCTCGTCAATTAATGCGTGAGGCAAGCACCAACCAATTAACACAAATTGGCCAAATGATGCATGAAGCGGTACAACAAGCAAATTGCCAACCCGATGTAATTTTTGTTACTGGCGGTACCGCAAAGTCTCCCGTACTAAGCCAGTTTTTTAACTGAACAGATGCCGAATACTCCCATAATTATTGGTGATCATTTTGGTAGTGTTACCGTTGGTTTAGCACGTTGGGCTGAGCGGGTTTTTGCTTAACGACAAAGCAAATTACATCATTTAAAGTTATTGTCTTTATGCAATAGCGCATGCTTTTTATACGCCATATCAGATTTTAATATGTGCTTAGCTAACCAGTTGTACAAAAAACATACCTATTTTATGGTGAACATCAAGATTATAGTGATCGAGTTTTTGCTGTATGTAGCTAAACTTTTCTCTTAATGCTTGATGCTTTCCAATGTGCGCTTCAATTTCTGGGTAATTGATTTGTTTTAAAATGCGTTCTTCCGTTTCAAAATGCAAACTAATATAAGATGATAAATTTTGAAAAACAGTCACTGCCGCTTGTTTACCTTCCTGATGAAAAAATTCATTGATCATGGTAAACAATAATTTATGTTGCTCATCCAACTCTAGGTGTCCAACTGAATATGCTTTAATCCATTTAATTTCATCATTGTTATCATCATGACTACGCTGAATTATTTCTATAGGGTTTTTAATTGCTTCGTTTACTGTTTTTAAAATGCTGCTTTTTTTCGAAGGTTTAATTAAATAACCACTTAACCCTAATGGGATCCACCGTTTTATCAATGCTTTATCTCGTGCATGAGTATAAGCAATAATAGACATTATTTCCTAGATTACGAATAGCCTTACTAATTTCAATACCGTTAAGACCGGGTAAATCATAAGCAAGCAACAACACATCAGGATTAAAGTTTGCTATTTGTTTTAATACCTCTCTTTGCCATCATTAACTAAGCAATATTCAAATGCTGTTTCAACAAATATTTCTTCAAGTACACGAACATAAAGTTCAGAAGGCTCTGCAATTAATATTTTATAACCGCTATTTTGCTTCGATAAAAGTCCGTATTAATTGTATTTAGCTGGTTAATTTTTTTAGTGTTTATAGCTACTGAAGAGTTTAATTTTTCATTAGTATTCTGCTCTATTTCCGTTTTAGCATTTTTTATGATGTTCTTTTATGTTTGAGCAAGCTGGTCTAAAACCCCTTCTATATTAGCAGTCACATTACCGTTCATATTTTTTTCGTGCTTATCAATAATAGGTTTAATTTCTTCACAAGCATGGTTATTTTGAATAACTTCCTCTATCGCTAACAAAATATCATCGCCACACTTTTTCACTTCAACTAAAAAGTTATTTTTCAAAGCTATACCATGCTCAATACAAAGAGGCTAATTCATCTTCCCCTGCGCTAGCCAGTTTGTTTAAACTTGATTTTTGTTGGTTAGAAATTAATTTCAGCTCTTTTTGTATGATTAAAGGCAAGCGAAACGCTTCGTGCATTGGATTAATAATCACGTAATTATCGAATAAACCATTTTCACAGGCTAAATAAGCATGCGCGGCTTCTCGATTATTTACCAAAATCATCGCACTATGGGGCGCTATGTTATTTTCATATTCTTCTAAATAATCAATATAAAATTGAATAGTATGTTTAATATTATTTGATGAAAGCAATATTACTTTAGCCTTCATATTCGTAATATTGTGTAATTTTTCAGGATCAAATAGATAACTTTTAAAATTGTAGTTTTAAAGGGTAAGATTTGTTGAATCACAGGTTCAACAATTTCATGATCTTGATAAAGTAAAACAACATCGGGTTGATGATAAGTGGTGATGGCTTTCATAAATATTAACTACATTGCAAACGTTGTGAAAAAACGTTTAGCCAAGACTCGAATTCAATTGAGGTCATTGCCTTTCCATACAAATAGCCTTGATGGTTATAACAATAAGTTCGTTAAAGCTTTTTGTACTTCATCCTTCAGTTTCAACACCTTCATGCAATTAAGCTAACACCAAAAGTTTTCGACAATAAAATTAATGAAGAAATAATCGCAACATCCTCTTTAGAATGTTCAATATTATCAACAAAACATTTATCGATTTTAACATTATCAATAGGTAAAGTTTTTAAACGCTGTAATGAAGAATAACCTGTACCAAAATCGTCAATTGCAACTTTTACCCCTAGCTCCCGTAAAGCCGACAAGGTTTCAATATGTAGATTGTTATCCGCTGAAAATAGTGATTCAGTTACTTCAATTTCGATCGACTCTGCTGGTATCATCTCATTAATTAAAAGTATCGCGAACTTGGCTCAAAAGGTCATTACGGTCAAACTGACGTAACGATACATTAATAGCCATAACGCCAGTGAAAAATACCATCAATTCGCCATTGCCTTAATTGTTTACAAGCTGTTTTTAACACGAAGTAGCTAACTCTTTGATCGAACCATTCGCTTCGGCTAGTGGGATAAATAAATCAGGTCTAATCATACCTTGAGTTGGGTGATTCCAACGTAATAAGCATTCTAAGCCATAAACTTCATTAGTTTGCGCATTAATTTGTGGGTTGATACCATACCTCAAAATGTTGATTTTTAATGGCGTCGCTAATTTCTCTTTCAAGCTCTATACGCTGTTGAATAAAACGCTTTTCTTTAATATCAAAAAAAGCATAATCATTACCACCGGCTAGTTTTTTACTTTATGCATTGCTGAATCAGCAAAAGAGATCAGTTCACGAACATTGGTTGAATCATCTGGAAACTTACTAGCGCCAATACTCATCGATATTTTAAAATCACCAAATTTAGTTTTAAAAGGTTGTTCAAAAATGGCTAATATTTGTTGGCAAACTTTATCTAAATATTGAACTGACTTTTCACTTTCAATAACAATAATAAATTCATCACCACCACTTCTGGCAACAATATCGTTTTCTCTAATTTGTTTTTCAAGGCGATGTGCAATAGCAATCAATAGCTCGTCACCCACTTCATGGCCTAATGCATCATTAATAAATTTAAAACGATCTAAATCACAAAATAAAACCGCAAAATACACCGACGTTAATTCATAGCTCTCACTTAAAAGTTTAAGCTTTTCAAATAATAAGTTTCTGTTAGGTAAATTAGTTAAAGCATCATGATAGCTTGAAAATGTTTTTCCTCTTCTGATTTTTTCCGTTGCGTAATATCACTAAACTGACAGATATAATGGGTAATTTGCTCTTGGCTATCTTTAACAGAAGATATCATTAACCATTCTGGGTAAATTTCACCATTTTTACGTTTATTCCATATTTCACCTTCCCAGCAACCTTTTTTAATTAACGCTTGCCAAAATTTTTGGTAGAAATATTGATCTTGTTTTCCTGAATTTAAAATGGCTGGAGTTTTGCCAATAACCTCTGCTTCTTCTGTATAGCCGGTAATAGCTGAAAAGCTGTTATTGATTTATGAATATAGCCATGACGGTCTGTTATCATGACCGCTTCATTAGAAGAGTGAAATATTTTTTCAATAATCGACAATTTCGACAGCACATTATCAAAATATGTAACATCTTTGACAAACAACAACGTTTGTTTACTATCCATTACGGTTTGTTCAAACACACACACTTCAATTGGCAATACACTGCCATCTTGTCGCAATAAAGTTGAATGAAAAATGTCAGAATTAACCTGACGGTTACCAGCAGAAATAAATGTTGAAATTGGTTTTATCAATCAATTCCTCTTTTAAAACCTGTCATGACAATGTATGAATCATTAACATCAACAACTAAGCTATCATTATCTAAAGTTAAAACACCTAGACATGCTTCGCTTTGTTCTAAAGCTTTATTAAACAATTCCATATTATTTAAAGACCTATTTGCGTTACCTGCATAGCTACAGATACATGGGTTTTATCAAGAATAAAAACGAAATTACCCGGCCAATAGTTGCCTATTGGTTTATAAAAAAACCTTGAGATGAAAGACACACAGCTTTTATTAGAGAGACTTATTTTAAAATCAAATCATTAACTAGGGTCTGTTTATCTTTGTTTAATAATTCAGCTGAGAGATAAACAAAGATCAACAAACCCTAAAGTAAAGTTTAGCTATGCGTAATTAACATTCGTAGTAAGTATTGCAAAAATATATAAAAATGCCACTTTTCAATAACATATTTATTGTGGCAGCAAAAGAAAGGGGAGAAGCTTAAAAAAGGAAAGGTTAATTTTTAGTTTTTCAGTTAGTTACTTTGAAATAACTAACTGAATTCTTTAAAGCTATTATTAGCTAACAAATGTCTGATTAACTGGGCTTTTCAGCACTGAGATAAAACAACAACTTTTAATGTTGTGCTTCTTCGTTGGCTTGTAAACAAATCGCGGCAAAATGTTCAGGATCTAAACTGGCACCGCCCACTAACAAACCATCAATATCAGGCATAGCTAATAACTCAGCTGCATTGCTTTTATTAACACTACCGCCGTATAAAATACGCACTTTATTAGCAATAACATCACCAAAAATTGACGTTAATTCTTCTCGAATATAAGCATGAACTTCTTGTGCGGTTTCAGGTGTTGCGGCTAAGCCAGTGCCAATTGCCCATACCGGTTCATAAGCAACACATAAGTTATCGCCAGTGGTAACTTGTTCTGCTAACGCTTCATGTAATTGACGATTTAACACATCTTTGGTGATACCGGCTTCACGCTGGGTTTTATTTTCACCAATACAAAAAACCGCCATCAGGCCATTTTTTAAGGTGCTTTCAATTTTAATATGACAAGATGCATCATTTTCATGAAACATTTGGCGACGCTCAGAATGCCCAATTATACAAAAATCACTGCCCGCTTCTTTTTAGCATTTTAGCTGAAGTTTCACCGGTATAAGCACCTGAGTCATATTTGCTGACATTTTGGCTACCAATAAAAATTTCTGAATTTTGTAAAAAATGGTGTAAATCACGAATATAAATATAAGGAGGCGCTATCGCTATTTGCGCTTCAAAATGTTGTCTCATAAATGAAACAACTGAGCTACAAATTAAGTCAACACCACCATTTAGTTTCCAGTTAGCTATTACTATTGGTCGACGTTCTGTCATGTTTTTTTCCTTCATTGATGTTATTAGCATACTTGATATTTTCACTGCTAACAGAAGTTTTTAAGCAACCAAATCAGTTTATATGATTCTTTTGGAATAAAAAGCTAATAGTTGATAACTTTTCATCACTTACTATAACCAATCAAACTAACCGATTTATGATTGAATATTGAATAAAAGTTTTCTGATCAATAAAAATGAAACCAGCAAGTGCGCCACTGTCACATCAATATGCTTCAGTTATCATCCATTTAATTAAGGCTAATTAACTTTCACGACGAACAAGCTTCTCTAAAGCACGAATATTAGTAATTAAATCATGTCGTTGAGGGTTAGCTTTTAATGATTTTTTTAAATAACCTAGTGCTTCTTTATAGTTTTGGCTATCTATGGCGATTTGCGCAAGCCCTAACCAAGCTGACAATTGAAAATCAGGCAAACTTTGTGCTCGAACATACATTAATTTTGCCTGTGTTAATTGATTTTTTTGTTGATATAAATTCGCTAAGCTCAATAACGCATCACCTAAATTAGGATCTATCGTAACCGCCTCATTTAAACGCTTTAATGCCGTATCTAATTGGCCATTTTCAATTGCTAATTGAGCGGAATATACTGAAAACTGAGCTTTTTGTTGTGGCTTAAATTTGGCTTTGAGCACCTTAGCTCGATTAACTAATTTTTCAACCAATGGCCATTGTTGCTGCACCACTAACCAATTTAGCGCTTGCAAGGTAACATTAAATGCTGATACTTCTTGCTGCTGTTGTACATCCGCCAAACTTGCTATAATTAACTCAACAGCCCGCTCACTACTTCCTTGATTTAAATGTAATTGTGCGGCTAATAATTGATTACTGAGATCTTTTGGGTTTAACTTTAGAGAGATTTCAATATTGGTTAACGCTTGCTGTTGCTGACCTTGCTCTAAAGCTATTTGCCCCCTTTGCAACCATAATTGCGCATCATTTGGAGTTTGATTAATAAGCTCTTTTAATAACACACTAGCTTGAGTAACATCGCCCGCTTCAATCAAGGCAAACAATAATCCTTTTTGGTACTGAGCTTGTGCTGGTTGTAACATTAACGCTTGGCGATAAGCAGCAATTGCACTCCAGGGTTGATTATTTTGCACATGAATAAAACCTAATTGAGCATACACTTGCGCATCGGCACGGCCTAATTCAACGGCACGAATTAAATGCTGCTGCGCCTTTTGATATTGCTGTTTTTGCATATATAACAAACTTAATCCTTGATGCGCTTTTGCTAAATCAGGCATGGTTTGCAAGCTGGCCGTAAATGCTAATTCCGCTTGTTCTAAATCCTTTAACATCAAAAATATTTGACCACGTAACAGTTGTAATGCTGTGCCGTCGTTTTTTAAGTCACGGTTTTTAAATAACGCCGCAATCGCTTGATAATCATTAGCAGACATCAAGGGCTGAATTTGTCTCGCAAAGCCTTGCTCATGCGGTTCCAGCTGTACTTCTAATGGGCTAGTTATTTTATTATCTAAAGCTAACTGCCAGCTTGGCGAAGCTAACTTTAGCTCAATTTTCATGGCTTGTTCGGTACTGCTTGCGGTGAAGCTCAATAAACTTAATGGCGTTATAACAACCGCTATAAAGCGTAAATTAGGTAATACTTTTTTTAACAACATTGTCGCTACTGGGCGTATTAAAGACTTGGTATTTTTCATGTTATTCACTTATATAAAACTCAGCACTTAGAGTTTAAATTCGATAGGCCAAATAAAGCGCGCACGCACAGTTTCCCCGTCTTTTTTCGGCGAGCTAAAGCGGCTTTGTTTAACAATTTTATCTATTTCAGGTTTTAATTCACGATACGGGTTTTCAGCCACATCAATTAAACTGACACGACCATTTTCATCAATAAAAACATCTAATTTTACAATAAAAGCCGTGATCCCTTGTCGAGTTAAGCTTTTGGGTAATCGTGCTTTTACCGGTGTTAATAACCGAGGTAAATCATCTAATTGGTTCAAACTAAAAGCATCCCAATTTACTGTCATTGGCTGCCACTTAGGTACATTGGTTTGAATCTTTGGGGTCTCGGGTTTAACAATAGCAAGTTTGCTTTGAACTTTAATATCAACTGCCTGAATGGCCGCGCCAGCCCCCTGCACCACTAAACTTTGCATTGGCTCAGCCGATTCTGTTGGCAAAGTACTTGGCGGCGGTGGTGGTGGTAGTGCAACCATAGCAATTTCTCGCACGACAACTTTATCGTCGATAACACGCTCAGCTAATTGCCCTAACCACAACAAAGCAAGCACACTGGCTAGCACTAACATACTCAGTGCAAAAGCAAAAAGTGGCTGACGTAATTGCCGTTTTTTGAAAAACCCAACATGGTTGCTGGGGCGTTGGAAGTAAATTGCTCAGTCATGTTATTGCTTTGTCGCCAAGTTTACTTGGGCGGCTCCTGCCAACTTTGCTTCGTCAATCACTTGCACTAATAATTCGGTAGGCACGGTTTTATCTGCTTGGATCACCACAGGTCGCTGCTGTTGCTTAAGCATTTGTTCAACACTACTACGCACGCCAGCAACCCCAATTTGGCTACCATCAAAATACACTTGTTGGCTGTCAGTTATCGCTAAAAATATAACTTGTTGTTCTAACCGGCTGGCCGAAACCGACTGCGGTTTATCGACATCAACACCACTTTCACGCACAAATACGGTAGTAACAATAAAGAAGATTAATAAGATAAACACCACATCAAGTAATGGCGACATATCAATGTGATGACTTGCTTGTTGTTCTAGTCGTTGTTTTAATCTAGCTTGCATAATAAATTAACCAACTCGAGATTCGGTATTCATTAACAAGCTTGGGCAACGCTGCATTTTAGCTAAGTAAGCTTGCATCAACCAAGCAGGAATAGCACAAACTAAGCCTAACTGTGTGGTTAATAGCGCTTCGCCAATGGCTTGGCTCATTAACTCATTTTGACCTAATGACATCACTTTGAAAGTGTCTAATAATCCAATAATGGTGCCCAACAAGCCTAGTAAAGGTAAGGCGGCAGTTAAAATAGAGCTGACTTCATGCCAGTAACCTTTACGCTGCATTTGGTACTGTTTTAAGTGCAAAATGTCATGCCAAATAAGTTGATAAACAAACAGTGCCAATAAAATAATTAACCAACACACAACACTAGCTGAAATTTGTTCAAACATTGTCTTTCTCCAATTGACTTAACTGCACAGCAAAAGCTTCAAGCTGGGTGTAATACGATTTCACCTTACGAGATAACAAGGCGTTTAAAACCAGTGCCGGAATAGCAACAACCAAACCTAATTCCGTGGTGATTAACGCTTGGGCTATACCACCAGAGACCACTTCAGGATCACCCGAACCAAATAAAGTCATCATTTTAAAGGTTTCGATCATGCCGCTGACGGTACCTAACAGCCCCAGCAAAGGTGAAACTGAGGCTGTAATGGCAATAGCTCCAACCCAGTTTTCTAATTGATGTTTATTACTGGTTAACTGGTTAAATAACTGGTCATCACGGGCGGTGCCTTTGTCATTATCAAGTGACAATTGGAACAAGCTTGCTTGCATGCCCCGAAAATTATCCACTTTTTGCTGAGCAAATAACTGCACTAATTGTGATTGCGAATAAAGTTTGATTTTAGCTAAACGGAACAGCTGTATAGCTTTTAACAAGGCAATTACTAAAGCGAAACAGGCAAAGGCCATAATAGGTAATACCCATAAACCACCTTTTTTCATATGCTCAAATGCATTTTCTTGCTGCGCTTGGCTTGCGATCATCCGCGTTAAGCTTGGGTCAAAGGTTAATTGTACTGGTAATGCTTTCGCCGATTCAGCGGTTAAAGACTGCATAGCTTGCGTTAATGAATTTTCAGCCTCATTCGATTGAATTAACGCAACTTTCGCTATTTTACTGTTTTCCGTTAAATCTAATAAACCGGCGATATTAAGTGACTCAACACTGAACCAAGCTACCGGGCCAACTTGCAAGGTATCAGCTTGAGTTATATCACCATTATCTAACACTATGTTTTGTTGAATAAATTGCGGATAAAGTGCGTTTTCCTGCGCTTGTATCACCTTAACCACTTCAGCTAATAAAGCATCTTGTGTGCTCGCAGCTTGCTCCTGATGACTGTGTTCACGTACAAAGCGATTCAATAAATTATTTTGATATTGCTGCTGTTGCTGCCAAGTATCTAAGCGTGACTGCAATTTGGTTAAGCTAAGGGTATCTTCATCTGCTAAACGTCGTTGTAATGCCGCATCTTTACGTAACTTAGTTAATGCTTGTTCTTTCTGAAAGATTTGTTTTGATAAAGCCGCTTGCTCTTTACTAATACGAGCTTGAGTGCTGGCTAATTTTTTCTCTGCTAATTGGATATCATTGAGAATACTTTTTATTGTGGCAGCTGTTTTATCAGTTGAACTTTGTTCAGCCTGAACCGCAAACATGGTTAAAGATAACGCCACTAGAATAAATTTATGAATTGCTGACATTATTGACCCACCTCAGCTAATTGGGTTTTATGCGCCATAATTGGGAGTTGTATCCAATCAGCAGGCTTTTGTTTTTTAAAGATGGCAATTGCTTTCGCCACTTCTTCCGCATTAAGGTTATTGTCAAACTGCCACTGCCAGCCTAAATAATCTGGATACCCTATACCGACATAGCTCATATCTTTACTGACAAACCAAGCTTGTGCCGCGCCTAAATAGAGTTGTGTTACCCAAATTTCATGCCCTTCAGGGTGAGTGATCGCCATTTCATGAAGTGAAATACGTTGCTGAAATTCACGTAATAAGGTGATCATTTTTAAGGTGATTTGTAATTTATCTGTGGTTTCTAATTGCTCATTGCTAATGTCGCCAGCAGCTTGCCAACTTGCCAATAATGGCGGCGGTAATTGCACCTTTAACGACAAAAGTTGCTGGCTTATTTTATTTAATGCGACAATCAATGCTTGTTGCTCTTGCTCTAATAGCTCTTGCTTGCTCACCATATCAGCGCGTTTTTTAGCTAATTCATCACCATTTTGCTGACGATTTTTTCGCACTTTATTGAGCTGCTGAAATTCAGCTTCGAGTAAGGTTAGTGATTGTTGCATACTAGTTTTTTGCTCAATGGCATTTTTTTCAAGTTCACTAATTTGACGTTCCGTTAATAACCAACGATTAACGAGTTGCTCTAATTCGCTGACGGTATCAGCCTGTACGTGAAATACGCACAAGCTAAACGCTATTCCAAAAAATTTAATTATTGATGACATTAATTCCACTGCACTTCAAAAGTTAAACGGCACTACCGACAATGTTAATACTCGATGAATTAGCTAATTCAAACGAATAACACTGCCCTAGGTGAATATTTTACGGCGTTATTATCTATCAAACAAAAAAATAACACAAGTGATAATGATTCCTATTTACATTAGCGTTATCACCTGTTAGTATTTTCCCGATTTTTATAACGGCATAAAAAAAGACTAATAAACAACAAGTTAAATATTAGTGAAAAAACTTTATGCTCAGTCAATAGTTACATTTATGGAACTAAAATGACTAAACCTTTCATCAAAACAAAACCTTATTTAACGCCACTAACAGTTGCTGTTACCGCTGCTATTTCAACCCTTGCTAGTGCGCAAGACGTTCAAGAACTTTCGGTTACTCAAGCACAAACTCAATCAGAAGAAAGTTATAAAGTTGAAGAATCTAGCTCTCACAAAATCACTAAACCATTATTAGATACTGCCAAAACGATTACCGTGATCAACCAAGCGGTTATGAGTGATCGTAATGCTGATAACTTACGTGATGCCTTACGTAATGTTTCAGGTATTTCGATGGCTGCCGGTGAAGGTGGTGCACCAACAGGCGATAGCATGTCAATTCGTGGTTTTAGTGCACGTACCGATATTTTTGTTGATGGTATTCGTGATATCGCAGGTTACAATCGTGATATGTATAACATTGAACAAGTGGAAGTAGCTAAAGGCCCTGGCTCTGCCGTTTCTGGTCGTGGTGCGACAGGTGGTAGTGTTAACTTAGCCACTAAAACAGCAAAACTTGATAACTTTAACGATGTTACCGTACGCTTAGGTTCAGAAAGTGATTACCGCGCACGTTTAGACAGCAATACCCAATTAAATGAAACTACAGCATTACGTGTAAATGTTTTAGCTGACGATGGTGATGTTGCTGGTCGTGATCATGTTGAAAATTCAAATCAAGCCATTGCAGCATCTTTAGCAACAGGTTTGGGAACAAATAGCCGCTTTAATGTTAATGTTGATTATTTAAAGCAAGATAATATTCCTGATTATGGTATTCCTTGGGTATCAAACAGTGCAACATCAGATCCTGTTGCTGAACTTGCCGATAACGAAGGCTCTGCGCCACCGGTAGATTTTGATAACTTTTATGCGAACTTATATCGTGACTTTGAAGACATTAAAGCTTCTTCAGCAACTGCACGTTATGAATACGACTTATCATCACAAACCACTTTACGCGCCCAAGCACGTATCGGCTCAGTTGAGCGTGTGTCAGTTGTTACTGCACCACGTTTTATAGATGTTAAAACCAGTACAGATGTTCGCTTAAGCGATGAAAAAACACGAGATACGAAAGATTCTTTAGCGGCTATTCAATTAGATTTAATTGGCGAATATGAGATTTCAGGGATCACCCATAATGTGGTTACTGGGGTAGAATTTGCCAATGAAACCTTTAAACGTTGGGCCTATGTTGACTTAATTGATGACAATTTAGATAGCACACCTGAACTAAATGACTTGTACAAGCCAAATGCCTATGTTGACTTTACCGGTCAATACGGTCGGGATGGCACAAGCATTAAAGCAAAAGCGAAGAACAAATCAATCTATGTCTTTGATACGATTACCCTTAATGAACAATGGGAAGTAACAGGTGGCTTGCGTTATGATGATTTTTCTGTTGATTATCAAAATAGCTACACGGATGCGAGTGCGTTAATCAAAACGAGCGACTCATTTTTTAGCTGGAGCTTTGCAACGGTTTATAAACCAACTCAAAACTCTACCTACTACTTTGGTTCCGGTAATTCATTTAACCCATCAGCTGAAGGCTTAACAGTATCAACCCGAAGAAATAATGCCGAATTAGATCCCGAAGAAACCAAAAGTTATGAGTTAGGTGCTAAATGGTCGCTACTTGATAATGCCTTATTAACCAATGTTGCTTTATTTAAAACGGTTAAAGATAACGCACTTCAACGTATAGATAGCTCAACTTACGCCTTAGGTGGAGAACAAGAAGTTTACGGTTTAGAGTTAAGTGCCACTGGCCAAATCAACCGTGATCTTGTTGTTATTGCCTCATACACTTATCAAGACAGTGAAGTAGTGACTGATGGTGATTACAATGCCGCTTCAATAGGTCAAGAGCTAGCTAATACACCAAATCATTCAGCAAGTGTTTGGAGTAAATATCAAATTAATGACAAATTATCAGCCGGTATTGGCGCACAATACTTAGGTGAACGCTTTAATAATTCTAATAGCGAAAGCCGTGAAGTAGCCGATAGTTATGTATTATTTGACATGATGGTAGCTTATCAAATTAATGATAAACTGAATGTACAATTTAATGGTGAAAACTTAGCTGACGAAGATTACATCGATCAATTAGGCGGCGGCCATTTTATACCAGGTAATGGTCGTTCATTCAGCTTAACAGCAAGTTATTCATTTTAATTGATACGACTATTTGAGTATTTAACCTGAGCTCGTGATAAGCCGAGTCTCTCGATAACGCTTAACCCAAAAAACGAGGGTATAAGTGTAAGTATCTGAACTGTATGTATAATTCAATTCAAAACGACACTCATTATCCCGAGTTCAGGTTATTAAATTTAGTAAAAGCAAGGTAAGCCGATATTAGGTTTGCCTTTTATTCATATGATTAATTGGAAAAATAAATGTTATTAGAAATACCTGAATTGTTAACGCCAGAAGAAGTGATACATTGCCGAAATACCTTAATTAATGCGCAATGGGCCGATGGTAATATCACGGCCGGCTATCAATCAGCGAAAGCTAAAAACAACATGCAATTACCTGACAACTGCCCTGAAGCCGTTGAATTAGGTGATCTTATTATGGCAGCATTAGCCCGTAATAATTTATTTATGTCAGCTGCATTACCGCTGAAAATTTTTCCGCCACTGTTTAATTGTTATCAAGGTGGTCAGTCATTTGGTGTTCATATCGACAACGCCATCAGACAAGTACCGGGTACACACGTTAAAGTAAGAACCGATATATCAATGACCATTTTTATCAGCGAGCCTGATGAATATGAAGGTGGCGAACTCGTTATTGAAGATACCTACGGCACAAAAAAGTAAAACTCCCCGCAGGTAGTGTGGTGTTATACCCTTCAACTAGCTTACACCGCGTAACCCCAGTAACTAAAGGCTGCCGTTTAGCCTCGTTCTTTTGGTTGCAAAGTATGGTGAGCAGTGATGAAAAACGCGCCTTATTATTTAATTTAGATATGTCAATTCAAAGCTTATAAAAAAGTAGACGACAGTGACGAAATTATTCAACTAACCGGTGTGTATCACAACTTGATCAGACAATGGTCGCAAACTTAAGCTCTTGGCTTAATTTCTATCGTATTCCTCAAAATTTAAGTTATAAAAATTGTTTCAACTTTTGACTTTTGCCGTTTAAAAAACAAAAACCTGCCGTAGCAGGTTTTTTATTAAAAGCGTTACAGGAAATTAAGCAAGCATAAGCCACCCAATCACTATGTATTAAATTGCTACTTTAATATTCGTGTAAGGTAAAAATAGCAACAGGCGGCACGAGGTCGTCATTTTCATGATCGCCAATAATATAAATATGCTCATCTCGAAAAACAAAATCACTTGGCTCGGTTACAATTTCATTATCAATATCGTAAGAAGCAATAATTTCACCTGTTAAATCCATCTTAAGTAATTTAGTAAATTGTTGTGACAATACATAAAGATAACCATCATGGTATTGGACTCCTGAGCATCGTATTCGTAAATATTACCTTCAACTTCACTGCCATATGTGATGCTGTATTTATCTTTCAGCGTAAAATCAGTATTTAAAATGATTAACACATCTTCTTCGACACTATTTTGATCTGAAACTAGGTAATATTCACCAGTTTCAGCGCTGTAGCCTAACCCCGCATATTGATATGCTACGTTATCGTCGTTGGTTAGACTAATTAAAAACTCTTGAGTAATGCCATACTGTTGTTCTTGGCTAAATGAAGCAATGACCCCACTGTCTGTCATGACAAAAAATTCATTACCATCACTAATAACAGCCTCAACACAGCCCTGATTACAATCAATAGAATCGAAAGTTAAGTTAACACTTTCTAGTAATTGAAAATCCTCTGTTAGCACAAATAATTCACCTTGATCTGTTACCACTAACCAACGATCATCATTCATTGACCAAAGACCTGAAGGTTGCTTTATTTCACTAGGCAATGGCTCTTGCTTAACTAGGGTTAATTCTCCACTATCTTCGATGGGGCCATCAGCGATAAAGGCCGACTTATCTGCAACTAAAAAAATATTATTCTCAATGTCAGATGTTACCACGACAATATCACCGTTAGGTATAATGCTAACATCGACAAATTCTGATGAATCAAATCCCTCTATTTGCCATGTGATCACTGGGTTTAATTCTGCGCCTTGTGCTTCATAATGGACAACAATATAAATATCATTCAACTGCTGGCCTAACATGAGTAAGTTACTACCAAATATAGATAAGCCGACTATGTCAGTTGAACTAGGTAAAGAATATTGTTTTGTGCTTTCTATCTTTGAATTGAAATGCACAAGTTGGTGGGCTTCACTATCATACAGCCAAATGTTAGTTGTATCTTCTTGGTCAATGGCAATAGAGGTAAAACGCATGTTTTCCGAAAATTGCCATTCTGTCGGTAACGATAGGTTTTGATCAAACTGCTTGAGGGTATTGTCGCCATCAACAAACCAATAGCTATTACCTTGGCGTTCTACATCATAAGCTTGGTCAATTTCTTCAGGAACATTATCGAGTAAATTGTAAGTTAGTTGCTCATCACTGCCATCAATATACCCATATTCAAATGAGTATGGGAAAATATCAATACTTGGCCAGTTAACATCAAGACGCTTAATATTACCAACACCAGAACCAATGCCGCTGTAATCAACATAAATTGCAACTGGAAAGTCTTCAACTAAGGTTGAACTTATATCAGGAATACTTAGCTCTGTTGCAGATTGTAACGCTGTATTTTTTTGGTTGTTGCTATCATTACACGCTACTAAAAATAACGAAAATGACAAGAATAGAAGTTTGTGTTTGTTAAGCATAATAAATCACCTTGGTATTGAAATTATTAGTACGTTAACAAGGGCGTGATCAACGAAATGCGATAAAAATGTCAATAATCTGTGAAGGAATACAGTTTTTTAACTCTATTACTATCGATGAGTCTTTGTACTTAACACTATTGTTATTTGATCTTGTAAGATATGTTGGCTTGATGAAGTATATAAGTCATCAGAAACTTTCTCTGTCATTATTTTTTCTAACTCTTGGTCTAAAGTAATATTCATCATTAACACTCCAACCACTATATAATGAGATTATGTAAACAAAAAAACCTGCCGAAGCAGGTTTTTATTGATAAGCGTTAAGTAGCTAATGCTATTTATGCGCCGAATAAATCAGTTAGAACAAGGCACTTCACAACGACGTTTAGTGTTTCTTAAACGAGTTGTGAAGTAACGAAGTTATCACTGATTTAGACAAGCATAAATTACATCATTCCACCCATGCCGCCCATTCCACCCATGCCGCCCATATCAGGCATTGCAGGTGCACCAGAATCTTTAGCAGGAAGGTCAGTGATCATACATTCAGTTGTTAGCATTAACCCAGCAACAGATGCAGCAAATTGTAATGCGCTACGAGTTACTTTAGTTGGGTCAAGAATACCCATTTCACACCACGCATATTATTTAAACTAATGTTGCAAGTGCTTCTCCTTCAATATCTTCAGCAATGATTAATAAAGGTTTGCCAGATTTTTGAACAGATTCTAGTGTTGGAAGTAAATCACGGATATTTGTTATTTTTGCATCATGAAGAAGAACAAAAGGATTTTCAAGATCTGCAGTCATTGAATCTTGATTATTAACAAAATAAGGTGATAAGTAACCACGATCAAATTGCATACCTTCAACTACATCTAATTCATTCTCAAATCCTGAGCCATCTTCAACAGTAATAACTCCTTCTTTACCAACCTTTTCCATAGCTGCAGCAATAATATCTCCAACCGACGTGTCTGAGTTAGCAGAAATGGTACCCACTTGAGCTATTGCTTTCGAATCATCACATGGCTGAGATAGTTTACGAAGTGTTTCAACAGCTGCAGCAGTAGCCTTGTCAATACCACGTTTAATATCCATTGGATTCATCCCAGCAGCAATTGATTTTAAACCTTCAGTTACTAATGATTGAGCTAAAACAGTAGCAGTAGTTGTACCGTCACCCGCTTCATCATTAGCTTTAGACGCAACGTCTTTAACCATTTGTGCGCCCATGTTTTCGAATTTATCTTCTAATTCGATTTCTTTCGCAACAGAAACACCATCTTTGCCCTAAGGTTACTTTAACTGCGTTAGCTAAAATGTTAACACCGTTAAGCATTTTAACGCGTGCGTCTGTACCAAATAATATATCTTTTGCCATGTTCTTAAATTCCTATAATGGGTTTTCTAAACACTGCTTATTGATTTGAAAAATTTTAATTCAAAAATAAGCAATGAATTAAAATTTGATTATTCTACAATCGCTAAAATATCGCCTTCGCTAAGGATCAATACTTCTTCACCATCAATTTTTTCAGTTTTAACACCATAACCTTCACTGAAAATAACTTGGTCGCCAACTTTTACGTCTAAAGCGCGAACGTCGCCATTTTCTAATAAGCGGCCGTTTCCAACTGCGATGACTTCACCGCGAGTTGATTTTTCAGCAGCGCTACCCGTTAATACAATACCGCCAGCAGACTTTGACTCTACTTCTTTACGTTTGATGATTACGCGATCGTGTAATGGACGAATGCTCATTTATCTTCTCCGATAATATGTTTGGATTAAAAATTTTAGTTGTTCAATAGATAAGGACTTATTTTGGCAAAACAAGTCCTATGTTGAAGTTTTTTACTCTTTTTCGCTCAAATTCACCTTCAATGGTGTTACCTTGATTAAGGTTGCTAGATTTAGGTTCAACATAATCAGAATTTGGCTGATTCACACTATGACTGGTATGAAAACTAAAATGACTATTGGCGCGAGGGTTATTTGCCATATGTTGCTGAACATTTTTAATTAACACTTGCCTAAATTGCGGTACTAACAACAACAAGCCAAAAGCGTCGGTAACAAAACCAGGGGTAATTAATAAAACACCTGCGATCATTAATAAAAAGCCAGCAACAATTTCATCTGACGGCATTTCACCTGCGGCCATTTTATTTTGCACTGATTGCATGGTTGATAAACCTTGTTGGCGAACATTTTTCGCGCCAAGCCATGCCGTAATGATAACAATACCAACCGTAGGCCATGCACCTAATAATGCGCCTACTTGCATTAAAACGGCAATTTCGATGATCGGAATGACAATAAATAGAAAAAATAACACACGAAACATAATAGCTCCTAAGCTGTTCATTGAAACAAATATGAGGGTGAACGGGTCTTTTTCAACTCAGTTAAACAAATTGACTTTAGCTTTGTTACTTTTAATGTGTAAGATAATGTGCGCAAATGCTTATTTAGATCGTTTACGTATTGATTTTACCTTAAAATAAATACGCCAAGTAAATTAAAGCTGTTTCATTTTGTTTAGAAATATTTACCCGTTAACTAAAAGAAGTACACCATGAAAAAAACCTTATTATTACTTTCGCTTATCTTTACCACACTGTTGCCTTTATCAACCATGGCAACAGAGTCGTTATTTGATAATTCTGATATTTTTTTAAGTAATGAAGATGAGTTTTTAAAAGTTGATGAAGCCTTTATTTTTGACTTTCATCAACAAGATAAAAAGTTAACCGTTAGCTTTAATATTAAAGACGGTTATTACCTATATCAGCACCAATTCAAATTTACGCCAGAAAATGCAGACATATCGCCAGATCAATTACCTAAAAGAATTGAACACAATGATGAATATTTTGGCATTCAAGAAATTTTTCCAAACTCAATTGAAATTCCGATTGAAGTGAACGCGACAGGCGATAACCCAAGTTTGGTTATTCGTTATCAAGGTTGTGCCAAAAAAGGGCTCTGTTACCCGCCAACAACAAAAACGATCCCACTTGATCCTGTTAATAATGCAAATAATGCGACTAACAATGATGTGTTAGCGGACTTAACCACAACCTCAGTTGCCAATGTTCAGCCAGAGAACAAACAAAGTGAACAATTTGAATTAGCAGATATGTTAGCGGGCGATAGCTTATTTTTAACATTAATTGCTTTTTTCTTGGTGGCTTATTATTGTCTTTCACACCTTGTGTCTTTCCTGTATCCTATTTTAACGGGGATTATTGTTGGCCAAGGTGATAAATTATCAACCAAACGTGCGTTTAGCTTATCGTTCTTTTATGTGCGAGGCATGGCAATTACTTATACGATTTTAGGGATTGTTGTTGCGCTAGCGGGCGCGCAGTTTCAGGCGATGTTTCAACACCCTGCGGTATTAATTGTGTTGAGTGTTTTGTTTATCTTTTTAGCTTTATCGATGTTTGGCCTATTTAATTTAGCCTTACCGTCAAGCTGGCAAAATAAACTCAATAATATTAGTAATAATCAAAAAGGTGGCTCTTATGGCGGCGTTATCGCTATGGGTGCTATTTCAGGTTTAGTAGCCTCCTTGTACAACAGCACCACTTACTGGCGCATTAATTTTTATTGCTGATAGTGGTGATATTTTAACAGGTGCCTCGGCTTTTATATGCCTTAAGTTTAGGCATGGGCTTACCATTATTAGTATTAGGTAGTTCAGGTGGAAAAATATTACCTAAAGCCGGTAACTGGATGAACATTATTAAAAATATTTTTTGGCTTATTATTATTAGCCGTACCGGTATTTTTATTAGAACGCTTTATTCCTGCCGCAGCTACCCCAAGCATTATGGGCGTTATTAGCATTAGCCGCAGGGAGTTATTTTTATGTGGCAAATCAACAAAGCAGTAATAAAAACTTTGCTTATGGTCTCCGTTTTACGTTGATTTTTATCATGTTATTTTTTGGTGCGAATAAATTATACCAAACGGTTTTCCCAAGCCCAGTAATTCAGCAACAAAGCACACAACATCAAAGTTTTATTAAAGTAAATAACTTAACCGAACTAAATCAAGCCATTGCAACCGCCAATGCTGAAGGTAAAACCGTGATGTTAGATTTATATGCTGACTGGTGTATTGCTTGTAAAGAATTTGAGGAGCTCACTTTTCCAAAAGAAAATGTGCAAAATGCCTTAAGTAATACGGTTTTATTGCAAATTGATTTAACCGACACAGGCAGTCAAACGAGTATTGAAATTATGGAACATTTTGATGTTTTGGTTTACCGTCAATTCTATTTTTTGATTTATCAGGTAATGAATTAACCCAAATGCGTTACTGGCTTTAAAGATGCTGAGCAATTTACTGCGCACATTACTCAGTTTTTATAAAGTACGTTATACGGATTGGTATTACTCACATAACACTGAGTACCATCAAACCTGCCAATTAATCGGTGCTTTTCCGAGATCAGTTAATATCTTATTGATTTTTGAAAAGTGCCGACAACCAAAAAAACCACGATACGCTGATAACGGTGAAGGGGTGTGGCCCTTTTATAACAAAGTGTTTGTCGGTATTAATGTTTTTGCCTTTTTTATGTAATGCGTGCGACCCCCATAGAATAAAGATAATTTTTTCACCTTGATCATTTAACTTAGCAATCACTTTATCGGTAAACTGCTCCCAACCTAAATGCTTATGAGAATGCGCTTTCCCTTCTTCTACCGTTAATACAGTATTTAATAATAATACCCCCTTGTTCGGCCCATGATTGCAAATAACCATGTGCGGGTATTTCAAAGCCCTCAATATCTTGAGCAAGTTCTTTATAAATATTAACTAATGAAGGAAATTTTAACCTCAGGCAATACTGAAAAAGCATAAACCATGGGCTTGATTAGCGCCGTGATAAGGATCTTGTCCTAGAATAACCACGTTTACTTGTTCGAAAGGGGTAGAGGTAAATGCGTTAAATACATCATTTTCAGGTGGATAAACCGTAACTCCGCTTGCACGTTGCTCGTTAATATAAGCTAACGTGTTTTTTAAATAATCTTGCTGCTGTTCTTGAGTAATAAAGGCTAACCAATCATTCATAGTATTTAAGGTCATGAGTTTTTTAAGGTCATTAGTGTTTAAAGTAATAGGCGAACGCTACTTTAATTCAGCTCCCCTTAAATTACTACTCCACTGAACTAATAACAATTCCATTAAGTTTGTGATCTTGTTGTGCGTAGGAAAAATAAATCATGGCAAGGCGCTTAATTAAGCAATAGCTGGCAATTGGAATTGAAAGCAACGCAGCCATGGAATATTTTAACCCACATAAGTGGGCAATACTTTAATGAAATTGGTATAAGCTAACAACTACACTTGGTTGATTGCTGATGATTCTTTGGTTTTCAATAGCCTTTGGCAATATACTTAGCAACAAAATCAAATAGCTCAGCTTCAGGGATCGGCTTAGAAAAATAATAACCCTGAATAATATCGCAGTTATGTTCAGTTAAAGAACGCAGTTGCGCGCTACTTTCTACCCCTTCAGCAACTACAATTAATTCTAAGTTTTTCACCATAGCAATGGTGGATAAAATAATTTGATGATCGGCTTTGTTTTCCAACATGCCAAAAACAAAACTCTTATCTATTTTTATAACATCAACTGGCATTTTTTTAAGATAACTCAGTGAAGAATAGCCAGTGCCAAAATCATCGATAGCAAAACTAAAGCCGATCATTTTTAACTCGTTCATCACAGCAATAGTATGGTTAATATCTTTTACTAACGTTTGCTCAGTCAGCTCTAATTCAAAATGCCGTGGTGATAATTTAAATTCAGTTAATAAGCGCTCAAAATAATTTTTTAAATTAGGATCAATAAATTGTCCTGCAGATAAGTTTATCGCGATCCGCAAGTCTTTGTGACCTAAACCAATAAACACCGTCATTAATTCAAAACAACGTCTGATCACCCAATAACCAAGCTCGATCATATGCTCAGAGTTTTCTAAAATAGGAATAAAATCATCAGGTGATATCATGCCTCGTTCAGGATGTTTCCAACGAAGTAAAGCCTCAAAACCATAGAGTTTTTGATCTTTCGCAGTAATTTGCGGCTGCAAACTTAAACTAAACTGCTCTTTTATTAACGCTTGCCGTACTTCATTTTCCATAAAAACACGATGCGCTACTCGTTGATACATATCTGCATGATAAACATGATATTGAGCACCACCATGATCTTTAGCCTCGTACATGGCAATATCTGCAAAACTAATTAATGAATCAGCTTTTAACTCGGCATGATCAGACACCACAATGCCTATGCTGGTAGAAACATAAAATAAGCTGGAATCGATTTTAATTGGTTCACGAAATTTATCTAAGATGGTATTTGCGATAGTTTCAACGTCGCTTAAATGTGAAATTTTATTCAAAATAACCACAAACTCATCACCACCAAAACGACACGCAAGATCAATCGGGCGAATACTTAATCGTATTCGGTTAGCCGCTTCAATCAACAAACGATCACCTTCACTATGACCATGACTGTCGTTAACCTTTTTAAAGTCATCAAGATCTAAAAAAGTACTGCAATTTTATGATCGCTATAAACCAGCTTAGCAACCTCTTTTTTAAGTTCAAAATTAAGCATATTGCGATTCGGCAAACCAGTCAGCAAATCATACATGGCAATATTTTCGAGCTCTTTGGTTTTTTGTTCGACCTGTAAATTAAGCTTTTCTAACTCAACACTTAATTCACCACTTGAGTTTGCCAAAACATCAAATTCATCTTCAAATAAACCGTTTGAGGTTAAATCTATTTCTCTAAATTGTGTAAATTCTTTACGTGCTAACATAGGCAAAGCACGTGACAAGGTTAAAAGTTTCGACGTGAATGGGCTAATAATAAAATAAATCAGCACGGCGACCGCAATAAACACAACAAAAATAGACAAAAAATTGGTCACGATTGCGGTTATTCTGTTGTTTTAATTGGGTAACATTTTCAACTAATGCTAAGCGATAAAAGGCATCATTCGATTCAGCTAAGAGTAATAAATTCATTAAATAAAAATGGTTATTTATTTCAACTAACTTCCCCTTGCTGAGCTTTTATCGCAAAGGTTAACGCTGATTGTTTTTGAGCTAGCAGTTGCTTGGTTAATTCAGCATTTGTTGTTGATATTACGCCAACGTCTGATGATTCTACACTACCAAGTTTTGGCTCTTTAAATATCGCGATATCATGTTTTAACAGGGTATTTAATGAATATAAAATATCCACTAGCGACGCTGTTAAGGTAACAACCGCTATTTCACCATCAAAGTTTAATAACGGAATGGAAATCACTTGTAAGCAACTGTCTTGGCAATAAATTTCTTCTACCGGCTGCTGTTTCGCTAAAACCTGTTTGGTATTAGTTAACACTAAACTTGTTACTGGCGCTGTTTGAAAAAGCACATCACCTGACTGAATAAGCCAAAGTTGTTCAATATTAAAGTGCATTTGCAAACCATTATATTGTTTAGCCAATGACTTTGAAAAAGTTTGAAATCACCTTTATCTTGTAATTGGTTAATGTCGAAAAAAGACTCTAACCAAGCCGTTAATTGTGATTTTAATTGGCCAAGATGCTGGTCAAAAAGTTGTTGCTCTTGTACTAACCTTTCCAATTTGATGCTGCTGAAACTCGCCTTCTAAGCGGGTTAATGAATGAAGTAACCCGCACTAATAATTAACAAAATGGTTAAGATAAGAAAAAGTAACTTACTCGGCACACTAATAAATAATTTCATAAGCGTTAGAACCAATACATTAATTGTAGTGCGGTGAGCTGCCAGTGTTCCTGGGGATTATTGGTGGGATCCGGAATAATTAATGGCGTCAGGCGTGCAGTGCCTTGCACCCAATGATGTTCAAATTGTAATTTTAAATTAAAATCAAAATGATAAGTCAGACCAAGCGTTACATCATGCTGAAAACCAAAATAATAAGGCACAGATCCGAACGTTGATGCCGCTAATTGATTACCACTTTTGTCATTTTTATCGGCAAAGTATCTTCCGTACCGCGCTAACAATTGAATATCTTGTGTTACCTTATATTCACTTTGAAGATAACCATGGCCAGTTGTGGGCGTGAAAATTCAGAAATACAACAAACCGGTTAAGGCCATTTTTCTGTAATAATTCGACCTCAAGTGACCCTTTCACCAAAATATTCAGCATTAAAAGGTAAAAACGTTGTAAATCCATTTCACCATTGTCATAAATATCATCAATGCTCTTTCGTATTTAAATCTGGCATCGGATTAGGCAAAACCAAACCATAAAGGTAAAATAATAAACCGCCAATAGATACTAGCTTGTAAATCAGCATCATGCTTTAACCGTCCTTTGGTTTTTGGGTCAACAATGGCTGGTATCATCTGTAGGTGGCGCTTTTGACTAATGGTTAAATCTATTTCACCGATATTTTCTGACGCGTATTTATTTGAAAAGGCAATGCCATCACCACCGACCGACATATCTCGAGTACCATCAAAATAAACGGATTGTGGTAAAGTAGCCTTGAGTCTGTACATGTCGGCATCGGTGTAACCCCTGAATACAACCAATGGTAGTTTTTAATCCGGCCAATATATAAATGGCTTTGATTTTTTAGCTGTTATAAAAATTCCAATCCGCTAATAAATAATCAACTCGTAAGCCTTCATCAAAACGGTTGCCACCATTTAAATAAACCGCCTGACCAGCAAAACGTAAGTTATCACTCAATTGATAAGAAGAAAAGAGATTGAAAGCTATGCCCTAGCTCCGTTAAATCAAAAGTAAGTTCATCATCTTCAATAACAAAGTTACTGCCTTTGTTTTGCCATTCCTTGAGCGATAAAACCATGTACCTGAAATTCATCGGCTAACGCTTTTGTCCCAACGGTAAAAAATACCACGTACAAAATAAGTAAATAGTATGGTTTATTTACGGGCTTTGCTTTTTTACTCGGTAATGTTAATAACATTAAAGTTATCTCCCTGCCCTACTTTATCAATATAGCCAATAGCTCCTGGTGTATTCATAACCGCCGTTTCAGCTCAGGTATCGAATTAATAGCCGGCATTTCCCCTAACCCCGAATAAATAAGCTTTTCGCCAAATACGATCTAATTGATAAGAAATATTTTTGGAATTTCTTTACTAAATTCTTGATGAAGCTCTGAATTACTTGCAAGCATAAACAACAATTTTTTGACCATCTTGCCAAACCGTTTGCCGCATAGTATAAATTTGACGAATTTGATAAGTGGTGAGAGCGGAAGTTGCTATATTTTTATCGTGAACAATAATCTCCACAGCATTTTACTTCTTTAAAAAATGCCGTAAATAAGTAACACCAATAAAAAAACGCTTAACTTATTAATAGAAAATTCCCTTTCTTGTTTCGTACGTGAGCCGTACGCGACAAAATCCTAATAGAATGTCTTCCTAGTTTAATTAAGGCTACCTCAAAAAACTAAGCTCTGCTATTTAAAGTTTAGTTTAATTTTCTTGAGAAACAATGTTAACTGATTAGACCACTAAGTTGCTGCTAATTTCTGCGAAATCACGATATAATATTGCAAAAAGTTGAAAGAATAATAAAAAAAAAGTGTTTTCAGCTATTCCCGAATGGATATTTTTTATTATCATGGCTAAATTACTACTTAAATGGTTTCACAGAAAATGACAGCAGATTTATAACATTTTAGTGTTAAATACCAATTTAAATATGTTAGGTAAAAGAGAGCCTAATGCTTATGGTCATCAAACTTGAGCAGATCATTATGCGCAAATCTCAACAGGCTAGCGAAAGAAATGTTCACTTAAGCCATTTACAATCCCAAATGCCGAGTTTGAGCTTATTGATGCTATTCATCAAGCATTTGAAAAAGTAGATACATTATTATCAATCCAGCAGCATTTACTCATACTAGTGTTGCTCTGCGTGATGCACTACTTGCCATTAACATCCCTTTCATTGAAGTACATTTTTATCTAATGTACATGCTCTAGAAACATTTTCGACATCATTCATATTTATCAGACAAAGCTCAAGGCGTAATTT
>JAYQHI010000042.1:0-151305 GCA_038141035.1 Alteromonadaceae bacterium
ATATCAAGACTTTCCGTATTGCCATTGACACTTTCTTCATTGTTTTGCAATTTTACAAAATGTTTAAAACCACGAATGGTCGGACGACGATTAAGCGCGGTCACCATATAATCTTGTGCTTTTTTATTACCGTTTTTTTTTGTTCAATATGTGTCACATATTTGATCAGCACACTTGTTGAACCAGTTTCATCGTAAGCTTTACGAAGAAATTGATAAAATTCTTTTTCGGCATCTAACTTTAAATAACACTGATGCATGTTTTCTATTACATCAGGGAAAAACTCATTGTCTTGTTGATAAATTTCATTATAACAACGGCAAGCTTCATTATATTGCTCTTGATTTTCATAAACTTTCGCTAATAACCAATTTGTCCGACAAGATTGAGGATCAAAACTTAAAGCTTTTTCTAGCAGCTCAACAACCTCAATGTACTTATCTTGGCTTAGAGCTGTAGTTGCCAGTTCACAATAAAAATTAGCTAGAATATGGAGTAATTTTTTATCATTATGTTTAACAACTAACTTTTCCATTGCTAAACCAGCTTGCCAATCACTCGTTGATTGGTAAATTTGAAATAAATAAGTTAACGATTTCAAACCATAAACACGGGTTTTGATCAGGCGCATAAACATATCTTCTGCCCGGTCGTACAAACCGGCACTTAAAAAGTCTTTGCCTAATTCAAATACCGCTTTTTGCTTCTCTTTTGACGGTAAGTGCTTTTGATGAACAAGGTGCTCATGTACCCGCAGCGCTCGATCTAGTTCACCACGACGACGAAATAAGTTCGCCATAGCAAAATGCGCTTCAACAGTATCGTCATCAACTTTAAGCGCTTCAATGAGAAAGTCTATCGCTTTATCTTGTTGATTTGATAATAAATAATTAATACCAGTGGAGAATTTTTTGATAAAGCTTCTTTAACCGATTGGTCATTTTGCTTAATGCTATTGCGACCCATATACCAACCGTAGGCTGCAGCAATGGGTAATAAAAGAAATGCTAACTCAAGCATAAAATTTTGAAACTCTATTAATTAGTGGATTTAGATTTTAACGATTTAACAATTCGAAATAAAACGGCCGTTAATAAACCGAGTAAAAAACCTATTGTTGTAAACAAGCTCACTGCAGCAGCAACGGAAATTTCTGCTTTTGCGATTAAATAATTGAGGGTAAATAATTGGTTATTTTGACTACCAAAAATAAAAGCGATGGTTAATAAAACAATTAAAAATAGAACCGTAATATACAAGCGCACAGTACATAACCTATTAAAATAAACTTTAAATAAAAAAAAGGCATGCGTATAAGCATGCCAATTTTAATATATTTTGCTTTTACGCGTTAAGATTAACTCGTTCACGTAATTCTTTACCTGGTTTAAAATGTGGAACGTACTTTCCAGCAAGTTCAACAGATTCACCTGTTTTAGGGTTTCGACCTACTCTAGGTGCTCGATAGTGCAATGAAAAGCTGCCGAAGCCTCTGATTTCAATACGCTCACCTTTAGACAAAGTTTGCGCCATCATTTCAAGAATTTCTTTTATTGCTAATTCAACATCTTTTGCAGATAAATGACTTAATTTATCGGCTAATATTTCAATGAGTTCTGACTTGGTCACAGGACCTCCCAGTGTTCATTTTGCTCTCGCAACCTAAAATATACAAGGAGGAAACCTTCCCTCCTCAACCTAAAACCTAAAGATTAACCTTTAGCGTTTTTAAACGCTTCAGCCATAGCATTTGCAAAACCAGCATCTTCAGCAGGTGCTTGGTTTACATTGTCCATTGCTTGACGTTCGTCAGCTTGATCTTTCGCTTTGATAGATAAGCTAATAGTGCGGTTCTTACGATCAACACCCATAAACTTAGCTTCAACGCTATCATCAACTGATAACTCTGTAGACGCATCTTCGATACGGTCACGAGAGATGTCAGATACACGTAAGTAACCTTCAACGCCTTCTGCTAATTCAATCTTAGCGCCTTTTGCGTCAACTTCAAGTACTTTACCTGTAACAATAGCACCTTTTTTGTTATCTGTCAGATACTGATTGAACGGATCGTCTTCAGTTTGCTTAACGCCTAATGAAATACGCTCACGCTCTGGGTCAACTTGTAATACAACAGCTGAAATCTCATCACCTTTCTTATATTCACGAACAGCTTCTTCACCAGCATTCCAAGAAATGTCTGATAAGTGAACAAGACCGTCAATGCCACCGTCAAGACCGATAAAGATACCAAAGTCAGTGATTGACTTGATCTTACCTGAAACTTTATCACCTTTGTTGAAGTTCTTAGCAAACTCTTCCCATGGGTTAGGAATACATTGCTTAAGACCAAGAGAAATACGACGACGCTCTTCGTCAATTTCTAATACCATTACTTCAACTTCATCACCTAAGTTAACAACTTTAGATGGGTGAATGTTTTTGTTAGTCCAATCCATTTCCAGAAACGTGAACTAAACCTTCAACGCCTTCTTGGATCTCAACAAAACAACCGTAATCAGTTAAGTTAGTGATACGACCTGTAAGCTTAGCGCCTTCAGGGTAACGGTTAGCAATAGCTACCCATGGATCTTCACCTAATTGCTTCATACCAAGCGATACACGAGTACGCTCACGGTCGAATTTAAGAACTTTAACTTGGATTTCATCACCAACGTTAACAATTTCGCTTGGGTGCTTAACACGTTTCCAAGCCATGTCAGTGATGTGAAGAAGACCATCGATGCCGCCTAAATCAACGAATGCACCGTAGTCAGTAAGGTTTTTAATAATACCTTTAACTTCTTGGCCTTCTTGTAATGATTCTAATAATTGATCACGTTCAACACTGCTTTCTGATTCGATAACAGCACGACGAGAAACAACAACGTTATTACGCGCTTTTTGATCAAGCTTAATAACTTTAAATTCTAAATCTTTACCTTCAAGGTGTGCAGTGTCACGTACTGGACGTACGTCAACTAATGAACCTGGTAAGAACGCACGAATGTCGCTAACTTCAACAGTGAAGCCGCCTTTAACTTTACCGTTGATAACACCGATAACAGTTTCTTTTTCTTCGTATGCTTTTTCAAGAACTTGCCAAGCTTCGTGACGTTTTGCTTTTTCGCGAGAAAGAATTGTTTCACCAAAACCATCATCAGTAGCGTCTAAAGCAACATCAATTTCATCACCAACGTTAACATCTACTTCACCAGCATTGTTTTTGAATTGGTCGATTGAAATTACAGATTCGAGACTTAAGACCAGCGTCAACTAAAACGTTGTCTTTAGTGATAGCTACGATTGTACCCTTGATAATTGAACCAGGGCGTGTTTCGATTTCTTTTAAACTTTCTTCGAAAAGTTGTGCAAAATTTTCAGTCATAATTTTTTATGAACTCAGTTTTAATCCAATCAACATCATTGTTTTATGGGGTTGTTAATAGAACCCTAGCGTATCCATACTTTAGGTTTTGAATATAAATTTGTTTTGTTAATTAAGTTTTTCATTCGCAAATGAAAGGATTTTATTAACCACTTCTTCAATAGAAATGTCAGTAGAATCAATAATTAACGCCCCTTCAGCGGGTACAAGCGGAGCAACCTCTCGGTTCTCATCTCGCTCATCTCGTTGACGTATGTCATCCAAAGGCGCCCGATTTTAACATCAAAGCCTTTAGCTTTCAACTGATTAAATCGTCGTTCTGCGCGTTCTTCCGCGGTGGCAGTTAAGAATATTTTTACCGGTGCGTCTTTAAAAACAACCGTACCCATATCTCTACCATCAGCACCAAGCCAGGCAAAACTCTAAATGCCCGCTGACGTCTTAATAAAGCTTCACGAACGCGTGGAAAAGCCGCTACTTTTGAAGCTAAGGCTCCAACTTCTTCAGTACGAATTGAGTTGCTTACATCTTCACCTTCTAAAATAACTTGGCTTTCGCCATCTTTATTAATGGTGAATTGGACATCTAAATGAGCAGCAACAGGAATAAGTGGCTCTTCTTCATCAACACTAATACCGTGATGCTGAGTGGCAACACCTAAAACTCGATAGATGGCGCCACTATCTAATAATTGCCAGCCTAAATGCTCAGCTACTAACCTAGCAGCAGTACCTTTACCTGCACCACTTGGTCCATCAATAGTAATAACTGGAATGCATTCCTGCATAGATTTCTCTCCTAAAGTCGAAAATCGGCAGCATTATACGAGAAACAAAGCATAAAATCGCCAAAAAAATTGTTTCAGTAAATTTCTCTCGTATTACTTAGGGTCTGTTTATCTTTGTTTAATAATTCAGCTGAGAGATAAAGTCGTTTTAATCAAGGCTGAAATTATGTCGTTTAGTCATCTAAACCAATAATTTTTAACGCCGAGTCAAGCGATTTTAGCCTCAGCCCTCAGTGCATAGTGCAATGGCTATTTTTTGCGTTAGCTGCATTAGAATTACACTCATTTGGAATTCACGCATTTGGAATAAGCAAACAACGTTCATTCTGCTTTGCTATCACTTTAAATAGCCTATTGCTGAAAATATAAACAAAGAGCAACAGACCCTAACCTAATAAAATTATTTATTTACTTGAAACTTGTGCCAATTTATCAAAATAATCAGGGAATGTTTTCGAAGTACATTTAGGATCATTAATTGTTACTGGCGTATCACTTAGCGCCACTAAAGAAAAGCACATGGCAATACGGTGGTCATCATAAGTATCAATTGCAGCATGTGTGATAACTTCAGGTGGTGTGATAGTAATAAAGTCATCGCCTTCAATAACCTCAGCACCTACTTTTCGTAATTCAGTTGCCATAGCAAATAAACGATCGGTTTCTTTTACGCGCCAGTTATAAATATTACGAATACTGGTTGTACCCTTAGCAAACAGCGCTGTTGTCGCAATTGTCATTGCGGCATCAGGAATATGATTCATGTCCATATCAACAGCGGTTAATGGCGCACCTTTAACCGTAATAGACTCATCATGCCAAATAACTTCTGCGCCCATTTTTTCAAGCACATCCGCAAAATATTTATCACCTTGTACGCTGAGTTTACCAATACCATGTACCGTTACTTCGCCACCTTTAATAGCTGCTGCAGCAAGAAAATAAGAAGCAGATGAAGCATCGCCTTCAACCATATAGCGTTCAACGGCTTGGTATGACTGTTCGCCTTTAACAAAAAAGATTGATAATTGTTATTCTCTACCTGAACACCAAAGCGCGCCATAATATCTAAAGTAATATCAATATAAGGCTTAGAAACTAAATCACCTTCAATTTCAATGGTAGTATTGGTTTTTAATAACGGGGCAATCATTAAAATAGCCGTTAAAAATTGACTTGAGATTGAACCGTCAATACTGACCTTACTTTCATTTGAATTAGCGCTTAACGCTTTACCGTTAATTTTAACTGGCGGATAATCTTTATTTTCAAGATATTCAACATCGGCATTCAATTGATTCAGTGCATCCACTAAATGACCAATTGGACGCTCTTTCATTCTAGGTTCGCCGGTTAACACAAATTCACCGTTACTTGCAGCAAAGTGCCGCACAAAGTGGACGCATTGCGGTGCCAGCGTTTCTAAATATAATTCTAACGGAGCATCTGTATTAAAAAAGCCATTGTTACCAACAACAGTACACTCAGTACCACAGTCACTTAATGTATAACTAATGCCTAAACTGCTTAACGCATTCAGCATATGTTTAATATCATCACTCACTAAAAGGTTAGTAATTTTAGTAGTACCGTTAGCTAGAGCAGCAATTAATAACGCGCGGTTTGATAAACTTTTTGAGAGGGTAAAACACTTCCCCATTAATTTTGTTAATTGGGTGTAAAGTTAGTTGTTCCACGTTATTTGTTCTCCTGCTCAAAAGCTTTCAAATTCAATAAGGGCGTGTACCCCTTCAATTGGCATGGCATTATATATACTCGCACGCATACCACCAACTATTCTGTGCCCTTTTAAGGCTAATAAGTTGTTTTTCTCAGCTTGGGCTAAAAATTCATTATTTAAACTTTCATCCGTTAACCAAAATGGCACATTCATACGACTACGATATTCTGTAACAATATTATTTTGATAAAAATCAGAGCTATCAATAAAATCATAAAGCAGTTGTGCTTTTAATTTTATTTTTGCTTCAAGTGCTTTTACACCACCACAATCTTTTAGCCACTGAAAAACTAAGCCCGCTAAATACCAAGCATAAGTTGGAGGAGTATTGTGCATAGAGTCATTATCAGCAGACACTTGGTAATTCATTATATTAGGCGTGGTTTTGCGAGCCTTACCCATTAAATCTTCGCGCACAATAACAATCGCTAAACCAGACGGGCCAATATTTTTTTGTGCTCCAGCGTAGATAACGCCAAATTTACTAACATCAATCTCACGCGATAAAATTGTTGAAGACATATCGGCTACTAGCGGAATATCACCCGTTTCTGGAATATCAAATATTTCAATACCATTGACTGTTTCATTCGGACAATAATGCACATAGCTAGCATCTTTTGATAACGGCCATTGCTCAACAGGCAAAACAGAAGTTTTCCCGTTTTGCTCTTGGCTAATGCTAATAATATTAACATCACCAATATTTTGAGCTTCTGATGCCGCCGCTTCAGACCATGACCCATCAACAATATAATCAGCTTTTCCACCTTTAGGTAAAAGATTCAAGGCTACTACGCAGCAAATTGACCGCGGCCGCCACCATGGCAAAACAACACTTTATAATTGTCAGGTATGTTCATTAAATCTCGTAAGTCTTGCTCAGCTTTATCTGCCAGCGCAATAAAGGGTTTACTTCTGTGGCTCATTTCCATGACTGAACAGCCATGATTTTGCCAATTAATAAACTCTTGTTGCGCCTGTAACATAACAGGTTGAGGCAACATAGCAGGGCCAGCACAAAAGTTATAAACACTAGACATGATTTAATGTGTCCTTTTTAATTTTAAAGTTGATATTTAAATTTACAAAAATCCCAAACCTATGGTGTTAATAGATTTGATTTAAAAAAATAGAAATGGGCGGTATTGCTGCCGCCCATTAATTGTTTAAACGCGTAAAGATTAGTCGGTAGTATCTTCGATGAACTTGCACTTCAGATGCACTATCAACGTCAACATTTGGTGTTTCAGAAGACGCTAAGCCTCTTCTGACGCTTCACCAACAACGTTTCTGCTTCTTCAATTTCGTCAATACGTTGTAAAGCAACAACATGTTCGTCTTCAGCCGTTCTGATCAAGCGAACACCTTGGGTATTACGACCAATAACACTCACTTCATTAACGCGGGTACGTACTAAAGTACCGTTGTCGGTGATCATCATAATTTCGTCGTTTTCTTCAACTTGAACTGCGCCAACCACTTTACCGTTACGCTCGCTCACTTTAATAGAAACAACACCTTTAGTTGCACGACTTTTTGCAGGGTATTCTTCCAACCCTGTACGTTTACCGTAACCGTTTTCTGTAACCGTTAGAATAGGTCCGTCATTTTTCGGTACAATCAGTGATACCACTTTTTGCTCACCCTTCTAAGCGAATACCACGAACACCCGTAGCTGTTCGTCCCACATAGCACGTAGTGCATGAATTTTCTTCGCCAGTTTCAGGATCGATTTTCACTTCACCGGTTTCGCTATCACGTTGTTTCTCGTTAAAGCGAACCACCTTACCTTCATCTGAGAACAACATGATGATTTTTTCACCGTTAGTAATGTCAACACCAATTAACGTGTCATCATCACGTGTTAAGGGCAATAATACCGCCATTACGTTGATTAGAATATGCTTTTAATGGTGTTTTCTTAACTGTACCTGAAGCTGTCGCCATGATAATAAACTTATCATCTTCGTATTCACGAACCGGCAAGATCGCGGTAATACGTTCATCAGCCTCAAGTGGTAATAAATTAACAATTGGACGACCACGTGCCGTTCGGCTCGCTAATGGTAATTGATACACTTTTAACCAGTATAATTTACCACGATTAGAGAAACATAAAATCGTGTCATGAGTATTAGCCACTAATAAACGCTCGATGAAATCTTCTTCTTTCATCTTAGTTGCGGCTTTACCTTTACCACCACGACGCTGCGCTTCATAATCCGATAACACTTGGTATTTAACGTAACCTTCATGAGAAAGAGTAACAACCACATCTTCTTCACAAATTAAATCTTCTAACGAAATATCATGTGAAGCAGAAGTGATTTCTGTACGACGTTCATCACCAAATTCATCACGAATAGCTTCTAATTCTTCTTTGATCACTTCCATTAAGCGCTCAGGGCTAGCAAGAATGTGCATCAATTCAGCGATTAATTCTAATAAATCTTTATATTCATTAAGAATTTTTTCATGTTCCATACCAGATAATTTGTATATCTGTAATTCAACAATCGCTTTTGCTTGTTCCGCAGTTAAATAATATAAACCGTCACGAATACCGTATTCAGGCTCTAACCATTCAGGACGAGCAGCATCGGTACCAGCACGCTCTAACATGCCAGCAACATTACCTAACTGCCAACCTTGAGCAATTAATTTTTCTTCTGCTTCTTTACGGTTATTTGAGTTTTTAATTAACTCAATAATTGGATCTATATTAGCAAGAGCAATCGATAAACCTTCTAAGATATGCGCGCGTTCACGGGCTTTTCTTAATTCGAAAATTGTTCGACGAGTTACCACTTCACGACGATGCAGTAAGAAAGCTTCAAGCATTTCTTTCAGGTTAAATAATTTAGGTTGGCCGTCAGTTAACGCCACCATGTTTAAACCAAAAGACACTTGCATTTGTGTCAGTTTAAATAAATTATTTAAAACAACTTCACCAACTTCACCGCGCTTGATTTCTATAACCATACGCATACCGTCTTTATCAGACTCATCGCGTAAAGCAGAAATACCTTCTAAGCGTTTTTCTTTAACTAACTCGGCCATTTTTTCAATTAAGCGAGCTTTGTTAACTTGATAAGGAAGTTCATGAACAATAATGGTTTCTTTACCTTTAGCTTCATTTGTTTCTATTTCAGCACGAGCGCGAATTTTAATTTTACCGCGACCTGTTTTATAGGCTTCGATAATACCCGCTTTACCACTGATAATTGCCCGCGTTGGAAAATCAGGGCCTGGTATATATTCTAATAATTCATCAATAGTTAAATCATTATTATCAATTAACGCCAAGCAACCGTTGATCACTTCAGTTAAGTTGTGAGGCGGAATATTCGTTGCCATACCAACAGCAATACCAGACGTACCATTAACTAATAAATTCGGAATACGTGTTGGCATTACAGCAGGAATTTGTTCAGTACCATCGTAGTTAGGTACAAAATCAACGGTTTCTTTATCTAAATCAGCTAATAATTGAATGGGCAATTTTGCCATTCTAATTTCGGTATAACGCATTGCGGCTGCGGAATCACCATCAACAGAACCAAAGTTACCCTGGCCATCAACCAACATGTAACGAAGCGAAAATGGCTGAGCCATACGAACAATAGTATCGTAAACAGCAGTATCACCATGTGGGTGATATTTACCTATTACATCACCAACCACACGGGCTGATTTTTTATATGCTTTATTCCAGTCATTACCTAATACATTCATCGCGAATAAAACACGACGATGCACAGGTTTTAAACCGTCACGTACATCAGGAAGTGCTCGGCCAACAATAACGCTCATGGCGTAATCTAGATACGAGCTTTTTAACTCGTCTTCAATATTGACTGGGACGATTTCTTTTGCCAAATCGGTCATAGGTCGATGGTATCCCTTTTATTTAAGAAAATAACTAAGAAGAAACTCAGAAAATTTCGAAATTATTATTATATTAACAACAGCGCATACTAACACAATTTCTGCGCATGCCAAACTGCTTTATAACAAGACATTTTGCGCGGTATCCGATACGATTTCAAGTAAATATTTATGGAACCGCCAGTTAAAGTTAAGCTGTTGAAAATTTTGTAAATAAGTTGATTTTTTAGACAGCTAAAATTAAATTACACGGCAGCTGTTCGATTTTATAAACAGTTAACCAACAGCTGATCAAGAACAACGATTAGCGAAGGTGAAATTCAACCTATTTTAGTGGTAATTTTCCACAAATTTATCTTGCACTAAATTAAATGTTATTAGATAACAAATATTGCGTGAGAATATTCATCGCGGTTTAACAACCTATATTTTATTTTGTCATTTTCTTTCGATAAGCAATTGCTGTTTGGTGGATCTTGTCAGCCAACTCATTTTCAAAACCACAAGCAAAATACAATTCGGCAATCAAAAATAATGGGCCAATCAATAGTTGCTTGATGTCATCAAAAAAAGCGGGTTTGGCTTGTTCAAAATAATGCCCTAAAATTGACATAACCAGCCGATAATAAATACCGTTACTGCCAACCAATAAACATAAATATGGTCATTATATAAAGAGGCATGATAAAAAATGGGCGAGAGCAAAATAATTGCCAAAAAAGCCAGTCGGCTATTAAGTAGTAAATAATAGATAAACAACGCAAGCGCTAAAAACGGTAACACCGAATGAGTTTGTATTTTTCTGCAATTTCAACCGTAAAAGTCAATGTACTGAATACCAAGGCAATTGCCATAATATCCAGTGGCACGCCAATAAAGTGGCTGATGACATTTTTTTTATTAAGATGAACACTTTTATAACGCGATAAATGCGCTTCTATCTTTCTCATGACTAAGCTTTTATCCCTCTTATTTCTACCACGAATAGTTCGAAATCAGCTTCATTATATGACTTGGCATTGATTAAACCTAATCAAAATTCAGTTAACTTAAGCTAAGACGCTAGGTTTCAGAAAATGATTCGTTTAGAATGACTAAAAATATCAAATATATGTAAAATTATGAGCCAACCATTAAACGTTAATTTAGACGAAATTGCCAAATTTGAAGAAGTTGCCCATCAATGGTGGGATTTACAAGGTGATTTTAAACCACTACATCAAATCAACCCATTACGCCGACAATTTATTATTCAGCATGCTGAAAATATTTTTGAACAAGCAATCATTGATGTTGGCTGTGGCGGCGGCATTTTAGCCGAAAGTTTAGCTAAATTAGGCGCTAATGTTACCTGGTATTGATATGGGTGAAGAGCCTTTAAATGTTGCTAAACTGCACGCATTAGAATCTGGTGTTAGCGTTAATTATGAAAAAATTACTGCCGAAGAAAAAGCTCAAAGCTGCCCTGAACAATTTGATATTGTTACTTGTATGGAAATGCTAGAGCATGTGCCAGATCCGCAATCGGTTGTGCAAGCCTGCGCCAAATTAGTAAAACCTGGCGGTTATGTGTTTTTTTCTACCCTAAATAAAACCATCAAATCATATCTTATGGCGATTGTCGCGGCTGAAAAACTATTAAAGTTAGTTCCTAATGGTACGCATGATCATGATAAGTTTATTAAACCATCACAACTTATCAGCTGGGCAGAACAAGCACAATTAAAGTGTATTGACGCTACCGGTATCCATTACAACCCGATAACTGAAAATCATAAGCTTGCTGCTGGTTTAGATGTTAATTACCTTCTCTGTTGTCAAAAGGTCTAATAGTTATGCCTAAAATTACCGGAGTATTATTCGATTTAGATGGCACGATATTAGATACTGCTGACGATCTTGGTGCGGCCTTAAATTTTGTTTTAACCGAATATAACTTACCCACAATCACCAGTGAAGCTTATCGCCCTATAGCATCTGATGGCGCCAAAGGCTTATTAGAATTAGGCTTTGGTGACAAAATAAGTGATTATGACTTTGCCACGCTTCGTCAAATGTTTCTCAATTATTATGAAAATAATATTGCTCATCATACCAAACTATATGATGGCATTACCGAGCTTATTAATGAATTAAACACTAAAAACATCGCTTGGGGCATTGTCACCAACAAACCTGAAGGTTTGACGTTAAAATTATTACCATATTTTCCTGAGTTAGCGCAGTCACAAGTTATGGTAGGAGGAGATTCATTAGCTGAACGTAAGCCACATCCAGCCCCTATTATATTCACTGGATAAAATAAACGTGCCTGCCCAGCAATGTTTTTATGTGGGTGATGCCCCTCGGGATATTGAAGCAGGAAATCGAGCAAATATGCCAACGATTATTGCTGGCTGGGGCTATATTTCAAACATTAATGATTGCGACACTTGGCAAAGTGATCATTTGTGTTTATCGCCAACCGATATTTTGGCCTTAATTTAGCCTAAAAATCGCACATAATTAACCTTGTTAAATTTAAGGGATTAAGCCACAGTAAAATGCGTTATTACAAATCGCTATAACGCATTTTAAAAAATAAATTATTAATTCTATATCAATAAAAAAGTTAAAATAAAGTTTGCCTTTCTCAAAAAGTAAAATTGAAAAGCACTACTACGTTAGTGACAACTAACCCTAAAAAAATTGAGTAAAAAGTGTGATTTTCTACGTAATTTTAACACTTGCAAAACAGTTAAAACCTCACTATCTTGTGTCTAGAAAAAAAACAACCCAAGATGTTGTGTATGAATTGTTCAAACGGCACAATTGCTAAACAATTTGTATATAACGTAAACTTTAACCGTCTTAATAATAAAAATTATAATTAGATAAACAGGTCCTTCATGAATAGCAATCTCTTCGTAACCAAACGTAATGGCGAAAAAGAAGCCATTGATCTTGAAAAAATTCACAAAGTCATCGCATGGGCCGCAGAAGGTCTTGAAGATGTTTCTGTTTCTCAAGTTGAATTAAAATCTCATATCCAATTTTATGACGGTATTAAAACCGGTGATATCCACGAAACTATTATCAAATCAGCCGCTGATTTAATTTCGGAAGAAACACCAGATTATCAATATTTGGCTGCCCGCTTAGCTATTTTTCATTTACGTAAAAAAGCTTATGGCCAATTTGAGCCACCCGCGTTATATGGTCACGTAGTTGATTTAGTAGAGCGTGGTAAATACGATCAACATTTATTAGTTGATTACGATCAAGCAGATTTTGAAGCGATGGAAAAATTCATCGTGCATAGTCGTGATCTCGACTTTAGTTATGCAGCGGTAAAACAACTTGAAGGTAAATATTTAGTTCAAAACCGTGTTTCTGGTGAAATTTACGAAAGTGCACAGTTTTTGTATGTTCTTGTTGCTGCTTGCTTATTTGCTAAATATCCAAAATCTGAACGTTTAGCCTACGTAGAAGGCTTCTATCATGCTATTTCTACCTTTAAATTATCGCTACCAACACCAATCATGGCCGGTGTTCGCACCCCTACTCGTCAATTTTCATCATGTGTGTTAATTGAATGTGGTGATAGCTTAGACTCAATCAACGCCACTTCAAGTGCTATTGTTAAATATGTTTCTCAACGTGCTGGTATTGGTGTAAATGCCGGTAGAATTCGTGCTTTGGGTAGTAATATTCGTGGCGGTGAAGCTTTCCACACAGGTTGTATTCCATTTTACAAACACTTCCAAACCGCTGTAAAAAGTTGTTCTCAAGGTGGTGTTCGTGGCGGCGCAGCTACGCTATTTTTATCCACTATGGCATTTAGAAGTTGAAAGTTTATTAGTACTGAAAAATAACCGTGGTGTTGAAGAAAACCGCGTTCGTCATTTAGATTATGGTGTGCAATTTAATAAATTAATGTACCAACGCTTGATCAAAGGTGAATCTATCACTTTATTTAGCCCAAGCGATGTCCCTGGTTTATACGATGCGTTCTTTGCAGATCAAGACGAATTTGAACGTTTATATACACAATATGAAGCGGATGAGTCAATTCGTAAAAACGTATTAAAGCGATTGAGATTTTCAGCTTATTTGCTCAAGAAAGAGCAAGTACTGGACGTATCTATTTACAAAACGTTGACCACTGTAATACCCATAGTCCATTCAGACCAGAAGTTGCGCCGATCAGACAAAGTAATTTATGTTTAGAGATTGCGTTACCAACAAAACCAATGAAAGAAGTTAATGATCCAGACGGTGAAATTGCTTTATGTACACTTTCTGCCTTTAACTTAGGTGCAATTGAAAGTTTAGACGAATTGGAAGGTTTAGCTGATTTAGCCGTACGTGCGCTTGATAACTTATTAGATTACCAAGATTACCCTGTTCCAGCGGCATATACGGCAACAATGGGCCGACGTACTTTAGGTATAGGTGTTATTAACTACGCTTATTACTTAGCTAAAAATGGGGTTTATTACTCAAATGGTAGTGCCAATAATTTAACCCATCGTACCTTTGAAGCGATCCAGTACTACCTATTAAAAGCATCAAACAACTTAGCTAAAGAACAAGGTGCTTGTCCTTTATTTAATGAAACACGTTTATCACAAGGTATTTTACCAATCGATACTTATAAAAAAGAAATCGATAAGGTAACAAATGAACAGTTACATTTAGACTGGGAAGGTTTACGTGAAAGCATTAAACAACACGGCGTACGTAACTCTACAGTTTCAGCATTAATGCCATCAGAAACCTCATCACAAATCTCTAATGCGACTAACGGTATTGAGCCTCCTCGTGGTTTGATCAGTGTAAAAGCCAGTAAAGATGGCGTGTTAAAGCAAGTGGTTCCTGAATATAAACGCTTAAAGAATAACTACGAGTTATTATGGAATATTCCTAATAATGACGGCTATTTAGAGTTAGTTGGTATTATGCAAAAGTTTGTTGATCAAACCATTTCTGCTAACACAAATTACGACCCATCACGTTTTGAAGGTGGCAAAGTACCGGTAAAACAAATCATTAAAGATTTATTAACCGCCTACAAATTAGGGGTTAAAACCATGTATTACCATAATACACGTGATGGCGCTTCTGATATTCAGGAAGAAAGTGACGATTGTGCCGGCGGCGCTTGTAAGATCTAAGCACTTTATTCACCTACTGATTTTATTGAATATGCATCGTTGGTTTACAAAACTAACGATGCAATCAGCAAGCTAACGATAAAAATTCATTGCTGTTATTACACGACAATATTGCACTAGCAATATACTTGGGAGAAAACAATGTCGTACACCACGTTTAACCAAACACCTACAAATGCTTTAATTGAACCTATGTTTTTAGGTAACAGCGTTAATGTTTCTCGCTATGATCAGCAGCGCTATATGGCTTTTGAAAAGTTGATTGAAAAACAACTTTCGTTTTTCTGGCGTCCAGAAGAGGTTGATGTTTCAAAAGATCGTGCTGACTGGCAAAGTTTAACCAGCTCTGAAAAACATATTTTTATTTCAAACCTAAAATATCAAACGTTACTTGATAGTATGGCAGCCCGTTCTGTTAACGCGGTATTATTGCCATTAGTGTCTTTACCTGAGCTTGAAACCTGGATTGAAACATGGGCATTCAGTGAAACCATTCACTCACGTTCATATACTCATATTTTACGTAACTTATTCACTGAGCCTGGTGAGATATTTGACGATATTGTTGTAAACCCAGCCATTTTAAAACGCGCTAGCAGTATTGCTAAATACTTTGATGATGTAATTTTAACAACCCAGTTATTACAATCACAAGGTGAAGGTGAATATGAGGTTGAAGGCAAAACAGTAGAAGTCACTAAACGTAAGTTAAAAGAACGATTATTTTTAGCTATTTGCTCTGTTAACGCGTTAGAAGCGATACGTTTTTATGTCAGTTTTGCTTGTTCATTTGCTTTTGCTGAGCGTGAATTACTTGAAGGTAATGCCAAAATAATCAAGCTTATTGCTCGTGATGAAGCCTTACATTTAACCGGTACTCAACACATTCTCAACAACTGGTTCTCAGGTAAAGATGATCCTGAAATGAAAGAAATTTCAGATGAATTACGTGAGCAAGGAAAACAAATATTTCTTGATGTAGTTGAACAAGAAAAAGAATGGGCACAATACCTGTTCAAAGATGGTTCAATGATCGGCCTTAATGCAGAGATCTTAAACCAATATATTGAATATATTAGTAATCAACGAATGGCTGCTATTGGCTTTGATGCTCCTTTTAGCATTAAAAGTAATCCATTGCCTTGGATGAACGCTTATTTAGTCAGTGATAACGTACAAGTTGCGCCACAAGAAACCGAGATATCTAGCTATTTAGTTGGTCAAGTTGATTCATCTGTAGCCTCTGATGATTTTGACGATTTCGATTTATAGTAAATATGTCTTTTAGTATCACCATCGGGGAACGTGAAATAGCCTTCCTCGATGAAGATAAAACTATTTTAAACACATTAGATCGAGAAAACATAGAAAGCCATTACCATTGTCGAGATGGTTATTGTGGTGCTTGTCGTTGCACCCTAGTAAAAGGCTCAATTAATTATCCGCAGGGTGAACCTCTGGCATTTATTGGCGAGAATGAAATTCTCACTTGTTGTGCCATTCCAGTCTCTAACATCACGCTAGAAATAGATTAAACAAAATCAAAAAAGTGCTAAGAGCTAGATCACAATTAAAACCTTAACGCAATTACCCTACTTTCCGCTCATGGCCGATAAATATATTTTTCATTCGCCATGACAGCTTTAGTTTCTTCTGTCATAAAATGATTTTCTAATCTAAATATCTTTCGTTCATTAAGCTTAGCGCGAGTTAATACATTTTTACTCGACGGCTCATTTTCAAAAAAACGTTGAAAACTACCATCATTAATCGCTTTATGTAAACCGAGTTTAATTCGTTCATATAACAAAGAATTGTCATTATTAACAAAAAAATAAAACGGCGAAGGATAATAAATGGCTAATGTTTCTTCGACTTGTATATCATCAAATAACTCAGCTTCTGACCATATTTCATGAACAGATCTTGGCATATAGTCAAAACGCTTAAATCTTAACATTTTCATTAACGTTGCGTGATCAGCCGCTTGTATTAAACGATAGTTATTCGCTAATAAAATATCAGAATCTGGCCAATATCTCCCTTGTCCCGCCGCTATTTTTTTTAATTGAGCTTCAGATTCTATTTGCGCAAACCGAGCTTGCTCATCTGCTCTAATAAGAAAAATACGAAAGCCGCCCAGGCCTTTAAGTGCGGGTACTCGAATAGGTTTTAATTTAGCTTCTCGCTCTGGTGATGTCATTGTCCAAGTAACATCTAAGCGATTATCAATGATCTCAGCAATGGCTCTTTGCTGTAACATAGGTAATGGGGCGCTGATTAACTGATAAGGGCCAAATTCGGCTTTGGTTTTTTCTAAAGCAAGTTTTAATAATGATAAAAAATAGATGTAATCTTTAGTTAAATTACCGCCAGTATGAGGATGTTTTATCTTCATAACTGTCGCTTTTTCCGTTGAAAAAACCTGACTAGAAAATAAAACTAATATCATGAATAACAAAGAATAAAAACAAAACGCTAAGTGGTATGTTCTATTAAACAAGCTTATCTCCTTTGTCATCTCAGTAAGTCATATCAAATGAATAGTATAACTATTTTTAGCAGTTAATACGCTAAAACACAATGATTAATAAGTTGTTAATATATTGATAATTAAGTGTATTCTTTACTAGGATCTGTTGATTTTTGTTTCTATTTTCAGTAATAGGCTATTTTAAGTAATAGCAAAGCAGAGTGAACGTTGTTTGCTTATTCCAAATGCGTGAATTCCAAATGAGTGAAATTCTAATGCAGCTAGCGCACAAAATAGCCATTGCCCTTTAGGCTGAGGCTAAAGTCGCCTTGCTGGGCGTTAAAAATTATTGGTTTAGATGACTAAACGACATAATTTCAGCCTTGATTAAAACGATTTTATCTCTCAGCTGAATTATTAAACAAAGATCAACAGATCCTAACAATTAAGCTTAATCAATAAAACGTTTGATCACATCACGATAATTGCGGCTCACTTTCACTTGATCATATTCCCCTAACATCAAAATAAACTCACCTTTCGCTTGCGGGATCACTTTTTCAATAAAGTTAAGATTAACAATGGTTGAACGATGTACTCGTTTAAATATTTCAGGGTCAAGCTCATCTAATAAACTTTTTAAGGTACTGCGTTTAATATGAGTAACGCCATCAACATGTAAACAAACATAATCACCGGCAGCATCAATCCACTCAATTTCAGCCTGTTTTAATAGAGTAATGTCGTCTTTTTCTTTGATCACCACTTTACGTTCAAGTTTATCTTCCGCTGATTGCGCAGGGAAGCTCATGGCGGATTGTTCGGACTCTGCCCGAGTATTAATACTATCAATTGCACCAATAATACAATGCTTATTATCCCTTTCCCCATCAAGTGCTAAGCGCTCTTCTGCCCTCTTTACCGCTCGCTCAATACGCTCAGCATCCAAAGGTTTTAATATATAATCAACAGCATGAACATCAAAAGCATCAAGCGCATACTGCTCATATGCCGTGGTAAACACCACTAAAGGAACAATATCTGATTGAATTTTTTCGACAACACCAAAGCCATCAATACCTGGCATTTGAATATCAAGAAACAGCAGGTCGGGGGACAATGCCATAGTGGCGGCAATGGCTTCTCGGCCATTTTTGCATTCAGCGATAATTTCAATTTGTGGAATTTTATTTAACTTAGCGCGTAACATATCACGCGCTAATGGTTCATCGTCAACTATGATGGTACGTAATATATTCATAGGTTACCTGTGGTTAAATTAACGAGTGGGTAAATGTTCATAGGGTATTTTGATCGTTGTTTTTATACCACCAGTCGGCATAATAGTTAACTCGAAGGTATAATTTTTTTCATATAATACTTTTAACCGTTCATCGATATTACTTAAACCAACACCACGGCCACTCGAGCGATTAATTTTACTTTTTGCTACTTGGCCACCTAAGCCTGTATCACTTAGTTCAAGCACTAATTGTTTATCAACAACACGAGCAAGTAAACTTATCGTACCACCCTCTTCACTTTGTGCAATGACATGTTTCATTGAGTTTTCAATGATAGGTTGTATTAATAAACTAGGCACATGAGCGGATCGTGCTTCATCACTTATATCAAAATCTAACGTTAAACGATCGCCAAAACGGGTTTTTTCAATTTCTAAATATAAATTTAACGCATTTAATTCATGCGCTAACGCCAGTTTTGTATCAGGGTTATGATCTAATGAATAACGTAAAAATTTACTCAATTGAACTGTCATTAATTGCGCGCGCTCTGGTGCTTCAATTTCTATTAAGGAATTGATGGCATTTAAGGTATTGCATAAAAAATGAGGATTGAGCTGATACCGTAACATTTTAATTTTGGCATCACGAGCAACCGTTTGGGCGGTCATGCGTTTGAGCTGCTCTTCTCTCGCTTCAGCTTCCGCTGCCAGCATAATCAAATGCTCTTTTTGTAATAATTGGTAGTATTTAATGCCATGAAAAAATCCCGCCCAACATAAAAAACAAAAATGCTACTGAAAAACCAACCACCAAATTCAGCCCAAAGATTATCTGCTTCAATAATTAATAAAAACAGATACATTCGGGCAAGGGTCCAAATTAGAGCAACAAAAAACACACAAACAAAACTAATTACCAGACGTACTAAAGCCGATTTATCCCAGATGCGAATAAATATCCAATAAAGTGGCATAGACATCAATAAACCTAACATGGACTGTAACAAGGTATGAGTTATGTGGCTCCAACCAAGCTCTGCGTACCATAAGGTTAAGGTGAATAAACTGATCACCGCTAGAAATAGCCAAAAACAAAGCTGCATTGACCAAAAGTATGAAATCGGTTTTTTATCTTTTATGCTAAATATAACGATAACCTTTTGTAAATCTTAAATATGTTATGAAGGTAACTTTGAAACTGTACCTCAAAATTAAAGATAGCACAGTTAGAAAATTATATTGCTCAATTACTTAAGTTAAAAGCATAGCTTTATTCATCTAGCCGGCAAAGAGAATATTTTTATTGAAAGTAACGGTAATACTTTTTATCTCGCCACTGCGAGTAAACAGTTTTTTGCTCATCGTAGGTGATAAGGTATCAGAAGAATAGCTTGCAGGCTCAGCTTCTGTTACTGTTATGTTCATTGTTTGGTCATTGGTTAACTGATAAATTATCGGCACCTGACACCAAGTAAACGCTAAACTATTAGCAGGTATGTTGAGGCTTTGCCATTGCTGAGTAACATCTAAGTAAGTGAATATAGCGGGTTCTTTGGTAAACTCACAGGCTCTTAATAAATGGGGTTTAAACGCAACCTGACCATCATTAACCCGCAAACCAAGTTCAGCAAAGCGTGTTAACACTTCTTCTTTCACTTGTCCTGTCATTCCTGGTTGTTGAGCGCCAGCATGTTTTGGTGTATGCGAATAAGGGTCCATCGGGAACGCGCCATATTCTTCCGGCGTTTTGTTAAAACCGATCCCTTGGCGAATACGATAGTACCAATTAGCAAGTGCAAAAATATCTGCTGCATCGGCGTTATTATCAATCGCGGTAAAAAAGTTTTCTTCAACGGCTAATAATAACTTAGTCACCATATGCCAATAAATTGAACCTAATCCTTCAAAACCAAACATACCACCAGAGCGACCGGTAAAGGCTTTATGATTAAACACATTTTCATATAACTGCTGAATTTCAGTGCTTGCATAGTTTAATTCATTCTTATAATTAACGGGCAAATTATTTAATGCTTTGACCAAGTCCTCTTTATTATTAATATTACCGTTAAAACGTAACTGCCCTTGTTCATCTTCAATAATAATTGATTGCTGATCTTGCGCTAATAATTGTCTTAACAATGGAATATCACGTGCTTGTTCACCGGCAATACAGTTTTTTTCAAGGAATTTAGGTAAGTTTCTGTCGGGGTAAAGCATAAAGGTTGCTTGGTCATCACGATAAACGTCACTACTAAACAAGGTCTCTAATACCGAAACCGTTTGCTTAGCCGACAAATATCCTGCACTTAAAGCTGATACTTGCCCTTCAAGCATAGGATAAAGTTCATCAACGGCTAATGAATGTTCAGCAAATTCCACCAAGTTATATGCATTAAATAACTTATCTTGGCGTTCATTATTTTTAATTGACGCATCAATCGCAACTAAAGCATTACTTAGTAGTAATTGGATATCATCAAGCGCTCGCGCTTGTTTGCCACTAAAGCTCTCTTGCTGGTAAATAGCTGCGCGATAATCACTAGCAGCTCTGCCTAAATCTTCAGTCACCTGATATTTTTGTTGTCCGGTTAACGTATTGTTTTCCAACTGTTGCGCTAAAGCACTAAAAATTTCCGAGGTTCTACCAAGCCAAGTATTTACTTCAGTTGATAGTTCAACCGTGCCTTGTTGACTGGTTAACTGTCCTTGTAAAAAGGCGATATAACGTCGTAAATAACCAAGTGTTACCATAGATAGCCCTTGGCCAACTAAAGCATTGTTGGCATCATTCCATTCTGGTCGTTGGGTATTTAACCAAATGCCGCCGTCAACAACAAAATTACCTAATTTACACAGCATGGCAACAAGCAATTTTTCAATTAAGTTAACTTGATAAACTTGGCCGTTACCATCGAGTAATAATTTACCATCAGCGCCAATTTCACTTACCCGCTGTTCAATACGCTGGGCTAACTCATTATCATATGTGACTGTGCTTTTGGCATTTTCAACCATGTCAGCAAAAGCTTTAATACGGTAAGGCACATTGGCATAACTAAAAATAGGTAAATGATATAATTCAGTTAATTTTTCAGGGTGAAATTGCTGAGAAAGCTCAAGTAATTTTGCAAATAAATGATTTGATGATCGCCCCAATAACCAATATAGCTCCATGGGTCATCCGGCTCTTCCACTTCCCAATCAATGCCTTCTTTGGTAATGCGATAAGGGTTATAACCGTCAACAGTAGAAGCATTAACAAATTTTGCAATAACACTTTCAATAAACTCAGGATAACTAAAAGTTAAAGCCTCCCAGTTTTGAAAAATATCACGCCAGTTACCTTGGTATGACAATAAGCGCTTGTTGTTTTCATCAACTAATTTAATAGCAAACTGATTCCACGGTCGGCTAGGATCGCCATGACGACGACCAAACGAAATCGGCAAATATTCACTGGCTAATCGAGTGAGTTGTAGATCATTTTGATTTAAAATTAATTGCGACAATTGCGCAAAACCAATGGTTTTAGGTAAAGCGGCTAAAAACGCTTGATGTTGCTGATAAACTGGCTGATTAAAAATGGCGATGGTTTTAACAAAATCTTGGCTGTTAATGTTGTACTGATCATCAAAAATACCACCACGTAAGACATTAAATAAAACGTTAGCATAATGATGCGCCGTGACATTTTCTTCTGCCGTTAATTGAAAGCCGTCAGCACTTGCCATAATTCGAGCTAATGCATCAGAGCCACTTTCAATCGAGGTTGCAATTGCCTGAGCAACAACATCAGGTTGTTTAAGTTGCTGTTGTAATGAAACCACCGCTTGTTGTGTCATTTCAACGTTAGCAACAAACTGCCATGTTTGTGATGAATTTGCATCAAGCCTTAATAAGCTATTGATAAAATAAGCACCACGAATGCCACGTTTTAAGGTTTCTTGTGCTATTTTATGACCTTTTTTAAAGCCGTCTATTTGCTCATTCGACAACAAGGTTTTTACTTCAGTTAAGCCTAAGCTAAAAACAGTATTTGCTTTTAATGACTCACAAGGCTCTGCACGATCGGTGATACCTGAATATAAGGTAAAATAAGCAAGCCGACTCACTTCATCAAGCTCGGTCCATTTATAGGCGTCTACTAAATTACTAGAATTAGTTTGAGTGTATCTTGGTGTGCCCGCGGGTAAAATATTTTGCATACCATCAACAATTTCAATGTTACGGTTTTCGGATGCTAAATTATCAAGTTGACAGTTTCTAACAAAACCAAATTTATCACTGGTACACCAAGTGTAGCTATAGGCTAGCTTTAAATCATGATTGATTTCTTCAAAGCATAATTTATTGCCTAAAACATTCTTGTAAACGTTACGCGTTACCTTAAATCGACCATTATGCTCTTTATTAAACGGTTCCCAAACAACTAGGCTTTGTTCATTGCTGCTTACACGAATTAAGGTTTTACAGCCGGTATTTAGATAACTATCATGAATTTTATCTACGGTTTCATAAGGAAATAATGGCGTTTCTGGCGAGACTCGCCCTGCTGTTAAACCTCCTGTTGTTGATACAAATAACCAATGGTCACTGTTGGAGACAACACTGATAAAAAATGGCGCCATCTCATCCATGTTTTCAATCAGGTAAAAACGTTCATTATTTTTGCTGATGAATTTACCTGATGTTTTATTGGTTACTGTTTGCTGATGCATCGCTAAAGTTCTCCAACCAAACCGTTATCAATTTATCGTTATTCGGGTAAATAAATATTGTGGTTCAGTTATTATCTTGATAAAAAATTAAAATTTGGTGTTTAATTTTTAAAAAGCATAAAGAAGGAATGAACGAAGACAATGTAAATAAGCTAAAGCGGACTTTATTTGCGATTAACCGTATAAATTCTCAATATTACGTTAAAATCATCATGGAATTGCTAACAGCAACCGCCTAATTTTATTACTCGCCGTGCGCTACAAACGATGTGTTAATGCGCTGAGACGTTTCCTAAAACAACTTCCTTTAACAAGGTAGGTGTTACCACTTAACTAATGGTAAATATCAAAAAAAATTTCATTTTAATGACAATTTGTCCGCTTTATCTCACTGAAAAACCACTTTAACGCATTTCTATCACAGCGCATTTTTTGTTGTGCTATTCCTACACTAAGACATAACCATCACATTAAACACAAAAAGCAAAATACAAATTGCTAAACAATATTGTGATTAAGATGCGTTGTGATTATTTAAACGGGAGAGAGAAATGACAATTATAAATAACGCGAAATTAAAAACGCGAAAACTTTCAATTTCTGCAGGTATCATCACAACCGCTATATTAGCAGGTTGTGGTGGCGGTGTTGAAACCAATACTAAACATGATGTTGTTGACCCAACATTACCTGCCAGCAATTGGAAAATGGTATGGAATGATGAATTTGATGGTACCTCAATCAATTCAAATAAATGGGAACACGAAGTAAATTGTGACGGCGGCGGCAATAACGAAAAACAATGTTATACCGATGCAGCGGAAAACTCTTATGTCAGTGATGGCACATTAAAAATAGTTGCGCCGCCAGTAGAAGGAGCCGATAAACCTTATAACTCTGCACGTTTACGTACAAAAGGTAAAGGCGACTGGACCTATGGCCGTTTTGAAGCGCGTATTAAAATGCCATCAGGCCAAGGTGCATGGCCTGCCTTTTGGATGTTACCTACCGATAACGTTTACGGTGGCTGGCCACATTCAGGTGAAATCGATATTGTCGAAACCGTTAACTTAAAAGCTGTAGACGGTGAAGGTAATGTTGAAAGTAGTATCTATGGTACTTTGCATTATGGTGAATCATGGCCAAATAATGCTCATTCTGGTAAAGAATTTTCATTTGCAGATGGTGTAAACCCAGCAGATGATTTCAAAGTCTATGCCGTAGAATGGCAAAAAGGTGAAATTCGTTGGTATGTGGATAATTACCTTTATGCAACGCAAAAACAATCTGAGGTAAAGTACAACTCAAATGGTGATGCTATCGCTTTAAACCATCGCGGTTGGTTTGCAAATTATTATGATGCAATAACAGGCGAATTAACTGATTATTGGAGTGCTGCTCCTTTTGATCAAGACTTCCACCTTTTACTAAATTTTGCGGTCGGTGGTGACTGGCCTGAAAACGTTAATAACTTAGGTGTTGACGCAGCAGCATTTGCCGATGGCCAAACCATGGAAGTTGATTATGTTCGCGTTTACCAATGTGACGCAGAAACAAATGACGGTTCCGGTTGTGAAACCATTCGTTCAGGTTATTTAGATGAAGATACTTTAGTTACCGGTGAAGCACCTATCCCTGTTCCTCCTTCAACTGGCGTGCCTGCGGTTATATCTTTTTACGAAGATGAACTTGACAATAATTTGATCTTCAACAGCTATAACCCTGATGGCGTCATCAGTTACAATGAAGTCGCTATAGATGGTCGAGGCATGGTGCTACAAGTTGATAAATCTGGCCCTAATGGCAATTTCTATTTTCAATCAACTGTTCCTTATGACTTATCAGCCCATGGTCCTGAAGCTGAACTTATATTCGATATGAATGTGTTAAGCGTAGATGGTGGTGTTGAATTATTAGTTAAGTTAGACAGTGGCTGGCCTTCGGTAAGTGATGTTGCTATTGCTCCAACCCCAGTTGGAGTCTGGACTGAAGTTAGAATAAATATCCAAGCTTTATTGGCTGACGAAAACGCGTTTTCACCTGGCCAATTTGCTGATGCTACATCTATTGTTAACCCTTTCGTACTAGACCCTACCGGCATAATGAGTGCTCAGTTTGATAATATTCGCATTGAATCAGGTGGCGGCGGTCAAACCGTCACATTATATGATGATGCCGCAACAGGTGATATCGTTTTTGATAGCTATAACCCTGATGGCGCTATTACAGCGACAGAAGTAGCTGAAGATGGTCGCGGCAATATTATTGAAATTGTAAAAACAGGTGCCAATGGTAACTGGTACTTGAACTCGTCAGCTTCACCATTTGATATTAGTGGTTTTAACAGTGATGCCGAATTGGTATTTGATATGTTCGTGGTAAGTGCTGATGGTGGTGTTGAATTATTAATTAAGCTAGACAGTGGCTGGCCTTCGGTAAGCGATGTGGTAGTTGATACCTCATTAATGGGTGAGTGGCAAGAAGTTCGATTAAACCTACAAACGCTATTAGCTGATGAAAATGCTTATGCACCTGGTCAGTTTGCTGATAATACCAATATCGTTAATCCCTTTGTTATGGACCCTACCGGCGTAATGACAGTTAAGTTCGACAATATTCGCTTTGAAGAACCAGCACCTTCGGTAGAAGTGCCGTTATATGATGATGCCACAACAGGTGATATCGTTTTTGATAGCTATAACCCTGATGGCACAATTACAGCGACAGAAGTCGCCGAAGATGGTCGCGGCAATATTATTGAAATTGTAAAAACAGGTGCCAATGGTAACTGGTACTTGAACTCGTCAGCAGCACCATTTGACATTAGTGGCTATGGCCCTAACAGCGAATTAGTGTTCGATATGTTCGTAGTAAGCGCTGATGGTGGCGTTGAATTATTAATTAAGCTCGACAGTGGCTGGCCTGCGGTAAGTGATGTGGTAGTTGATACCTCATTAATGGGTGAGTGGCAAGAAGTTCGATTAAACCTGCAAACGTTATTAGCTGATGAAAATGCTTATGCACCTGGTCAGCTTGCTGATAATACCAATATCGTTAACCCATTTGTTATGGACCCTACAGGAGTAATGACAGTTAAGTTCGACAATATTCGTTTTGTGAACAAATAACTGATTAACCCAATGTTCTGAGTCAAATAGTGCTCATTTTCCAGCGGTATTGTCCAAACATAATACCGCAATAACAAAATATAAATCGTAGGTATGTTATGAACTCAACAAATTTTAAACACACAAAAATCGCCGCATCAATAGCTATGCTTGTTGGCGCCGCGTATTCTCCAATAGCATTTTCAGAAGAAGCAGTAGAAGAAGAAAAAACTGAAGTTATTGAGGTGACAGGTATTCGCGGCAGCTTAATGCGCTCAATGAATGTTAAGCGTGATATGTCTGGTGTTGTAGATGCTATTTCAGCTGAAGAAATGGGGAAATTCCCAGACACTAACTTAGCCGAGTCGTTACAACGAATTACTGGTGTTACTGTAAGCCGAAGTAATGGTGAAGGTAGTGAAATTACCGTACGTGGTTTCGGTCCAGACTTTAACTTGGTTACCCTAAATGGTCGTCAAATGCCTGGTACCGGTAATAGTCGCTCATTTAAGTTTGAAAACTTAGCTTCAGATGGTGTTTCTGCACTTGAAGTTTATAAAACGGCACGTGCTGAAAACCCAACGGGAGGTTTAGGCGCAACTGTCAATATTGTTACCACTAAACCTTTACAAAGCCCAGGTGAAAAATTATCAGTGTCAGCTAAAGCGATCAATGACACTTCAAATGTAGCTGGCGATGACGTTACTCCTGAACTTTCTGCCTTGTATTCAAATACTTTTGCAGATGATTCATTTGGCGTTGCTTTCGCGGTTAATAGCCATCGTCGTGATTTCCAACAGCAAAGTGCTACCGTTGCTGGTTGGCAAGCTAATGTGGGTGTACCCGGCGATTTAGACCCTGCCAATGTTATTGATCCTCGTCCACTAGATGATGAAGGTGACCGCGTTGGTAATATTTTCTTCCCTCGTAATCTAAATTACAGCTTTAATGATGTACAACGTGAAAGAACGAATGGTTATGTGATCTTTCAATATGCTCCAATTGAAGAGATAATTATTGGTTTAGATTACACTGCATCTAATTCAGTTACTGGCTCGAATAGTATCGGCTGGGGGCAATGGCATGATTATGGCGGTAATATCAATGGATATGAAATTGATGCCAATGGCACCGTACTTTACGCTGATCTTGCTGGCAACGACGGCTCTTTTAGTGCCAACCGTGATACCACTGAGGTTGACTCAAAATCTGTCGGTTTAAATGTTGAATGGCAAGCAAGTGAATCTTTGTTTTTAACACTTGATTATCATGATTCAAGCAGTGAAACAGATAATGGTAAAGATAAGGGCTTAGGCGGTACAGGGGCATTAACTTTAGGTTCTGATCAGCTAGTAACCAAAACTTATGACTACCGCACAGGCGAAATTCCACATGGTGAAATTTTTTGGAAAAACGGTACCAATGAACTGGCACCAGGTGAAATAGATTCGCACTTCAGCCAATTTCTTCATGGCAAAGGTAAATCAGAAATTGAGCAATTACAACTTGATGCTGTATGGGAAAACTACACGTATGACATTGGTTTAGTTGATGTAAAATTTGGCCTTGGCCGTACCGAGCAAACAATGAGTGGTTCAAATGCATGGAGTGGTTTAATTGGTGGTTTCTTATTTAGCCCATCATATACAGAATTATTCCCAGACAATATGTTTACCCGCAATAGTACTGCTGGTTTTCTAGATGCTTTTGACGGTGGCGGTAGTGATCTTTCACCTCATTATTATTACACCTTCGATTTTGATGAGGTTGTTACACGTTCTGAGGCATTTTTTAACTAACGAAGAATTGGGAGGCACTGATTCTTTCTCCACTAGCGCATATCGTGGTGATGATGGTATAGGCAGTTTCAGTTCAGGTTCTGTGCAAGAAGACACCACGAGTGTTTATTTAAACACGGCATGGGAATTTGAATTTTCAAACGTTTCTTTACAAGTTAATGCCGGTGTTCGTTATGAAGAAACCGATGTTACCAGTAAAGTTGCTCAACCTGTTCCTACTGCGGTTTGGTGGAAAGGTGGCAGTGAATTTCTTACCCAATATGCAACTGGAGATAACAGCATTTTAACAGTAACTGGTGAACATGATGTCTTATTGCCAATGCTTGATTTACGTCTGGATATTACCGACGATCTTGTTGGTCGTATCTCATGGGGTAAAACCATAGCTCGTGCTCCTTTAGGTAACTTAGCCGGCGCTCTATCGTTATCTGGCAGCCCTAAGGTTGGTTCTCGTAATGGAGGAGAAGGTAATACTAATCTTCAACCTTATGAATCAACTAACTTGGATTTGAGTCTTGAATATTATTACGGTGAAGGTAGTTATGCATCTGTTGGCTATTTTAAGAAAGATGTTAAAAACTTTATTGGCACCGAAATTTATCAAACAACTGCGCCAAGCGGTATTGAGTTGCAAGATATCTATTTAGGCCCTCGTTGGTTGCAAGCAGAAGCAGATCTTGGTGGAACGGCCACTAATGATGAAATTTTCGCTCAAATTATTGCCAATGGTTCAGCACTAAACGATTCGGGCTTTTTAGTACCTGAAGCTGGCGATCCATTAATTGAATGGGATATTACTAGACCATTTAATGCTTCAGATATCAAAACGGTTGATGGTTTTGAGGTTGCCCTGCAACATCTGATCGGTGAAACCGGTTTTGGTTTTGGTATTAATGCTACGGTCGTTGATGGTGATGTTACTTTTGATGTTGATAGCCTTGAGAACCAAACACCACTAACCGGCTTAAGTGATTCAGCTAACTTGCAAGCATTTTATGAAAAAGATGGCTTATCAGTGAAAGTTACCTATGCATGGCGTGATGAATACCTAATTGGTGTTGGACAAAGCCAAGGTTCTTCAGATAACCCACCGCAATTTGGTAAAGAGTTTGGCCAATGGGATATGAGTGTTAATTATGACATTGATGAACGCATCACTGTTTTCTTTGAAGGCATTAACTTAAACAACGAAACCGAACAAGGCTTTGGTCGTTACGAAGAGCAGTTTTTATTCGCTCGTCAATACGGACCTCGTTATGGTTTAGGCGTTCGTTACAGCTTTAACTAACCCTCTCTGACTAAAGGGCATATCATAAAATTGATATGCCCCTTTTAATATTGTTTTTTACTTAGTTTTTTTTCAGTTGCCTAATTTATTTAACTTTAGAAAAATTTTCCTTCTAGTGAACTTAACGAAAACACATCGTTCCCCTTACCCCTCGTTTTTCTAACAATACTCTGCAAAAAATTAAACGATCGTCAAGCCCTTTTAATTAGTACTTAACAGCAACAATCAAAAGCTAATTAATTTCAAGAAATAAAAAAGCCTCTACAATCTTCATTGCAGAGGCTGTTAATGATTTAAATTAAATATTTTTTACAATTGCCATAAAGCTATTTAATTGATGCTGAATAAACTTTACCATCAAACTTGGTTGTTCTAGGTTGCCATTCATTACTTTGAAACTCTTCATAAAGTTCATCAGTTAAGTTATAAGCTTTAAAACTGATTTAAGATCTTCAGAAATATTATAGTAGAAAGAAATCTAAACGCACCACCTTTAACTGAACGATCACCAGAACCATTTGCTGTCCCCGTTGTTCTTAAATCGTAATCGGTACGGTAGTTATAGGCGATTCGCACACCATAATTTTCTTGCTCATAATAAGCAATAGCATTATAAGTTTCATCTGAAATACCTGGAACACGGGTTTCATCATTTTCATCTTGATTAGTTTTAGAGTAGTTAAGCACGCCACCTAAACCATTCCATGGATATGGTAAAAAGTCTAAATTTTGTTGAACTGAAATTTCTAAACCATCAACTGAAATGTCATTGCCAATATTTTGTAATACCGCTAATTCTTACTTCATCTACCAGAAATTCAGTGAACCATCAACACCTGAAGCAACACATGCATTATTTACTCAGTTAATTTACAACTAAGCTGCTAAAACCTGCTTGCTCAAGAGCGGCATTACTACAGATTCCCATGGTAGTAATGAAATTTTCAATTTCTTTCTTAAACACAGCAAAAGTAATTGCACTGCCTTTCTGTTATACCATTCAAGTGAGGCATCGTAAGATTTCGCTTCAAATGGATCAACTTCAATACCTGGAAGTACGATATCAGCAACTGTGTTTCCGCAGCAAAATCTCCGGAATTTTAAAGGGTAGAAGTTGGTTTTGCTGCTCGTAAATTAGGACGAACAATACCTTCGTTATAAGCTAAGCGAAAAACTAAATCTTCATGTAACTCAACCGATACGTTTGCACTTGGTAACAAATAGTTATAATCATGTTTTGTTGTTAACATGGTTGAGTTTTGCACATTATTGATATCATATTGCGGTGCCGTACCTTCTACATCTGACTGCACATAACGAACACCAAAATTACCGTTACCAATAGCTCCCATTTCAAATTCAAAATTAGCTCATTGCATAAGCTGCGTGATTATCTATTTTGGTACCGTAGTTAAGACCAACAGTAAGTTGATCACCACGTTGAACAAAACCACGATGGGTTAAAAATGGAGTTTCACCTTCATTTGAAGGTTGAATGCTACTAATAGATGGTATAGTCGCCGTTAATTTGTCGATCATGGTACTTGGATTAAACGCTGTCCAACCATCTTTCAGCAGTCACAAAGCCAGGTGCTTTACCACCAAAATAACTACCACCCGACGTATATGAAGGATCTATGATGTCCGCAGAACTGAAGTTAAAATGCCTGACATATCAACGCCAGTAGCTGAGTTTTGATATCTTTCCGAGTCAGTTGTTTCATTAGAATAACGGTAACCAAATTTAACACTCGTTAAAACACCATCAGCAAAAACACGCTCAGCATTAAATTGGAATGCATCACTTTCTGATCGATATTCTCAAATGTGCCTGTTATTCCGAATTGACGACTGCCACCTGATTCACTAATAGAACTGTAATTATCGATCTTATTTTTGCTGGACTCCAAACGGCATTACCAACATCGCTATATGCTGGTGTTGAATTTTCCATATCAAAGAAAAATTTACCAATATCACCTTCACCAGTAAATACTCTACCATTCACACCTGAGTTATTGATCTAAACGTGATGAAAGTAAAACCTCATTTCGTTGATTAGTCGATCTGATAGCGTTAATGCACCGTCTAAAGTCCAGTCATCTAATGTCCATTGAGCATCAAATAAATAGCTTGAGATTCTTGTAATTGATGCATCTTGGCGGTTATCAAAAATAATAAAGCATTATTAAAATCAACACCTGACAATACCGACCAGGTTCACCACCGGTGGCTTTTAAACCTGTTGCTCTTGGCGAGCATTGTTCTAATGGAGTAATACCGACAGTACTTTGATCTAAACGCATTTCAAGTTGTTCTAATCGGCTACCGTCTAATTCACGTTTAGTATAAATGACATTAAAACCTAATTTTAAGTTTTCCGTTGGTCGATACTCAACACCACCAGAAAATGAAAGACGATCACCGTCGTTTGTTTCACTCTGTTGTCTATATTCACCTGGCATTTGTACAATTGCATTCAGAAACAGGCCTTGCGCTGAAGACCATTCAGCAAACGATTGATTAGCACCATCGATCAGAACTATCAAAACGTGGAAATAGCGGATCATAACGGTTTATTTTAATGGATCTTGGCGGAAGGTTTGTTTTGAATAAGCCAATGTACCGTTAACAGCTAATACATCATCAAATGTTTTAGAACCAGAAATTACCGTTTCTGGGATCTTTTGTATCATTTAGTTCTTCATATCGAGTACCGAGACTAATTTTTAAATGAATCTTTGCGACCTAATGGACCACGTAAACCTTGATCGATTGTACCTGAAATACCACCTTCTTGCATTTCGGCTGTTTGTGATTTAATAACTTTAACACCATTAAATATTTGCAGGATTATACGCACCAAATGGATTACCAGCACCTAACGTTTTATCACTACGGCTAGCGCCAGATATAGATTGACCATTCACTGTAGTATTAACAAAGCCTGATGGTAAACCACGTAAATTAACGCTTGATTCACGGCGCCCACCTTCTCGGTTTAAGTTGAATACCAGGAACAGCTTGTAATGCTTCACCCAAATCAAGAGCGGGTAATGAACCAATATCATCAGCAGAAATACCATCGCTAATCGTGCTAGAAAGTTTTTTATCATTCAGTGCTGATTCTAAGTTACTACTAAATGTTGCAGTTACGCTTATAACCTCAATGTTTTCTTTAGGTGCATCTTCGGCATAGGCATTAACCCCCATGATATTCATTGCAACAATCGAACTAATTAAAGTTCTTTTAAAGCAAGGTATTGTTTTTTCGATTTTATTTATAGGCATATTCATTCCCCTGTACTGATATTATTATTAAAATTCTTATGCTCAATAAATATACCACCCAGCAGCCTTACGGTAAAGCTGTAAAACGGCCTTACCAATAAAACAAATAAAAAATATATCTAATCTTTTGATAAACTTGGAAATTATAAAAATAAAAATTAATAAATTGGTGCAGTCACTAACCTAAAAAGCAAATAATTTGTTTTTTACAAGGTTAAATTTAGGCTTACAAAATATTTTTTCCAACAAGAAACCGCTTGAGCATATTGGTTAACTAGTTAACGATAAAAATAGAGAATGTATTTTTGATATAGAGGTGTTTTAAAAATAACGAATGAAAATAATTAACTCTGGCTAGGCTGAATAAACTAATTTTTCTAAAGGGGGGAATTGAAATAAAGTATGAATAAAAACATTTATCATCTATCAAAGCACAGATGATAAATGTTCAGTTTTTATATTATTGCCGTTTCCTAAAAAGATTATTTATTGGTTTAAGCGTTCAATCGCTTCACCGATAGCAGTAACACCGGCATTGATATCTGCAATAGTATTATTTAAATTTTCCACCAAAACAGCCCCATCGGCTATTTGAATTGTACTTTGCTCCATCGATTTAGTCGCTTGATTAGACAACTCTCAACATTTTTTTTGACAACGTCCGCTATTTCCGTTGTTGAGCTACTGGTTCTCGCCGCTAATTGCCTTACTTCGTCAGCAACAACAGCAAAACCTCTACCCTGCTCACCAGCACGAGCGGCTTCAATAGCAGCATTTAATGCTAATAAATTAGTTTGATCGGCAATACCACTAATTGTATTAACAATATTATTGATTTTATCGCCTTGGGTATTGAGCGCGTATAAGCTTTCAGAGGCAAGCGTAATATCCTTTGACAAATTGGTCATTAAGGTTACGGTTTCTTTAACAATATCCATACCTTTTTGTGCGGACTGATCTGCTTGATTAGAAGTTTCTGATGCTAAATCTCTGGCTTCATTCGCCTGTTCAACTTTACGTGTTATGTCTGTAGCAAATTTAATCACTTTAATTTGCTTACCGTTTGCATCAAAAATAGGGTTATAACTGGCTTCTAACCAAATAATGTTACCATGCTTATCAAGGCGCTTATATTGACCAGACTTATATTGGCCTTGGTTTAAATCCCGCCAAAATGCCGAATACTCGGAAGAATTAACAAGGTCTTGATCGCAAAAAATTTGATGATGTTTACCTTGTATTTCAGTCAAGTGATATTGGCTAGTGGTTAAAAAATTATCATTAGCGGTAATAACTTCGCCATTTAAACTAAATTCAATGATGGCCATTGAACGGTTAATTGCATTAACCATACTTGCTTGTGCTTGGCTTTTGGTGACTCTTTCTGTGATATCTACCGCAAATTTTATAATTTTAACTAAGTTATTATGTTGATCAAACACGGGGTTATAGCTTGCTTCAAGCCAAATAGCGTTATTACCTTTCGCTAATCGTTCAAACTGCCCTGTTAAGAATTGGCCTTGATTTAGCTCTTGCCAAAATGCCTGATATTCCGAACTATTCGCGTATTGTTCAGGACAAAACATGCGATGATGTTTATTTTTTATTTCATCAAGACCATAACCCATTGTCGATAAAAAATTATTATTGGCAGTAATAACTTTACCATCAGGCGAGAACTCAATAACCGCCATCGAACGATTAATGGCATCTAAATTAGCGCTAAGCTCATTAACTTGTTGTTTAGAGTTTTCTAATTCTTTTGCTATTAACTCTTTTTTATTCCCAAAATCAAACATTAATAAATCCTTTAAGTTAATACTCTCTTCACTATACCAATATATCTAAAATACGCACTACTAAATTTAAATTAAAGTTACATGAATATTTAATGGATAAATTTTCTTGCTCGAACCTCTTTTCAAGCAATTCCTAAACACACCACCAGTAGTTTTAATTAGGCACGATCAACACTAATTTTCCAGAATTTTCATTATTTTCCATACGTTGATGGGCATCTTCTACTTGCTGCCAAGGATAAACATGATCGATTAACGGTGTAATTTTTTTAGCAGCCAATAAAGGGTAAAACTGCTCAATAAACGCTTTAATCAGCTCGGTTTTATAAGAATCACTTCGGTTTCTAAGTGTTGATGCTTGAATCGCTAAGCGTTTTAATAACATTTTAGCCACATCAATGCCTTCACTATATCGGCCTCCTAATATGGATAACATAATGATATTTGCGTCAAGTGCAGCAACATCAATATTTTTATTTACATAAGGGCCAGCAACAACATCTAAAATAACATCAAAGCCATGGGGTAAGTTTTTTTTGCTCCAAGCGACAAAATCTTCTTGCTGATAATTAATTGCCACATCGGCACCTAAACTTAAACAGTTCGCTTTTTTTTCATTACTACCCACTGTAGTAACCACATAACAACCAATCGCCTTAGCTAATTGAATGGCAGCACTACCAACACCACTCGCGCCAGCATGCACTAATAACTTATCTTTTGAGGTTAGCTGAGCAATAAAAAATAAACTTTGAAAAGCCGTTAAAAACGTTTCTGCACAAGCCGCCGCTTCGCTATCGGTATAATTTTCTGGCGTTTTAATCAGGTGATTAGCATTAACAGCAACATATTCCGCATAACCACCGCCAGCAACAATACTAAAAACACGGTCGCCAACCTGCCAATCTTGAACTTGTTGACCACAACGAACAATTTCACCCGCAACCTCAATGCCTAAAATAGGAGATTCTCCTTTAGGTGGCGGGTACTTACCAAGTTTTTGCAAAATATCAGCACGATTAATGCCTATTGCTTTTACTTTAATTAAACATTGTTGGTCGGTAATTTGAGGGGTATTTGTATCAGAAAACAGCAACGACTGATCTTGAACAGCGATATATTTCACATTGTGCTCTATTTATTTCGGGTTACATAATTACATGGTTTTACGCTATGGCAAAAAACGTGTGTTCTTGCCAAGCTACATCTTTTACTTTAACACTAGTCACATTAGCATTTGAAGGGCCTTGGTGTAACCATGTCAGTAATTGCGCTAGCTGATCTTCCTCACCACAAGCCAATACCTCAACATCGCCATCAATTAAGTTTTTTGCATAACCGCTGAGCCCTAATGCAATGGCTTGCTGTTGGGTTGATGCTCTAAAAAATACCCCTTGTACCTTGCCACTAACATGCACAACTTTACATACTTTCATAAAAGCTTCCTTTTTAATGTTTATTCCTATTCAAATTTTTACACGCTATTGGTAGGCCGTAAACTTGGTATCAACGGGCAATTGCTTTACAATCGCTTCACTTTTTAATCCTATTGTTAAGTATAGGCAAATGTCAGCAAAAATTTATTTAAATGTAAGTCGCGAAAAATCATTGTTACGCAAACATCCTTGGGTTTTTTCAAAAGCCATAAAAAGTATCAAGGGTAAACCTATTTTAGGCGACACTGTCGACATTTATGATAATAAAGGTAACTGGCTGGCTTGTGGTGCCTATTCTCCCGAATCGCAAATTCGTGTTCGTGTTTGGAGTTTTATTCCTGAACAACGTATTGACCGCACCTTCTTTTTAGATAAATTAACGCAAGCGCAGCAACGCCGTGATTTTTTCATTCAACAAGGTGAATTAACCGGTTACCGTTTAATTGCCGGTGAGTCTGATGGTTTACCCGGTATTACTATTGACCGCTACGATAACTTTATTGTTTGTCAGCTACTAAGCGCTGGCGCAGATATTTATCGTCATGTCATTGTTGATTGTTTAAAAGAGCTTTATCCAAGCTGCCATATTTATGAACGCTCAGATGTTGATGTCCGCAAAAAAGAAGGCTTAGAAAAAGTGACCGGCTGGTTAACCCAACCTCAAGCCAGTACTGAATGTGTGATCAACGAACATGGTATAAAAATGTATGTTGATATTGAACAAGGCCATAAAACCGGTTTTTATCTAGATCAACGTGTATCACGTTTAACTGCCGGAGTTTATGCTAAAGATAAGACGGTACTGAATTGTTTTTCTTATACTGGCACATTTGCTTTACATTGTGTCGCCAATGGCGCGAAGCATGTCACCAATGTTGATGTTTCACAAACAGCCTTAGATATCGCTAAACGTAATTTAGCCCTAAATAATTTACCTGAAGATAAAGTGACCTTTTTAAAAGAAGATGTATTTAAATTATTAAGACACTATAAAGAACAAGGCACTAAGTTTGATATGATCATTCTTGATCCGCCTAAATTTGTTGACTCAAAAGCGCAATTAAACTCAGCTTGTCGTGGTTATAAAGACATTAACCGCATTGCCATGGAACTGTTAAATGACAACGGTATATTAATGACTTTTTCATGTTCAGGATTATTAGAGCAAAGCTTATTTCAAAAAGTGGTGGCGGATGCTGCACTTGATGCTGGTAAAAATGCCTATTTTGTTGAGCGCTTACAACAGGCACCGGATCACCCTATTTCATCGAATTACCCGGAAGGTTATTATTTAAAAGGTTTAGTTTGTCAGGTTAGTTAAGCCTTGCGCGTAACTAACACTAACAACGTAAATATTGCTAATATTTAATATTTCTAAGGTATTGCTAATTACTGGCAATACCTTAGTTTTTAAGCCAATTCAGAAATTTCAACACCTACTAAATAACACTCAGGCCCTTCTTCGGTAACTCTAACAATCTTGCCCTTGGCATCTAATGCTTGAACACTACCGCTGGCTGAATCGACATATATTTTCACCGGCGTACCAATTTCTATTGGATGGCTCATTTCAATGGCCATTCCTGTGGCACTTAAATCTCGACAAGTCGCTAAAATATCGCTGTTAACCTCATCATCAATGATTGTGATTTTAACTTCGCTATTAAGAAGCATACGGTAGAAGCCGCGTTTATCATCAAAATTAATCATTAAAACTCCATGATTATAAGTAAGAAAACTGAGTATAAAAACAAGTTTATACTCACTAAAAACTAATACCTTTATACTGACTATCCTCAACAGTGTCAACGCAGTGATAATATTCAAGCTGCGATCACTTTCACCATCATTAAAATGTTTTAAGGTGATTTAATATCCGTTTGGCTGAAATAGGAAAAGCCGTTTTTAAATTTTGGGCGAATAAAGACACTCTAAACTCTTCAATCATCCATCGCGTATCGGCAAGTTCATTTGGCACCGGTACACCTTTTGGCTGTTTTTTTAATACACCGTCAAATTGCTCTTGTACTTTTATTACTTCAAGCAGTTTTAAACGATCTTGGTTTGGATCAATGGGTAACTTCTCAAAGCGCCGTAATATGCCATTTAAATAACGAATAATATCATCGAGCTTATCAATACCAGAGCGAGTAACGAAGCCTTTAAACACTAACTTTTCAAGCTGTTGTTTAATATCGCCATGAGCTTGAATAACGTTAAGCGGCACACTTCCTTTCATTTTCTTACGAATATCGTGCGACAAACTCAAGGCGGTTTCTACTTTTAACGCGGCGGCTAAAACACAGTCGGCGATATCAGCACGGACTTTATCTCTGACCTGTTGAAAAGCTTGTTCATCCCTTGGCAATTCAGGCTCTTGTAAGACAATATGCTGACAAGCGGCTTGAATACAATCGTTTAATAAATCCGCAATTGAGCCGAACGGATTAAAGTACATGCCTAACTTGGTTTTGTTTGGCAGCTTTTCTTGTAAATATTTTATTGGTGACGGTACGTTTAATAAAATTAATCGGCTTACGCCTGTTAACATAGCTTGTTCGGCTAGCGATTCTTGTTCAAAAAGCTCAATCGCGACACTGGATTTTTTATCTACCAACGCAGGAAAGGCTTTAATAGTTAAGTTAGCTACCTTTTTCTCATAACCTTTAGGTAATTGTGTAAAATCCCATTGGGTAATGTCATTTCGCTCAATGCCCTTTTCAGCCACTTTCGATATTGACGCTTTAACCTTGCCTTGTAATTCAGCTTGTAAGTTGGTTAAGTTACGCCCTTGTTTAATTAACTTATTACGTTCATCTAGCACCTTAAAATTCATCGTTAAGTGCTTAGGTAATTCAATGGCTGACCATGATTCTTCAGGGATCCTAACGCCGGTCATCCGTAGTAACTGTTTCGCGACCGCATCAACTAACGGCATAGTTAGTGGCTCTATCGCGTCAATACAAGCTTGGGCATAATTAGGTGCTGGTACAAAATTACGTCTTAGGGTTTTAGGTAAGCCTTTAATCAGTGCGATCACTAAATCATATCGCATCGCCGGTATAAGCCAGTCAAAATGTAAATCTTGTAACTGATTTAAAATGCCTACTGGAATATTTAAACTAATACCGTCATCAATATCACCTGGGCTAAAGTGATAAGTTAATGGCAAACTAATATTACCTTGCTGCCAAACATCAGGGTATTCTTGTTTTTTCAGCTCTTGCGAACTTTCGTTTAATAAAAATTCGCGGGTAAATGATAATAACTTAGGCTGTTGATGTTTTGTTTTTTTCCACCAAGACAAAAAGCTGGTTTGGCAAATAATATGCTCAGGCAGTTTTTCATCATAAAACTGAAATAACAATTCTTCATCAACAAGAAAGTCTTTACGTCGTGCTTTTTGTTCAAGTTTTTCAATACTTGCGATCAGTTTTTTATTGTCAGTAAAAAATGCTTCTTTAATAAAACTATCGCCATTAACTAAGGCTTCACGAATAAATATTTCACGGCATGTCGCCGGTTCAATTTTGTTAAACTGAACTTTTCGTTTTGCAACTATCACTAAACCATAAAGTGAGACTTGCTCAAATGCCATAACGGAGCCAAGCTTTTTCTCCCAGTGAGGTTCGCTATAGCTTTTTTTCACTAAATGCTCGGCTAAATTTTCTAACCAAGTGGGATCAATTTTAGCGACACCACGAGCAAACAAACGACTCGTTTCCACAAGCTCTGCCGCCATTAACCATTTAGGTGATTTTTTGGCTAAAGTGGAACCTGGGAAAATATAAAACTTACTGCCGCGTGCACCCTTATATTCTTTGTTTTCGTCAAGTTGCCCTAAATGGCTTAATAAACCAGATAACAAGGCTTGATGAATAATATCGACATTAGCTTCGTCTTCAATATCAAGTCGCGTAATGGGCGCGTCTAGCTCTTTTAAACTTTGTTTTAATTGGGTGACTATGTCTTGCCATTCACGAATACGAATATACGAAAGAAAGTCTTTTTGGCAAAGTTTACGAAACTGATTATTGGTAAGCGCTTTTTGCTGCTCTTGAATGTAGCGCCATAAATTTAAATAGCTAACAAAGTCTGATGTTTTGTCTTTAAAACGGTTGTGTTTTTCATCAGCAGCTTGTTGTTTTTCATGTGGCCGTTCACGCGGGTCTTGAATACTCAGCGCACTAACAATAATCATAACCGCTTCGCTACAGCCTAAGTTAATCGCTGTCAGCATCATTTTAGCTAAACGTGGGTCTATTGGAAATTTTGCCAATTGCTGACCACTTGCGGTTAAGCTAAACGCTTGGCTTGGTTTATTGCTTAACTGTTTATTGCCTACTTTATTCGTTAACTGCTTTTTAGGCTCTATCGCCGCTAACTCTTCTAATAAACGCACACCGTCATTAATATTGCGGCTATCTGGTGGCTCAACAAAAGGAAAGGCGGTTATTTCACCTAAATCTAGCGATAACATTTGTAAGATTACCGTCGCTAAATTTGTGCGAAGGATTTCAGGATCGGTAAATTCGGGACGAGATAAAAAGTCCTCTTCGGAATACAATCGAATACAAACACCGGAAGATACTCGCCCACAACGACCCGAACGCTGATTAGCACTGGCCTGTGAAATAGCTTCAATAGGTAAGCGCTGTACTTTAGTACGGTAGCTATAACGTGAAATACGTGCGGTACCTGGGTCAATCACGTATTTAATACCTGGTACAGTTAAGCTGGTTTCAGCAACGTTAGTGGCTAATACAATATTGCGGCCACTATGTGGTTGAAATATACGGTTTTGCTCTTGTACGGTTAATCGTGCATATAAGGGTAAAATATTGGTGTGGCGTAAGTTTTCTTTTTCAAGCGCTGCTGCTGTGTCACGAATTTCACGTTCACCATTTAAGAAAATTAAAATATCACCGTGGCTAATTTCCGATAATTCAGCCACCGCGTTAATAATACCAGTGATCACATCACTGTCTTCTTGCTCTGCCAATGGCCGGTATAACACTTCAACCGGATACGTTCGACCCGAGACACTGATGATCGGCGCATTATTAAAATGTTTGGAAAACCGTTCAGGATCTATTGTTGCCGAAGTAATGATAACTTTTAGATCTGGGCGTTTAGGTAAAATTTGCTTGATGTAACCTAGTATAAAATCAATGTTTAAACTACGTTCATGAGCCTCATCAATAATTAAGGTATCGTACTGGCGCAATAAACGATCTCGCTGCATTTCTGCCAATAAAATACCATCTGTCATTAACTTGATATACGATTTATCGGTAACTTGATCGTTAAAACGGACTTTGTAACCAACAGTTTCGCCAAGCTTAGTTCCCAATTCTTCAGCAATGCGATTAGCCACAGTACGAGCAGCAATACGTCGTGGCTGAGTATGCCCAATTAAGCCATCAACACCACGACCTAACTCAAGACAGATTTTTTGGAATTTGTGTGGTTTTACCGGAACCAGTTTCACCTGCAATAATAACAACTTGATTGTCGTTAATCGTTTTGGCGATGGCAGCCGCATTTTGTGAAACGGGTAAATCTTCTGGGTATTCAACTTTAGGTAAGTTCGCCAGTTTTACTTGCTTATGCGTAATTGATTTTTCGATATCTTGGGCAATTTTTACCAAGACTTTCGCTTGTTTCTCTTCATTGAGCTTTTTAGCGCCAAATAAACGTTTTTTCAACCACTGTTTGTCAGAATGTTTAACTTGTTCAAGAGAAGAAAATAACGCAGAAATATCAGTCATATTAACACAAAAACTTATAACAAAAATTGAGAAAAAATAAAGCCCGCATAGTATCAATATGCGGGCTTTAATTCATTAAAAACTCAAATTTTATCTAAAAACAACTTATGCCGATTTATCAAAATGCGATCGCATATGTTTATCAATTGCGATTAATACATCGTTTCGGCAAACCGAACCTAATAAATAGCCATCTTCATCAACAACAGGATAAACCTTATGGGTTGTTCTTAACATTTGTTGGCCCAGCTCCATAATACTTTCATATGGCTTCGCTGTTTTTGGCTCTTTCACCATGATGTCGGAAACATTGGCGATTTGCTCATTGTAATAAATACTCTCTAGCATTTTAGCTAAAACATCGCTTTCAGACAAAAAACCAATTAAACGATTGTGCTTATCAATGACTGGCCCACCAATTTGTTTGGTTTTAAAAAGCGTAATGAAGCTTCTTCAACACTCATATCTTCAGTAAAGGTTACTGGATAATGGTTCATATATTCTTTTATTTGTACTGATTCCATTTTAATTTCCTTCTATTACACTTTAACACTGCTCTCAATATTAAGCGTAGACATAAAATGGCAATAACACACAATTAAAAGTGTAAAAAAAGTGAAATTTTTCTCATTAAATAAACCATTTAAATTTCTTAGCTATCAAAGTGATATTGCTTTGGCTGTAAATATAAGCACACCGACATAACCATAAAAAAAGCCAATTACCTAAGTAATTGGCTTTTCATTAACATGTTAATAAATACGTGTTTATAACACGGTATCGATTACAAGCTTGCGATAGCAGCATTTAATGTAGCACTAGGACGCATAGCTTTTGATGCTAATTCAGCTGTAGGTAGGTAATAGCCACCAACTTCTTGCGCAGGACCTTGAGCATCATTTAATTCAGCAACAATTTTAGCTTCGTTGGCTGTTAACGTTTCAGCTAACGGCGCAAATTTAGCTTGTAATTCAGTATCATCAGTTTGTGCCGCTAATTCTTGTGCCCAATAAAGTGCTAAGTAGAAGTGGCTACCACGGTTATCAATAGAACCAAGCTTACGTGCTGGTGACTTATCATTTAATAAGAAAGTACCTGTTGCTCTATCTAATGTATCCGCTAATACTTTCGCTTTGCTATTGTTAGCAAAGTTACTTACATGCTCTAAAGAAGCGGCTAATGCTAAAAACTCACCTAAAGAATCCCAACGTAAGTAGTTTTCTTTTTTCGAATTGTTGAACATGCTTAGGCGCTGAACCACCCGCACCTGTTTCAAATAAACCACCACCATTCATTAATGGTACAATTGAAAGCATTTTAGCCGAAGTACCTAATTCTAAAATTGGGAATAAATCTGTTAAGTAATCACGTAAAACGTTACCAGTAACAGAAATTGTATCAAGGCCTTTTTTAGCGCGTTTTAATGTTACGCGTGTTGCTTCAACTGGCGATAAAATTTGAATGTCTAAGCCGTTAGTATCATGATCTTTTAAATAAGTATTCACCTTTTTGATCATCTGAGCATCATGAGCACGGTTCTCATCTAACCAGAAAATTGCTGGCGTATTTGATAAACGTGAACGATTAACAGCAAGCTTCACCCAATCTTGAATTGGTAAGCATCTTTCGCTTGACACATACGGAAGATATCACCCGCTTCAACATTTTGCTCCATAAGCACATTACCAGCAGCGTCAATTACCTTAACAACACCGTCAGCACTCATTTGGAAAGTTTTATCGTGTGAACCGTATTCTTCTGCTTTTTGTGCCATTAAACCAACGTTTGGTACTGTACCCATAGTGGTTACATCAAAAGCACCATTTTCTTTACAGAATTGAATAGTTTCTTCATAAACGCCAGCATAACAACGATCTGGAATTACCGCTTTAGTGTCTTGCTCTTGACCGTCAGCATTCCACATTTTACCGCCGCCACGGATCATCGCAGGCATAGATGCATCAATGATAACGTCACTAGGTACGTGTAAGTTAGTAATGCCTTTATCTGAATCAACCATCGCCATTGCTGGTGCATTAGCGTAAACAGCATCAAAGTCAGCTTTGATTTTAGCTTGTTTAGCTGCATCTAATGACTTTCAATTTTAGCGTAAACATCACCAATACCATTGTTAACGTCAACACCTAATTCAGCAAATAATGCTGCGTGTTTTTCTAATACATCTTTGTAGAATACAGAAACACATTGACCAAAAATAATCGGGTCAGAAACCTTCATCATGGTGGCTTTCATATGTAATGAAAATAAAACGCCTTGTGTTTTAGCATCAGCGATTTGCTCAGCTAAAAACGCTTGTAATGCTTTTGAGCTCATTACTGATGAATCAATAATTTCGCCTGCTAATAAAGGTGTTGACGCTTTTAATACGTTTACTGCGCCGTCTTTGCCTTCAAATTGAATTTTAACGTCAGTTGCGTCAGCTACTGTTACTGATTGCTCGCTACCGTAAAAATCACCACCAGACATATGTGCAACGTGCGATTTAGAATCTTTCACCCATGCACCCATACGGTGTGGGTTGTTTTTAGCATATTGCTTAACTGAACCTGGTGCACGACGATCTGAGTTACCTTCACGTAATACCGGGTTTACCGCTGAGCCTAATACTTTTGCATAAGCCGCTTTAATAGCTTTTTCTTCATCGTTTTTAGCATCTTCTGGGTATTCAGGAAGTGCAAAACCTTTCGCTTGTAATTCTTTGATTGCTGCTTGTAATTGTGGGATAGAAGCAGAAACGTTTGGTAATTTAATAATGTTAGCTTCAGGTGTTTTAGCTAAGTCACCTAATTCAGCTAACGCATCAGCCACTTTTTTTGATCAGCTGGTAAATAATCAGATAAATTAGCAAGAATACGACCTGCTAATGAAATGTCACGAGTATCCACTTCAACATCTGCAGGCGCTGCATATGCTTGGATAATTGGTAATAATGAATGAGTTGCCAACGCTGGTGCTTCGTCGGTAATAGTATAAATGATCTTTGATTTAGTCATTGAATGTCCTACTCGCTAGTGACCGTGGAACAAAATACAATAGTATAAAACTATAATTTTTGCCAGATTAAAATAATTGGAACGCATTTTATCGGATTTGAAAATACTTTAATATACCTATTGTGTTGATCTGTTGTATATTCGAGATTAATGATGTGAATACTCCTCAACAAAAATAGTTTTATAATGAATAATGGTAAAACCTTAAGCTTATCAAATAGCCGAACAAAGCAAAAAAATGACAGTCTGCGAAACAAAACCCACAAAAGTAACAAAAATAAAATTAAATATGTGACAGGAAATGCTGAACAAACCAGTCAGCGTAAAACCGGTAAAACATTTACTTCTTCTGCCAAAAAACGAATTTCGCCTAAAGAACGAATCATCGTATTATTCAACAAGCCCTTTGATGTCTTAAGTCAATTTACCGATGATCAAAAACGGCAAACACTCAAAGATTTTATAGATATTAAAGATGTCTATGCCGCCGGTCGCTTAGACCGAGACAGCGAGGGATTATTGTTACTCACCAATGATGGTAAATTTCAACATCAATTGGCTGATCCAAAACATAAAACCGATAAAACCTATTGGGTGCAAGTTGAAGGTGCCCCCACTGAACTTGACTTAGATAAGCTACGCCATGGCGTTGAATTAAAAGACGGATTAACCTTACCTGCAAAAGTTTCCATCATGAATACACCGGATGTTTGGGCAAGAACGCCCCCATTAGAGAACGTCAATCAATTCCAACGACTTGGTTAAGTATCACCATTAACGAAGGACGAAATCGGCAAGTAAGAAGAATGACCGCCCATATTGGTTTCCCTACCTTACGTTTAATACGATATGCTATTGGCCAATATACTATCGACAATATTGCTAATGGCAGTTACCGTTTATTGTAGGTAACACTCAAGATATAACTACCTCAGCATAAAGTAGGAATAATGACATCACAATTAAATACAACACCAAGTTCACCTCATGGCGAACAACAGTTTAAACCTAATACTACCGTTGCCGCCGTAATTCATTGCCAAGGTAAGTTTTTATTAGTGGAAGAAATCGAGCATGGTCAGCGAGTGTTTAACCAACCAGCAGGTCATATTGAAGCGGGAGAATCTTTGTTGGCCGCTTGCCAACGAGAAGTCCTCGAAGAAACCGGCTTAACTTTATCACCAGGTTACATTTCAGGGATTTATTATTTTCATCGCCCTGATTTAAGTTTATATTTTTTACGTTTTTGTTTTGTCATAGAGCTTGATGAGTGCTTAACGGCAACACCCCAAGATGATGAAATAATAGCATGCCACTGGTTAACTTTAGCGCAAATTCAACAGCGCAAAAAACAATTACGTAGTGCCATGGTACTTGATTGTATTGACGATTATTTAGCGATAAATGATGTAAACAATCAAAGTAAACAAAAAATTCCCCTTGAGATGATTGCAACAAATTTATAATTTTTCTAGCGAATATAGATAAATCTCTCACGACATGGCTTATGCCATGTATAATAACAACATCCGCTAAATTAACATGCAAAAGCACCATGACAGATAACAACACAAAACAAAACGAAATGCTCAACAATCCATTACACGGTTTAAAATTAGAGCAATTATTAGCTGAGTTAGTTGATCATTATGGCTGGGAAATATTAGCGGAATATACCCGCATTAAATGTTTTGAAAAAAACGTTAGTATGGCATCAAGTTTAAAATTTTTACGTAAAACCGAATGGGCACGTGAAAAAATGGAACGTTTTTACCTTTATTATTTCAAAAACTTACCGAAAGCAGACGATGCCAACTTTGAATTACCTCCGCGTAAACGTATTATCCCTGCCCATCAAAAACCGAGAGAGCCAGCAGTACTGATTTTAGGCGAAGCGCCTGAGCCAAAAGTTCGAGGAGCAAGAAATAACACTGATAATAATTCACGTCGGCAAAATTACCGCAAGCCGAATGATAACCGCCGCGCTTCACCCTATAATAACGCCACTAAGCAAACAATTTACAACGAAACCCCGTCAACGCAATCTGACGACAATAAAACAGATAACACCACAGCGCGTTCAACAAAAGTCGACCCTTGGGCTAATCATAGATAATCCTGTGCTTTTTAGCTTGTTTTCCGTTTTAAAAAGCAGGTAACGAAAACTTATTTCCAGCTATTACATCAGCTACTTTGCTATGTTATAATTTCGCGCCATTTTTCCTAGCACTAAAAGTTAATGACAACAAGTAAGACAAACACAAATTCTGCAAGTATTGATGCTCCTACGCATGTCCCTTCACAAACCAAAGTCATTGTTGGTATGTCTGGTGGCGTAGACTCTTCTGTTTCTGCTCATTTATTAATTGAGCAAGGCTATCAAGTTGAAGGCTTGTTCATGAAAAACTGGGAAGAAGACGACAGTGATGAATATTGTGCTGCCGCTGAAGATTTGCAAGATGCCAAAGCCGTTTGTGACAAGCTAGGAATAAAATTACACACTATAAATTTTGCCACGGAATATTGGGACAATGTCTTTGAATATTTTCTTGCTGAATACAAAGCAGGACGTACCCCCAACCCTGACATTATGTGTAATAAAGAAATCAAATTTAAAGCCTTTTTAGAGTTTGCTTGCGAAGATTTAGGCGCTGATTTTATTGCCACTGGTCATTATGTTCGCCGTGAATTTATGCCTGACAAACATGGTGAAGGCAAATGGGCGATGATCCGTGGTTTAGATAACAATAAAGATCAAAGTTATTTTTTATATACCTTAAGCCATCAACAAGTGGGTCGAACTTTATTCCCTGTAGGTAATATTGAAAAACCACAAGTACGTGCCATTGCCGAACAAGCTGACTTAATTACCCATAATAAAAAAGACAGCACTGGTATATGCTTTATTGGTGAGCGTAAATTTAAAGACTTTTTAGCGCAATATTTACCAGCTCAACCGGGTATTATTGAATCAGCAGAAGGTGTTGAAGTTGGCCATCATGACGGTTTAATGTATCACACCCTTGGTCAACGTAAAGGTTTACGTATTGGTGGTCTTGCCGAAGCTGGTGAAGCCCCTTGGTATGTGGTTGATAAAGATTTAGAAAGAAATGTACTCATTGTTGGCCAAGGCCACGATCACCCTCGCCTATTTTCTAAAGGCTTAATTGCTAAGCAGTTACACTGGGCGAGATCGCTGTAACATTAACGACGCTTTTCAATGTACCGTTAAAACACGTTATCGTCAGGCAGATGTGGCTTGCACAGTAACCCCATTAGCTAACGGTGATATGGAAGTTATGTTTGAACAAGCACAAAGTTCTGTAACCCCAGGGCAATCTGTGGTGTTTTATCAAGCGGATGTTTGTCTTGGTGGCGGTATTATCAATACCCTAATTCGATAAAAAGCAGTAATTATTAATCTTATGACGAATCAACAAACTTATACGTTCGCCGCTATTTTTCAAGTGGCTAAATTAGTACAACAAGTTGCTAGAACAGGTCAAATTGATGACACGGCTTTAACAACATTATTAAGCAGTACGTTAGTTACATCCCCTGATGAGCCATTAGATGTCTATGGTGGCGAGATAGCAAATTTACGCTTAGGTTTACAAACATTAAGCGAGCAGTTAGGCGATCAAAATAAAGCAAAAGATCCTGAAATTACCCGCTATATCGTGAGCTTATTAGCACTAGAGCGTAAATTATCTAAGAATTCTAAAGCCCTTGCCAGCTTAGGTGAACGTTTAGAACAAGCTAAACGCCAAACTGAACATTACGCGATTAATAGTGAAACACTGTTAGCTAGCTTAGCGAGTATATATAGCGATATGATCAGTCCAATTGCGACAAAAATTCAAATATCGGGTGAGCCCGCTATTTTAAAACAAAATATTAATCAGCATAAAATTCGAGCCTTGTTATTGGCTGGCGTCAGAAGTGCTGTGTTATGGCGCCAATTAGGCGGCAAAAGACGAAATATATTATTTGCACGATCAAAAATAGTTGATTGTGCACAAACATTATTAAAAGCCTGTTAATTAACGCGCTTTTTACTAGTATTCATTTATTCATTTTAACAAAGTCAGTTATATCAAAGTTTAATAGTTAACTTTTATATAACGAAACTTAATATAACGAAATTATTAGGATCATGTTATGGAACTCTCAGCTCTAAGTGCTATCTCACCCGTAGACGGTCGTTACGGCAGTAAAACTAAAGCCTTACGCCCTATTTTTAGTGAATTTGGCTTAATTAAATACCGTGTTACTGTAGAAGTACGTTGGTTACAAAAAAGTTAGCCGCAACACCTGAAATCGCTGAAGTTCCTGCATTTAGCGCCCAAGCAACAGCAATATTAGATGCTATTGTTGCTAACTTCTCTGAAGCCGATGCGCAAAAAATTAAAGATATTGAAGCAACTACCAATCATGACGTAAAAGCAGTTGAGTATTTCTTAAAAGAAGCCATTGCTGATAATGCCGAATTAAATGCCGTCACTGAATTTATTCACTTTGCCTGTACTTCAGAAGATATTAACAACCTATCTCATGGTTTAATGTTAGAAGATTGTCGTCGTACGGTATTGTTACCAACGATTGATGAAATCCTTAGCGCTATTAAAGCATTAGCATTTGAATACCAAGCAATGCCAATGATGTGTCGTACTCACGGTCAACCAGCTTCACCTAGTACTATGGGTAAAGAAATGGCTAACGTGTATATTCGTTTAAAGCGTCAACGTGATCAAATTGCCAACGGTTGAAATGTTAGGTAAAATTAATGGTGCTGTTGGTAATTATAACGCTCACCTTTCTGCTTATCCTGAAGTTAACTGGCACAACTTTTCTAATGAATTTGTCACTTCATTAGGTTTAACGTGGAACGCATTTACCACACAAATTGAACCACATGATTATATTGCTGAGTTATTTGATGCCGTAGCCCGTTTTAATACCATCTTAATTGACTTTGATCGTGACGTATGGGGTTATATTGCCCTTGGACACTTTAAGCAAAAAACAATTGCCGGTGAAATTGGTTCTTCAACCATGCCACATAAAGTAAACCCAATTGATTTTGAAAACTCAGAAGGTAACTTAGGTATTGCTAACGCCATTATTGGGTCATTTAGCGCAAAAATTACCGGTTTCTCGCTGGCAACGTGACTTAACTGACTCAACCGTATTACGTAACTTAGGTGTTGGTTTTGGTCATGTATTAATTGCTTATGCCGCTACGTTAAAAGGCATTAGTAAATTAGAAGTTAACGAGCAAGCGTTATTAGATGAATTAGATCAAAACTGGGAAGTATTAGCAGAGCCAATTCAAACGGTAATGCGTCGTTACGGCATTGAAAAGCCATACGAAAAATTAAAAGAATTAACCCGTGGTAAGCGTGTTAATGCTGACTCAATGCGTGAATTTATCGCTACTTTAGATATGCCACAAGCAGCTAAAGATGAATTAACTAAAATGACACCAGCTTCGTACATTGGTCGTGCCATTGAGTTTATTAACGATTTAAAAGACTTAGACTAAAAACAGTTAAATTATTTATGATAAAAAAAAGGATTCGTAAGAGTCCTTTTTTTATTGCTATGTTTTAAAAATATACAAGCTTAGAGAATAATTATGTATCAAATTAACTGGGAAGCCTGCGCCGAACACATCACCCCTGAAATATTTTTAAAAGAATATTGGCAAAAAAAACCTTTATTCATTCGTGGTGCTATTAGCAACAGCGAAGGTTTTTTTGTTGTTCCTATTGATGCTGATGAACTTGCTAGGTCTTGCCATGGAAGAAGAAATTCAATCGCGTATTGTTGGCCAAAATGCACAAAAACAATGGTTTGTTGAACATGGTCCTTTTGACGATTTTTTCAAAATTTGGTGAAGAATATTGGACGCTACTTGTACAAGCAACCAATCATTGGTCAACGAGCACACAAGCCATGCTTAAACCATTTCGTTTTATTCCCAACTGGCGAATTGATGATGTTATGGTGTCGTTTTCAACTCCCAATGGTGGGGTTGGTCCTCATTTAGATCAATACGATGTTTTTATTATTCAAGGACAAGGTAAACGCAGATGGCAAGTTGGTTTACCTGATGATAATTTAGCAACCTTAATTCCACATTGTGATCTCAAACAAGTTTCTGAATTTACGCCTGTAATTGATGTAGTAACGCAAGCCGGCGATTTACTTTATATTCCGCCTAATCACCCACATAATGGTGTATCACTTGAAAACTCAGTGAATTATTCCGTTGGTTTTCAAGCGCCTAGTGGCAAAGAGTTATGGTCAGGCTTGCCGATATGATCATTGATAAAAATTTAGCCGAACAACGTTTTGGTGATGCCGATCGACAAATAACCAAACAACCAGAAAGAATTAAAGCACAAGATTTCCAAGCGCTGAAAAATTTCATGTTAACAACGTTCAACCATGACGAAACTTTCAATCATTTTATTTGCCAACATTTAACACAAAATCACCACAGCTTAGATATTGTGGTGGCAGAAGAAGATGAATTTTATAGTGTTGATGAATTGGACGAAATTTTTAAAGATGCTAAAAGTATTGTGCCAACCAATGGCGTTAAATCACTTTATAATGAGGTAAACAATACCTTATATGTTAATGGTGAATGTTTTTCACTAACCGATATTAACCAAGAATTTGCTATTGCTCTCGCCAAAAGTGAGCCTTTGACCATTAAACAAATAAAAAGTTTCAAATTATGTTTGAAAAATAAACAGTTGTTAACTAGCCTTTTAAATAATGGTTGTTGGTATATTGAATAGTTTATATGAGCTTTAGTGTCAGTCGTGTTGATTGGGAGCAAGCTGCTCCACTATTAAAAAGTATTAGAGAAAAAGTCTTCATTTGTGAATGGCGAATTCTAAGCGTATTGAATTTGATCAACACGACAAATACGCTTTTCATATGATAGTGTGCGATGATGAAAGCCAAGAGCCTATTGCTACAGGTAGAATATTAGTCACCGGTGAAATTAGCCGCATAGCCGTATTAAAACATTACCGCCAATATCAAATAGATAAAATAGTACTGAACGGACTATTAAAAGTTGCGAAAGAAATAGGCTTAAGCCAAGTTTTTTGTTAATTCACCACTGACAAAAGTTGCTCATTACCAAGAAAACAATTTTAAAATTGCCGGCAGTGTTTATATGGAAGCTGGTATTGCTAGACAAAGGTTAGCTTGCCCTATTGGTAAAGTAGCTCCCGTTAAATGTTACCTAGCCCACTAAATCTAGTTTCATTTAACATTATTAATCAAAGTTATTCAGAAAAATAAAAAAAGCCCTTGCGGGCTTTTAACTTATTTAGTCTTGCTGTCAGTGCAGTCAGTAACTAATGTTCTACCAACTCTTTTTTCTTCTCACACTGGATCGCAATTTTGCCTTGTCGAATAGTCACTTTAGCAACACCGCCATTCGCTAATTCACCAAATAATAATTCATTGGCTAATGGTTTTTCAATTGCTCTTGGATCAAACGAGCCATTGGACGAGCGCCCATCGACTTGTCATAGCCATGCTCAGCAAACCAAGTTTTAGCATCTTTGGTTAATTCTAATGAAACACCTTTAGCATCTAACTGTGCTTGTAATTCAACAATAAATTTATCAATCACTTGATTAATAACTTGAACTTAAGTGGTTAAACCAAACAATATTATCTAAGCGATTACGAAACTCTGGTGAAAATACACGATTAATTTCATTCATCGCATCAACACTGTGATCTTGTTGAGTAAAACCAATCGATTTACGGGTGGTTTCTTCAACACCAGCATTAGTTGTTAATACTAAAATGATATTACGAAAATCTGCTTTTCGACCATTGTTATCCGTTAGAGTGCCATGATCCATAACCTGTAATAAAATATTAAAAACATCAGAATGTGCTTTTTCAATTTCATCTAATAACACCACAGCATGAGGGTGTTTTAATACAGCATCAGTTAATAAGCCGCCTTGTTCATAACCAACATAACCAGGAGGCGCACCGATTAATCGACTAACTGCATGTTTTCCATGTATTCAGACATATCGTAACGAAGAAACTCAACCCTAACAACTTAGCTAATTGTTTAGTAACTTCGGTTTTGCCTACTCCCGTAGGACCAGCAAGTAAAAATGAACCCACAGGTTTTTCTTCATTTCCTAAACCCGCACGAGATAAACGAATAACTGATGATAATTCATCAACAGCATGATCTTGACCAAACACTAACATCTTTAAGTTTTGATCAAGTGCTTTTAAGCTATCTTTTTCTGTTGATGACACCGATTTTTCCGGTATGCGGGCAATTTTTGCCACGATAGTTTCAATATCGGTATTGTTAATCACTTTTTTACGTTTTGACGCGGCAACAAGTTGTTGTTTTGCCCCTGCTTCATCAATAACATCAATTGCTTTATCAGGTAAAAAGCGTTCATTAATATACTTCGCCGACAATTGCGCTGCCGCACGTAATGCTTTATTGGTATAACGAATACCGTGATGCGATTCGTATTTTTCTTTCAAACCAATCAAGATTTTTGTTGTGTCATCAACACTTGGTTCACTGATATCAATTTTTTGGAAACGGCGAGCTAAGGCGCGATCTTTTCAAAAATACTTTGGTATTCTTGATAAGTTGTCGAACCAATACAACGTAATTTACCTGAAGATAATAACGGCTTAATTAAATTTGACGCATCCAACATGCCCCCTGATGCAGCACCTGCACCAATAATAGTATGAATTTCATCAATAAATAAAATCGCGTTGCTATCTTTTTCTAAGTCTTTTAATAAGGCTTTAAAACGTTTTTCAAAATCGCCTCGGTACTTAGTGCCCGCTAATAAAGCGCCCATATCCAACGAATAAATAGTGGTATCTGCAATAAATTCTGGTGCTTTATCCGAAATTATTAAGTTTGCTAACCCTTCAGCTATCGCGGTTTTACCAACACCGGCTTCACCAACATATAATGGGTTGTTCTTACGACGACGACTTAATACCTGTAAAGTTCTTTCTAATTCTTGCTCACGACCAATTAACGGATCAATATTGCCTTTTAACGCTTCTTCGTTAGGTTTACTGAAAAGTTTTCAATGGTACGCGGCTCTTCTTCTTGCGCCTCAACTGCTGGTTGATCGGCGATATGTTCATCATGGCTTTCAATTTTACTAATGCCATGAGAAATAAAATTAACGATATCTAAACGAGTAACATCTGATTTTTTAAGAAAATAAGCGGCTTGTGACTCTTGCTCACTAAAAATAGCCACCAGTACATTTGAGCCCGTAACTTCAGTTTTACCTGATGACTGCACATGAAACACACAGCACGTTGTAAAACCCCGTTGAAAGCCTAACGTTGGTTGAGTTTCTCTTTCGCCATCTTCAGCTGGAATAACCGGCGTGGTATCAACAATAAAATCATTTAGCTCTTTTCTTAATTGCGCCATATCGGCACCACATGCAGATAATGCATCGGTTGCGGATGGATTGTCTAATAAAGCCAACAAAAGATGTTCAACCGTCATAAATTCATGACGAGATTCTTTTGCTTGACGAAATGCTAAGTTCAAAGAAACTTCTAAATCTTTGTTCAACATAGGCTACTCCTAAATAAAACCATGATACTAAGCCTTTTCCATATCACACTTGAGTGGATGTTGGTGCTCTAACGCATAATTTAACACTTGACTAACTTTGGTCTCTGCTACCTCTGCAGTATATGTTCCACATTTTGCTTTACCTTGATAATGAACAGTCAACATAATATCCGTTGCTTTGTCCGAATCCATATTGAAAAATTTAGCTAATACATCAACCACAAAATCCATTGGCGTATAATCGTCATTAAATAAAATAACGTTATACATAGAAGGTGGCTGAATTTTATTGGTAACCGATACATCAGTAGCTTCCTGATGATCCGTCGATACATTCATAATACTCATAACTTTATATTAGCCTTATCTTAAATATTTTGCAGGCATATTTTCATAACTTTTTTTATCATTTATTTTTGTAAAAAAGATGTTATTTAACTTGACTAATTCTATATTTTATCTAGGATTTGAAAAGCGTATGTTTTTTATACGCATTTGTCTCTGGGAAGTTTTAGTACTGAAGGAAGAAATAGAAGGAAGTAGAAGTATGGCTCACGGTACAGTTAAATGGATTTCAATAATGCAAAGGGTTTTTAGTTTTTTATTAATCCAGAGGATGGTGGTGAGGGATATTTTCGCATTACACTATTCGACGATACAAATGGATGGTTATCGAACGCTAAAAGCTGGTCAAGACGTTAATTACGAGCTTGATGCTGGTCCAAAAGGACATCATGCAGCAAGTATTACTCCGACAGGCGATGACGTGTCGGAATAATATTTACCGACAACTAATAAAAAAGCACAGCAAGTCTGTGTTTTTTTATGCCCGCAATCTTTTAGACATTTCAGGATAACACCCAATAAAAAGCATATTATTCATCTAATTCCCGTATCTATTATTTCTTTCCCTAAGTACGCTTATATCAAATGGCTACTAGAGCGCCATTTTAATGCTAAATTAATATATTTACTTCTGCCGCTATCGACTAAGCTTAATTATTGTTGACAATACGAGGAAACATATGAGTTCGACTTGGACTAATCATGCTCGTCATTTGAAAGAGCTGGTTAATTGTAATAAAAACACACAGACACACTTATATCTTGAACAGCTAATGTTATTTCCAGTTGATATTCAAGATAAAATTATTGAGGAAATAAGTAGTTTAGGTAAATGTACTGAAGAATCGATATCGAATATTATTCTTAACTATTCAATGATGGAGCTCAATTAATCAAAATTAAGGTTAGCATTTGAAGTTTATTAACAACAACGTTGCGGTGTTAAAGTAATACAAAATACACGCTAGATATATTTATCTCATTTATTAATAAACTTCATGCTATATCTTTATCAGGTGAAACTCATCAGCCTGAAAATACAACTTCTACCCTCTTAATAACTGATGTTCTCTTAATTTATTGATGGTATCATGAGCAGCGGCGGCTTTTTCAAATTCTAAATTTTTAGCGTGCTCAAACATTTCGTTTTCTAGTTCTTTCACCTTTTATCAATTTCATTGATACTTAAAGTTGAATAGTCATTATCTCTGTTCTGCCACTTTGTTTTGTAATGCTTTGTCTGTGGTAAATTCACCAACATCCATAACATCGGTAATTCGTCTGAATACCTTTTTGGTGTAATACCATGTTCAACATTATAGCTATGCTGTTTTTCTCGGCGACGTTCAGTTTCATCAATGGCTTTTTCATTGATTTGGTGATTTTAGCGGCATATAAAATCGCTCGGCCATTAATGTTACGAGCTGCCCGGCCTATGGTTTGGATCAATGAACGCTCTGAACGTAAAAAGCCTTCTTTATCCGCATCTAAAATTGCAACAAGCGACACTTCAGGCATATCTAAACCTTCTCGTAATAAGTTAATGCCAATTAAAACATCAAACTTACCTAACCGAAGATCTCGAATAATTTCCATTCTTTCAACGGTATCGATATCTGAGTGGAGATAGCGACATTTAACACCATGTTCATCTAAATAGTCGGCTAAATCTTCCGCCATACGTTTTGTTAAGGTAGTTGCAAGCACACGCTCGCCAAGCGCGACTTTTAATTTTATTTCTGATAATAAATCATCTACTTGGTCTCAACAGGACGTACTTCAATGATCGGATCTAATAAACCGGTCGGTCTAACTACCTGCTCAGCAATATCATCACCTGACTTATCTAATTCATATTGGCTTGGTGTTGCCGAAACATAAATTGTTTGTGGCGCTAAAGCCTCAAATTCTTCAAATTTCATCGGTCGATTATCTAAGGCCGATGGTAAACGAAAGCCATATTGCACTAGGTTTTCTTTTCGCGATCGGTCACCTTTATACATAGCACCTATTTGTGGCACAGTGACATGTGATTCATCGATGATCAACAAACCATCATCAGGCAGGTAATCAAATAAAGTTGGTGGTGCTTCGCCTTCACCTCGACCAGATAAATATCTTGAGTAGTTTTCAATGCCCGAGCAATAGCCAAGCTCATTCATCATTTCAATATCAAATTGTGTCCGTTGTACAACCCGTTGCTCTTCAACTAACAGATTATTTTCCTTTTAAATGACTTGAGCGTTCTTTTAACTCTATTTTAATTTTCTCAATAGCAGATAAAATTCGCTCTCGTGGTGTTGCATAATGCGTTTTAGGGTAAACAGTCACTCGAGCTAACGTGCGCTCAACTTGCCCGGTTAAAGGATCAAACTCACTGATGCGCTCAATTTCTTCATCAAAAAGTTCAACTCTTAATGCTAAGCGATCCGATTCTGCAGGAAAAATATCAATAACATCACCGCGCACACGATAAGTCGCACGCTGAAAAGCGACATCATTTCTGGTGTATTGCAATTCAGCTAATCGTCTGAGCATATCCCGTTGATTAATAATATCGCCTTGGCGAATATGTAACATCATTTTCAAGTAAGCGTCGGGATCACCTAAACCATATATTGCGGAAACCGAGGCTATAATAATAACGTCACGACGCTCTAATAACGCTTTAGTTGCCGACAACCGCATTTGTTCGATGTGATCATTAATAGATGCATCTTTTTCAATAAAGGTGTCAGTTGTTGGTACATAAGCTTCTGGCTGATAATAATCATAATAAGAAACAAAGTATTCAACCGCGTTGTTAGGAAAAAACTCTTTCATTTCACCATATAATTGCGCCGCTAAGGTTTTATTGGGCGCTAATAACATGGTAGGCCGGTTGAGTTTGCAATCACATTAGCAATCGTATAGGTTTTACCTGAACCGGTAACACCTAATAAGGTTTGATGAGCCAAACCTGACTCAACTCCTTCTAAGAGTTTTTTAATCGCTGTAGGTTGATCACCACTAGGTGTATAGTCAGAAATCAGTTCGATACTTTTCATGAATTGTTTTCCACCATCATTGGCGTTTTAAATTGATTTGTAAAAATACGATAAGAAATAAACGCCATACATAAATTACCAAGTGCTGCGCCAATAAAAAAACCTTCAATACTAAACAAAATACTGCCTAAATAGGCCAGCGGCACATAACAAACAAATAAACGAATAATACTAAGAATTAATGCTGACATCGGCTTATGTAAGGCGTTAAGTGATGAGTTAGTTAAAATAACCACCCCTTGTAAACCATAAGCTAACGGCATTATCCACATAAATAAAATAATGGTATCGGTAACGGCTTGTTCTTTAGCAAACACATCAGCAATCCATGGGGCTAACAATACTAAAACTAAATAGATAAATGCCTGCCAATAAAGCACAAATTTAATAGAACCTTTATAAGCCTGTTCCACACGATCCATTTTACCAGCACCAAAGTTTTGACCAATAAATGGTGGTAACGTCATCGACATCGCTAACACAACTAAACAAGCTATAGATTCAATACGAGAGCCTACGCCAAAAGCAGCAACGGCAGATTCACCATAACCGGCGACAATTGCCGTTAAAATAGCTGAGGCGATAGGTGTTAACATGTTGGCACCCGCGGCCGGTAAACCAATGCTTAAGATGTTACGACTGGATTTTTAAATAATGCAAGACTAGGTAATTGCGTATGAATAAGTTGTTTTTTTACAACAAGAATATAGATAATTAAAAAAGTACCACACAACCAAGAAATAAAAGTAGCAATGGCTGCCTTGCATGCCCATTTCGGGTATCGGCCCCCAGCCAAAAATAAGAATAGGATCAAGAATAGCATTAATTAAGCCGGCAGCGCCCATCACAATACTCGGCGTTTTGGTATCACCAGACGCTCTTAAAATCGCATTACCTATCATCGGCCCCATTAGAGAAATACAACCTAAGAACCAAATATCCATGTATTCACGAATTAACGGCAATAATGCTTCACTTGCTCCTAGTAAGGTAAAAATTTCATCGGTAAAAATGTATCCGATAAAAGCAACAATACCGACAATAATACTTGAAAGGTATAAGGCAGAGGTAGCAGCACATTTAGCTGATTCAACATCTTTTTTACCGAGTAAATTTGCAATAATAGAAGAAGTACCAATACCTAAACCAATGAATAAACTAATCACAGTAAACGTAATAGGGAAAGTAAAACTAATGGCAGCTAATGGCTGTGTACCTAATAAACCAACAAAAAAGGTATCAACTAGGTTAAATGCCATTAACAAAATCATGCCGTAGATCATCGGGATGGTCATGTTTTTAAGCGTAAGAAACACCTCACCTTCGAGTAAGTCATTTGATTGTGGTTTTGCAGTAGCCATTAAATACAGAAAAAATAGGACAAAAGAAGTATTGTAAAAGATAGGCGATATACTCGCCACGTAAATTTCAATTAATTGATAAAATCCACAATTAAATTACTTTTACTAAAAATTTTATGATGTTAAATAAAAAACGTCCCCTGTTCATGAAAAACGCCGCCTTAGAAAACACAAAACACCAAGTAATTGATTTTTATAGATAAAATAAAAGAGGTTAAAAAACTAGCGATCTTTCTAACCCCGCATTCTGACAGACTGTTACACTTTTCTACAGAACAACCCACAAAGTTATCCACAGCTTTAGTGGATAACAAACAAAGCATTCATGCACGGATAAAACTCATACACTTATTGATAATAATTCCAGCTTTTTGTTGTTAAATTAAGCAAACAAACAAGTTTATTAATTTTTTTATTATTTTGTGTTGACAGTTATCAGGCTGGCCTTTAATATTCCGCACCGTTAACGAGTGCTTAGCACTTTTAACAACAATTCCTCAATAGCTCAGTTGGTAGAGCAACGGACTGTTAATCCGTTTGTCCCTGGTTCAAGTCCAGGTTGAGGAGCCATATTTTATAGTAATGGCTAATTTAGCGGTTACTTGCGAAAGCAAAGAAAGAACAATTCCTCAATAGCTCAGTTGGTAGAGCAACGGACTGTTAATCCGTTTGTCCCTGGTTCAAGTCCAGGTTGAGGAGCCATATTATCGGTAATGTTTAGTCATTATTGAAATCACCAAGTGTGAATAAAAGACAATTCCTCAATAGCTCAGTTGGTAGAGCAACGGACTGTTAATCCGTTTGTCCCTGGTTCAAGTCCAGGTTGAGGAGCCATATTCCTAAGGGAAGAAAGAAACCTGCTTTATGCAGGTTTTTTTTCATCCTGATTTTATTGCATAACTGAAATATCAATATAATTTTTATTAAGAACTTGCTCAGAGCCTACCTTAGTTTCAACCACCCATAACCGCCAAATCATCTGCTTTTCGCTGCAACTACCAAACATTGACGTTGCTTTTAATTGATTCTTGCTTTGTGTCGGTTCAAAAAATAATGGAATTTTCCCCATATACATATTGACCCCTTCAAGGTAGCCGGAAAAGTTATTTTGGCTAAAACCATTTTGGCTTCGTAAATACAGTGTAAAAGGCTGCTCTGGCGTGAGCTTGGTTTTATCAAAGACAATATCAAAGGTATTCTCGCCTAAATTAAGTGTACAACTTGATTGAAAATCTTGGCATACAGCAAAAGTAGCATTTTGTTTCTGTTCAGTTTGGCTTATTACAGCCATAGATCAATAAAATGATAACGCTAACGGTTAAGGATTTAATGAACATTAAATTACCATGATGAAAACTCTATGGCCTGATTCTATGCAAATTAAATTGTAATGTTAACAACAGAAAAAATTTATTGATATAGAACAGGTTTTCTTTGCGAATCGGATGACAAATTGTCGCTAAAACATTATCATGCGCGGGTTTGTAACTATCTGTGCTTTATGTCTATTTTTAGGCTATAAATTAAACAGTGTGCGTTATTTTTAGCCACTACAACCCTTCTGGTATTTAAATATAATAACTGCGGAAACCATAACATGAATCAAGAAATACGTCAGCAGTCGAATACAACATGAATGTTGTACGTCAGTTTACTGTCATGACGGTCATTTGGGGATTTGTGGGTACACTTATTGGTGTTTTGATTGCAGCTCAATTAATTTGGCCTGCGTTAAACTTTGAAACACCTTGGTTGACCTATTCTCGTCTAAGACCTCTTCATACCAATGCTGTTATTTTTGCCTTTGGTACTAGTGCATTATTTGCAACTTCTTATTACGTTGTACAACGCACTTGTAAAGCAACCTTATTTGGCGGAAAGTTAGCATCATTTACCTTTTGGGGCTGGCAAGCCATTATCCTGCTAGCGATTATTACATTGCCATTAGGTTATACCAGTAGTAAAGAATATGCTGAACTTGAATGGCCAATTGATATTCTTATTGCCGTTGTTTGGGTAAGTTACGCCATTGTCTTTTTTGGTACTATTATCAAACGACAAACTTCGCATATTTATGTGGCTAACTGGTTCTTTGGTGGTTTTATTTTAACCGTTGCAGTTTTACATATTGGTAACAGTATGGTGATCCCGGTTTCTATGATGAAATCATATTCATTATACTCAGGTGCTATCGATGCCATGATGCAATGGTGGTATGGTCATAATGCCGTAGGTTTCTTATTAACGGCAGGTTTCTTAGGGATGATGTATTATTTTGTACCTAAGCAAGCTGAACGTCCGGTTTATTCATACCGTTTATCTATCGTACATTTCTGGGCTTCGTTTCTTTATATATTTGGGCGGGTCCGCATCACTTACATTACACAGCGTTACCTGACTGGGCTCAATCAGTAGGTATGGTTATGTCATCGTATTATTCCTTCCTTCATGGGGTGGGATGATCAACGGTATCATGACATTATCAGGTGCTTGGCATAAATTACGTCATGATCCAATTTTACGTTTCTTGATTGTTTCTTTATCTTTCTATGGTATGTCTACATTTGAAGGCCCAATGATGGCAATCAAATCTGTAAATGCCTTATCTCATTACACTGACTGGACTATTGGTCACGTTCATTCAGGCGCTCTTAGGTTGGGTTGCTATGGTATCAATTGGTGCTATGTACCACTTAATTCCAGTTTTATTTAACCAAGGTCGTATGTACAGCATCAAATTAATCAACATTCATTTCTGGATGCACACCGCCGGTATTATTTTATATATTGTTGCTATGTGGATTTCAGGTGTTATGCAAGGGTTAATGTGGCGTGCAGTAAATACAGACGGTACATTAACTTATAGCTTTGTTGAAAGTTTAGAAGCATCTTATCCTTTCTATTTCATGCGTTTTGTTGGTGGTGTTTTAGTTGTTGCTGGTTTTGTTATTAATGATTTACAACATGTTTAAAACAATGGGTGCTGAAAATGGCAGCCTTAAGAAACAAGAAATAGCTTAAGGAGTAAGTCATGGCAAATAATCCAAAAAATAAACATGAAAAATTAGAAAAAACGTTGGTTGGTTCTTTATTTTTACCATTATGGCGATCAGTATTGGTGGCATTAGTTGAAATTACGCCATTGTTTTTCCAAAAGGCAACAACAACACCGGTTGATAACTTACGCCCTTATACTGCGCTCGAGCTGGAAGGTCGTGATATTTATATTCGTGAAGGTTGTAACGTTTGTCATAGTCAAATGATCCGCCCTTTCCGTGCTGAAACCGAACGTTATGGTCATTATTCAGTTGCTGGTGAGCATGTTTGGGAACATCCATTTTTATGGGGTTCTAAGCGTACTGGTCCTGATCTAGCTCGTGTTGGTGGTCGTTATAGTGACGACTGGCATCGTGAACATTTAATTGATCCGCGTTCAGTTGTGCCAGAGTCAAATATGCCTTCGTTTAAGAGGTTAGAAGAAAACACTTTAGATGGCGAGTTAACGGCTAAAAAATTAGCTACCTTTAATGTGTTAACTCGTAATCGTAGTCATAAAGATGCTGAGGGTAATCCTATTCCACTTTATTCAGCTGAGGATATTGCTAAAGCAAAATCTGAAGTTCAAGGGAAAAAGAAATGGATGCATTAATTGCATATCTTCAATCTCTTGGTCATGCGTTGAAATAACATGATGGATTATGGCACTCTCAGAGGGTTAATCGCCCTCCTTATTTTGGCACTATTTATCATTATTGTTGCTTGGGCTTATAGCAAAAAACGCAAATCATCATTTGATGATGCGGCTAACTCAATCTTAGAAGACGACAACTTAAACAATAATAACGACAAAAATAGCAAACAGGAGACTAATAATGTCTAGCTTCTGGAGTATTTGGATCACAGTTTTAACACTTGGCACATTAGTGGGCTGTTATTTATTATTAAGAATGTGCTTAAAAAAAACGCCGGTGTACCTGAAGGCGAATCAATGGGCCATACCTTTGATGGTATTGAAGAATTAAATAACCCACTACCTAAATGGTGAGTACTTTCTTCTTGTTGACCATTATTTGGGGTTTTGGTTATTTATTAATGTTCCCTGGTCTTGGTAATTGGGAAGGTTTAACTAAATGGACCAGTTCAAACCAAGGTATTTTAAACTTAAAAGAATCGGAAGAAAAAGCGGCATTTGCTAAATCAGAAGCAGCTAAAAAAGACGGTCTTTTTGGGGTGATTGTTGAATACGACCGTGAAATTCAACGCGCCGATGAAAAATACAATCCAATTTTTGCCACTTATGCTGCATTATCAATTAAAGAAATTGCGGCATCGCAAGCACAAGAAATTGATTTTGAAGTTAGTGATGACGTTGAACTAACGCCTGAGCAACAAAAATTAGTTTATAGTAAAGAAGCCTTAAAAGTGGGCCAACGTTTGTTTTTACAAAACTGTTCACAATGTCATGGCTCTGATGCTGGTGGTACTACTGGCTTTCCTGACTTAACCGACAATGACTGGTTATACGGTAATACACCAGAAGCTATCAAAGAGACCATCATGCATGGTCGTAAAGCACAAGGCATGATCGCTTGGCAAACTATGCTAGGTGGTGAGCAAGGCGTTAAAGACGTTGCAGCCTTTGTTTTGAGCTTAAGTAATCGTGAAGCAAAAGAAGGTAATGCTTCTGAAGGTAAAGCGAAATTCGCTATGTGTAGCGGTTGTCACGGTGATGAAGGTCAAGGTAGTGCTGTGTTAGGTTTACCTATGGGCGCACCAAACTTATCGGATAACGTATGGTTATATGGCGGCTCTGAGCGTGTTGTACAAGAATCTATCCGTAATGGTAGAGCTGGTGTTATGCCTGCTTGGAACAAAATATTAGGTGAAGAAAAAGTTCACTTAGTTAGTGCTTATGTCTACAGCTTATCAAATAAGTAAAACACTAAAAGCTTAAATAAAAACCCTGAATTTCAGGGTTTTTTTATGTCTTAATTTTAATAAAAATAGTGATGCTTAAATAAAGCCTTATAAATAACGAGTGAAATCGCGATAATCTTTTAGCGGTTTAGTCGGCAATGTTTTTTTAATACTACCAACATATAAATACCCCACAATATCCTCTGTCACTTCAATGTTTAACGCAGCTTTAACTTCATTATTATAACTAAAATCACCGGTGCGCCACATCGCCCCATATCCTTGAGCAAACGCCGCCATTTGCATACCATGAACAGCACAGCCAGCCGCAACTAATTGCTCTTTGTTCAGGCACTTTTTCATGCGCTTGATAACGTGTACTAATAATAATAATCATTGGGCTCGAAAAGGCATATTCTTCGCTTTTTCAATTTTGGCTGGATCATCCGTTAACTTAGTCATAGAAGTTGAAAAAAAATAGTGCTAAGTTTTTCTAAACCCGCATCTTGGGCAATTGTAAACTGCCAAGGTAATAAACCACCATGATCTGGGGCTCTCATGCCCGCTTTAAGAATGTTTTCTAATACCTCACCTGTTGGTGCAGGTGCAGTCAAAAAAGGGTTAGACTGACGATTTAAGAGGAGTTCGATACTATCCATTAAAATTCCGAAAATGAATCAAAACGTCAGTCTAAACGAGTTTATTATGAAATAAAACGCCGTTCTTTGTTTCGGTAATATTTTTGCAAGAAATAATCGCAACTGGTATATCGACCAGCGCCAATAAATAACAAAGCTAACAACATGATAAAATACGTTGCCGCAAATTCAATACCATTATTTAACACCACAATACTGCCATTTTGATAAAGCCAATCGGTATTACCATGCTCAGCAAGAATATTACGCATACGATTAAGCCTTGCAACTGTAGCTTCGCTATTTTCTAAACTAGCGGTGGCATGATCAACTCCTAACCAATCAAATACTTTGGCAGCACTGGTATTAGGATTAGTTGGCGTAATAGCGAACCAACCATTGTCAAGGTGAACGGTACTTGCAGCAATTATCATAGTAAACATTAACGGTAGGGTTAATAAACGTGTTGCTAAGCCAATTAACAACAACCAGCCACCTAAAAATTCCGTCCATGCAGCTAAATTAGCTAATAAATTAGGGAATGGTAAACCTAAGCCATAGTCACTATTACCAAACCAATCAACAATATTAGGATCTGCCAATAAACTGGCCAATCCAGTGACATCGGCATTACCTAATTGCAGCTTACTATACCCTGCCATAATAAATACAGGCGCTAAAAAAACAAGCGGATTAATAAAGCCGGTATACCATCAAATTTAGGTAACTGCTTAATACACCCTTGATAAAATAAAACAATCGGCGACATAAAAAGTCATTAACTTAAAGTAGTGGTATCTTCACAAGAAGACCCATGTTTTTACATTTTATTTCATTTTTTTAAGCTTTAACCAAGATTTACTGATTAAATCTCTTAACGCTCACTCGAATACGTTGCATAATTGACGCACTAAATTGTTAATTAAACAAAATTATAAGGTTAATCAAAAAATGATAGGACGTCTATTTTCAAAACTATGGCGAATACTCAATTTATCCCGCATTATTATTCTAAATCTGCTATTTTTTACGCTGTTATTTATTTTTATTGCTGCAATTGCTAGCGATAAAGATGAAATTATAGTTTCTAATAATTCAGCCTTAGTGTTAAATTTAAAAGGCGCTATTGTTGAAAAAAACAACATGTCAACCTGCTGATGCCTTTATGGCTGAAGCAATGGAACAAGGTGATGATAACCCTGAAGTGTTATTAGCCGATATTTTATATGCTTTAGAAACAGCAAAAAATGACGACCGCATTAACACCTTAGTACTTAAATTAGGCAAATTACAAAATAGTGGTTTAAGTAAGCTTCAAGATGTAGGCGCAGCACTTATCGACTTTAAAAGCTCAGGTAAAAAAATTATCGCCGTTGGTGATCAATTTTCACAAGCGCAATATTACCTTGCAAGCCATGCTGACAATGTCTGGTTAAACCCTAAAGGTTGGTTATTATTTGAAGGCTTTAATAGCTATCAAATGTACTTAAAACGGCACTTGAGAAATTATCAATCAACCAACATATCTTTCGTGTTGGTACTTATAAATCTGCAGTAGAGCCCTTTATGCGTGATGATATGTCACCTGCGGCTAAAGAAGCTAACTTATTATGGCTTAATGATTTATGGTCACAATACAAACACGATGTTGCCAAACAGCGTAATATAAGCCTTGATAACTTTGACGATAATGCGCAAGTACTACTCAAAATTGAAGCCGCTAACGGCAGTGTTGCTGAATATGCTTTACAAAATAACTGGGTTGATGAATTAAAAACGCGTGAAGAAATGCGTGTTGTTCTTATTGAGTTAGTGGGTGAAAACAAAAAAATAGTTTTAACCAAATAGCCTTTAACGATTATTTAAAAGCCAACAAACTGGTAATACCGTTTGAAAACCCTAATAGCGACAAAATTGCAATTATTGTTGCCAAAGGTAATATTCTCGATGGAAATCAAAACCAGGCAACCATTGGCGGTACCAGCACAGCCAAACTATTAAGAAAAGCACGGGAAGATGATAGTGTAAAAGCCGTTGTTTTACGTGTTGATAGCCCTGGCGGAAGTGCTTACGCCTCGGAAATTATTCGACAAGAAGTTGAACAACTCAAAGCTGCGGGTAAACCTGTTATCGTTTCAATGGGCACTTACGCTGCTTCTGGTGGTTATTGATTTCAGCATCTGCTGACAAAATTATCGCCTCTCCAAGCACTATTACCGGCTCTATTGGTATTTTGGTTTTAATCATGACCTTGAAGAAAGCTTAGCTAAATTAGGCATTAATATCGATGGTGTCGGTACTGGTAGATCTTGGTGGTTTTGATTAACTCGTCCCTTAGATGAAAATATCGGCAAACTGATTCAATTAAATATTAAACTGGGGTTACCAAGACTTTATTCAATTGGTTTTGATAATTATGACTGAAGTTGACGCCATTGCTCAAGGTCGTGTTTGGTCAGGTACTAAAGCGAAAGAACTTGGTTTAGTTGATGAATTAGGTGATTTACAAACAGCTATTGATGCTGCGCTGCCCTTTCAGGTGTCAGAGCATTATGATATCAAGTTAGTTGAAAAAGAATTATCGCCAATGGATAAGTTTTTAAAAGAAACGCCAAGGCTAGCGTGATGTTTGATCCACAAATCAGTGACCACATTTATTCGAGTTATTATTAAAAGGGTTAAACAAAGAACTTAAACAGTTTAATCATTTTAACGACCCAAGAAAATTTTACTCGTTTTGTTTAACCTGTGAACTGCAATAATCTTGCTTAAAAACGTTTCAAATTGAAAAAACAAAACAAAGAAACATGAAAATAAAAAAACCGAGGTTCAATATTCAGCTCGGTTTTTTATGACCCTGTAACACATTTTGTGTAACTGCCAAGTTTAAAATAACATCTTTCAAACGGTCTCTGAAAATCATAAATCGATTCAAGGCCGTTTTCCAATTTCTTATCGGCATCGTCCATTTTTTCGATGCTTGCTCAATCGAGATTAGCTGAATCATCATGAGGAAATAACTTTTACGCTTTTAATCGCTTTACGAATAACACTGTTCAGTGACTCAATGGCGTTAGTGGTATAATTGCTTTGCGTATATCCTCAGGGTAATTTTAGCGTACTGACGTTTTGTACGCCACGAGCGATATGTTGGGGGTATTTGCTATCCCAGCGCTGTTCAAGCTCAAGTGACAACAAAGCGTCAAGACGGATTGGTAAATACGTTTTAAATCGGCTGTGATAGCTTTGTAGTCTTTTCCAGGGCTATAAACTTCAATGAAACGCACCTTGGACAATACAGAGCTGAATTTGCGTATCAGGGTAAACGGTATTAATTGCATCAGGTTTAGCCCATCAACACAAGCGATGATATCTTTGACGCCTGATTTTGCAGCTCAGTGAGCACATTGAGCCAAAAACTTAGCGCCTCATTTTCTGATATCCACACAAGCAATTCTTTCTTTATGGCCTTCAAATTAAACGGCTTTATTGATAACTTGTTTGTCTTGCCTGATTTAAACAAATCCAGATAAATGATGGGGTAAACGGCATCGAGTGGTTCTCGCTTGCCATTCAACCACTTGTTCAATAACGCATTGGTCACTCAGAAATAAGTGTTGGTGAGACATCTGCATCAGTTACATTTCTTTGAACGTTGCGACGATATCTCGCGTTGTCATACCTTTGGAATACAGGTATAAAATCTTGTCATCCATCGAGGTAAAACGGGTTTGATTTTTCTTAACGAGCTGAGGCTCAAAACTGGAGTCTCTGTCACGAGGTGCATCTAAATCAACCTCGCCATCTTCTGTACGAATGGTTTTAGGTGAATAACCATTACGGTAATTCTGATGCTCAGATTGTTCAAACAGGTGTTCGAAAATGCTGCTTCAACCGTTACCTTGGTTAGCATTTTACGAAAGTCAGTTAAGTCTGCTTCGGTTTTAATTGATTTAGCGGCTTGCTTCGCAAACGCTTCAAGTTCTTTCTTATTCATAGTCTGCCTATCCTAAACCCTACATGGGAATTAATGATAGGCAATTACACAGATTTTGTTACAGGGTCTTTTTTATTGAAAAATAATTTAAGCTAACATATCAGCTCTGATATCGTTAAATCACAAGCAGACAATGAAAATTGCTTCGCCGCTTTTATTTTAAACATACCTTCTTTACTTACTTGATATTTTTTTAAATACCATAAGCCATTAATTAATAATGCCAATTGATAATATAATTGGATCAGCTCGCGGTCTAACACTGGCTCTGATTTATCGTTACTTGGGAGTTCATTGCAAGCTTTATCGTATAAACGCTCAACGTCTGCGATTAATGTGTTATCTAACTCATTAATCGCTAATAACATGGCCAAATCATATTCTCTGGGCATTAACGTTAAGCATTCAAAATCAATGAACATGACCCGCTCATCGTTTGGGTTTGAATTTCCCTGATAAAACACATTGCCAAAATTTAAATCACCATGGCAAGCAACCACAGGTAATGCTTTAGCATTATAACTGTCCGTTACAGAATTTAATTGCGCGTTAAATCAGTCAGTGTTTTGTCTATAAAAACATCAAGTAATGATAAGCTATTTGCCGGCAGTATTAGCTCTGTTAATAACGAAGTAAACAATCGGTTAAAATCAAGCGGCTGGCAGTAAGTTAATAGCTCATCATCTAATCGATGGAGCTTAACCAGTACTGGAAAAATTAGCTCCAGCTTGGTCGTTAATGGCTTAGATGAACTAACCAATAACTGCCCTGATATTTTTTCTAATAAAATAACATTCGATGAAGACCACAACAGTTTCGCGGTAAAATCTGTGTGGCTATTTAAAAACTGGTAAGCGGCTAACTCGATATGCTGCTCAACGTTTCCAGCTAAAAACACCTTGGCAATATATTGTTTGTTATGTGTTGAAAGTTCAAAACAATGCTGACTAAAGCCATGTTGAATTTCAGTGATCGAGGTGACTTTACTGATCGCTAATTCAGCTAACGGACATTGGCGTAACTGAGGTAATAATAGCTGTTGAATAACATCATTATCACCTTGGCTTTTTATATTCAAAGATAGCGCCTTAACACTTCATTTAATTCAGAGAGCATGATTTTTTAACTTAACTTTATCGTAAATGGACTTATCGAAGCAGTTTTTAACCAACGCGAACTTGTTCACCTGTGTTGGTTAAATATATTTTATGCCACTTAAAATAACCAAAACATGCAATAACCACAAACAGTAAAAACAAAAATGCCGTTGGAAGTAATGCTTTTTCAACATATAAATAAATTGACACAAAGTCGATAACAATCCAATAAAGCCAATTTTCTAATATTTTTGCGTCACTAAATAAGTAGCAAAAACAGCAAACACCGTTGTCGCCGCATCTAAATAAGGAAAATCTGTGGGTGTATTAGTCGCCATCAAATAACCAACAATCAATGAAACAATCACTAAAATAACAATAGCTTTTATATGGCTTAATAAAGACCATGTTGAGATAGTTAAGTTTTGTTCCTGTGTTTGTGCAACTCTATCACGCCAGCAATACCAACCGTATAAAGCCATGGCTAAATAATATATTTGTAAGGCACTGTCAGACCATAAATAATATTCGTAAAAAATAAAGCTATATAACACTGTACTAATGATCGCAGCAGGCCAGCACAATATATTATTGTAAGCGGCAAAAAGTACATAAGCTAACGAGGCAATAACTGCAATCCACTCAATTACATGAATATTACTATAATAGTTAATAATTTCGTTCACGCGTTAACCTTCATCATTAATGATGTGAGAGCGATCGCTACCAATAAACTTACAAACAAATACCGCTGCCCCCACCGTTTCATGGACATGCTTCATTTCTTTCATCACATGATGAACAGCCAAATCATACTCACCAAACACTAATGAACTCATACCGCTAGTGACGACGCGTAAGCCATCTACGGCTCTTTAACCTTTCAATAAAAGCCCAAATTTCATCTTTGTAATTGTCGATAGCTAAGGGATATAAACTCAGTTCAATGGATATTTGCATCTTTAAATAACCTTTTTTATTCGGGTATATCACGCTTTAACATCAATAAAGAGTTAAAGCGTAATATCACCTTTTTATTAACAGATAGATCAGAATGAATAATTAAATGTTGCGCCGAACACAGCCGGCTCACCTAATTGATAATAAGTTTTATCAACATAACCATCACGCGGATCGTTACCAAAATAAAAACCACGAATATGGTAGTCTTCATCGGTAATATTACGCCCCCACAAACTTATATCCATTGTTCTTCACTGTAGGTAATTGAGGCATGTAATAATTGATAAGCATCTGAACGTTGCTCATGACTATCCGAAAACTTGTAATCGTCTTTTGCCATCAATGGCTACATTAAGTAACCATTGTTCGTTTAAGTAATAATTAATGCCAAGCGCAAATTGATAATCAGGTGCATGAGCTTGTTCATCACCGCCAACCTCTTCTCCTTTGCCATTAATAAAACTATCAAATTGAGTCTTTAATAAACCAAGCGAACTATATAACTCAACATCGTCATTAATTTGCCAGCTCGACTCAAGCTCAAGACCATAGTTTTTACCTTTACTAGCATTTTGTAAAAACGGATTAAAACTTTGCCCGCCTAACAACATAATTTTTTAATTGAATATTTTTTCTATCCATATAAAACGCTGAGGCACGAATATAAGCATCACCATTCAATAAACTTGCTTTATAACCCGCTTCATAATTCCACAGGCTTTCTTTGTCGAACTTACGAAGTGACTCATCAATAGAACCTTGAGTGTTGATACCACCCGCTTTATAACCTTTATTCACGGCAACATAAACCATATCGGTTTCAGACATTTGATAGGTTAATGCCAGCTTCCCACCTAACATATTCTTCTTTGGGTGCAGTTTTCACTTGATAAGAGTTAATATAATCAGCAGCCCGATGTTCAAAACGTAAGCCACTGGTTAAAGTTAATTTATCCGTTAAACGAGTATCAAGTTGACCATAAAGCTGAAGATGAGGTGGTTTCAAAGGTTGAATTAAACTCAGCGTCGCTATAAAGATCCCAGTCAAAAAATGCTCTATTTAGCGTTTCATCTTGTTTGTTTATATAGGCACCAACAACCCAGTCAGTTGAGTTATTAAAAATTTTGATGACTGATTAGAGGTAAGTCTGATATTCAAGCGTGGCTGTTTTTTTATTACGCTCATAATGATCTTTGGTTGAATAGCCCCAAACTTCACCTAAACAGCCAGTATCAAGTGAAATACATTCGCCGGTGTTATCATCATATTTACCGTATGCCCAATCTTCATCAAACCCGTAACCAATATCACTATCTGAAAAACTGGTGATCAACAACATGTTAAACGCATTAAAACCGGTATAATTAAAACGGCTTGATAATGCTGTGGTTTCTTGGGTATCAAAGCCTGGCTCGTCCGAATAAGTATTATTGATTATTATCTAATGAAAAGCATCATAACCGTTGTCAAAGTCAAAATGCATAACCGAAATATCTATGGTTAACTCTTTTGACGCTTCAATTGCGAGTTTGCCCGCACACTTAATTCATCTCGGTTATTAGTATCATCACGGTTTAAATAAACATTCTCAATAAAGCCATCACTTTTATATTGTTCTGCAACGAAACGATAATTGACTTTTTCACTCGCAGGCCCCGAAACAACCAAACCTAAACCTTGGCTATCGTAGTTACCAACCGTTGCTTTAACCGCACCTTCAAAACTATCGGTGGGTGCATTAGTCGTAATATTGACAATACCCGCAAGCGCATTAGCGCCAAAACGCGTACCTTGTGGTCCACGGAAAACCTCTGCTTGAGCAACATCAAACATTGATGAAATACTGCCAATACCGGTAAAGTCAACATCATCAATAATAATGCCTACCGAGGGATTAATTGGCTCTTGAAATTGACTACGTTCGCCAATACCACGAATTTGATAATAACGCGCCCGTTGCGAACCACCGGCATAATTAACATTGGGTGCTAAGGCAATAATTTCTTCTAAGTTTTGAGCGTTACGGCGTTTAATATCTTGCTCTGATAATAGACTTACCGCGTTAGGGCTTTGTTGAATATTAGTTTCGCGAAAATCACCTTTGATTGTGATCACTTCAATTTCTGAAGTATCATCTTCGGCAAAACTTGGATTAATAATTAAAACTGATGATATCGCTAAAGCGATAGAAGATAATTTACTTGTCATGTGGTTCTCATATAAATCAAAAATATGGAACCAGCGCATGTTATGGCGGTGTTATACCCATTCCTACGCTGGCATTATCCAGTTCAGGTTCGAGGGTTTGTGTGATACCACATCTCAGCAGATAAAATTTATCTTATCCGCACCCCTTGGTTGATAACCTCATTTTAACAATTTATTAAAACGATAGATATTAAACTCTACAATCTCACCATAACAATTTGGTGTAAGTGATAACCAAAAACGTCACTTTGTATTAAAGCTTCTAGTTTCTCGCTTCCTGCTTCCTGCTTCCTGCTTATCGCTTCCAAGCATTAAACACTCACCATAGGCCCTAAAGGCTGCCCACCTAATAAATGCATATGAATATGATACACTTCTTGACCGCCATGTTTATTGCAATTGATAATCAAACGATAGCCATTTTCATCAATGCCCTCTTCTTTTGCTAATTTTTTGGCAACCATGATCATTCGCCCTAACGTCAATTCATCATCTTCGGTAACATCATTAATCGTCGGAATAAGTTTATTTGGAATAATTAAAATATGGCTATCAACACGAGGCGCAATATCACGAAATGCGGTAACTAGCTCATCTTGATATAACAAAGGGGTTGGAATTTCTTGTCGGATAATTTTTGAAAAGATCGTTTCTTCAGCCATAACAATTCTCTATAGAATAAATAAAATAATATTGTATAGAGAATTGTCCAAGCAACAAGTGTTAATTCAGCTGAAAGTTCGGTAATTACGGTACTAATTGAAAACTTTACCTGTCGGATAATCGGCAGCATATATTTCACCAGCAGCATCTTGAGCAAACGTAGGAAACTGATAACTGCCAGAGAATATTTTTACTGGCTTTTCAAGCGCTGGATATTTTGCCGCCCAAATATTACCCAGTATAAAATCAGCATAAATGTAGTGTGACTTTAACGCAGGGATTTTTTCTCCGGTATAAACAAAACCACCAGTAATAGAAATACCTTGATCTCGTGGGTAGGAAATTTTAGGTAAGCTTAGTCCAGTTTGGTCACAGTTATCTTTAGGTTCAAAACAATGATCAGCTTCCATAATATTCCAACCATAATTTTTACCTTTTTCAATAATAGACACTTCTTCATATAAGCTTTGACCAACATCTCCAGCAATTAGTTGTCCGTCAGGTGCAAAAGAAAAACGCCACGGATTCCGTAAACCATAAGCCCAAATTTCAGGTAAGACATCGGTTTTATTGATAAATGGATTATCGGCCGGTACCAAATAAGGTTTTTCATTGGTATTAATATCAATTCTTAACATTGCCCCCAGTAAGGTCGTTAAGTTTTGGCCATGGCCAAGTGGGTCGCCCGCTTTGCCGCCATCACCCATACCAATATATAAATAACCGTCATGGCCAAACGCAATTTGGCCACCGTTATGATTAAAATACGGTTGCTCCACCTCGAGGATTACTTTTTCTTGGCTAAATTGATAAGCCGCATTATTTTGTGTCACTGAAAATTCAGCAATACGTGTTCTCGGCTCACCATCTTTAGGATTGTAATTTATATAAATTTTATTCACTTGCGGATATTGAGGATGAAAGGCTAAACCTAACACGCCCATTTCTGAACGATTACGGACCGCAAGAGTAGTCACCGTATAAGTCTTTTTACTATTAAAATCAGCAAATAATACCTTACCGCCTTTTTCAGCAATAAAAACTTGTCCTTGCTGCTCAGGAATAAATTTAATGTCAGTAGCTAACTTTGTACCGCTAAAAACTTCTTTAAAGTTTACCTTTTGTGCGTAACTATTAGCCGTGCTTAGTATCAATAAGCTCAAAGTTAAAATAAGTCTGGTGATCATATTCATCATATCAATTACTCATTAAGTTGTTTTTTTACAGCAGTATTACCCAATATGGACTAATCGTAACACAGTTAACAATAAACAAAACACAATTATAAAATAAAAAGGCGATATTTAATCGCCTTTGGTTTATAGCTTCGTTTTATGACTTTAATTATGAATAATAAGCCTATTTCTGAAACGCTTTCTACTTACTTTTCAAACGCTCAAAACCTTGACTTAAATCGTCAATAAGGTCGTCAACATCTTCTAAACCAACATGCAAACGTACTAATGGCCCTTTGTAAGCCCAAGTTGTGACAGTTCGTAAAGATTGCACATCATTAATGGCTAAAATTAAACTTTCAAAACCGCCCCAAGAATAGCCCATTTTAAAATGATGCATACCATCTAACATCGCACGGGTATTCAAAGTTTGATTGTCTTTTAAGACAAACGAAAATAAGCCATTTGAACCTGTAAAGTCACGTTGAAAAAACTCATGTCCAGGGCATGAAGCTAAAGCCGGATGAAAAACCGTTTCTACTTCATCGCGCCCTGCTAACCATTTGGCAATTTTTAAGGCATTTTGTTCGTGCTGTTTCATTCGCACACTTAAAGTACGAATACCTCGTAACGCTAAATACAAATCATCAGGTGAGGTACATTGCCCCATGGTGTAGCTCATTTCGCGTAATTGAGGCCAGTATTTTTCAGTTGCGGTTGCTGTACCTAACATGACATCAGAATGGCCAACAATATATTTGGTTGCCGCTTGTACTGAAACATCAACACCATAATCAAAAGGCTGAAAGTTGATCGCCGCTCCCCAGGTATTATCTAACATCACTAAACAATTATGTTTATGTGCCACTTCTGCGATAGCTGGTACGTCTTGTACTTCCATGGTTAATGAACCAGGCGATTCAAGAAAGATCAATGTTGTATTTTCTTTAATTAACGCTTCAATGCCAGCACCAATTAATGGGTCGTAATAAGTAGTTTCAATATTTAATTTTTTTAAGATATTGTCACAAAAACTACGCGTTGGTTCATAAGCATTATCAACCATTAAAATATGATCACCTGCCTTGACAAAAGAAATAATGGCATTAGTGATGGCAGCGGTACCAGAAGGATATAACGCACAACCTGCACCACCTTCTAAATCCACCATAGCATCACTAAAAGCAAATGATGTTGTCGTACCACGACGGCCGTAATAAAGCACTTTATTACCACGATTTGCTGTTGCATGTTTCATGTCTTTAACCGTATCAAAGACAACGGTTGAGGCTCTTTGTACTGGTGGGTTCACCACACCTTGAGTCCACTGGCTACTGCGACCTGCACTAACAATTTTGGTATCTTTTTTCATGTACCTACCTAGTTAAAACCTAATAATGAGAAGAATAAAATCATTTAATGTAATTAAACAGCTATCTAGCCATCTATATAATAACAACTGTAACCTGAATACGCGTGAACTTACAGCCTCTTTGGCAATAAAATCGTGGTTGTAGACAATAAAATTAAAACAGATTTAATTGGTTATCGGTAATTTCATCAAAGCTGGTATCAACAAAAGGTAATATCGCATCAGCCACCGCTTTAAGTTGTCGTTCAATATAAAACTGATAATCAAGTGGTGCACTTAGCCACTCTTTGGCTTGTGGGCCATTACTGGTGATCAAATATTCAATCCAAGCACGGTTTTGATAACGCAACGGCTTGCCATGTTGTTCATTCAATAAATCAGCAGCTCTGGCCGCTTTAACATGAGGTGGTACGTTTTTAACATAATCGTTTAATTTACGGCGAATACGTTTACGATAAATTAATAACTCATCAAATTCGCCGGCTTCAGTTTTTGCGACCATCTCAGCGACATAAGCTTTAACCGGTAAGTCATTAAAAACACGATGATATAACTCACGTTGAAACATTTTTGCCAATTCGGTCCAGTCAGTTCTTACGCTTTCTAGCCCTTTAAAAACAATATGCTGTTCGTCTTTGTTTTTTATTAAGCCTGCATAACGTTTTTTAGTGCCAACATCCGTACCACGAATTGTTGGCATTAAAAATTTACAAAAGTGTGTTTCAAATTCTATTTCTAGGTGGTTTTCTAATTGATAGTTATCTTTTAAATAGCTTTGCCATTGTTGATTAATGTAACTTTCTAACTCTTTGCCAATCGCTTTACTTTTTTCGGCACTGTCTTGTTTACCAATATCAACAAAAATGGAATCGGTATCGCCATAAATAACGGTAAAACCTTTATTTTCTTCTATCCATTGGCGAGTCGTTTTTAACAAATCATGGCTACGCTTGGTGATAGAGCCAGATAGTCGAGGATCAAAAAATCGGCATCCTGTTGAACCTAAAACACCATAAAATGAATTCATGATAATTTTTATCGCTTGCGACAGTGCCGCATTGTTATCAGCTTTTGCTTTGTCGCGCTCAGCCCATAATGATTGAATAATATCAGGCAGGAAATGCTCATCTCGTGAAAAATAAGCTTCGTCATAACCGGCAATAACACGCTCAGGCTGGCTATCTTTTTGTAATAAACCTTGGATCATCCCCATAGGATCAATTTTAAAGGTGCGAATAATGCTCGGATACAGGCTTTTAAAATCAAGAACCAAAACATCGTTATACAAACCAGGGATCGAATCCATGACATAACCACCCGGTGAAACAAAACCTTGTGTGCCATCTCCCATATTCGGCGCGATATAACCAGCACGATGTAACTTAGGAGTATAAAGATTGGTAAAAGCGGCAACGGAGCCTCCCACACGATCAATATCTAACCCGGTTAATTGCGCACGTAACTTAGCAAAATTTAATAAATCCGTTTTTTCAAATATAAGTGACACTAGCCGGCAATCTTCTAAGTTATAAGCAGCAAGTGCGGTTTTATTATGTTGAAAATTATGATTAATTTCCGCTAAGCGATTATCAACATCACTGACTTTTTTACTTAAACCCAATAAGGTATTAGCGACATTTTCTAATGAAAAGCTGGGAAAGTTATACGTGGCTGTTTTTAGCAGATCAATGCCATCAAGGACAACTCGGCCACTTATTGAAATAAATCGTTGCTCACTCGCATGATTTTTTCGCCAATAGGTGTTTTACCATCTCGACCAATCGCAAAAGGAATTTTATGGTGATCACAACGCTTTTGTAATAAGTCAAAATCAAAATTAATAACATTCCAGCCAATAATAATGTCGGGATCCACTTGTTTAAGCCAAGTAATAAAAGCAAGAAGCAAACTTTTTCATCACACAGCCAATCAATATAATCATGCGATTCATTTAACGTTTGTGCCTTTTGCTCTCCGATCATAAAAACTTTTTGAACATCATCCCCATAGGCACCAATCGAATAAAGCTGACCATCAAAAGCACATTCAATATCAATAGATAAGACCGACAATTGACAAGCTAAACTTACTGCCGCTTCACCGGGTTTAGCCTGCGCATGATTCACTTCGAGATAATGCTCACGTGCTACACTTGTCCCTTGAAAACAAACACTCGCCGTAATAAAGCGTTCCATTAAAAAACGATCATCCGGTCGAAAGTCATCCTCATAACATTTGATATTATATTGTTTTAATATTTCACGCGCGGCGTAAAAGTCGCGCATAAATTTAAAATAAAAACAGCTCACCGTTTGCTGATTGAAGGTTTTCAGCGGTAAGGGTTTTATTTCATCAATTTGAATATTTTCAACGCGGAGAAATTCTTCAGCTAACTGACTTTGCTGCTGCTCAACAAAAAATAACGCACGTTGATTTTGTATTTGTAATTTAACTGGGCCAGTTTCTGTTTTTAACCACAGCGTAATAACGATGCCATGTTTTTGATCATGACATTGACGGGATAATAAAAAACCGGAAGATACTGCTGTTGTCATAAACATTTAACTTAAAAAACGGCCATAAAAATACAAGATTGATAAGCTTGAAAAACTAATACCATTCCGTATAAATAAGTGCTCACTTAGAACGGTATAGACGGCATTAGAACAAACAAAATTTGTGAAGATATAGTTATTCTACATCAAATAAATTTTGTGCAGTTATCATGCAGCCCATACGTTCCCAAAGGGCGAGTTTTAAAGGCTTATATGCAGCGTTATTGATTTTGACAAGGTTCCCACATGGATGTGGGACATTAGGGTAACGCGGGAGCAGTTAACGAGAATAACCATTCTCTTCAATCAATGCCTCGCCTCTAAGCCTTTAAATTCTCGCTAAGCGATTACTTTCTTATACGGATTGGTATAAATTCTAGTAAACAATCAAACACCCTGTTAATATATACAGCAGTGTAATATAAAAGACTGAAAGATGGAATCTTTCACATCATAAGCGTCGCTTTTAGTCCCAGTTAAAAACAGAGCACAACTCGAGTGAAATATGCCATCTGAACCATTAAGCCAACCACCATCACCACATTCAACGGCCAAATTGTCTGAAAAAATCAAACAAAAAATTCGTGAATGTTATAAGTCTATTGGCCAAAGTTTGCCCAACTTTCATCCACGACAACAACAAACCTTACTGATCGCTGAAATAGCTAAAACCTTAGCCGGTGAATACAGCAAAGATCGTAAAATTATCACCATTGAAGCGGGTACCGGCACAGGTAAATCCCTCGCTTATAGTTTAGGTGCTATACCATTAGCCCTTAGCAAACAAAAAAAGTGTGTATTGCCACAGCTACCGTTGCACTGCAAGAACAGCTTATCGACAAAGATTTACCGTTTTTAAAAGAACATGGCAAACTCGATTTCAGCTACACCTTAGCAAAGGGACGTCAACGGTATGTTTGTGCGCAAAAGCTAGCTAATGCTGTTGCTAATGATGACACCCCACAAGCCGGTTTTACGTTTGCTGAAAAGCCCCGCGCTGAAGATATTAGAATTTTACAAGAAATGCACCAAGCATTAATTAATAATACATGGGCTGGTGATCGAGATTCTTGGCCAGATACCATTGCCAATAATATTTGGCTGCAAATACAAAGTGACAAACACAGCTGTTTAAAACACCTAGCTGAACATACCCATTGCCCTTTTCATAAAGCACGAGAAACCATGGATATGGCTGATGTGTTGGTGGTTAACCATAGCTTGTTATTAGCCGATTTAGAATTAGGTGGAGGTCGAATTTTACCTGAACCTGCTGATACTTTTTACATTATTGATGAAGCTCATCACCTACCAAAAGTAACGCGTGACTTTTCTAGTGCAAGTTCTACCATCAAGGGAGCCCTTGATTGGCTTGGAAAGCTGCAAGAATGTGGCGATAAAATAGCAAAGTTAGTAAAAAGCCAAAGTGCGATATCACCGTCATTAAAATTAGCCGATGAAGCACTGGAATTAATCGCCGATTTACAAAAAATTAAAACCTTTATTGAAGCCAATCACCCCGTTTATTTCGCTAAAGAAAAACAATACCGCTTTGAAAATGGCATTTTACCCAAAACCATTAAACACCACAGCGAATCGTTAACTGAAGCAAGTAAACGTGCTTTGGCTCAAATTAATAAACTTTATAATACCTTAATGGAAGCGGTTAAAGAAAATGAAGTAAAACTCTATTTGGCTGAACCCTTGTTAGCTGAAGCCGGTTTTTTAATTCAGCGTTTAGAAAGTTTTCAAGCGCTTTGGGGCATGTACGCAAAAACCGATCATGAAAAAGCCGCTCCCTTAGCAAGGTGGCTTGAACTAATTGAAGGTAAGCGACAAGACTTTTTGTTATCAGCTTCGCCTATCGAAGTGGGTTTTACCTTGGAAGATATGTTGTGGTCAAAATGCGAAGGTGCCGTGTTATGCTCTGCCACTGTTCGAGCCTTAAATAAGTTTGACCATTTTATTAAACAAGCCGGTTTATCAACCAATGATGGCAGTCAATATTTACACGTATTATCGCCATTTGATTATCAAAATAACGCGACCCTTATTATTCCTAATATGCAATATGAGCCAAGTCACGATAAATTTACCGACGAATTAATTGCACGTTTACCCGCATTATTAACCGATAAAAAAGCCAGTTTAGTGCTGTTTTCATCTTATTGGCAAATGGAAAAAGTTGCTGATGCTTTACGTGCTAAACATAAGTTACCAATTCAAGTACAAGGTGAGCAGTCACGACAAAAAATTATCGACAGCCATAAAAAACGTATCGAAAAAAATCTTGAATCTATTATTTTTGGCACCCAAAGTTTTTCTGAAGGGCTTGATCTACCAGGTAAACAATTAACCAATTTAATTATTACTAAACTACCTTTTTCAGTACCCACCTCACCGGTAGAAGAAGCACAAGCAGAATACATCACGGCTAAAGGAGGTAACCCTTTTATGTCGCTATCGGTACCTGAAGCATCCAAAAAACTGATCCAAGCCAGTGGTCGCTTATTACGTAATGAAAAAGATGTTGGTACTATTACCTTGTTAGATCGACGTGTTATTAGCAAACGCTACGGTAAAGAATTACTTGATGCTTTACCGCCATTTAAACGCAATGTTGAATATTAATGTTAAATCAACAGAATTATCCAAAATGCTAAATACTAAAGCGATCTTCTATACTTCATTAGCGTTAATTGCTTTTGCCGGTAACTCAATTTTATGTCGATTAGCACTGGCTGACGGCAAGATAGATCCTGCAAGCTTTACCAATATCCGTTTAAGCTCAGGTATTATAGCCCTGTTATTATTATCTTATTTCAGTTCAAAAGTTCACTGTCATACGGTAAACAAGCCGCTCAAAATTCAGCTAAGCAAGATTTATTTTCTTGGTCATCAATAAAATTGATGCCTTCATTAAGCGCCTGGTATTTGTTCATTTATGCGCTGGGCTTTTCTTATGCTTATGTCGCATTAGATACCGGAACCGGAGCGCTTATTTTATTTGGTGCTGTGCAATTAACCTTAATTTCATTCAGCTTTTTCAAAACTAAAAAAATTACTCGTAATGAGCTATTAGGCTTAACCCTTGCTTTTTCTGGCTTAATTTATTTAGTTTACCCAAGTTTAACCACACCTTCGGTTTATGCCTTTGTGTTAATGGCTGGTGCGGGAATTGCGTGGGGCTTGTATACAATATCAGGCCAGAGTTCACCTAAAACACAACCGCCATTACTATTAACCACCAATAGCTTTATGCAAACACTGTTGATGATAATGTTATTGGCAATTTTAAATTACCAGCAACAATCCTTTACAACAACAGGTATCACATTAGCCATTATTTCAGGCGCGATTACTAGTGGTCTTGGTTATTATTTGTGGTTTATTGCCCTTAAATATATCTCAGCGATCCAAGCCGGTGTCTTACAGTTATTAGTCCCAATAATAGCTAGCATTGGTGGGGTTATTTTTACTAACGAAATAATTACTCTAGAGTTAACACTCGCAACCTGCCTTGTCTTATCAGGTGTTATCATCGTGATGTTTGCAAAAAACAATCGTTAGAATTCTAACAATAACGTGATGAAATATCGAAACGCTACCAAATCTTAGGCATAAAAAAACCACCTTAATCGGTGGTTTCTATTAAGCTGCTATCAAATTAACAATAATGTTTATTTAGCACGTCTTGCTGCAACGGCTTGATCAAGTTGCGCTAATAAAGTTTCAGTATCAGCCCAACCGATACATGCATCAGTAATACTTTGACCATAGTTAGCCGCTTTACCATCAACTAAATCTTGACGACCTTCGTTGATATGACTTTCCACCATAACACCAAAGATATTGTCATTACCGCCAGCAATTTGTTGGCAAACATCAGTACAAACTAACATTTGGTTTTCAAATTTCTTACTTGAGTTAGCGTGACTAAAATCAACCATTAATTTTGTGGTTGCATGAGATTTTTCTAACTGAGCAATAACCGCATCAACACTTTCTTTATCAAAGTTCGGTAATTTACCGCCACGTAAAATAATATGACAATCGCCATTACCTGTGGTTTCAACAATCGCTGAATGACCAAATTTATTCACCGATAAAAAGTGATGTGGAGAGCTAGCAGAGCCAATGGCATCAATCGCCACTTTAATAGTACCGTCGGTACCATTTTTAAAACCAACCGGACAAGATAAGCCTGAAGCTAACTCACGGTGTACTTGGCTTTCCGTAGTACGTGCTCCAATAGCACCCCAACACATAAGATCCGCAGTATACTGTGGCGTGATCATATCTAAAAACTCACCCGCAGTTGGTAACCCTAAATCATTTAAATCAAGTAATAATTTACGGCCAATGCGTAAGCCATCATTTAACTGATAGCTATCATCTAAATATGGGTCGTTAATTAACCCTTTCCAACCAACAGTCGTACGCGGCTTTTCAAAATAAACACGCATAACAACTTCTAAGGTATCTTTATACTTTTCACGTAACTTAACTAAACGCTCACCGTATTCAATAGCCGCGATAGGATCATGAATTGAACAAGGTCCAATGACCACTAATAAACGGTCACTACCATTATGTAAAATATTATGAATGGCTTCTCTGCCTTCAAACACAGATTTAGATGCACGCTCAGTTGCAGGAAATCGCTCTAATAAAGCAATTGGCGGCAGTAATTCTTTAATATTGTTTATGCGTAGATCATCAGTTTGATAAGACATTTTTATACTCTGTTACTTCTATTATTTAGTGACACAAATTTTGTTCTTAGCAAGCTCGTAGCCACTAAGAAAATTGAGCGTTAATCTACCAAGCTTAAGGGATTATTACCAATATAAAATGTTATTTTTTAAATAAAATAACAGCAAAAGACCTTGTTAACGCTAACAAATGGAATTGTTACTCATTTTATCAGGAAAATACGCATTATTTAAATCAGTGACAAGCTTATTTTAATAGTTAAAATAGAGAGCTTATATTCCGATATTCAAACTCTAGAGGTTTTAATGAAGCAACTGACCTTTTTGCTATTTTCTTTATTTTCAACGATTGCTTTTGCTGAACCACCCAAAAATATTATCATGTTCATTGCTGACGGTATGGGGCCTAATTTTGTGCCGGCCTACCGTTATTATAAAAAAACTAAGCAACAAGATATCCAAACAACGGTATTCGATCGGCATTTCATTGGCAGTGTTAGTACTTATCCTGATGAGTCTTCTGGTTTTGTAACTGATTCAGCCGCTAGTGCCACCGCCCTCGCCTCAGGCGTTAAAACTTATAATGCGGCAATTGGTGTTGATATTAACAAACAAGCAGTGCAAAGCGTTTTAGAATTCGCCAAAATTCAAGGTAAAAATACCGGTATTGTTGTTACTTCCGAAATCAATCATGCGACACCTGCCTCTTATATTAGCCATATTGAAAACCGTAACTTAAAAAATGCTATCGCTGACAGTTATTTTGATGAAAAAATTAATGGTGAATTTAAAGTCGATGTAATGTTTGGTGGCGGTCAAAAGTATTTTATTCGCAAAGATAGAAATTTAATCGACGAGTTTAAGCGCCATAATTACCAATATATTGATCAATACGCACAGCTAGAAACATTAAATAACCAGCAAAAAATAATCGGGTTATTTGCACCTAAAACCTACCTTCACATATCGACGATACAGAAAAAAATCGTTTAACTAAAATGACAAAAGCGGCGATTAAGCATTTATCACACGGCGAAAATAACCCGGGTTTTTTCCTTCTTGTCGAAGCAAGCCAAATTGATTGGGCGGCTCATGATAATGATGTAGTTGTCGCAATGCATGAAATGGCTGAGTTAGAAGACACCCTGTTATTTTTAGAACAATATAGCCACAACAATCCTGATACCTTAATCATCTTAACCGCTGATCATGACACGGGGGGCTTAACTATTGGCAAAGATAAAAAATATTTATGGCAACCAGAGGTTTTACATAACATAAAAGTATCACCAACTAGCATGGCAAACTACCTTTATGAGCATGGTATAAATGCTACTTATTTAAATTCAACGTTAGGTTTTAACTTAACTAGCACAGAACTAGAGCGATTAATAAAGGTAAAAAAAGCAGTATTAAATCAACCTGAGCCATCTGGCGATCAAATGAATAATCTATTAACGATAAAATCTAAAATCACTATCGCATTAGCAAAAACTCTTAGAGATATCATCAATAATCGTAGTCGTACCGGCTGGACAACCTTAGGCCATACAGGGGCAGACGTTCCTATTTATGCTTTAGGACCAGGGAAAGAGTTGTTTTTTGGCTTTCAAAATAATATTGATATTGCGAAGAATATTTTTAAACTGTTAGGTAAGCAATAACTCAACTTAAGCTTTATTTTTGAAATAAAAAATCAAGGTGGGCAATATCCGATTTATGCTGTTTAATTTCATCAACAGTTAAACCTGATATTTCATGAGGAAACACCAGCCAATCATCTGACTGGTGAATGTAATAATCAGGGGTGATCTCAACTTGCCGATTACCCGGCTTATACCAAGGACAAGCAACCCTAACATCTGTTGGATAATTTGCACGCATTTGGCTTTTAAGTTGTTTCATTAATGCTTCAACACTTTTACCAGAATCAAAAACATCATCAACGATCAACAAGCTATTATCATGTGACGCATTTTCAATAATATAATGTAAGCCATGTACGGTGATATTTTTTTTGTTTTGTCCGATCCCATGATAAGCCGACGTTCTTACCGCTATATGATCGGTGTTAACCCCTCTAAAATCAAAATATTCTTGTACCGCAATACCAACGGGGGCACCACCTCGCCAAATGCCAATAATATAATCCGGTTTAAAATCGTCTTGATAAACTTTATCAGCCATTTTAAAAGCGTCTTCTAACAATGACTGTGCGGTAATAAATTTTTTATTCAAAATAATAATGCCTAACTCATTTTAAAGAATGTATAACTAACACTATAAGCAACCAAAAGTTCTTAATAGAAATAAGCCTAATAGTTGTCTAGGTTGATCGTCAACACAAGCTCAAATTAATTAACCATATTTTCATTTAACAAATTTAACTTCGCATAATATTGTTTATCAATATCTGGGTATTTGTTCAGTTTAATTGCTTTTTTTAATGCTTTACGCGCTAACGAGCCATCGCCGATTTGAGCATAAACTTTAGCTAAACCATAATAAAACTCATGTTGCTGACCATCCAGCTTAATTGCTAATTGATACCGCGAAATGGCCGTTTGGTAATCAGCCTGATAAAAAGCGTCTCTAGCTAACAACGCATGATAATACGGATTTTTAATGCGTAAATCATGTAATTTTTGTTGGATAAGCTTTGCGTCTTCATAACGTCCAACTTTATTAAACACAATACCCAAATTAGTGATCGAGGTATAATTTTTAGGGTTTAATGTAATGGCATGCTCGTAGGCATTAATCGCTAGCTGATCTAAGCCAACCATACGGTAAAGTATACCCAAATTCCCCAAGCAGGACTATAACTTGCTGAATATTCAGTTGCTTTTTTTAAATAGGCATATGCTAAGCTAAAATTATTTTTAATAATGGCTTGAGCAGCTACATTCGTATAGAACATAGCGGTGATTTTATTTTTACTGATTATTTTAGAGGGAAATTCTTTTTTACGAATATAGGGATCAAAATCAATAACAACACTTGTCGGATTAAAAATATATTCTTGTGTTTCTACTTTATTTTCCGATACAACTAAATTTACATGACCAGTTAATAAGTTATAGCCTCCATTACGGATCAATATTCAGGTACCTCAACATCACGAAACTGTACTGTTAAATTGGCATGTTTGGCTAACGCATACGCCATAATGGTTAGGGATATACAATTAGCCTCACGGTTTTTAAAGGTTTGTGATGCAGTTAAGTTGGCTGAGTTTTTGTAAGCCAACCCCAGTTGTTCTTCATCAAATATCAAATTTAACAAATCAAATACTTGCTGCTTTAATGGCTTGTGGGCATGAATGTTCTTATCAATCAACTCAACCATTTCTGGTGATAATTGAAAAATTTCATTTTCCGTTTTTAATTGATGATTTTGATAACCGATAAAATGGTCATCGGCATAAAGCTCACTTTTAACAAATGTATTCTGGGGCTGATATATTTTTTCTGTTAACTGGCAACCCACTGTTAAGATACTTACACCCATAATTGTCATGGTGATAAATAAAACCTTGATGAATTTCATCGTAAGCACCCCATTAAAAATATAAGCTATTAGTTAATTATAGGTGTAGGTTAAAAAATCGCCAACAATGCTTAGAAAGCGCAAATAATCTAAAAAAATAACCTTGCAGGCTAACAGTAAAATCGTAATTTGTGATAACTTAATATCAATACTACACAATGTTGAACCGACAACATGACAATAAAAATAAAAATTCCCTTACTTTTAAGTAGCCTAATTGGGTTATCTGCCTGCAACCCAACACCAACAATTAATGAGCTATGTGAAATGCATGCCGATGTATGTGAAGAATTTATAGCTGATTCTTGGTGTAAAGCAGAAAGAAAACAAGTTCTCTTAGGTTATCATGAGCTAGAATTATCGAATATTGATGTTAATAAATACCGTTTATTAATCAAGTTTGAAGATTATAAAGATTGCATGAGCCATGCCGCTAAAATCGAGCATATCAAACTCAAAGAAAAACAAACTTATCGGATACAAAATAAAGAAAAGGCGCTTGAAAAAATCCAACAGTTATCCGAAGAAACTAAAAACTCTGACGATCCTTATCTGCTTTATTATCATTGGTCACGTTATTTAAATAAACATGCTTTAGCGAAGTTCAAAGCACTTGAAGGTTCACACCAGTTAGAAACTCCCGAGCTACAGTTTTTTTTGGCAACTTATTACACTAAAATTGATGACAAAAAAACATTAATGCTACTTTTATCGTGCACTTGAGCTGTACCAAGAAGGTGATGAAATTAATGTAGAATTATTAAAGTCATTAATTACTATTTTTACCGATAAAAAAGAATATAAAAAAGCATACATCTGGTTAAAGGTACTTTATTTGTATCGACCCGATGATAACGATATTAGCGAAAAAAGTTTAAGCGATTTCGCTCAATTACACCGCCTAAATGCTGAATTTTTAGATAAAGTAGCAAGTTCAACCTTAGATAAAATAGAAAGTGGCCAATTTACTTCGCCTAAATTGTAACGTAGCGAAGTGTCGTGATAATGTGCCTATAATAACGTTAACTTTTAGATAATGACTTCATCTAAAAGTTAACTTTTGGTGATGACAAGGTATCAATTGGCGCATTATTTTTACACTTAATACATTTTAACTTATGCCCTAACATATTCTGCCGACCAATTTCAGTAACCACCCAAGGACGATTAATAAACGGTGGTTTATGTCGAACATGCTGAAAGTGCTGACAAGCTAATTCAGCTACCCAATCATTTTCATCATCAAGATGATAGCCAACAATTGACGAATAAATATCGCAGGAATTATTTATCTTCATATGGTAATTATTGATTAGTTCGTTTTTTGCGAATGTACACGGTTCTATTTAATTTAGCGACTAATTCACCTTGCTCGTTAACAATACTTACCGGTAATTGTGGTAAATATTTTTCCCCATGTTGTGTTTGACGAAGGATTTCATCAATCAAACCATCACTAACCACAAAGTCCGCAAATACTTTGCCCTTACCTGGTTTAATGTATTCAATATCAGCACTTTTATCCCAAACAATATAATCTTTACCCACTTGGGCTAAAATCATTAACATATAAAACGGATCTGTCATCGAATATAACGAGCCGCCAAAATGAACGCCAACAGCATTCGTATTCCACGGCCTTTGTGTTAGTTGTATTTTAGCTTCTTTAAAATCAGCTGATAACTTAATCACTCGTATCCCTGTGAATAAAAACGGCGGCCAAATATTTAATAAATATTTCATTAACCAAGCTTTTCTTAATATTTGTTTCATATTATGCACTAACTCCCGTATTAACAGCTTTTAAACTCATCGTACCAGACAATAATAGCTAAAATCACGCCTTAAATAAAAATTTAATGCCATAAGATGTCAACTAGGGCTTTCAACCTGCACAATAACCTCCTATAATTTCTTTTTTTTAACTTACTTATCGATAATGGTTGTATGTCAGATCAAAACGAAGAACTAAAACGCGCTGGCCTAAAAATTACTTTACCTCGAGTAAAAATTCTTAGTATCTTGCAAAATCCCGATAACCAGCATATTAGTGCTGAAGATGTTTATAAAATTTTGTTAGAACAACACGAAGAAATTGGCTTAGCAAACCGTCTATCGCGTTTTAAACCAATTTGACGATGCCAGTATTGTAACTAGACACCATTTTGAAGGTGGTAAGTCGGTATTTGAATTATCCCACAAAAAACATCATGATCACTTAGTTTGTTGAAGTGCGGTAAAGTAGTTGAGTTTGAAGATGATGTTATTGAGCAACGTCAATTAGATATTGCTAAATCTCATAATATTAAATTAACTAATCACAGTTTATACTTATACGGTGAATGTGACGACGAAGAAGCTTGTGAAGCTTATCGTAAAGACAACCTTTAATGGTTTGAAAATAAAGAAATAAATAATTACCTGTTTTCAGTAGATATTAAAAAAGGCGCTATTAGCGCCTTTTTGCTTTGTTAAACGAGCTTCATTTATTATTAATGTGATTAAAGGTTATAACCACTTTCATCATGTTCAACTAAATCTAAACCATTCGTTTCAGTTTCTTTACAAACACGTAAGCCACCAGTTAAAACACCAACAACTTTTAATAAAATATAAGAAACAATAGCGGTGTAAATAATTGTTGCTCCAATACCCGTTAATTGCACCATAACTTGTTCGCCCATAGTACTAATGCCATCAGCAAAACCATAACCACTAAACGCACCTAATGTTGTTGCTGAGAAGATACCCGCTAATAAAGTACCTAAAATACCACCAACACCATACACTGGGAAAACATCAAGTGAGTCATCAATTTTTAATTTTTGTTTTATATACGGTTGCGGCAAAACAAACAATACCAGCTGAAATACCAATAACTAATGCACCACCAGGTCCAACAAAACCTGAAGCGGGAGTGATAGTACCAAGGCCAGCAACCATACCCGTTACCGCACCTAAAACACTGGCTTTACCAAACTTTTTCCATTCAATTGCCGCCCAAGTTAACGCACCAGCAGCAGCTGAGATATGGGTAACTAACATAGCCATAGAAGCATCACCATTTGCTGATAAGGCGCTACCACCATTAAAGCCAAACCAACCAACCCACAATAAACCAGCACCGGTTACTGTCATGGTTAAGTTATGCGGTAGATGTGGGTTTTTAGCGAAAACCATCACGAGGTCCTAAGACAATAGCGGCAACTAACGCAGCAACACCTGCCGTAATATGAACAACAATTCCGCCAGCAAAATCATAAACGCCCATTTCAGCTAGCCAACCGCCGCCCCACCCAGTGAGTCACGGGGACATAAACCGCTAATAACCATAAGGCACTGAATAATAACACCGACGAAAACTTCATACGCTCCGCAAAACCACCAATTATTAATGCTGGGGTGATTATGGCAAACGTCATTTGAAACAACATAAACAAGCTTTCAGGAATATCGCCTGCTAATGTCTCTTTAGTAATGCCGATCATCATGACTTTACTAAAATCACCAATAAAGCCATTACCCTCACCAAACGCTAAGCTATAGCCTACTACCAACCATAAAATGGAAGAAATACCAGCAATGGCGAAACATTGCATTAATACCGATAAAATATTTTTACGATGAACTAAGCCACCATAAAATAACGCTAAACCCGGTAAGGTCATTAACAAAACGAGAGCGGTAGCCGTTAAAATCCATGCGGTATTCGCACTGTTTAACTCATCTGCTGCAAAACTGGAAAGGAACATGTTGTCATCAGCAACATGAGTATAAAATTAAATTTTTTTATCATTATATTTACCACATTGTAAATTTTTTGAGCTTCGTTGCTCTATTATTTTTGATACTTTTTAGAGCGCCATTGCTCTAGAGCTAAAGTATTTAATTATTTTTATCAGTAAATTATTAGCAAATATTAAAGAGCTTCATTACCCGTTTCACCAGTACGAATACGAATAACATTATCGATCGCTGTGACAAATATTTTACCATCACCAATACTGCCCGTGTGAGCCGAGCTTAAAATAGCTTCAATTGTGCTTTCAACAAGGTCGTCACCAATGGCGATTTCCATTTTAATTTTAGGAAGAAAGTCTACTTGGTATTCGGCACCACGATATAGTTCTGTATGACCTTTTTGACGGCCAAAGCCTTTAACTTCAGAAATTGTTAAACCTTCAACGCCACGAGCACTTAATGCTTCACGAACATCATCAAGTTTAAAGGGCTTTATAATTGCGGTAATTAACTTCATTGTTAGTCCTCTTTGATTATGAATTTTCACTAACGTAATTTAACTTACAATCAAGACAAGCAACAGCATTAATTTTTTATAACATAAACCAATAAGCTATCAGAGCGCTTATTTTGAGGTATAAATTATCGAGGTAATAAAGAGAATTTCAGACAAAAAAGAGTAATGATACGAGTTAGCTCATTTTCACAACACTTTAAAATAAGTAACAGCTAATTATGTAAACGTATTACAGCTTGTGTCGTATGAACGCTGCGTTGTGGTAACTTTTCATTTTCAATTTGCACATAACGTTCAGCGAATTCAATAGAGCCAAAAATAAGTTTAATTAAATCCATTGCTCGCTGACGATTATAGGCGTATTTGTCATTTAGCTTGGCCATCGCCAACCAGCTCTCAACCAAAGTTACCGATGGCTTTGAAGTTTGTGCTCTGTTATATAAGTGCGGGACTTGTTGCATCATGTTATTAACATCCTTACTCTACTTTAAACAGTCCGTAAACAACACTAAGGTTATCTTTAAGTGTAGACAAAATTTTGAAATTTCCGAATAAAGAAAGTTAAAAACCTGAACTCAGGTTAAAAGTTGCTTTATGTATTCCAGCAACCTATTTGCTCTATCGGTTCACGTTTTCAGCAAATGCTTTAACAATATAAACGTAAACCTTTAGAGCAAATATTATTCCATAATGAAATTTAATATTCCCTCAGTTAAAATTTAAACAAGTTGTTTGGGGTATAAGGTAACCTCCAGGAAACACCTTTAATAATTCACTTTGATTAAAACCCCAATGATGTTCAAGTACATTCGCAAACCAAGAAAAGCTATTGGTTGTTGGCATTAAATCTCGTTGTTTAAATAATTGATGATCCGCTAATCCTGGCCATTGCCCTAATACTTGCCCTCCTTTTACCGCACCTCCGGCAATAAATAGCCCACTGCCCGTGCCATGATCTGTGCCTCCCGTACCATTTTCTCGTACTGTTCGGCCAAATTCGGTCGCCACAATCACCACCGTGTTTTGCCAAGTATCTCCTAAACCATCTTTTAAAATAGCCAAGCCTTGGTCTAATTCAGTTAACTGGCGATTTAAGCGCGCTTCTTGATTATTATGAGTATCCCAACCACCTAGTTCTAACATCGCACAATCAGCGCCATGCTCTGCAACTAATAATTTGGCACAAGCAGCCGTTAAATCTTTAAACTTGCCATTTTGTTTTTTGTCGCCGCCCATATCCATTTCAGCTAGGCGTTTGGTTTCAAGACCTTCTTGTAAACGAGCAGAGAGCTCTTCATCATCACGATAAAGTTTACCTAACTGCTGATAAATATCTTCTTTAGACTCTTTTAATTTACTTGGATACCAAGTACTGACTTGCTCACTGCTTCTTAAAGATATTGGTGTAGAGTGCGCAATTGCTAAGGCTTTTTATTTTTAATATCAATCGCACGAGCTAACCAGCCAGAGTCATGATCAATCCTAGGCTTACCACTTTCTAAATAGTCTTGCCCGTCAAAATGTGATCGCGCACCATAACCACTGCCAACGGCAACCACAGGCGCTAATTGTTTGTTTTTATACCAAGCATGTAAATTGGTTAATGCTGGGTTTAACGCAAAACCATTATCAAGGGCTAATAACTCACTTTTATAACTTGTCGATAATTTAGGTCTTAATGTTTTTAATTCAGGTGCAAACGTAGGTACTATGGTATGCAATGAATCTAACGCCCCCGCAACACCACCACACAATTTTTTTACTGGTGTTATTGGTAGATAATAGTTGTGTTGCCGATAACGCCTTAGCTTGCCAAACCATTAAACTAGCACCAGTACAAAGTTTGACAAATTGGCGACGATTAAGTTGATTTTTGTTCTTTTAATTCAGTCATGATTATCTCCGTTGAAATTCAGGACTCATTAACAATAATGTTAACGCCTGTTTTCTACTTTCTGCACGAGTAATGGTTTGATAGCTGGTTTTACTTAATGTATCGGCAAACGAGTTTTTCATTACTTGTTCTGCATTTACTTTACTCATTGCGCTAATAGCATTAGCCCAATCAATTCTTGCCATTAATGCACTAGCACCGTTCCAATCATTTTTTCGTCACCAAAGCCTGCTGGAGAACCCGCATTAAAAGGTTTTTGGCCTAACGAAGTTAACGAAAATAATAAATATCTGTCTTTAATACGCGCAATATTCAACGCCCGTAATGTTGAAATAACAAACTCCCGAGGGTTTTAAATTTTTCTTGTGCGGGCTGCCAGGCTTCTTCAGCATCAATTAAGGCGTGCATCACCAACTTAATATCACCTTGGCTGGTTAACCAGACCTTTTCTAACTTAGTTAATAAGCTTGGCTCAGGTGTATCACTAATAAAATGTTGCGCTAATTTTAAACAAATATATTTAGCCGTGTTTGGATGATTAGCAACATCTCGTAACATGCGTTCACCTTGTAAACGCCCTTTTTGCGGATAAGTTTTTCCTAATAAACTACGTTTACCTGGTTCATGACCATTCGCGTTAAAGTGAAAACCATGATCCGAGGATTTTTCATTTGTTTGTACCGTCAACCAGTGATCCTTTGGCTAATTCAATCACATCAGCTTGGCTATAGCCGCCATTTACACCCTAAAGTATGAAGCTCAAGTATTTCCCGAGCTAAATTTTCATTCATACCTTTATTTCTTTTACGAAGTTTTGAGTTAGGACCAAACGATTTTCATTATTCAGATAAATCAACATGGCTGGATGCTGAACCACCGCTAATAACATATTCTCAAATTTACCTAATAAATGAGGCGCAATGGCTTCTCGCTCTAACGTTGGAGCAAGTCCCGCCATCACTTGGCCAGCATCGGAGACACTAAAATGATTAGAGAAAAAATCTAATAAACGCCAGCTAATACTATTGTCTGATGCAAATGCTTGGCGAAGGCCATCAACAATCAATGTTCGAGCTAGGTTTCGAGGGAATTTTTCGCAGTTTTCATGCTCATTTCTTGCTCTTCGGTAGGAGCCGACTTTGCTTTGCGCTTCATCTTCCGATATTGATTAAGTTCTGCTATCATCGCCTCAGAGCCGGGTAAGGAAGGATCATAAGCTAATATGAGTTAAAGTTGATTTTAACCATTTTTTGCATCCGCTTTAGCTAAGCTTATTTCGCCTGGTTTAGCACCTAAACCAAAGCGATTCATCGCAATGACTGCCGACAACTGTGTTGTAGAGTTAACCATGTGCTCACCCTGTTATTGTTATTGTTATTGTTATTGTTATAATTAAGATTAAAAAGATATCAACAAGCCAAAATAACACTAATAAATTTACAGTTATTTACAAAATTAATTCGAATTTATACTCGTGTTCACATTTTTTATCGAACGATTACTGCCACTAACAAAGTAGTATTTACCTCATAATCAGCTAAACAAGCGCTTATTTATCGCAAATTTTTTCAATTTTGACGCTAGTGTAGTTGGTGGTAACCCTAGCAATTGTGCCGCACCATCTTCACCATAAATTTTGCCTTTACACTGTGCTAACGCATTTTCTAAATTATGCTTTTCTAATTCTTTTTGTTGTTGCGCATTCAGTAAACTGTCTTTAGCAAAAGTACTTATTTTAGCTTTTGACGTGGGTATTTCTTTTGCTAAAAAATCAAAATTTATTTTATTACTTTTTGCTAAGATGAGTTGCCGTTCAATAATGTTTTCTAATTCCCTAATATTTCCTGGCCATTGATACTGCTGAAGATATTGCATTTGGGCTATCGACACTTGTGGTTGTGGCTTGTTAAAACGCAAACAAACTTTATCAATAAAATGCTTAACTAATAAGGGAATGTCGTCAATACGCTCCCGCAGTGCGGGCGAGTGGATTGGAAAAACATTTAACCTGAAATATAAGTCTTCACGAAATTTTTGTTGTTCAACTAAACTTTTTAAGTTTTGATTCGTGGCTGAAATTACTCTAACGTTAACATGTCGAGTTTTAGACTCTCCCACCCGTTCAAATTGCTGCTCTTGCAACACCCTTAATAATTTACCCTGTAGCTGTAAAGGTATTTCACCTACTTCATCTAAAAAAATGGTGGCACCATCAGCTAATTCAAAACGGCCAAGGCGATCAGATATAGCACCTGAGAACGCCCCTTTAACATGACCAAAAAATTCGCTTTCAAATAAATCTACTGGAATAGCGGCACAATTTACTTTAATAAGGGGCCGTCCTTGTCGCTCACTAACTTCATGAATAGCGCGCAATTAATTCTTTCCCCGTACCAGACTCCCCTGTGATCAAAACATTAGCATCGGTTTGCCCAACCAATTCAATTTGATTGACCATGTGCCGTACTTTTTCACTTTGACCAATAATTTGATGATGATTAAAGTCAGCATTTAACTCTTCTAATAAGTAAGCGTTTTCTTTTTCTAATCGTTGTTTTAGTGCATCAACTTCTTGCAAAGCATTTAATAATTTAGCTTGAATAGCTTTACGCTCAGTAATATCACGAAAAATTACCACTGCGCCGATTAACAAACCATTTTCCGTTACCGGCGTACTTGTATATTCAACAGGAATAGCTTTACCACTTTTAGGACCAAAATACTTCGTCATCAACACTGTGAACTTCGCCATCGTTAAAAGCTGCAAAAATAGGACATTCATGTGCATAATAGAGGCTACCATCAGAATGTGAATGATGAATAAGATCATGAATGTTTTTACCGATCAGCTCAGACTTTCCAACCAATAATTTTTTCTGCGGCTACATTCACAAAGGTAGTATTACCATCAACATCAACGCCATAAATCCCGTCACCTACAGCAGTTAATAATAATTGATTCTGCCGTTCTATTTCTTCAAAGACCGTTTCATTTTTATTCCAATATGGAAAACCCGATTGATAATTTGCTTCGACAATCGATTGAAAATAACGGCCAAAAGTCACATCTCTTTTTTGACAACTAAACAACAAATACTCATCTAAAACACGGGCATTAACGTCTAACGGAATAAGCTCATTATTGAGCATTAAACTTAAATCACAACTCCAAGCCGTTTTTTGCTCGAGTATTTGCTGAGTAAAATTGAGTAACTTATCCAAACAACTTGGAAAAAACTGAGTAACAGAAAAGTTTGATAAATCACTACCGTTTAAATTAAACAAGTCATCAGCCGCCTGATTTACTTTTATCAGCCTGTTTTGATGAGGATCAAGTAATAACATTGCGGTAAGAGCATTCATAAATAAGTGATTTAACATACGTTTTATCTTTTGCCCGATTAAATTTTCATTATTTTCATTGTTCAATTATCACGCCAGAACCACGAGATATCGTTACAAACACCACGAAATCTCGTTACCAACGAAATTTCGTGGTTATAAAGAAAAGTGAAATTTACTTTTTAATATTTAAAAACAATGTAAAATGTATTTTATTAACTGGCACGGTTGTCGCTATATCAAGTTTAGTTAACAGAATGTTTAAACCTTATTAAAAACATACTGTTGCTTAACTTAAGCGCATTGCACTTAAATTTAGCTTTTGCCCTATTTTGTGCTTTTAGCTTACAAAATATTTACCAGCTTAACTTATTAAACCTGATCCCAAATGAGGAAATAACATGAATAAACTCGACGTTACTGAAGCGATATTTTCAATTAAAAAAGATAAGGCACTATCTTGGCAAGAAATTGCAGATGCCATTGGCATGTCGATTGTTTGGACCACATCAGCATGTTTAGGAATGAATAGTTGCCCTGAGCCTGAAGCTGAAAAGCTAGTTGCCTTTCTTGGCTTACCTGCCGAAGCGAAAGCGATATTAATGGAATACCCAACCAAAGAATGGGATAAATCCGTACCACAAGATCCACTTATTTATCGTTTATATGAAGTCGTTGGTGTTTATGGCGATACTTTAAAAGAAGTGATCCAAGAAAAATTTGGTGACGGAATTATGAGTGCTATCGATTTTTCAATGGAGGTAGATAAAGAAGAAAATGCCAAAGGTGATCGAGTTATTTTAACCTTAAATGGCAAATTTTTACCTTATAAATCATGGTGATCCATCTTGGTGCGCTTAGCTAATCAGTTTTGTGCGCCTATCCCTCAAAAAAACACATTAATTTAATATTTAACTATTAATATCAGTACGTTACTTAATTGGCACCATAACTGCAATTCCAAGTAAGTAATAACAATAATTTTACCAACTTCAAACAGTGAGATACTTATGGCTTATATAGAACCCAGCGAATTTGTCACCAAAATGGTCGATTCTGGTGAACAAAAAGTTTACATGTCGACAAAAGATACCATTATACGTGCCTTTATGGCTGGCGCTATTTTAGGATTAGCAGCGGTATTTGCCATTACCGTTGCTACGAAAACAGGCAGTCCTATTTTAGGTGCATGTTTGTTCACGGTTGGTTTTATTATGCTTTATTTAATGAAGTTTGATCTCCTGACGGGGGTATTTACCTTAGTTCCACTGGCATTATTTGATAAACGTCCCGGCGTAACTGTTAGTGGTGTACTGCGAAATTGGGGACTTGTATTTATAGGTAACTTCGGTGGCGCATTAACCACCGCGTTTTTCATATGTCCTTTATATTAACTTATGGTTATGGCACCGATGGTGGCGCAATAGCAGCTAAAGTTGCTTCAATAGGTGAATCAAGAACCTTAGGCTATCAAGAGCATGGTGTTGGTGGTTGGTTTACTATTTTTATTCGTGGCATGTTATGTAACTGGATGGTATCAATGGGTGTTGTTGGTGCGATGATCTCAACTTCAGCAGGTTCTAAAATGGCTGCTATGTGGATGCCAGTAATGCTGTTCTTCTTTATGGGGTTTGAGCATTCAATTGTTAACATGTTTTTTATTCCCATTCTCTATGATCATGGGCGGTGAATTTACGGTTTACGATTATTTATTATGGAATGAAGTTCCTACGGTATTAGGCAATTTAGCTGGTGGTTTATTATTGGTGGGTTTACCTTTATATCTAACTCATGTTAGAACTTCACCTAACCGTAAGCTAGGTTAATATGGTAGCCTCATTTATCTAAACATAAAGATTTTTAGATAAATTTGCTCAATAAACAAAGACTTCGTAACCTTAATTACGAAGTCTTTTCTTTTAAATATCAAAAAATTCAATACCATGGGAAACGTGTTATGAACCTACCTTTAAGTGTCAGTATTGGCGGTGCTACCAATAAAGGGATCAAAGCTGTTAATCAAGACTTTATTGGGAGTGTTATACCAAAAGAGCCAATGTTAAGCAGCAAAGGAATTGTACTAGCAATGGCTGATGGTATTAGTTCCAGTCAGGTGAGCCAAATAGCGAGTGAAACGGCAATATCAGGTTTCCTAGAAGATTATTACTGTACCTCTGACTCTTGGTCGGTCAAAAACTTCCGCTCAGAAAGTCATTAAATCAATTAACTCCTGGCTTTATGCCCAAACACGAAATAGCCCTTATCGATTTGATAAAGATAAAGGGTACATCTGTACCTTCAGTGCCTTAGTTTTAAAATCTAATACCGCACACCTGTTTCATTCAGGCGATACGCGTATTTACCGATTATCTGGTCAACAGTTAGAACAATTGACCGAAGATCACCGCCGCGTAGTTTCAGCTGATGTTAGCTATTTAACCCGAGCATTAGGTATAGAACAAAGTTTTGAAATTGATTACCAAAGCCAATTACTCGAACAAGAAGATATTTATATTATTGCAACGGATGGTGTCTATGAGTTCGTTAGTCATGCTCAAATTGTCAAAACAATAGCTGATGCCGATGATCTTGACAGCGCGGCAAATACCATCATCCAACAAGCATTAGACTCTGGTAGCGATGATAATTTAAGTATACAGATAGTTCGTATTGAGCATGTACCTGAATACCAATTAGACGAAGTACATCAATTAACTATGCTGCCATTGCCACCAAGGTTGTCACCAAGAATGCAATTTGACGGCTATGAGATTTTACGCGAAATTTATATTAGTAGTCGTAGCCATGTATTTTTAGCTAAAGACAATGACACGGGCAAACGTAGTGGTGATCAAAACCCTTCCACTGAGTTAAGAAACGATAACCAATATCTTGAACGTTTTATGTTAGAAGAGTGGATAGCTAAACGTATTAATAACGCACATGTTGCTAAAGCGATTGTTTCAAATAGAAAACGTCATTATTTATATCTTGTCAGTGAGTTTATCGACGGTATTCCACTTAGCCAATGGATGATAGATAACCCCAAACCTAAATTAGAACAAGTTAGAACTATCATCGAACAAGTTGCTAAAGGTTTACAAGCGTTTCATCGACAAGAGATGATCCATCAAGATTTGCGCCCTGCTAATATCATGATTGACAACACAGGTACGGTAAAAATTATTGATTTTGGCTCAACTTTTATTGCTGGTGTTACCGATGTCGACACCGAAGAGTTAATGCGTGGTACCATTCGTTATTCTGCTCCTGAATACTTCTTAGGTAAGCTAGGTAGCCAAGCATCTGATATTTATGCTTTAGCTGTGATCACCTATCAAATGTTATCCGGCCGTTTTCCTTATGGAACAGAAATAGCGCAAGCAAAAAGTGTTTCGGCACAGCGTAAACTAAATTACAAATCAATTATAAATGACGAATCAGAGTTACCTGTTTGGCTTGATCCTGGCCCTTGAACATGCATTAAAAGTGGATCCTTTAAAACGTTACTCTGAACTTTCTGAGTTTATTCATGACCTGCGCCAACCCAATAAAGTATTTCTGGCTAAAACCAAACCTCCGTTAATTCAACGCGATCCGGTTATGTTCTGGCAAGGGGTAAGTTTTGTACTGTTCTTAATTTTAATTATTCAAGCTCTTTAAAGGCGCTTACTTTGTACTCGCTAAAAAACGTATTTTCTTTTAACATGCTGACTTATATCAATTTCATTTAGAGCCTTTATGTTCATTATTATTTTTAAAGTTATTTTATTAGCTGCGGCTATTAAGCTACACACCATTAAACGCGAACCTTTATATTCTGCGATGCTTTATAGTGTGCCGTTAACCATTACCGCATTAATTATGGGCACACCTTTATTTAATTTATTAATTGGCAGCGGTATTTTATTAGCATTAGCCTTTTGTTATTTTTGGTTATTAGGCTCGGTACCAAATGGCAAGCCTTATTATACCGTTAAGTATAGCTGTTAATTGCCTTACTTTTGTTTTTTGTTTTGTAGCTTGTATCTCATTGCTTTTCACTGTAACTAGAGCGTGTTGATCTTTGCTGTATATTTTTGCAGCAGTCTGTATGGGCTTTATACAAGGCAGAGCGATTGAGGAAGTTGTTCCACATAAACAGCGATAACGTAGTATATTATGCGCAGATGTTGTCTTTCGGGTTCGTTCTGAGCGCTTCCAAAATTGCGTCATTCACTTTTATATATTCTGCATGGATGCAGGCGGTTAGAACAACGTGTGAGAAATTGTAGAGAATAACGATATTGCATCGCTGCGCCTTGTTCTGAAAGCGCTCAGTTAGAACAAAAATATACCCGAAAGGTCAACACGCTCTAGCCTACAAATAAATAATTTCTTTACGTGTTTTCGCCATAACATTCAGTACCTTGTTTGTACTGGATGTGGCACATTCGCTTTTAGTCACGGCATTAATAAACAAATCAACACTGAAATTAAAGTCTCTCTCGGTCATATTCATACCGGTATGTACATCAACCATGCTATCACCAGTATATTGACAAGGACCATTTGTTAAAAAGCACAAGTGTTCATTAAGTTTGTCACGAAAACGACCAATGTCAGAGTCATTTCAGTAATGATAAATATCAGCATTAAACTCAATTTCGCTGATAAAGTTCTCGACAATTTCAGCCACTTTTTCTTCACCACCTAACTCTTGATACAAAGTGATGGAGTGCTGATTTGAGCTACAAGCGGTAAGGGATAACGCTAAAAAACAATAAACTATTTTAAAAAGATGTTTCATGGTGATCACCTCAACTGGCCATTAATCGACAAATAAAGTCCGCTTTGTTTTTCACTACCGGCTATTTTACCAAGCTCAGCCCAAGCAAGCGTAATATTAAAGTTTTTATTCGGAATATAACTGACAAAATAATCATACCAATCATCTTCATTTAACCCTAAATTATCGGGTTTTTGGCGATACTCAACACCAAATGCTAAATGGCGAGACATTAATAGGCCGACAGAAGCTTCTGTCATTATTTGATAATCATCATTATTAACCCCACCAAAACCTAATAAGCCCATTTCATTAGCTTTAGTCGCTCGTAATGTCACATTCCATAAAGCGTTATAACCGGCAACAGCACCAAGATGAACCTTGGTCATGGCGAGATAAAAATCAGTACCATGATCACTTTTATCGGCGCCAACCAATTCTGCCACGGCTTTGTCTTGTAAACTTTTATATTGCATTCCAACACTAAGTTGAGGCCAATCAGAATAAACCACATCACCGTATAAACGGTATTTCATACTGATAATGTTTTGCTTAATTTCGCCACCTAAGGTTTTTAAATCAAAACGTTGCTGAGTCAGGCCAACTTCCACCCGATCATAAAACGATGCCGTTAAGCCCAATACATTTAAACGATAATCATCTAAACTTACCGTTGAGGAAACCGCCGATAATGAGGTTTGCTCTTGGCTGTCGTAACCAGCTATGGTTGCCCAGGGCACAAGCCCACCACCACCACTGCCTTCTACTTGAATTAAACCAGCTGTAGCAATTAATTTACCGTCCGCTGCGTTACCGGTAGTACTTACCAATAACAGTGGTAATAAAATCACTTTACTGAAGTTTTCACACCTTGAGAAAAAATTCTTTGTTGTCATACAGATAACCATTGATATTGTTGATGTTCTTGATGCCAAGCGATCAGTTCAGCTAACGGAATTGGTCGGCTAATATGATAGCCCTGTGCATATTCGCACTGCCAAAGTTGCAATAGCTCTAAAGCTTTTTGTTCTTCAATGCCTTCGGCGATCACGGATAAACCAAACTGATGGGCTAACTTAATTACTGTTTGCACAATGCTTTGATCACTCGTTTCGCTAGCTAAATTTAAAACAAAACTTTTATCTATTTTTAATGCTGTGACCGGTAAATTTTTTAAATATTCTAAAGATGAATAGCCTGTACCAAAATCATCAATCGCTAAAGCAAAGCCCTGTTCACGGTAACGCTTCATTTCAGCAATCGCATGAACAGGATCTTGTACCAAATCGCTCTCAGTGATCTCAAAAGATAAACAAGTTTTAGCAACTTGATAATTTTCTAAGTGCGCTAACACATTTGGCAATAACCTTGATTGGCAATATCGTGTGCAGATAAGTTAATGGCAATACAAATATCAATGCCTTGCTGTTGAATATATTTAGCATCAATAATCGCCTGTTTTACAACCCAGTCAGTCACTTGATTAATAATACCCGCTTGCTCGGCAACGGTAATAAACTCTTCAGGGGAAACAAAACCTAAAATATCATTATTCCAACGAATTAATGCCTCAACATGTTGTACTTTATTTTCCCATATCGACAATTTCGGTTGGTAAAACAATCTAAATTCACCTTCACTTTTTGCTAAAGCATGTTTTAGTTCAGTCACCACCGTTAATCGACGGGTATACTTTTCTTCAAATCTCTGTTGAAAACTTAACAATTTACCTTCGGTTGTTTTTGCTTCATCTAAAACAATGTTTAACCGTTTAAAGAAAACTTCAAGTGACTGAGCATCATCAGGACAAGTTAAGACACCAAATACTAACTTAGGGCGAATAGTAACTTCATCATTTATTAATGGCGCTTCAAGGTTGCTTTTAATAAGCTCAAGTTCCGTTATGCTTAATGCTTTATCCGGTAGCCATAATAATTCACCACCGGTTAATCGTGCAGATTGACCACCTAGCTTTTTTAAAGCATTAGCAATATGTTTTAAGCATAAATCACCATTTTGGTAACCAAAAACATCGTTAATATCACGAAAAGCAAAAATATTTATCCCGATCGCTTGAAAGCCAGTGGAACTTGTTAAGTGCTGAAGTAAAACCTGTTCAATATAAAAACGGTTATTAAGTTTAGTTAATAAATCATGGTTCGCTTGAAAAATAATTTTGTCTTCACGTGCTTGAATATTGTCCTGCATGGTTTCAAAGGCATCACTTAAGCGTCGAACTTCTTTTAATTGACTCGTTTCATGCAGTTTTTGATGATATTCCCCTAATGAAATACGTTTTGCTATTTTGGCGAATGAGATCAGCGGACGCGATAATTTATTCGATAAAACATAAGCAAAAATTAACGCTAACATAACGGCAAATAAAGCAATGATGGAAATATTTGCCTGCAAGTTGTAAAACTCTTGGAAAATAGTCGACATATCTTCAGTTAGCGTGACAACAATTAACATATCTTGTTGATTCTGTACGATAAATTGCCGTGACACTAAGGCGCTTTCATTTAAAAATAAATGCTAAACCAAGATATTTGATTATCAACATTTGTTAAGGCATCTAAGGCTGCAGTTTCACTTAAGGTGCTAATACTCAATAATCGTTGATCATTTTTAAAGGCGCTAATAGTGTTTTCCAGTTTAGTGATCACTTTTAAACGTTTTAATAATTGCTGATCCATTTCAAACGCAAGTAATGTCGCCGCAATGGGGGTTGGCGCATTAATGGTTAACATGATCACTTGGTAGAGTTTATCTTCAAAAATCATTAACGAGCTGGCACCACCATCAGTAAAAACCTGCCTCATTAAATTTTGATCAGGAAACGGTTTACCTGATATCAACGCAGGGGTAGTACTCGCTACAACCTCATTTGATAACGAAATAACCGCCATAATATCCGCGTCAATGCGATCACCATGGTTCTGTAACACACTTTCAATGGTTGCTTTGTCTTGAGTTGCTATGGCCTGTTTAAAACCAAAGTCCGAAGTTAAAATATCTGCTGAGTTAAATAGTTGCTGCTCTCTTGACACTAATAGCTGCTGAAAAACATTCTCTGCTAATACTAAGTTTTTCTTTAACTGTTTTCCGCATGCTGATTAGTATTCGTCCATACACTCACCAAAATACCAAGCGCGGTAAATAATAATAATCCAAGGATAAGTTTGAATATTTGAAAATTTAAAGACTTTAAGCGCATGCTAATATTTCTTACCAAAACGTTTTGATTTAAAGCCACTATCCGCTTCATCTTGCTTAGGTTTAGCTAATAACTCTAGCGTGAGCACTAACGGCGATGTACTTTCATGATGATCGATACTTATTTTTTTCTAAAGGTTATTATTAATCGACAACCCCGAATGCCACACGGTTATTTCTGTCGGGTTATCAGGTAACGTTACTCTGCCTTGTAGATCGGTTAATAGTGCCGTTTCACCCCCTCGAACATAAATATAACCAACCATGTTGTCGTGAATATTGCAGCCGAGTACCACAACCCTGTGTTATCAAACAAAACGGGCTCTGTGCTTCTCCCTTTATAAAGCTTAATTTCAAATGCTTTAGGGTTTGAAAAACTGTAAACATGATGGCGAATATTATCGCTATTTGGAAAACTAACTTGCTGGCCTTGCTCAACCACTAAAACATGAGGTTGAAATTTTCGATCTATTTGATCCATCACCGCTATTGTTTGAGGTGGCGTTTGGTTTTCTGTTTGGTGATCTGCGCTAGAAATAGCAGTAGAAGTATTAGTTTGATAACTAATAACAACATTGGCTACAGGCTCACCATATTGATCAATAACTTTTATCGGCATATTGGCCGAAACAGCAGTACTAAAAAAACTAAAACCTAACGTTAAAATTATCTGCTTCATCAATATGTAACATGGTAGCGGGCAATAATTTCAGGTTAACGTAAAAAAACACTAAGCGCAAAGCAATCTAAAGATAATTATTGTATTTCTATGCCAACGGTTATTACTATTTAAATTAATAAGGTCAATCACTTAGGTTTTCTTGTCAACTAACGGCAAAGTAACTTTTGCAACAACACCGGTATTGTCACTGTTGTTATCAATACTAATACTGCCTTGATGAAATTCAGCAATTAGCCGAGCAATATATAAGCCTAACCCTAAATGAGGTTGGCTTTGCTGATTCGGTTTTAAGTTTTCATGGCTACGTACCGACACCATAGAATCAAATAAACGCTCTTGCATCGCTTCGGGTAAACCCGTACCAAAATTTTCAATCGTTAATACGGCTTGCTGGTTTTGCTGTGTTAATGAAATGAGTACCGCTTGCTCAGCTAAAGAAAACTCAACAGCATTGGCTAATAACTTATCTAATAATTGTGCGAATAGTTCGGGGCTACCATTAACTTGTGTATTCTTCATGGTCGCAAGGGTTAAAGTAAATCTTTGCTGAGGCTGGATTAGTTGATAACCTTGCACACAACCTGAAACAACGTCACTAATATCGTATTGAGTAATTTCAGTATTTTCTAAACTTTGCTCTAACCTGGTAGCTTCACTCATTAAGGTGAGAATTGTTGAAAGCCGGCTAACGCCCTCTTTTGCCCTTTTCATGTAAATGTTATTTTCGGTGTCAGGCAGATCCATTTCTAACGATTCAAGCGATGATTTAACCACTGCAACAGGGGTGCGTAGTTCATGTGACAAACGTGCCGACATACCTTGTAAATAAAGCGTGTATTGGCTTAAACCATCAACCATATTGGCAAAGGTTCGTTGTAAATCACCAATTTCATCGCCAGCGCTAGTTGGTATGATTGGATGAACAATTCGACCTTGCTCATCAATTGCTTGTTCCGTTTGTGAGCTTAACGCACGAATACGTGATGAAATACGGGAAGCAAACAAAAATAACGCTAAAGTGCCCAAACCCATAACCGCTAAAATAACGTTGAACCAGCCTTGTAATGCTTTATTACGTAAGCTTCTGATGCCATTCGTTGTTTCTTCGGCAATAACGGCTCCCATCACGATACCATCACTATAAATAGGGTAAGCCGCCGATAATATTACTGCGCGCTTATCGGTTGTTAAACGCCAAGTCGCCGCCCCTTCACCAGTGAAGGGCTTTGGTTAAATGAGAGCCTTCTAATTGGCCAACATCATATAATTCATCGGTAAAATCACTTGGTGGCGTGGTCAAAATTTTGTTGTATAACCAGCTAAGTTTTTCTTGAATGGGATCATACCAACTGCTGGCTGGGGTTTGATAAGCTATTTTCCGCCAAACGCCATCAGAGCGTTTAATATCACCCGCTTTTGCTAATACTCGGCCATGTTGATCCACCACCCAAATACGTGATTCACTGTGACCTAACCCTTTAATAATATTTTCAATTTCAGGAGATGGTAATAATACCGTTCCCAACTGCTCAGCTTGGGTAAATTGTGCGGTGCCAATGGTGATTTGTTCAGTGCGTTGCTGATCTTTATCAGCAATGGCAAAACTTAATTGACTACCTAATAATTCAAGCGGAATGCGAAGTTCAATGTTATAACCTTGCTCAGTTTCTAACCACATGCCTTGAATTCTCGGCTCAGGTTTTAACGGAATACTGGCGCTAGAATCGGTTAATAATTCATAAGGAGTTAACCAGCCGGCTTGCTGGGCGGCAATAATGTACCGACGAAAATCCCCTGCAGGGGTAACAAAGGCGATTTGTAATAAATCGTTTTGATCGACTTTTAAACTGTTTTTAGGACGATAAACAATATCTTCATCAACCACTTTAAAATAAGCATAAAGGTAGTCACGGTACTTCCCACCATATGTTCAAATGACAAGGTTTGCGGTTGATAAATATCAGCACCAGAAATTAAATAATCTGCTTGATACGTTAACGCATGCTGACTATTACGCCAATCATCTAAGACCCCATCTAGGCGAATAGGATCAACAATCGGATAGCATATAAATCACGCCCTTTTTGCACATTCGGCAAAAAGCTTGCTTGAGCATCAAATAACTTTGGCCGTTCATGTAAAGCTGTAGCTACTGCTCTAACGGTACCCATTAAGGTTTTTTTCTTGCCCTATTCGTAAGTACTTTTCCATTTCCCAAACGTATTGATAGCCTAATAAAGGAATAGCGAATAAAAGAAGACAAGAATAAAAGCTTTAACCGTAAGCCCACTCGAAAACGGCTGGTTTTATGTTTTACCTTAGTTTGCGTTTTTTATGAGCATGGTTAAGCGATATCGACATGCTAAGACTCTATTTTCCAGCGATAGCCCATGCCATAAACCGTATCTATACAATCAAAGTTGTGGTCATGAACCATAAACTTTTTACGAATACGTTTAACATGCGAGGTAATAGTGCTGTCATCCACATACACTTTGGCATCTGTCATTAATTGTTGTCGGTTTTTAACATGGCCAGGTACTTTCACTAATGAATAAACCATCAAAATTCGGTCACGGTTAAATCAACAGGTAAGCCTTGCCATTGCACCACCATACGATCAACAAACAGCGTTAATGGCCCGCACTCTATGCACTCTTCTTGTTGTGCTGGCTGTTTAGTAGCTTCAATACGGCGAAACAAGGCAGCAATACGTGCGGTCATATGCGGTAAGCTAATATCTTTGGTTAAATAATCATCTGCCCCCATACGTAAACCACTGACGGTATCAAAATCATTATCACGTGCGGTTAAAGATGATCGGAATAGAGCTCGACATATTCCGTAATGCCTGACACAAAACAAAACCACCATCAATTTCATCTTCTAAACCAATATCAATAATGGCTAAATCAGGTAAGCGCTGCTCAAATTCGGCCATCGCTTGCTTGCGGTTATTAAATGCTTGCACTTGATAGCCCTGCTTTTTTAATAGCTCAGTGTAGTTTTCTCTGATCGCTTGTTCATCTTCAACAATTGCAATACGTCTGCTCATCTAACTCTACTTTTGATAAATCATTAGCTTATTTACCGACATAATACCTCATTTATTTCAGTTAAAAAGTGCAAAACGGCAATTGCCAGATTTCTGCCACAATTGCTCAGCACATTGCCATTTTTCATCCCCTGTTTTGCCATTTCAATGCGGTTTAATGAAGTCATCGAACAAGACAACGATAAAACAACCATTAACTATATAACCAACTAAAGAGAATATTATGATGAAAAAACATGTGATCAGCAGCTCAATCATCCTTGCTTTATCAGTAACTGCGGCATTTACGCCAACCTCAGTTTCGGCAAAAACTCAAAACCAAGAACAAGCCATTTATGAAAAAAACCAACCGTTATTGGTTTAGGCAGTGGCTTAGTAGCCGGTTCAATCATTGCCGGCCCTGTTGGCGCTATGATAGCTGGCACTATCGGTTTATTAATCGGTAACGCTGAAGAAATTGATGATGATCGTCAAGCAACCTTAGCTAATTTAACCGCCAACCAAGTACAATTAGATAAAGTAACCACACAAAAAGCAAGCAACTTATTTCAAGCCTAAATCAAATTGAACAACAAAATCAGCTATTAAGTGAGCAATTAAACCTAGCAAACAACACTATCAATAGCCGAGAAGCATTAGAAAAAATAAAGCTGAATTTACAATTTAAAGTTAATTCGAGTAACGTTGAAGCATTTTACCAAGGGCAAGTTCAACAATTAGCCTTATTGATCAAAGAAAACCCTGAATTAAAAGTACATTTATCGGGCTTTGCCGACCGTAACGGTGACGAAGAACACAACCTAACCTTATCAGCCAATCGTGTCGCATCAGTAAAAGCTTTGTTAATTGAGCAAGGTGTTGATGAAAACAACATTGTCACTGCCGCACTTGGTGAAAGTTCACCTATGCAAAGTCAACAAGATTATCAAAATGACTTTTTGACCGCCGCGTTGAGATAAAGCTACAACCGCAACAAATTTTAACCGCAAGCAATTAAGTTATGCTCAGGGGCTGGATGTTTAACAGCCCCTAACTTTACTAAATCCTACTTCACTTAATAACATAATAAAGAGGCTGCTATGCAATATTTACCCTATCGCGTATTGCTAAAAACCTTGTTCAAACCCATTACTTTCATTCCTGTTAAACAGGTGTTTTTGCCAGTGTGTTTTTTACGGGTATCGCCATTGCTGACAATGTGGTTAATGCGGCGTCATATCAAACAGAAACCGATATTGCAGAAAACATTTCCCAAAAACCGGCTTTAACAGAAGTAAAACTTGCCGATGTTCAATCAGGCCAATTACTTTTTAAACAAGCGGAAAATGGGAAGTTTTTTCAAGCGCCACAACTTAATAGTAAAGCTGATATTAATGTACAAGGCATTGTTGCCAACGCCAAAATTTTACAAGTATTTAAAAAATACCACAGATGACTGGCAACATGCGTTATATGTATTTCCATTGCCTGATGATGCCGCGGTTAATCAACTAACTATCAAATTAGCCGAGCGTGAAATTATTGGCATAGTACAAGAAAAGCAACAAGCGAAACGCACCTTTGAACAAGCAAAAAAATCAGGAAAAAAAGCCGCCCTATTAGCACAATTACGACCAAATTTATTTTCCATGCAGGTTGCCAATATTCCTCCCATGAAACGATCACGGTTGAGCTAACTTACTTTCAGCAAGTACATGTTGATAACAATCAATTCAGTTTACATTTTCCAATGGCGATCACACCCAGATACACGCCAACATCAGCGCAAAACGGCCAAGTGCTAACGCAAGGTGAAAGCTTTATTCCAGAAAAAATTCCCAACTTATTATTTAAAAGCAACCAACAAAACCTTACTGATGAGCAAAACAGTAACACGCTTCACACCATCGACTTTAGCTTAACCCTTAATAGTGGTGCGGAATTAGCCAAACTTAAAGCCTAAATCATACCGTCATAATTGAACAACAAAAGCAGCACCACTTTGTGATGAAAATGCACAATCATCCGCTCGATAAAGATTTTGAATTAGTTTGGCAATACAAAAATAAAGCCTTGCCTCAAGTGCTTAATTTCACCGAAAGCTATCAAGATAACACGTATGGTTTGTTAATGGTGATCCCTGAAAAAATTGAAAACTTTACACCACGCGATGAACATCAACAGGCGCGTCAACTGACTTTTGTTTTAGACAAATCAGGCTCTATGGCGGGGCAATCGATAGCGCAAGCAAAACAAGCGTTCAAACATGCGTTATCAACCTTAAATAAACACGACGCCTTTCAGCTGATCATTTTTAATAACAAAGCCGAATCATTTTTTGAACAAGCCGTAGCCGCTACTTCCTTTAATAAACATACCGCTTGGCAACATGTAAAACAGCTAGATGCCGACGGCGGTACTGAAATAAAAGCCGCTTTAGCGTTAGCGTTAATGCCAATAAGCGTTAGTGGCGAGCCTAACCTCAATAGTGATGAACTTAACTCTACCTTTGTCAAAAACAATAAGCGTTTAGAGCAAATAGTTTTTTAACCGACGGCGCTGTTGGCAATGAAGCGGAAATATTTAGAATGATCAATCAACAAATGGCCAATAAACGCCTATTCACAGTGGGTTTAGGCACAGCACCTAACCGGTACTTTATGAAACGTGCCGCTGAAGTTGGTCGTGGCAGTTATCACTTTATTGGCAGCCACCAGCAATTAATTCCTGAAATGAAAAAGTTATTTACCAAACTCGACCAGCCCGTGTTAACCGACATTAAATTTGAAATGAGCCAAAACAGCAAAAGGGATAAATGTCAACACGAGTCCAAATCCGATCCCTGATTTATATGCTGGCGAGACAATATTTTAACTATCAAAGTGATGAGCTTTATCTGACAAAGATAGCGCTATGGTGAGTGCAACTTACCAGGTAAACATTGGCAATTGCCGATCGTTAAAAAATACAAACCAAGTTTTAACTCATGAATAATTGCCCCAAAATAGCGATGACGCTCAAAAGCAACAAGCGGATATTCCTGCACTTGCAACCTTATGGGCTCGCCGAAAAATAGCCGATCACTATCGTCAGCTAATGCTTGATAAAACCCCAAAGCGCCAAGCAAGCCATTATTGATTTAGCGTTAAAGTTCAACTTGGTCACGCGTTTACCAGTTTAGTTGCGGGTAGAGCGCAAAATTTCACGCCCTAGCCATTTAACCGCTAATATTAAAACAGCTAAAAATAACTTACTGGGTCAAGGCATGCCTAAAATGGCCCCAGAATTTAATGGCAGTTGAGCTTGGCATTAAGTGTTATGTTCATCGGTTTGAGTTTTCTGCTCATTTGTCGCCAGCGCCAAGTTGTTGTCAAAAACAAAAACAACAGCCAAAAAAGAAAAACATGAACTGGGGCTAAGCGTTTTGCATTATTAACCATTGTGGCCGTTATATTTTGCATAGAGCCACTATATTGGAGCAAAGCTACCTAGCCCAATATCTATTGCAAACAAACATGGCAACAAACCATTGAAGGCGAAAAACATCAGGCCTTGGCCTTGGGCGGACACATACCCTGTTGCGAAATTAACCTATTTAGGTAGCTTGCCAATACACTTAGGAAACAACCACATGCAAAATAAACAAGCGATTCAAGCCACTCATGGATTATTTTATCCGGTTGACTGGCCGAACTATGGCGTTTGGCCCAGGCTGGTTGCAAGATTCAGCAAAACCTAACCAAATTGGCAACACCGTTATTTCAGCACATAACGATAGTCATTTCGCTATTTTAGAAAATGTAAATATTGGTGATATTTTTCAATTAGAAGATAAATAGTGACAAACCAAGCAATATCACTTCAAATCCATGCGCGTTGCTGATGAAAACAGATAGTAGCGCCTATGAGTACATGAAAATACCACGATAACGTTAATCACCTGTTATCCTTTTAGTTTATCATACAAATAAAACTAAGCGTTTAATTGTGACCGCCATTGTAAGTAGAAGCTTAAACAACAAGTACAAGCCACACAAAATTAATGTTTATTTAGCTTAAGCTTGGCTGAATGATTTTACTAACAAATTGATTTTCATTAAATAACTAAAAGCGAATTTAGATTAACTGTATAGAAACTTGTTAATGTTTATTTTATATTAAGCGCAATAAAAACAATATTTAGAGGGATTTATGAAAAACGCTCAAAAGCTTTATTGGTTATTTGCTTAATTCCGGTTGCTCATTAGACCTAGCGCCGCTCTTATAAGGCATAAACTGCTGGAGAATATGAAGAAATCATTAAGGTTAACCAACCGAGCTTTATCAACGTATGAATATTTCAAAAGAAGATAAAGCTAATTTGTTATTTTTAAAAGTGATAATTATGTAAAATTAAACAGCCACAATGCATTAAAATGTGGCTTATATTATTGAAACCTATCCAAATACCGAAGCCTACTATAGAGCTAAAACATTACTCGCAAGCTTAAAAGCTCAAAATTCCGGCCAATAAAGACAAATCAGACAGCACAGCGAAGGTAACAATAAAAGTAAAAGCGTTACTGAATACTTAAAAACGCAAATTACTTTTCCATCAATAAATCGAGTTGTTGTTGCGCTTTTTTCGTATTTTCCAAATCGACTACTTCGATCATTTCACATTCGTCTCTTACCATTTCGGCAACATGGCTTGGATAGAGACGACAATCTTCTGGTCGATTTAAGTAAATACTACAGGTATATTTATCCGGCGCTTGCTCATCAAGTTTAGCCTCAACACAAGAAATGGGCAAACGTTAAAACGCTGACCTGATTTAGGATCAAACCAAATTTTATTATTATTCACAAATTGAAAAATTTCAGGATTAAAATATTTCCCATAAATCCAATTTCATCTTGTGTTGCTACCGGATCGCTAGCACCATTTAAGGCAGCACTTCCCACATTGGTTACATGCTTTCATTATTGCTGGTGTTCGTATTGAAATCTGTCATTTTACCTACTGTTTTTAAAGGTGAGCTAAATCAAAAAAATACTCGGCAGTCTTATTAAGATACAATAACAAGCCTTAATCTATGGTACACATTATGGATTATGTTGAGATGAATAGCATTGATCTAATTACGTAAAAAATTGGAGCAGTAAAAATGTTATGGTGCCACTTAATCATAGCGACATTACTGAATTAGAAGAAAAATTAGCGGTCGTTTTACCTGAATCCTATAAATAACTTACTGACCACCTATGGCTTAGTTCCACACCCCGAATGTATTAACAAAAATTTGTGATTTAAATGTCGAAATTACTGAAGTGCAAAGATTTTTTGAGCCTTGAAGATGTTTACTCGCTATCAAATTTATATGAAATGAGCGGCATGCCTAAAGGGCATATTTTGTTTGCTTCAGATTGCAAGGGTAACATGTTTTGTTTCAAAAAAAGCGACTGTCATCATAAACAAATGGATGTGGCGGTATGGTTTTATGAGCACGATACTATAGCATTAAAAAAGTCTCAAATACCTTTATTGAGTGGCTAGAAGGATTCAACGCACTGTAAGTTTATTTAACTAGACAAGTAAAAAAAATTCAAAAGCCATATTTTTATTTATCAAATGTGAGGAGAAAAATAGAGATTATAACTTTATAAAATCCCATGCTCTGTGATGAACTAAGTAGTGACAATAAAGATTGAAACTTTATTGTTTGGTGACTTAGGTAGCCGTGGTTTGGAAATTAGGAAGATAGACAGCTTTGATACTACAGGAGACATTAGCCTTGGTTTATCTAACGACAAGTGATCCGACAAGCGGTCGTTAATATCAATAGGATTTAAGGCTATTTATTGAATCTTTAATACCGTTCGAGCTTTGTATTGATGGACAATTAAGCCACCATAGGGGCCGTCATACAGTAATTCATATCTAATTGAAGTTTATATCGTCAAAAAAATCAGTTCTGCTACGACCATTTTTCTTCGCCTCATATAATGCTATATCAGCTTCCTTGACATGTTTTTCAATGACATCAGAACAAGTCAAATTATCTGTTTTTAAAGCCGACACCCCTACAGTAACAGATAATTTGTTATCCCCTTAAGCTTAATGCTATTAACTTCTATATGAAGTCGCTCACAGAATATTCGAGTATTTTCTAGGTTTGAATTGTACAAGACCACTAAAAACTCCCCTCCCCCAACGTGCCACAATATCACTAGTGCGAGTCACTTTTTCAGGATAGAAGAAAGGTCGATTAAGACTTCATCACCTCGGTCATGCCCGTATGTATCATTAATCTTTTTAAACCAATCTATGTCAATTAGTAGGAATGAGACAGGCACAAAGTTGCGATGTAGTTGATGAATGATTTTGGTGAAATCATCAATTGCAGCTCTACGATTAAGTAAGCTTGTTAATGGGTCAATTCTTGTTAACAGGGTTAATTCTTCAGTTTTTTTTCTAAATGCTCTCTTGCAGCTAAAAGCTCTTGATATAGTTTGTCACGAGTAACAGCTATATATATAGACCAAAATATTTTTGACTCGATTAGCTCAATATTGGCAACAGCAGGAACTTTTTTCGTTGGAATTCAACATTAACGATATTTGTATTTCTTGGCATGATCCTGAGCTAACAATGGTAGGGCGAATATAACTTTCGAAGAATATAGAACTAGCCTTAGAAATAATGTCAAACAGGCTACATTCAGTTGTTTTATTTGAATCTATACCCAATACCTCCATCGCGTATTTATTGCAATATTCGAGTCTATTGGTCTGCATATCCGTTGTTATCAAAATACACGGAAAGGAGTCGAGAGCCGGTTTGCTCATCCTAAAAATGGCTTAATGGCTTGAAGCACAAGATCAGGCGCTGTCATATGTAAACAATGTCCTTGAGAAGCAATCACTTTTAGAAACGAGTTGGGTATTTTTTTATGCATGTATTTACCTACCTCAACCGATGCTAAATTGTCGTCACTACTTTGCAATATCATTGTTGGTAAGTGCAGCTTGGTTAAAGCTTCTCTGTCATCAGAAAAAGAAAGTAGCCTTTGCAAAAGGTTTGGCATAATTAGGATCGGTAGAACAAAAGCTTTCTTCCAACTCTTTAATTAGTTCGGTGCTATTACTTTGCCCCATAACCAAAGGGCTAAATAATTGGCCCAGCCGATATAGTTTTTGTCCATCAAGTTGATCAGTTCTTCTAAGTCATCTTTTTCAAAACCACCAAAATAATCCGGTGGAAAGTTCAAAAAACAAGGTGAAGGACAAACCATTACAAGTTTTGAAAATATCGTTGGTGATTGAAGTGCTGCGAGCGTCCCAATAATGCTACTAACTGAGTGACCAATAAATACAATGTTTTGAAAGTTTAGTTCTTCACAAATTTCAATAACATCTTGGGCATAGCCATCAAGAGTTTGGTAGCGTTTTTTATCAAACGCAGAGATATCCGATTGACCACATCCAACATAATCAAATAGTACAACTTTATAATTAGACTCCAACGACGGAAGCATAAATCGCCACATATTTTGGTCACAGCCAAAACCATGGGCAAGCATAAGTGTTGTTTCACCATTGCCTGTTACTTTGACGTTATTTCGTTCTCGTACATTGATATTAAAAGGCATATTTAGATAAGCTAGTAAAATATAGTATGATTATGTTCAATTTGACTTATTAATACAAGCTAAAATAAGCTTTATTCATAGATATACAGAGTCAGATACATTTTAGATAAAATTTTTACACTCCCAAATTATTGCTTACAATTGAAAATGATCTATCAACGGCGAGTATGATCTTAAACCAGCCTCACAAACAAGGTACTTGGTTAAAATCACCCTGAATATACTATAGGTTTCACAAAAGATAATGTCAGCTTGTGGCTCTGAACAGCCTTTAGTAGCTCAAAAGCTAATGTCCGTAATTGTCTAGAAGCGGTCGGGAAAACTAGTCAGAAAGTTCTAAACTTTATTGTTCCAGTTTCATACTTTATTGTTTTAGTTTCAAGCTATTTTGCCCTACAACACCAAATAGCCACTAGCCTGTGCTATTTGCTTGATTGTCCTGCGCAAAAAAGCCATAGCTTTGCCAAGGCTAAACCACATAATAACCCCAAACTATTCGCCGCTAAATCTAACCATTCACCGTAGCGATTAACATAAGGTTGAATTAACTCAATTAAGCCACTGTATAAAGCAAAGCCAAGTACAAAGTACCAAAGCTGTTTATGTTGTTTTATCGCCACCGGTAAAATTAACGCGCCATAAGCAATAAAATGATGGGTTTTATCTGTACCTGGTACCGCGGGTAATTGCGCAACTGGCCATAACGACAGTAAGGTGATAATGCTTAATAATAAAAAACTAATTAAAAGATAAAAACGCGCAATAACCTCTGTCATATATTTCATAAAAAAATAATTTTAAAAACCGCTGATAAGCTAGCTATTATAAGTGTTTGCTATGACTTTTAAAACGCTTATAAAGTTTTTTCATATTAGCATTCATTAATGATTTTTCCGCCGCGGTTAAAGTTTGATACTCTAACGTTTCAAACGCTTGGCTAAGTTTTTAAAAAGCAATTAATTAAGCCTGCATGAGACTTTGGCAATGCTTGGAGTTCTTGCATGACTCGTTCAGCAAACTGTTTCGCCGACTCATCACTTGTACGACAATAACCTTTCGCACTAAGAATATTTAACGCCGTTTGATAAAGCTGTTGATGGTTTTTTAACACCCGTTTTTTTTCTTTATTGTTAATAAAATGGGCTAGCCAAAGCACTAACATCATACTGACTAATATAACGCCAATGATCAGCGCCATTTTCCATGGTTTTACTTTTCCTAGCCACTGACTTAATAAGTTAAGTTGTTTTTCACTCGAATAACCAACCACCCAGCGGGTCCACTGATAATCTAATGCTTGTAGTTGCATGCGAATATTATTTAAAAAAGCCAATTTTTCAAAGGTTTGAGCGCTAAATAAACTGTTCGATAAACTCGCTTGCTCAGTCAATAAACTGTCATTAAAACCACTTTCTACTCTTGATGGGTGCACCGCTGCCGTTGGATCAACCCGTTGCCAACCTTTACCTGCTAGCCAAACTTCAGTCCATGCATGGGCATCACGCTGATAAATACTATAATACCGACCATTCGGGTTTAATTCTCCGCCCATATAACCTAACACCAAACGAGTAGGAATACCGGCAGCCCGCATTAAATAGGCAAAGGTACTGGCATAATATTCACAAAAGCCAGCTCGAGTTTCAAAATAAAACTGCTCTAAACTATTATTAATGAGTAACGGTTGTTGTAAGGTATAAAAATAGTTTTGTTGGCGAAAATGCTCTAGTACAGCGCTAATAATCGCCTCGTCGGTTTTATACTTTGCTCTTAATCTGCGCCCTTCTGCTGTTAAACGCGGATTAGATTGTTCAGGAATGGCTAAATTTGTTTCTCGACCTAACTTGGAGAGATTTAAATCAAGCGCCATAGAAAGGTTACTCGTTACCGAATATTGTAAAGTTTTAGTCACTTCTTGTTCGGCATACAAATTATAATACGGTGTTTGTATTATCTTTTGTCCTTCATTAACTTTGGCAACATCAAGAGCAAATAACCAATGTTGATAGCTCGGCTCAGCAATAATTTGATAATTGATCACTTCATCGTTTGCCTTAATCACATCAGCTGCGGGGTTTCGTCTGATAATATTTGAGGGTGAATTTTGCCGTAATGGCTGATGATTAACTTGCTGGTTTGCGTTAATGTTTGCTTGATGTTGCCTTAATTCAGTTGAAAAATAATGACTCGTGGTCCATTTTACGCCATCAAATGATCTAGCACCAAAAGGTGCGCCAATACAGCTGACGATAAGCTGGGTTAAAGTCGCCAAAATCAACACGATAAGCTAAAGCATCCGAACCCACCAAATTGGCAATATCACCAATTTGCACAGAATCTGACAAACCCGTTGTGCTTGATTTAGCTAATGGCACTTTCCAAAACGGTGGTAGCTTAGGAAAAACAATAAATAACACTATCGCTAAAGGTAAGCTTTGTAAAAATAATACCCCGGTAGTTTTTACTTGCTTTAACGTGGTTTGCTCAACCATAAATAAACTATTTAAGAGGACAAAATTAACCACCACAAACAAAAAACAATCAAAGAAAAATAAATAGACTGGCTGAAAATCAATGCCGACGCTAAAACAAATATACCTAACAAGCTAAGTTGGTAAATATCTTTTCTGGCATTAAGTTCTAAACTTTTTAAGCCATAAGCAAAGCACAACAAATGCACCATGCTATTTAATAAGCCAAGTTGTTTCCCCATCATTGCCAGCAATACACTGCCAGAAAGCGCTAATAATACCAAGACACCTTTTGATGGTTTTGCGGTTTCTTGCACATTCATTAATGCCCGCCAGCATAAACATAAGCCAATAATGGCTAACATCCAAATACTGAGCTGATCGCTGATCATAGTTAAATTTAATAACTGACTACTAAGCAATAACCACAAGCTATTAACGCGCAGACCAGATACTTGACTTAATAACTGGCCTTGAACATTGAGGTGCTTAGCTATTGGTGGCCCACTGAAATTTTTTTCGTCTTAGCATTAGCCATATTTTTTCTCATATTAAGCAACCTCATATTGTGGAAGCTTAACTTTGGCTAATGCCGTTAAACACTGTTCAAGATGCTGTTCGCCATGCCCTAGTGGAATAAGGTTATCGAATATTTGCACGGAAAATTCATCGCCAAGCTGATGATATTCTAAAATTAAAAAGCATAGCTGCTGGCATTTTTGTTCAAGTGTGGTTGCTGGCATTTGCAATAATTGTAATTGCCGTTGTTGGTTTTGCTGCTCGCCATAGGTTTTTGTTAACCAGCCTTGCCCTTTAGCAAGCTGCTTCCATGCAACATGATTGTACGACTCCCCTTTTTGGTATGCTCTTAACTCAAAAAAATCATCATTGCCGCGCAATGTCATTTGATTTTGGTAACCACTGTTATTAACAGCGCTATTTTGTGGCATCACAGCAAGCGCTTTTAAGTTATCAAAAGGTAAAGGTTTTGGGTAAATTACCGCCTGATAAGCTAAATCTAAATGGGTCCAAGTAACAAACAAACCAAAGCCGTAATAACTGCTAATTTTGACACGTTCAACCGAATAAACACCTTGCTTCGGCTGACAATAAGGTATGGTTAACTTGGTTTTACCTGCTTCAATTACATTATAAACAACCGTCTTTTGCTCTTTCACCGCAAGCTGGTAATTAAAGCGTGGTTTTGCCGGTAGTTATTGTTAAAGTTAAATGTAAGTTTTGCTCAGCAAAACCTGTAACATGGCTATCGGCTTGTAACCGAATCCCCGATAGATTGAAAAAACTGTGCAACATGGCAGTAATAAAAAAACTCACCAATAAATAGCACAGTAATAACACTATGTTGTTTTGATAATTCGTCCCTAATAAAAACAACAGAAAAATAAAGGCTAAAAACGCAAAGCCAAACAAAGATGGGAAAATAAAAATGTTTTTACTGGTCAGTTGTTGTTGGTTATTGGCGGGTATACGTTTTGCCAACCATTTAGCAAAAATGTGTTGAAAAGGAAGTTTTAAAGCATGTTTCAGCCGAAATTTAACGCTTGAATAAAACAACTTATCTTCCTTTTAATTGCTTGTTCAACGTATTAAGGCTGTTACAAACTAAATACGCAACATATTAACCACTTAATTAAATGCTAGCACATCCACTTGTTGAAGAATTTTCTGACAAACATCGGCATTAACATTGATGTCAGAGTTTACCATTCTATGCTCACATACCGCGGTAAAAACGGCTTGAATATCATCAGGTAGTACATAATCACGATTATCAATAAATGCCCACGCTTTCGCTGCTGCTAATAATGCTTTAGCTGCTCTAGGAGATAATGGGTTAACTTGGCTGTTGGCTTCACGGGTAACTTGGCATAGTGAAATAATGTAATCTAAAACACTTTCTTTTACCGTTACTTGCTCAACCGCTATTTGCATTGACGTTAGTTGTTCTATGGTTAAGTTGTCATCACTAGGATGAAACTTATCACGTTGATCGGGGGATAATAAAATTTGTTTTTCTGCTTGGCGATCCGGAAACCCTAACGATAACTTCATCATAAAGCGATCAAGTTGTGATTCTGGTAACGGATAAGTACCCGCATGAAATAACGGGTTTTGCGTTGCGATAACAAAAAAAGGCGCGGCTAATTGATGAGTTTGGCCATCAATACTTACCTGTCTTTCTTCCATCGCTTCTAATAAAGCACTTTGGGTTTTAGGGCTAGCGCGATTAATTTCATCTGCTAAGATCACTTGGTTAAATAACGGCCCTTGATGAAACTCAAAACTTTGGCTTGTCGTATTAAAAATTGAAATACCAACAACATCAGACGGCAATAAATCACTGGTAAATTGCACACGCTGATAACTTAATCCTAATGAAGAAGCCAAAATATGCGCTAAAGTCGTTTTTCCCATTCCGGGCAAATCTTCAATTAAAATATGACCTTTGGCTAATAAACATGCCAACGCTAACCGAACCTGCTTTGGTTTGCCTAAAACAACAGACTCTATTTGTAAAAGCACATTATTGACTAACGATTGCATGGTTACTCCTTAACAACAGCTGCTTTATTCGATGAGATTACAAGCCAATCACTGTAACAGGTTAACTTGATTTTTTAAATGTAGAACGCTTTACCCAATGGCTGCCTTGATAATTTTTTGTGGTAGTTGGGCCGGTATTTACCCAGAAATCACGCCGATTAAACATATATTTAGGGTAATAATGCTGAGCAACAGTAGCTAATGGATAATGATTCCATGTTTTACGTACGCGCTTTTGAGTGGCTTCTAATAAATAAGCTTGGCCATTTCGATAAGCAACCACCCAAGCATGACCACCTTCTTTGTATTCACCAACAACAACACGCGCGTCAATCCCTTCTGAAATTAACCAGTCAGCTAACGCAATGGCATGATCTTCACAATCTCCTCTGGGTAACATAAAGGCTTGAGCTGAGTTCTGCCAAAGTTCAGAGGTATTATATTGCTCTGAATCTAATTGATACGTTTTAGTTTTGGCAATAACATAAAGTGGTAACCAAGGGTTCTCGACCGCAAAAGGTCGAATACCCACTAAATAACTGTTTACAAAGTGATGTTGCCAATCTATGCCCATTGCTGACATAGTTGCGGTATTTTTATTATCGTCATACCAAACAAAACTGCTGCTGTTTGTGCTTTTTAAGTTATTTTTCTTTAAATATTGATGCAACCAGTCTTCACTAATAACCCGGTTATTCGCCAAAAAAGTTGTTGTACCCTTTTGATGTTTATTACTGGTTAGCTCAACAGGCATTTGATGAATACTTTGCTGTACCTGCTGAAAAAGAAGCGCGTCTTTATCAACCAAAGGCGAATGAGCTAACTTTTCACGATAGCCGCCAACAACTACCGCAATACAAAGGGATAATAGAAGTATTATTAAACGCATCAACACATATCAAGTAATAGCTGAATAACCATAACTTATGATTTCAAACCAAAACAAATGATCAAAGCTACAAAAATTAATAATGAAGATGAAAAAATAGCCACCGCAATATTGTTGGCTTTTAATTCTTTTTGAATATCGACATTTTTCAATAATTTTTTATCAATTAATGTCAAAGCGTAAACAGCAACAAACAAAGCAATAACGGTATAACTTAAATTAATCGCCAAGTTCATAAAACTTGCCCAGATAAAGCCCCATTCCATCGGATTATCCTTTCATTAATTTAAGTAATCCATCACTTGCATCTTCAACAAGATCGAGCACATATTTAAAGCCACCCGCGCCTCCATAATAAGGATCAGGCACTTCGGTATCTTCAAAGTTTTCACTAAACTCTAAAAACAGCTTAATTTTATATTTTCTATGCTCTGGCGCTTTACGCAATAAATAAGCAAGGTTATCGTCATCCATCGCTAAAATAAGATCAAATTTTTCAAAATCATCTTCTGTGACTTTACGCGCTTTTAAGCCTTTAAAAGAATAACCACGTGCTTCACCTGCTTTGATGGCTCTATGATCGGGCTTTTCTTTGGCATGAGAGCCAATAGTGCCAGCAGAGTCGATTACAAGTTCAATCCCTTGTTCTTTCGCTTTATGACGAAAAACCGCTTCTGCCGTTGGTGATCTACAAATATTGCCCATACAGACCATCAATACCGATTTGACGTTTTTAACTTCTTCTTTATCAATCACTTAAAAAACCTTTTGCGAATAAAATAAACTTACGTTCTTATTCAATACCTAAAGAACACTTTAATAACCTAGCATTACCCTAAAATACCTATAGCGTTCTGCTTACGGAATTTTAACAATATAGTTACAAAAAAATGCCCTATTTAACACAACTTTCTTTATTTTTTAGTGAATGTTTTTCATCAAAGCTTTATCGCTTAGATATCATGTTCCAAGCGATAAACAATTGTTAGCTAATTTATTCCCGAGCTCAGGTTAAATACTAAAAAATTGCGGTTAAGTACTTGCTATAGCTAACGAATAGCAAGGCAACGGGGTATACTCTACGTTTTCAATTGCTAATACAGACGGTCAGTATTGATGTGGTTAAATGAAAAGCTGTTAAACGATTCGGCAATATTCACATACAGAAGCTTGTTATTAAACACTTGCCCTAATCATGTTGTCATCGATGGCTTATTTGATGAAAACAAACTTGATGAAGTACTTAAGGTATTGAGCCAAGCGACAAACTGGCAAACACAAAAGCATACCTATGCAAGTTTATATGTTGATAATAGCGAATGGGAAAAAACCACTGAAGATCAGCGCTTTGTGAAGCGTGATGTGCTGCCACGGGCAGCGTTAAGTGCAAATTCCGCAAACGGCAATAAACAACACTTAAAAATTGCCCATGACTTTTTTAGCATTTTTACGTAGCGAGAAATTTATGTCGTTATTGTCACGAATCTTTAATGTCAGGCTAACCGATATCCATGTAGCTGATCCCAACATTAACACAAATTATTTTCGCTTAAGCCCAAATGACTTTGTTGAACAACATGCCGATGACTCCCCAGGAAGAGAAGTTTGCATGTTATTGTATTTAAATAAAAATTGGAGATATAACGCCGGCGGCGAACTTGTTTTTTAGCGGTGATGATAAACCAATCAGTATCGAACCTTTATATAACCGCTGTGTCTTGTTTGACCCATCTTCAAAGGGTTCCGAACATTGGGTAAAGCGATTAAACAAAGAATATACAGATGAATTTCGCTATAACATCACTAGCTGGTATTGGTCGGAATAATAAAAAAGATAAATAGCCCCTCGTACTACTGTCATTTTTATGCTTCAAACTATCTATTTTTAAATTACAAAGTAATACCAATCCGTATAAGAAAGTGATCGCTTAGCGAGAGTTTAAAGGCTTAGAGGCAAGGATTGATTGAAGACGAAACCATGGATGGTGGAGGTAGAGCGACTCAGGAGACAAAGCCGAGAATGGTTATTCTCGGTAACTGCTCCTGCGTTACCCTAATGTCCCACATCCATGTGGGAACCATGTCAAAATCAATAACGCTGCATATAAGCCTTTACTTTTTATTAAAGGTACGTCGCCCTTTGGGAACGTATGGGCACCATTAACTGCACAAAATTTATTGGATGTAGAATAACTATATCTTCACAAATTTTGTTTGTTCTAATGCCGCCCATACCGTTCTAAGTGAGCACTTCTTTATACGGAATGGTATAAACCATAAGTTAATTTATTTTGATCGAAATAACATGCGGTAAGTTAATGACATTGTTAGAATAACTATTCTCGACTATGGTAAAGCAGAAAATAAATATCTGCTTAGATTAAAAGCGCTTGCAGCAATAATAGTAATATTTTGCTACTACTATATTTATTAAAAATAATAGTATTTTCTTTAGGCTATACGAAGGCTCATTAAAATTATGAAAAACGTATCATTATTAGATAATCTTTATCGCGACATTTCCGATATCATTATTAAAAGGCAGCACCCTGTTACTGGCTTATTACCCGCAAGTACCGCGATAACAACCCACGGTGATTACACTGATGCTTGGGTTAGAGATAACGTTTATTCAATACTAAGTGTTTGGACACTTGGCATGGCTTATCGTCGCTCAGGTGAAAAAATCAGAAGTGATGAATTAGAGCAATCTACCGTTAAGCTAATGCGCGGTTTATTACAATCTATGATGCGCCAATCACCGAAAGTTGAAAAATTTAAACATACCTTAGATCCGATGGATTGTTTACACGCTAAATACGACACCAATTCAGGGCTAACCATTGTTGATGATCACGAATGGGGGCATTTACAAATTGATGCCACATCGTTATTCCTATTAATGATCGCACAAATGAGCGCTTCAGGTTTACGCATCATTAAAACCATCGACGAAGTCGATTTTATTCAAAACTTGGTTTATTACATTGCTTTTGCTTATCGCACGCCAGATTACGGAATATGGGAACGTGGTAATAAAATTAATAATGGTAATACCGAAATTAATGCCAGCTCAGTGGGTATGGCCAAGCGGCACTTGAAGCATTAGACGGCTTTAACTTATTTGGCCGTGACGGTAACCCAAGAGCAGTTATTCATACCATTCCGGATGCTATTTCAAGAGCACGTAATACCCTCGCCCGTTTATTACCACGCGAGTCAATTTCAAAAGAAGTCGATAGCGCTATTTTAAGTATTATTGGCTTTCCAGCTTTTACCATTGGCGATAAAAGCTTAGTGAAAAAAACCAAAGACAAAATTTTATCTGAATTGGGTGGTCAATTCGGTTGTAAACGTTTTTATGGGATGGCCATCAAACGGCTGTTGAAGATCACTCACGCATTCATTACGAACATTCAGAGCTAGCTAATTTCGAAAATATTGAATCAGAATGGCCGTTATTTTATACCTACTTGTATATTCAAGCATTATTCGACAATAACTTTGATGAAGCCAAAGAATACCGTAACCGTTTAGAAAACGTGATGGTAGAAGTTGACGGGAAAAAAATTATTACCTGAGTTGTATTTTGTTGAAGCTGAAAATATTGAAGCTGAGCGTAATGCCCCAGGCTCGCAACCAAGAACACCGAATGAAAACCTCCCTTTAGTATGGGCACAAAGTTTATATTACACCGGCTTAATGTTAGATGAAGGCTTAATCGAGCAAACCGATCTAGACCCATTACGCTTAAGTGTACGCTCATCGCAAATTACAAATTCACAACTTGCCTTAGTGGTACTTGCTGAAAACAACAGTGTCAAAGAACAATTATCCGCTAAAGGGGTTATTGCTGAAACAATTTCTGATATCAGCCCGATCAAAGTTATTACCGCAGCGGAACTGGTAAAGGCTTATCGCCATGTCGGTGAAAATGAAAGTTTAGGCTTAACCGGTCGTCCAAAACGTCGCTTCCAAGGCTTAGCAACAGCGCAAACTTACATGATCAACAACCAAGCGTATTTATCACTTTCAAGCTTACAATACGACGAAGATAACTATCGTTTGTTTGATGCCGAACTGGCCAGCGCTAACCTAACACGTGAAATTAATTATATTTGCCAATATTGGATCAACAAAGAAGCGGCGGTATTTTCGTATTTATTAACCCAAGATATGTTAGATTCGGTAAATGTCGATGTTTTGTTAACCACTATTAAAAATCTTCAGTTGCGTATAGAGCACACCGATGTTGGTTATGCTTCAGCCAGCCTCGCCTACCGAGCTTCAAAACAAAACACCATCATCATGAAAAACAATTCGATCACTTCATTGGAAGAATCACCAATGACCTCAAGCTCTCGTATGTTGCCTTTTGATATCAATGTTTTTACGCAAGAATTACAAAACCAATTAAAAGTATTTGAAGAAGACGATTTAGCCAGCTATCAACAAATTCAACAATGGTTAACCCACTACGCGCTAAATTCTGAATTAAGCCAGAATGCTGACGTTAATATAAGCTTTCAAGCACTCATAGAAGCTATTTATGACAAAGCAAAACATGAGCAGTTTTGGTTAACCGCTCGCTGTTGTTTTTCACTATTAAACTTTGTACAACGAGATTTAGCCGATGATGTTTCATTAGTATGCGCCCGTAATATTTCTATTGTTATCGGCTATAACAATGACGTAGTGCTTATTGGTGAACATGCCTTGATGAAACCAAAAGAGTTAATCAAGTTATTAGATAGTGCCTGTACGGATCTTATTGAACGTAGCCTAGTGCAAGAATCTTTGGTTATTTTAGGTAATAGTATTCGTACTAAACCACAAATATTTAGAGGTATTCGCTCAATAAAATTAAATAGCTTGTTAGCCTTATGTGACGCTAAAAATGAATGTGATAAAGAAACCTTAATTACCTTAGCCAGTAAATCACCGTTTCAATTATCAGAATTGATCTCAGATGTGCTAACCGCGCAGCAAGAAAGCTTAAATCAAGATGAAGAGTTTAACTTTGCTCGCCAACTTGAAAATTCAACCAGTAATAACCTAGGTAATGCCATGGACACCGACTGGTTACAATGGCGTTCAACTCGTGGCTTAGTAACTCGTTTTGATGATGAATTTTTAAATAATATTTGGCAAAGTTTAGCAAACACTAATGCGATTATTTTTGGCGATAATCAAAATACCAATGAGCACTTAGACGCCGCCGAAACCAGAAGCTCGATGACTCCTAGAGAAGAAAGTTTCGCCAGTAAAATAGATGCTCTGATCTTGCATTTGCACCCAATATATTTCAAATCAGCGATTGTTGAAGTGTTATACGCCTACACCCAATTCTGCTTGTCAAATCCTGACAAACATTTTGATAAAATTGTATTAGGTAAAATTTTGGAACAAGCGGCTATGTTATACATTACTGACAACAATATTGCCTGTGAAGGTAAACGTTGTTTAGATGTGCTAATGACTAAGTCACCAAAAGTATTGCAAGAATACACCTTGAAAGTACTCGCAAATTATTAATACTGGTTAACACCGTTATTACTAAAACTGAAAATCCATGAGCCAGAATAAACAAAAATTCTGCTCATGGATTTTTTATTTAACTTCACTTGAAATAATACATTGCTAGTGAAGACTATATCGCCATTGAAATAAGATCATAAAAGTTTCTGTTTTGTTCAAACAAAGTCCCTATAATGGCTGACTCTCATTGTTTAACCGTAATTACAAGGCCATAAAATGAATACCAAAATATACAAACGTGTACTGTCACTGACAGATAGCTTAATGGCCGCGGTTGAACAAAAAAATCAAAAGCGATTCGATGCATTCTATGACGAATTAAATCAGTTATGCCTTGAGCATGAAAATACCGACAAAGATCACCCCGTTCAATGGGAAACCTTAGCCGATTTTACCGATGATTTGGCGTTGGCCATAACCATTTATCAACAAGCATTAGCCAAAGCACAAGCGATTAATTCAAAAGACTTTTGCTCATCTATCGCCTTTTCCATTGCTGAGTTAAAAATAGAGTTAGGCGATAAGCTAGGTGCGATAGAGTATTTAGAACAGGCAAAAATCAGTTGTAATAAAATTATTGATAAAGAACTAAAAGCGGAAATACATGATTTATTAACCGAATTAAAAGCTTAATTCTTAGTGATGAACAGAAATGAGATATTTACATTAGCCACTTCTTAAGTAAGCAACCCAGCGCCGCCAAGCAGACGTTAATGTTAGAGCCGGAACCAATACATCTGAACGATAAGAAGTCCGAGATTACAACCGTTCACACAGTATTAATTATGTTTTTGCCTTGAGCTTGTTATGTATTTATTAAAACGTATCATCATCACTATAAACATTAACCAATAGTTCGCCATTAACACTTTCAGCAATGATGAAATTTATAGGTTTACAACATACTTGGCAATCTTCAATATACTGTTGATCCGCGTCAGATGGTTCAATCAGCACTTTAATGATTTCGCCACAGTAAGGACAGCCAATAGATTTTTCAGCTAATTGATTCAATTTTTAAAGTTCCTCTATTTTTCTAACTACATGATTATATTTAAAATCAAGTTGGTAGACCTTGATTACTTGGCCGATTTATCGCTATTCGCTTTCTTCTTCAGGGAAAAATATCGCTTCAATGGCTTGTTCAAAGACTTTGGCAATAGTAAATGCTAGCCCTAAAGATGGATCATGTTTACCTCGCTCTAAAGCGTTTACCGCTTGCCTTGAAACCCTAGCCTTTTAGCTAACTCTTCCTGCGACCAATCTCGTTCAGCCCGTAATACTTTGAGTCTATTCTTCATTACCGTCAACCATTAGCAAAATAAACAATACCAAACCATGACCACCAAAAATTGCAGGTAAAACAAAGGCAAGGCTAACTTCAGGTATTGAAAATTTCATAGCTAACATGCCATAAGAGAATGATAAAAAGCCAACAATGCCCATCGACCATAAAAACGCTTCTCCGGTTAATCTTTGCATGTATTCATCTAAAAGATTTAAATCGTGTTTTTGATAAATTTTAAACGCCCAAATTAAAGGTAAGACCGGTATTAAAGTAACCACTACTTTTAACCAAGTTGCCAAATCTAGTAATTCTATCGAAAACGTTTGAAGAGCTATCAATAACAGAAAAACCATCATCGCTAACATAAATTTTATGGTGAACTCTTTTTCATTTTGAAGTTCAGATTTCATTTTATCATCCTTACTTTTTAATATTGAGGTATACATTACATACCTGACATTTATGTAATGTATACCTTACAATAACAAAAAGTAAAGAAAACCTTACTTTTAAGTAACGTAAGTCATTCTTTTCTTCTTAGTAAAGGGAATAGTAAATGTTAAATATTAATAGCCATTAAAACAAAAACTCCGACACAAGCCGGGTTCTTTGAAATATTAATAAATTTCAATATTAACGTTTTAAAACAATACGATAATGAGCTTTTTCCCGCTCGTAAACGAGCAATTGCTTCATTCACTTGGTCAAAACTAAAATATTCAGTTACCGGTTCTATCTGATGTAAATTGCAAAATCTAACATTTCTTTTATAACGGCGGGGCTCCCCACAGGTGAGCCTGAAATTGAACGTTGGCCTGAAATTAATGGAAACGCCGCAATATCAAGCGGCTCTAATGTTGCCCCCAACAAAGTGTAAGCGCCCTTTCGGTGCTAATGTGGCGATATAAGCATTCCAATCAAGTTTGACGTTGACCGTTGAAATAATAAAGTCAAATGAACTGGCTGCGGCTTCTAATTCCTCAGGATTTTTAGAATTTAATACCTTGTGTGCACCCATTTTTAGCGCTTCGGCTTTTTTAGCATCGCTTGAAGTAAACGCTGTTACTTCACAGCCCCAGGCATTTAGAAACTGCAATGCAATATGACCTAAACCGCCTATACCTATTACCGCAACTTTTGACGTTGGCTTAATGTCGAATTGCACCAGCGGATTAAATACCGTAATACCACCACAAAACAATGGTCCTGCAGAGTCAGGATTTACGCCTTCAGGTAATAAAACAACTGCAGTTGCTTGTGCTCTTACTTTTTCCGCAAAGCCACCGTGACGACCAGCAATGGTTGGTTGCGCACTTGCACATAAGTTGTGATCACCAGAATTACAGGTATGGCACGCATTACAATAAGCCGAATGCCAACCTAAGCCAACCCGCTGGCCAACGTGTAACGAGCTAACGTTGTCGCCCACGGCTGCAATAGTCCCAACAACTTCATGCCCTGGTACAAATGGATATTAGGTAAAGCCCCAGTCGTTATCTAACATACTAATATCACTATGGCAGATACACATGACTCAACGTCAATTTCCACATCATCTTTAGCTAAAGCACCAGCATCATATTCAAATGCTTCAATAAACCACCCGCTTCTTTAGCAGCATAAGCTTTGATCATCGATTTATTCAACGCCATATCCGCTGAACTGCTACTTTTAGAAATTGAACTGTTTGACATAAATTTCTCCGTTGTTTTTTGACTCTAAGCTAGTATTTTAATGTTAATTACACCGCCCTTAATTTAGCTCGATGTTCGTTACCATCAATTATGGTGAAAGTATCGTGCTTTAATAGATAAGAAACAATAGAATAAAAAGAAACCTACTGTTACCATTTTAGAAACAATAAAGTATGAGATTGAGCAGATGGAATTAAGATGATTGAATTAAAGCCGCTACGCTATTTTGTTGTTACTGCTGACACTTTGAACTTTACCAAAGCAGCGAACAACTCAATATCCCCAAGTCAGCGCTGGTAAAGCGATTGGTAAACTAGAAGATAATTTAGGTATTAAGTTATTTGAACGTTCATCACGGGTTGTATTGTTAACCGAAGCCGGTGAAATATTATATGCTCGTGCGCAATCATTACTCGATGAAGCTAAACATATTGTAGCCGACATGCAAACGTTACAGCCGTCAGTTAACGGGCAATTACGCATTGCGGCACCGCCAACATTAGGCCGCTATATTTCAACTGAGATCATTCCCGCTTTTTTAGCAAAGTGGCCTGAGGTATCCGTAACCCTTAAATTATCTTATGAATACGAGGATTTATTTAAACAAGGACTGGATTTAGCCTTTCGCATGGGTAAAAATCGTGATGAGTCATTAATCGAAAAACCCCTCGGCTTCGCTAACCGTGTGGTGGTAGCAGCACCGTCTTATTTAAAGGATGCTCCTACAATTAACAAACCTGAAGATTTACTCGGTCATCGGTGTTTACAAATATTTTCAACCACCACGGTAAATTGGCAACTAAAAAATTCGTCAAGCGAACATAACCTTGCCATGCCAACAACGTTTCAATGCAGTGATATGGAAGCGTTAAAAAATGCCTTGGTGGCAGGAACGGGTATTGCACAACTGCCTTGGTTGTCGGTAAGAGATGAGATTAAAGCCGGTAAACTTTGCCATTTATTACCTAACTGGCTAAACGACGACTTACCGATTTCAGTGGTCTACCGTATTGGCTTAAATAAACCGCCAAAACTGGCGGCTTTTTTAGAGGTAGTTAATGAAAAAAGAAATTTTCAACTTAAAATACCAAGCATAAACTAAGCGCGGTTTATGCTTGCTTAACAGTTAATAAGCACCTGCTGCGTAAGTTAACTCATAACTGTGGCTATAAATTTCAAGGATATTACCAAACGGGTCTTCCATATAAATCGCTATGCGGTAAGGCTTTTCATTTGGGTAATAATAACGTGGTTTTTCCATCCGTTTTTTACCACCAGCAGCAACAATTTTTTCTACTAACTCTTCTAAATTCGGATCTTGCACACAAAAATGAAATACGCCGGTTTTCCAATATTCAAAATTTTCAGGTTGCTCTTGATTCACAAATTCAAATAATTCCACGCCAATGCGATCACCAGTAGATAAATGCGCAATTTTAAACTTTTTTGCCAATTAGCACCAAAAACATCGGTACACATTTCACCAATAGGGCTTGCATCTTCAGTAATTTCGGTCGGTGCCATGATCAAATACCAGCCCAACACTTGGGTGTAAAATTCGACCGCTTTTTCTAGATCTGGTACTGAAATACCAATATGTGAAAAGGTTCTTGATAGGTGTTATTCATACTTAAATTCCTCAACTGATTTGATGGTTAAAGTATATCCTCGCATGATAAAGTATAAAAAATTATCATTTATTATATTTATAAGTACGATTTGTAATGATTAATCCTGTTTGGTTAAAAACATTTTGCACCTTGGTTGATGTTGGTCACTTTACACAAACCGCAGATAAACTTTTTATGACGCAGTCTGGCGTTAGCCAACAAATAAAAAAATTAGAGCAACAGCTAGACATCCCTTTATTGATAAGAGATGGCAAATCATTTTTGTTAACGGATGCAGGTCAAAAGTTATATCAAAAAGGGCAACAGCTGTTAAAGTCATCAGAAGAGTTAGAAAGCTTAATTAAGCATGATCAGCCATACGAAGGTACAATCAAAATAGCATCACCGGGAAGTATTGGTTTAAAGCTTTATCCTTTCCTTTAGAAATTCAGCAACGTTACCCTAAACTCATTATTGAGCATACCTTTGCGCCGAATAAAACTATTGAGCAAAATTTAGTTGAACGTAATATTGATTTAGGTTTGATCACAACACTTAGTAATAATACTAATCTTGTCAGCCAACAAGTTGCCATTGAGCCGTTAGTGCTAGTAACTTCCAGCCAAGTTAGACACAATAAACTGGCAAACATTATTAACACTTGGCTTTATTTCGCATCCTGATGCAGCTCACCACGGACAGTTATTATTAAGTCAGAACTTTACGGCTTTTGAAACCATCGCCCAGTTTGATAATAAAGGCTTTTCTAATCAAATCAGTTTAATACTCACTCCTGTAAGTAAAGGTTTTGGCTTTACCGTATTGTTGTTACATGCTGTTAAAGCGTTTCATCGACAAGATTTAATCAAGATCCACCCGCTTAACCATCCTGTTTGTGAAAACCTTTATTTGTCGATGAACCGTCATGCAATATTAGCCAATCGAGTAAAATTTATTAAAACGTCGGTGATTGAGTTTCTAAATGAGCAGTAAATAGCCCGAATTGGGAATAACCAATAAAAAATGCCGCTCAAAAATGAACGGCATTATTAATGTTGTCACCTTGTTAGTGATACCCCATTGGAGCATTCAGAGAAATGAACTATTGTGCGGCTTTCTTTTTACCCATCACCGCTTCTCTTTTAGGGCCTGGGCGGTTTGCTTTAAAGGTAAACTTAGTCATGTAATTATATCCTTCAAACCATTGTTGGCCTGGCTCTGTATGATATTCATGTGATAAGCCCCATGCTAGCGCAGCACCGGATATTGATCACCATCAAGTGATTCAACAGTACCTATCGCGTCAGGAACATTACGAATATACGACATAATTTCAAAATTAATACCGTCATTTGAAAACTGCATTGTGCCTTGCTCTGGCCCATCTTTACAGGAGATCATGGCAATACCATCACGATATTTCCAAATAGCAAGTTCATGACCACACTTTGAGTAATAGGATTAAATTCAGATTTAATATATGGCCCTTCTGGTTTGTCAGCAATCGCCACACCCCATCGTATTTCACGACCACCGGCAGTTGTTTTTTCGCCATAACGTTCGCCTTTATAATACAAATAAAATTGATTGTTATAAAACATCAATGTTGGATCATGTACTTTATGGCTATCGAAATCGCCCTGGTTTTTCGCCAAAAAGCGATTATCTTCGCCTAACCATTCACCATTATCTGTTGGTTTTAAAATAGGTTTGGCTAATTTTTTCCATGGGCCTCTAGGAGAGTCAGCAATTGCCATACCCACTTCATTTTTAGTGCGATTTAAATACGGCGCTTTTATGGTTTGATAAACAAGATAATATTTACCCTTGTGTGCCATCACCTCTGGCGTAAACACAGAACGGTCGTCATATTGGCCTGGTTCTCCTCGCCCAACCGCAATACCTTGTTCATCCCAATGGTTGCCATCTTTAGACGTGGCGTACCACACTTCGGTTTTATCCCATGGAAATACTTTCGCTTCAGGATCGTCTGAGCCAAAACCAAAGCTTGGCCCTACACTTTTTGAATACCAAGTGTAATAAAGGCCGTCAATAAACAATACTTTTGAAGGGTCACGTCTTGTTACGCCAGCTTCAAAGGCAAAATCACCGGTTAGCTTTTGTTTGCTAAACCAACCGAACCATTCTGCATTTTTATGGTAGTTTCGTGCTAATGCTCGTTTTGATGCTGCACTTAATTTGGTAGGGTCTTTTATCGCTAAATAGTCAAAATCAGCTTGGCTGTATTGTGATATATCAAAACCATCGGTTTTTTCGACGACATGAGGACTTTGAGTACATGCCATTAAGCCCGCTGTTAATAGTAAGCTTAATGGCATAAATCGCGTATATTTTTTCATTAAAATTTTCCAAAATAAACATTATAGTTAACAATCTACCATATAAAGACGCGACTCAAAAGAAAATCCGTATTTAAAACCCGTCTTTTATATGCAAATTATTGCATTTAAATGTTCATTTACAAATTTAACTAAATATACGCTGTTAAATAATAACTAATCTTATGACTCAGGGTTATATTGTACTTGCGCTTGTGGTTTAACACCTTTAACCAAGTTAATTAAGCGTTCCATAATTAAATAATTCACGGGTACTAAAATTAAGGTAATAAAGGTACCAAATAAAATACCAAAACCTAATGATACTGCCATTGGTATTAAAAACTGTGCCTGTGTCGATTGTTCAAATAACAAAGGCATTAAACCAATAAAGGTTGTTAAACTAGTTAACATAACCGGTCTAAATCGGGCAGCTCCGGCGGTTAATACGGCTTCCATCACCGCCATGCCTTCAAGGCGTTTTTTGTTAATAAAATCAACCAATACTAAGGAGTCATTAACAATAACACCAATTAATGCCAACATTCCTAACACAGTCATAATGGTTAATTCCATACCCATTATCCAATGTCCAACTACCGAGCCAACCATGCCAAAAGGTATAATACTCATCACAACTATGGGTTGTAGATAAGACTTAAACGGATCGCTAATAAGGCATAAATAATAAAGAATACAAACATTAGTGCCCACCCTAAAGAGCCAAACGATTCACTTTGCTCTTTTGCTTCACCTTCAAGTGTGTAACTTACACTTGGGTACTGCGCAACCAACTCGTCCATATAAGCGCGTAAATCCGCTTGTAAAATGGTCATATTGGTATTTGTTTTTTTCAATATCGGCAGTAATACTTACAGTTCGGTATAAGTTAATACGTGTGATCGTTGATGGGCTCGTCCCCGGAATTAATGTTGCAACATGTGATAACGGCACTAAACCACCGCTTGGCGTGTTGATCAAAATATCTTCAAGATCGGCAGTTGTTCTTCGTTCTTCTAGCGGTAAACGTACCATCACACGAACATCATCTCGACCACGTTGAATTCGCTGCACCTGAGCACCAAAAAATGCTTGTCGTACTTGATTAGAAACACTAGTACGAGTTAAACCTAATGCTTTACCTTGCTCTGTTAATTCAATTTGTAGCTCTTGTTTACCGTTTGATAAACTATCGGCAATATCAAATACTGTAGGATAAGTTGCTAGACGTTCTTTTACTTTTTCGGCAACTACCTGCAAAGTATTTAACGAACTTCCTGCTAATTGTACGTCGATAGGATCTGATGAACGGCCAATTTCCGCTCTAAAACTAATCGTTTCAGCCCCTGGTATGGTGCCAATTAAGTTACGCCATTCTCTTAATAACTCACCCGAAGTAATGGCTAGTTCTCGTGATTCTGGCGGGGTAATTTCAAAACGCACACTACCGCTATTAGAAGAACCACCACGACCGCCAGTTGACGCTAAAATGTTAATAATGACACTTTTATTAGTAGACGGCTCAATGTACTTTTTGTTGTAACTCTTGTGCCTTGTCTGCCATTTTAATAATGTGCTTATTAGTCACTTCAAACGGCGTGCCAGCAGGTAAAGTAATTGACGCACGGATCGTTTCACTTGGAATACGCGGGAAGAAAATAAACTTAGTCCAGCCGCTCATAATTAAAGATAAAATAACTAAAAATACAGCAATAAAACCTAATAATGTTGTGGTTTTATGCATAACCGCTCGTTTTAACAGCGGCTGATAATATTTTATGATGGTTTGTTCAAAACCATCGGCAAAACGTTGTTGTAATAAGCTAAGTTTAGATTTTTTCTTTTTCAGAGCGAAGTTTTAAGTGTTTTAAATGTGAGGGTAAAACAAACTTTGACTCGATTAATGAAAATAATAAAACGGGAATAACCACAACCGGAATTTGTGAAAATAAAGCGCCTCTATTGCCCTCAATAAAAGCTAAAGGCAAAAAAGGCAGCTACGGTTGTTAAAATACCAAAAGTAACAGGCGTTGCTACTTCTTGCGTACCTAATATTGCGGCCTCTTCTCCTGATTTGGCTGTTTTTAATTTGGTATATATGTTTTCCCCGTAACAATGGCATCGTCCACCACAATACCAAGCACCAAAATAAAACCAAATAAGCTCATTATATTAAGGGTTACACCAAAAACAGGCATAAGAATAAACGCGCCCATAAATGACACCGGTATACCGATAAACACCCAAAAGGCAATAGATGGCCTTAAGAATAAGGTTAATAACGCCAACACTAAAATACCGCCCTGCAAAGCACTGGTGGTTAAAGTAGCAATACGGTTTTTAACAATTTGAGAATCGTCATCCCAAAACTTAAATCGAAGCCCTCCGGTAATAGATCTTGTTGCTCTTCAAATATAATTTCTAACCGCCGCAGCAACTTCAATAGCGCTTTGTTGGCCAATGCGATAAACATCAATAAATACGCTTGTTTACCATTAAAACGCGCTCGTACTGGCGTTTCTTCAAAACCGTCATTTATATTGGCAATATCACCAAGGAATGATAGAATCCATCAACATTGGTTTTAATAACGATTTTTTCAAATTCATCTTTACGGTAAGCTTGCCCTTTCGAACGTAATAAAATATCGCCGCCTTGCGTTTTTAGGTTACCCGCCGAAATATCTGTGCTGGAGCTAGCAATAGCCGATGAAACTTGTCCAATACTCAAATTGTACTGTCGTAAGGTATCTCGTGATATTTCAATGGCTATTTCATAATTACGAATACCCGCTAATTCAACTTGGGTAATGGTGGAGATTTTTAATAAATCATCACGTACTTTTTCCGCATATTCACGTGTTTCTTTTTCACCATAAATACTAGCAATAGTCACGGCAATCACTTCACGCTTACGAGTTGCGAGCGCAACTATCGGTTTTTCGGCATCGGCCGGAAAGGTATTGATAGCATCAACACGGCTTTTAATATCTGCCAACATTTCTCGTGGGTCATAACCACTTTCAACTTCAATGGTTACATTGGCTGAACCTTCAGAAGAGCGGCTGCTTATTTCTTCAACCCCTTCTAGTCTTGTACCGCTTCTTCAATACGAATAGAAATACTTTGCTCTACATCTTCCGGGGTTGCCCCTCGTAATGAAACACTAACACTGATGTTATCTGTTTCAAACGATGGGAATATCTCAAGTGAGTATACGTGTGGTTAAACTAAATAAACCAATAATTAAAATAGTGACGAGTAATAAATTTGCCGCCACATGATTTCGAGCAAACCAAGCAATCATTAGTTGTTACCGCCTTATCTTTAGTGCGCTTTTCTTCAGGTTTGTCACCGTTCATTTTCTGCGCTCAGCTAATAAAACTTCAAACACTAACGCCTTTTTCCGCAGCCATTTTTTCAAGCTTTTTCACGGCGTTGTTTTGGCATTTGTTGCGATGATTGACCGCTGTGCCACTGTCCTTCAATGGTTACTGGTGTGCCTGAATTAACTTGTCCTAAAGAGGTTAATAATACCAATTCATCACCTGCATTCAAGCCATTCGCAACAATCGCTTCGGTACCATTTTGCCAACCTAGTTTTATGTCTTTTCGTTTTAATACACCTTGTTCAACAACATAAACATAACTCCCTTTGATAAATGGCACTGCTAGAATAACTAAGGCATTATCAATATTTCTACCAGTAATTTCGGCTGTAACATACTGACCTATTTTAATTTGACCGTTGTTATTTTCGTTTTTTATCGTAAGGGCGATTAATTTGTGCCACCACATAAAGCTGTTGTGAACTTTGATCAATGGCACTTTCCGTACGGATAATACGGCCTTGCCATTGTTGCTTGCCGATCAAATCTGAATAAATCATCACATCATTGTTACCCTGCTGATGTTTTGGCTCAGTTAAATACTCTTCAGGTAACTTCATCAAAGCTAAATCTTTATTCTTTATCGGTAAGCGTATTTCGACATAATCTGCCGCATAAATATCTGCTAATGCCGTATTACTTGAAACCACTTGACCAATATCAACGTGTTTTTTCAGAATTCGACCAGCATAAGGGGCAACTATTCTTGTACGCTCTAACGCTAGTTTCACTTTATCTAATTGTGCTTCCGCTGATAATACTTTCGCTTGTGCTGCCGCTAATTGCGGTTTGCGTAAGACAAGATCACTTGGTGCTTTACCATTACCTAAACGTTGCCAATCAGCCTCGGCTTGGGCTACACGCGCCTCTTCTTCTTGTAATGCTTGTTTTGCCGACACTAAACTTGCTTGTGCTATTTTAACTTCGGCACGATGATCTCGGTCATCAAGCTGTACTAAAAACATCACCTTCTCAAAAAAGCCCCCAGCGCGAAACTCTGGACTAACCTGATTAATTTGCCCTGAAACCTGAGCAAATAATACACTTTGAGTTCTTGGCTCAACCGTACCAAAACTTTGCACCATCACTTGATAGTTTTTTGGTTCCAAGGTCGTTGTCGCTACCGTCATTTGCGGTGCTTTAGATGGCTTTGAACGATTATTTTCAGGTGGATTATCAAAAATAACTTTCATTAAAATTGCGGTCACAATAACAATAATAGCGGGAATGATAATTTTACCTAGTGCGTTATTTTGCTTATTCATGATAATTATTCAGCCTTAATTTGTGGTGCTTCAGGGTCTAGTGATGATGTGGCAAAGTCACCACCTAAGTAAAAATGTAAATTAATACGGTTTGTTAGCAACTGACGCTTAAGTTGAATCAGTGTACTTTGTGCTTGATATAAACGCTCTTGAGCATCAAGTACCGTGGTATAACTGACTAAACCACTTTGATATTGCTCAAATGAAAGCGTAGCCGCAATGTTAGCGTTTTCTTGTGCTGCTAACATGGCTTGATAACGTTGCTTTAAGCTATGTTCAGTTGAAATAGCATTTTCAACATCGCTAAAAGCGCTGTATAAGGTATCTAAATAAAGTTGTTCCGTTTGTTTTAACGTTAAACGGACTTTTTCTTCATTAGCGGCTAAGCGGCCAGCATTAAACAATGGTGTAGAAATTCTGCCAAGCAACGACCAAGCTAATGATGAACTCGATAATAAATCTCCAATGTCATTTTGCGAATCCCCAATAGAAGCTGATAAACTCAAACTTGGAAAGCGTTGCTTATGGGCATAAGCTAAACCCGCATCTTGTGCCAACAATTGGTACCAGCTTGCTTTTAATGCCGGTTTACGACTGATCAACTCTGACGGTAAACCTAGTGGAATGTGGTTTTCAATTAATGGTAACTCGGCCTCAACCAATAAACGCCCCGCAGGATAATCACCCACGAGTTGCTCTAAGTTTCTTACTAACTTAGTTTTTTCTGTCGTTTGATTGGCAACTTGCGCTAACTTGTTATTTAACTCATTACGCGTTAAATACACATCGAGTGATTCATTTAAACCGGCATTATAACCTGCTTCAATTATCGCTAAGTTTTGCTGTGAGTTTTCAACTTGTTGTTGATACAAAGTTAGCAGTTTATCTGCTTCAACAATAGCAAACCAGGTAGTAACAACATCAACCAATAATTGTTGCTTAGCTTCTTCAAAAGCTGCTAATTCAGCCAAGTAGTTATAGTGATTTTGTCGTTCAGCCGCCGATAACTTGCCCCAAAGGTCAAGCTCGTAGCTTAAATTTAAATCGAGATCATGAGAGTTACTATAACTGTCTGGCTCAGTCGTTTTATTACGTCTGCTTTGAAAAGATAAATCAAGCTCTGGCCATAATTCACTGCCAGCAATAATGACTGACTGTTTGTTAATTTCAACACGATAGGCCTGTGCTTGTAATTGATAATTTTTAGTTAAGGCTTTATTGATTAATTCCTGCAAAGCACTATTTTCAAGTGCGGTTAGCCAATTGTTATCTACAGTTAATAGTGCTGTGCTTTGCTGCCATTGCTCGGGCACAACCGGTGTTTGCACATTTTCATTTATTGAAGATAAATTGCTGCATGAAAACAGCAAGCTACCAAGCAATATCGGAAAACAGGGTTTAAACTTAATAAACATATAATAGTCAACCTATGGTAAATAACCTGAATCAGGGTAACAACTTGCTTTCTAGCTGTTATTTTTCTTTCTTGTTAAGTTAAATTTGATTGCTATGCCTTCAATAATTGGGAAGGTAGAGCGACGTTTAAATCAAAACCGAGACTCGCTATTACCCTCAAATTTGTTTAGACCTAAGAAAAAGCATTTCACTTTATCATGTTAGCCTGCTTTTTATCTCCAGCTCAGTGCCAATAAAACAAGCTTAAATTCATCATGATTAATCATTATGCGCAACGAGATAAAATGCAAATAAAACGTTAATCATTAAATATTAATAATTGATAGTAAAATTAACGCTGCTTACTCTAAATAAGTCCTTTGATTGTACCTAGATTAGCAAGCAAAACTGGCTAACTTTACATTAATTTACAATCCGTTAATGATTTTCTCTATAAGTGATAAAAAATCGTTAATAAACGCAACTAAATGTAACAAAACATATCAATTTAAGAAGGGGTTAATTAAGTATTAAGTAATGCGAAATGAACACTAAAAGTGTGTTTAATAAAATAAAAAACAGGATTTAAGTAGCGCAACTTAAACCCTGTTTACTTTAATAAGGAAATGGTAATAAATTAAAGGGAAAAATTAACGGCTTAATCAGCCATTTCTTTTAAAATATCATCTTTTAGCTCAGCCCATAATTTTCCAGATTCAATACCGTAATTTCTGACAACAATAACCGCTTCATTAAATTTCCCTTCTTGCGCAAGAGTAATTAAATTTTGATAATATTGTCTTGAAATATCACGTCCTTTGGGATGAGCAAAATAATAACTGCCCATACGAGAATACAATCCTCTGAAGCCATTTAAAATAAGCAAATAAATCGGGTTACCGGATGCAACCACTAACGCTTTATTTAACTGATAATCAAAGTCGGCAAATGCTTCACCGGTATCTTCAATATCCTGATAAGCCGATAAAAGTTCAATGGCTTTTTCTGGGTTATTTTTTAACGCACCACGAATATAAATAGCGCTAATATTTGTTCTAGCTGACATCAAATTATCAACTAATTCAGGTACACCTTCTTGATCAAGTTGAGCTAAGGTTTCTAAAATATTTAAGCTGGAAGTTTCCCAAAAGTCGTTAACTTGAGTAGGTTTACCATGTTTTATCGTTAACCAACCGTCTCTAGCTAAACGCTGTAATACTTCTCTCAACGTAGTACGTGTTACGCCAATCAGCTCAGAAAGCTCTCTTTCTGCCGGTAAAATTGTTCCTGGTGCAAAACGGCCATTCCAGATAGATTCAACAATATACTGTTCAGCGAAACCCGCTGGACTATGTGCTTTAATGACCATTAGAAATTTCTCAAAATAATTAACGTTGGTAAACTGATTGTACCAGAAGAATATATTGATACAAATCAGTAAATAATGCTTTTCCAAATATTTTTTACGTTCACTATTAATATGAATTATTTATCTATGCTATTATTCGCCCCAAATTTATCCGCCTATTTAATTTGAACATTAAATAATTTAACAACAACTTTAGTTAAGGTTAACTATGCAACAATCATTTATAGCCGCCTTTCAAAAGAATTTCTTAGGAAATTCACCTGAATGGTACAAATTAGCGATCATCGCTTTTTTGGTTATTAACCCCATTTTATTTTTTTATGTGAGCCCTTATGTAGCTGGTTGGGCTTTAGTCTTAGAGTTTATTTTTACCTTAGCCATGGCACTAAAATGTTATCCACTCCAGCCTGGCGGTTTATTAGCAATTGAAGCGGTATTTATCGGCATGACATCACCCGACCAAGTGATGCATGAAATGGTTGCCAATATCGAAGTACTGCTACTGCTGGTGTTTATGGTGGCGGGTATTTACTTTATGAAAAACCTTTTGTTGTTTTTATTCACTAAAATCATCACAAAGGTACAATCAAAAATAGTTGTTTCATTATTATTTTGTTTTTCCGGTGCTTTTCTTTCTGCCTTTTTAGATGCCTTAACCGTTATTGCTGTTGTCATCAGTGTTGCTATTGGCTTCTATTCTGTTTATCACAAAGTTGCCTCTGGTAAACCTCATCATCATGACGATCATGACCATACGGAAGATCATGAATTTCCAGATTTATCTCGCTCAGATCTAGAGCAGTTTCGTGGTTATTTACGTAACTTGCTTATGCATGCTGGTGTTGGTACGGCCTTAGGTGGTGTTTGTACTATTGTTGGTGAACCACAAAATTTAATTATTGGCCAACAAGCTGGCTGGGATTTTGTTGAATTTGCTATTCGTATGTCACCAGTTACTTTCCCTGTGCTGATTTGTGGTTTATTAACCTGTGCCTTGATTGAAAAATTCAAAGTCTTTGGTTACGGTGTGTGTTTATCTGACAATGTTCGCCAAATATTAAACGACTTTGATAAAAACGAAACCGCCAACAGAACCACACAAGATAAAGTAAAATTAATAATGCAAGGTGTTATCGCTATTTGGTTAATTGTTGCTTTAGCATTGCATTTAGCAGCCGTTGGTTTAATTGGTTTAACCGTTATTATCTTTGCCACTGCGTTTACTGGGATTGTGGAAGAACATCAAATTGGCCACGCTTTCGAAGAAGCATTGCCTTTTACGGCTTTATTAGCCGTATTTTTTGCCGTAGTAGCAGTTATTATTGACCAACAATTATTTACTCCTGTTATCACTTGGGTATTAACCTTTGAAGGTGATATGCAGCTGGTTATGTTCTACTTAGCCAATGGCCTATTGTCTATGGTTAGTGATAATGTTTTTGTTGGTACTGTTTATATTACTGAAGTTAAGAGTGCACTTATTAATGGCACCATCACTCGTGATCAATTTGATTTATTAGCGGTGGCAATTAATACCGGTACAAACTTACCAAGTGTTGCAACACCAAATGGTCAAGCGGCATTTTTATTCTTATTAACTTCTGCGTTAGCGCCGCTGATCCGTTTATCTTATGGTCGTATGGTGATCATGGCATTCCCTTATACGATTGTATTGACGATTGTTGGTTTATTAACGATTTCTAGCGGTTATTTACAAAGTTCTACCGATAGTTTTTATGAATCAGGCTTAATACAACATCACTCTGCAAAAGACGCAATTGAGCATTCGGTTGGCGGTCATTAAACTTTTGTTACTATAAAAGCGCCTAAGGGCGCTTTTTTTCCGCTGAAAATTATTTAACCTACAATAAATAGTATGAGATCACATTCATGACCGATAAGAATAAATTCACTTTTATAAGTGCATTAGCCAATAATCCTAAAGCTTGGTTAATACTCGCGATCAGTGCCTTAAGCTTAGAGCTTTGTGCTTTATATTTTCAATACATCATGGACTTAGCACCATGCATCATGTGTATTTATCAACGGGTTGCTATATTAGCCGTCTTTTTTTGCTGGCTTAATAGGTTACTTTACTTGCCAACATCTTATTGGCCGATTACTCGCTTATAGCCTGTGGGCCGTTGGCGCTATTTGGGGCTTAATTATTGCGATTGAACATGTTGATATGCAAGGTGCGGCTTTTTCTTTATTTTTTAGTTGTGACATTATTCCTAATTTTCCAACTTGGGCACCGTTACATGAATGGCTACCTTTCTTCTTTGAAGCAACTGGCGATTGTGGTGATATTAACTGGCAATTTTTAGGCTATTCAATGCCACAATGGATGTTCTTAATTTATAGTCTGTATACTGCCCTCTTTTTTGTTGTAATTGGCGCTCGTGTCATTAATCTAAAAAAATTATAGTGCAAAATGTACCAGCAACTTGATAACAAGTTGCTGGTTACTATATCTTTACGTTTCTATGTTGTGATTATTAACGCTGTCAAAAATGCGTTAAACCAACATCAAATAGCTGACTCCTGTAACCACAAACACAGTTAATAAACTTAAGATAAAGCCTTCTCGAACCATATCTTTAATATCAATCAAGCCTGTGCCATAAGCAATCGCATTAGGTGCCGTTGCTACCGGCAACATAAAAGCACAACTCGCACAAATGGTTGCAGGGATCATAAACACTAACGGATCTTGTTCTATTGCTATGGCTGCTGCAGCTAGTATTGGTAATAACAAAGTTGCCGTAGCTGTATTGCTGGTAATTTCCGTTAAATAAGTCACCACTAAACAAATAACTAATATCATTAGGATGATCGGAATAGCGGCTAATGATGCTAACCATTGCCCCAGCATTTCACTTAAACCTGAGGCAACAAAACCTTTAGCAATAACAATACCGCCAGCAAATAACAGTAACATGCCCCAAGGTATGGTTTTAGCCGTTTCCCAATGTAATAAACGGCCATGTTTACCATCTTTTTTGCCGTCAGAAGTGATAAACATCATTACCACGGCAAATAAAGCAACCGTACTATCACCAACGCCTTTTAAATTAAAAAGTTCAGACCAACCGCCAAACGGAGCTTGTCGAGTGATCCAAGCAAGTGCTGTTAACGAAAATATCAATAATACTCTTTTTTCTGCCACCCGCCATGGTGTTAATTCCGGTAGGGTTAACGCTAATTTTCCTTGAATATTACGAGTTAGCCACAATGCCATCAAAGGTAAAGATATGAGCACCACAGGCAAGCCTATTTTCATCCATTGTAAAAAGCTAAAACTTGCTGTTGTGGTTTCTTGATAAATCGCCATAAATATCACATTCGGTGGTGTGCCTATGGGGGTTGCTACGCCACCTAAACTGGCAGCATAAGCAATGCCTAAAACTAAAGCGCAGGCAAGTTTTTTGTTATTAAGCTTTGCCACTAACGCCAAAGCAATTGGCAACATGATCAAGGTGGTTGCCGTGTTCGATATCCACATACTGAGCATGGCCGAGGTCAGCATAAAAGCAAAAATTAACCGTTTACCACTCGACACTCCGACAACCTTTACCATATAGATAGCTAAACGCTCATGAACACGGCTTTGTTCAAGCGCTTTAGATAACATAAAAGCGCCCATTAATAATAAGATGACATGACTGCCTAAGGCCGACGCTGCCGTTTTATGGTCAATCACGCCAAATAAAGGCAATAAGGCAAAAGGTACAATTGAAGTAGCGGGAATAGGTAAGGCTTCGGTAACCCACCATAACACAGTTAAAGCGGTAACCGCCGCTGCAATAGCGGCCATTTTAGGTACCGATAAAAACATTAATAAACAATAAAAAGCAATTGCAAGTAATGGCGCTAGCCACAAAAAGGCATGTTTATTCAGTTTAATTGTCATCCGTTTTATTGCTCTTTATTTATTATTCGAGTGCACTTACGACATATTTTCGATAACACCATTTACTTGTTCAATGTGTTTATACGCGGCTTGCCAAACGGTACTTTGCGCTCTTGCTGACCAAGCAGATAAACTGTGTTGAGGTTTTAACATTTGTCGAATACGCATTTTGGCTTTGCTTATTGATATCAAGCTGAGCTTGATCAATTACTTCAATGGCCGCAGCTCGGTCATTACACATTAAAAGCATATCACAACCGGCTTGTTGCGCCGCTTCTGCCCTTTCAACAAAACCACCAACAACAGATGCCCCCGCCATCGATAAATCATCACTAAAAATGACACCTTCAAAACCAAGCGCTTGCCGTAATATTTGCTGCAACCATTTTTTAGAAAAACCAACCGCTTCATCATCAACCGCAGGGAAAATAATATGTGCCGGCATCATCGCCGCCAATGACTGCTGAGCAATTAACTGCTGAAAAGGTTTAATATCACCTTGCCAAATTTCTTCTTTGCTACGGTGATCTACCGGTAAAGCGATGTGCGAGTCTTCTTTGACACTACCATGGCCTGGGAAATGTTTACCTGTCGCTTTCATGCCGACACTTTGCATACCGTCGATAAACGCTTGTGCTAACAAGGTAACTTTGGCTTCATCGGCGTGAAAACCACGATCTCCAATAACATCACTGATACCATTAAGATCAAGTACTGGCGCAAAACTAATATCTATACCAACCGCGTGCACTTCTAACGCCATTAGTTGCCCCGCATAACGTGCGGTCAATTGAGCTTGTTGGATATTTTCATCGCATGCTTGCCATAACTTCCCCATAGCCGGTATTCGGGTAAAGTCTTCACGAAAACGCTGTACTCGGCCACCTTCATGATCGACAGCAATTAATATCTCTTTTTTTGCATGTTTTTTTATTTGCTGCGTTAATTCACTTAACTGAGCTGGATCATGATAATTACGGGTAAATAAAATTAAGCCGCCCACTAATGGATGCTCAAGGATCTCTTTATCTTCTGCGGTTAAAAAACAACCATCAACATCGATCATTAAAGGTCCCATAAACAATTACACTCCCATGTCTGGTGCTAAAGTGTGATCGGAGCTGCTACTCCGGCGGCAACATAAGGGATGATTTTTTCAATAATGTGGGTAATTGACACGTCTTTTTGATAATCATTTAACGCTATATCAATTAATGCCTTACTTGACGACATGGTAAAAACAACCGTTCCATGGTGAAATGTAAGCGCCAAAACATCTCTTCTTGACTTAGTTCTGGATAGGCTTTTTTTACGGCCGTGATAAAGTTTTTCCATCACCTCTGGGTAACGGGTAGTTAAAAACCAGCGTAAAAAGCCTTGGCTATCGCTATAACCTCGGCCTAATAACAAAAGAAATATCGCGGTGCCATTTTCTCTAAAATCATTTAACGACACTAACGGTGCCACAAAGGCTGAAAACACTTGTGTTAAATTCGGCTTTTCTAGCGCACAAACACTTGCCAAAGTTGCTGATAAATTAGGAGAGAGCTCATTCATGTAACGAGACATTACCGCTTTAATTAGCTCTTTTTCGAACCGAAATGATAGTTAACCGCGGCTAAATTAACTTCCGCGGCACTGGTGATTTCGCGTAACGAGGTACCGTTAAAACCCTGCTCAGCAAACAGTTTTTCAGCGGCATTTAAAATTTTGTCTTTAGTTGTCATAACAAAGAACCATATTATTTTAAAGGTAATGAGCTCATTTTAAACATGCGTTTAAAATTTTACAATGAACTTATCAAGCTGCTGGTGCCAGCTAACAACATAATAAAATAACTACCAACCAATATAGGCGGAATAACCAAAAATTACTTCGATCATAAAGTGAATAATTAGTGCCGGCCACAAACTGCCTGTTCGTATCGTTAACCAACTTAAAATAAGTGAGGCAAACATTAAAGGTATAGGATTCAACCATTGGCTTTTTAATATGGAATAACGCTTCAAATACCGCTAAAAACAGCATAGCTATAACATCAGCCGACCTTTGTTCAATCGCCATTTTTGCTAATACAAAACGTAGGCTACCTAACAAAAAGCCGCGATGAAATATTTCCCAAGCAATGACTGTTGATACCGTAAAAACCATAAAGCGCTCGAATCGCTGAGTTAGGTGCAAGTATTCAAGTGTCGCCCCTTTACGATAATAAGATAAATAAGCATCAGCAAAGTTAGCCAAATAAAAAGCCATAAAACATAAACCAAACACAGCAATAATAATCACCATTAAACTGTGTTTGTCAAAGCGCGGTAATTGAAAACTTAAGGTGCGTAATGGAATAGCTAACAACATTAAAATGATAATTGGAATAACAACCCTAAGTATTGGCCATAAAGTATAAAAACTCCCTATTACTAAATAATTACCAGCAAAATAATGGCCAATTAATTGTAATAATAAGGCAGATAAAATAAGGGTAAATAAGGCGTTATGGTCGACGGGATGATGATTAACTGGAGTCACAAAAATAAGTCGCTATTATTATAAGAATCAAAGGTTAATAATGCATTAAACAAAAGTAGCAATACAAGTGTTATTCAAAACAAAGCATGCCATAAACAAAAAGTAACCGGTAAAATTTAATTGAACTAGGTTCAGGTATTGTCTATTTTTGTATATTCAATATACTGATTTAAATAATAAAAACAGGCTAATAATATGCAAGCTTTTACGAAGTATTCCCCTCTTTTACTTTCAAGTATTATTTTACTCACCGGTTGTGACCAAGCTAACACGAATGCACAAGCGAATAAGCACAGCAATGCAGCATCGACTCAAAATAAGCCCGCACTTACTGTGGCGGAGTTTTTAGCAGCCGTTGAACAAGACAAAACCGAGTTAGGTATTGAAGAAGCAAGAGCGGCTTGGATCAACCAAAATTTTATTACTGACGACACTTCGCTACTGTCAGCCAAGGCCAGTCAAAAAATGACCGAAGCAAATGTTCGCTTTGCCATTGAAGCGGCTAAGTTTGATGATGTTGCCGTCACCGCTGATCAACGTAGAAAGCTACAAAAGCTAAAACAAAGTATTGTTTTTGCCCGCACCCTGAGACAGCCAAAAATCCGCTCGCTTGGCTAAATTAGCTACCGACATGAACAGCATGTACGGTAAAGGCAGTTATACCACCGCGCAAGGGTGAAACATTAAACTTAGGTGAAATGTCGAAAATTATTGCACATTCGCGTAGCTACGATGAATTATTAGATATTTGGCAAGGTTGGCGGAAAATTAGTGTGCCAATGAAGCCTTTATATGAAGAACAAGTGACACTTGCCAATGAAGGTGCACAAGCGCTTGGCTATCAAGATTTAGGGGTAATGTGGCGGTCAGAATTACGATATGCCTGCAGATGAGTTTTCACAAGAACTAGATAAACAATGGCAAAAAATAAAACCCTTGTACGATGATTTACATTGTTACGTAAAGGTAAAATTACCGAGACTTACGGCGCCGATAAAAAATGCCAAGTGATGGCACTATTCCGGCCCATTTATTAGGTAATATGTGGGGACAATCGTGGGGGAAATATTTATGATCTTTGTGGCGCCAGATAACGCCGATCCAGGTTATGAATCTGACCGAACAATTACATAAACATCAAGTTGATGAAATTGCCATGGTAAAAACCGCTGAGAAATTTTTCACCTCCATTGGTTTTGAACCACTACCCGAAAGTTTCTGGCAACACTCTTTGTTTATTAAACCTAAAGATAGAGACGTTGTTTGTCACGCTTCAGCGTGGGTATGGACGGGCAAGATGATATTCGCATAAAAATGTGTATTGAAAAAACGCGGAAGACTTTTCAACCATTCATCACGAACTTGGTCACTTGCTTTTATCAACGAGCTTATAAAGCGCAACCTGTATTTTATCAAACCAGCGCTAATGACGGCATTCATGAAGCCATTGGTGACACTATCGCTTTATCAGTTACCCTAAATATTTAAAAGAAATTGGTTTAATTGAGCAAATTCCGGATGAGTCAAAAGACATAGGTTTATTAATGAAAATGGCCTTAGATAAAGTAGCTTTTATCCCCTTTGGCTTGTTAGTTGATCAATGGCGTTGGGGCGTATTTTCAGGCGGATCACCCCTGAAAACTATAATAGTGCTTTAGTGGCAACTGCGTAAAAAATACCAAGGGATCAGTTCACCAATTGCCCGCCCAAGCGATGCTTTTGACCCCGGTGCTAAATACCATATTCCAGGTAACACCCTTATTCTCGCTATTTTTTAGCGCATATTCAACAATTTGAGTTCCATCGTGCCTTATGACATTGCCGGTAATACTGAATCAATTCACCGCTGTTCTATTTATAATAATAAGGCCGCGGGTAAAAAATTAAATGAAATGTTAACTCTTGGCGCTAGCCAACCAACAGCAACAAGCCTATAAAATATTGACCGGCAATGAACACATGGACGCCAGTGCCATATTAGATTATTTTGCCCCACTACACCTTTGGTTGAAAAACCAAACCAAAACCAAGGGAAAACCTGTAAATTTTAAGTACAAAACCCACCTTAGTTTAAGAAATAAACCATCAGTTGTGCTGGTGGTTTATTTGTCACTTTATGTTTAGTCATCAATACTGGGTAACTAAACGACACTGCTGATAAACTGGCTCTACTGGTAAACCATATTTAGTAACTCTTAAATGTTATTCAACAATAACTTGAATAATGTATACTGCCCTTTTTTATATTATTGTTTGTCTATTATGTTCGCTTTTTAAAAAGATCATCCGTTTGAGTTTGGTAACTTATCATTCAAAGCATGCTTTTTAATGCTTTTATCAATGTTATCTTTTCAAAGTTTTGCCATGATAACTAGCGATCATTCAACAGCGGCAATTGATGTCTGTACCGATTGTCATCAAGAACAGGTCCATAACTGGCAAAAATCTGATCATGCTAAGGCCATGGCACTAGCAACAAAAGACACGGTATTGGGTGATTTTAATAACGCTGAAACTAAGCACTTCACTCAAACAGCGCGTTTTTATAAAAAAGGAAACGAGTTTTGGGCTGAGCATGGTTATAACGACAAGTTACAAGCCTACAAGTTATCTACACCTTTGGCCATTTCCCGTTACAACAATATTTAGTTGATCATGGTAATGGTAAGTTACAAGTGTTTCCGTTTGCTTGGGATAGTAGAAAAAAAGCTGATGGTGGCCAGCGCTGGTACGCTAACTATTTAGATGAAGATATTTTACCAAACGACCGCTTACATTGGTTACAACCATTGCAAAATTGGAATGGTATGTGTGCTGATTGTCATTCTGATGGTTAAAAACGTAATTATTCATCCAACGACAATAGCTTTAACACCACATGGGACAACATTAATGTTGGCTGTCAATCGTGTCATGGAAAAATGACTGAACATGCTAAAGCGCCCAAAACTAACAGCAAAAGCACTAAAAACTCTAAATACACTAATCAATGGCTAATTGAAACTGGCAAGGCGACAGCAACATGGCAAGGCGAAAAACGCGATAATCAATTTATGGATGGCTGTTTTGCTTGTCATGCCTT
>JAYQHI010000043.1:0-3324 GCA_038141035.1 Alteromonadaceae bacterium
TGAAGAAGCGATTGCTTGTTGGCCAAAAGGCATAGAAACTTTAGCGCTCATTATTGCATTAATCTAAAAAAGCCAAGTTTTCCTGTCATTAGAAAACGGCTTTTTTACAATATAGTCAACCTAAAGTTATACCATTCCGTATAAAGAAGTGCTCACATAGAAAATGAATTGGCATTATTTTTTAAACAACTCTTGTAAGTGCTCAAACGTCAGTGGTCGGCTAAAGAAATACCCTTGTGCCGAATCACAATGATGTTTTACTTAAAAAAGGTTTGTTGCTCTTGAGTTTCAACTCCCTTCAGCAATAACCGATAAACGTAATTGATGAGCCATAGCAATAATCGCTTTAACAATGGCTTTGTCACGTTATCGGTCACTATATCTTCAATAAACGAACGATCTATTTTTAATGAATCTATTGGTAGCTTTTTCAAATACGCTAAAGAGCTATAGACGGTACCAAAATCATCAATCGCCACCGATAAACCTAAGTCTCTTAATAAGGTCAATAACTTATACATTTCTTCAAAGTCGCTAATTGCTTACCCTCGGTAATTTCAACCTCAAGTAAAGCAGGATTAACCTTGCGGCGGCAACACTATTTTAATAAAGCTTAGTAACTCATTATCTTGCACTTGTAAATGGCGATAAGTTAATTGAAAACTTAATCGCTAGCCCTTGTGCCGATAATTTTTTAAGATAATTTACCGCGGCCTCAAATACCCATTTTCCTAAATCAACAATAAAACCACTTTGCTCGGCAATAGCAATAAATTCAGATGGCATCACCATGCCATAACCCTGGCCTTTCCCATCGAATAAGTACTTAGCTTTTCAACGGGTTTGAGTTTTTAAATTTAAAATGGTTGAAATACTAAACTAAATTCATTATTAACAATGGCTTTACGTAACGCCTGTTCAAAATTAATACGTCGAGATGAGTCATCTTTCATCTTTTGTGAATAAAACTGAATGCCACTATATTGGGTAAAACTCCCATTATAAGCACTGAAATCAGCAAATTTTACTAACTCTTCCGGACTAGAACTATCGTAAGGAGAAAAAGTACCACCAACGCTAATATCAATATGATAAGCGTCTCAGCTTGCGTATAAAAAGGCAAATGCGCTATCGAAAATAAATGCTTACCTAACAGCTTTCCTTCTTCTACACTTTCGGTATTCTGGAAAATAATCGCGAATTCATCACCACCAATACGAGCAATAAAGTCAGTACTTTTTAACAGCCCTTTACAACGTAGGCTAAATTCAACTAATAATTTATCCCCTTCTACATGACCATGAATCTCATTAATTTTTTTAAAGTTCTTAATATCAATATATAACAATAAAAATGATGCCTGGCTGGCAATATTCTGCTCTAGGTATTGCCAAAAAGCATAACGATTAGGGAGGTTAGTCAGTAGATCTTGTTGGAGTTAACTTTTTCATTACGTTGTAATAAGTATTTTTCACGACTAATGTCGTTAATAAACAAAATCCAATGTTTAATATTGTTGTTACCATCTTTTGCAGGGTAAATAGCAACTTTTAACCACTTTAAACTATTGGGCGGTTTCATCCAGCACAACTCACCGCTCCAACTACTTCCCATGAGCCTTATTCTTTCGTACTCTGGTAACTGTGATTCCATCAAATTTAAAATAATATTAACCGGACTTTGAACAAGAGAATCATGCTCATCAAGGTGATCAAATATTTTTAATACGGCAGGGTTATCAATTAATGATTTAAAATTTGCATCAACAACAATAACCCCAAAATTTGCATTTTCAATCGCTGATAAAATGGGAGAAAGTAAATCATCAATGGAGTCTGGTGTGTTTAATAGCGTTAATAAACGGTGTTGTAGGTAGTCGTACTGCTCTTGTAATTTATCATTTGCCAGCATCATTTCTCTGGCAGCTTGTAACGTATTCTGTTTATGTACAAACGCTTCCGACTGATTAATAATAATTAACAAATGTAAGTTATTATTGTTAACAGCAATGGCTTCAAGATGTAGATGCTTATTTTTATCAACATCATATTCTTCCGTCCAAAAACCTGAGGATAATTTACCTTGATTATCATTTTGCCAAAGGTTTTGCGCATCGATTAAAAAATCTTGTAGAAAAAAGCTTTCATCACTTAACGTAAAAGCTTGACCTAACTGAGCATGAGGTAATACTTTACGTAACCATTCACTCTCACCGGCAACCAAAGTTAAGCTCATTGAAGCTAAGTCTTCACAAATAAAAACAGCTTGTTTCATAGCAGCCAAAGCATCAAACGCAATATGGTGGTTAGCTTTTTTTAAGACTATTACTCATAATTTATCCTTTGGTACTCAATTAAATTATTACTGGGGCACTAATAACTTGCCAGCCCACTGAACATTTCTTCAACTTGTTCGCCTGTTTTAGCGCTCGTTTGAAAGCATAACTGAAATAATTGTTGTTGCTCGACACTATCGCTAAGTGAAAAGCTTTCTTGTAAGTCCACTTTTATTCACCGCGAGTACTATTGGGCAATCAATTAAACTTTTTACTGAATTAAAGATCTCAGTAACCTTCCACAAATGACTGTTTTCGGGTTTTATCTACAACAATAATCACCCCGAAGCCCCACGAAGGTAGCGAGGATTAAAGCAGCGTATTGATCAACCCCTTCAATATCCCATAACAAAAATTGGACAGAAGTTTGCTCTAGTTGAACAACCTTTATCAACTTTCACCCCTAACGAAGTGAGATATTTGTCGTCAAAAATACCTTTACACGAATTGCCGTACCAAACTGGTTTTTCCAACACCAGTAGCTCCCAATAAACATATTTTTTTTTGGATCATTTTAACTACAGTCCAATATTTATCATTTTTTTTCCCTGTGGCTTGCTAACATCAACATAAACAATATTAAATATCACCTTGCGTGTTTCAATGCTTTCACTCGCAGGAACATCAGCTAAAGTAACAGTACCAATATTTGTAGCATAAACGCCATTTTTATCTAAGCCAAGTTCAACTAATTGTTTTTTCACGTTTAATGTATGGGCTAAACTTAATTTATCATTAATATATTGAGTGCCTTGAGTATCACTGGTACCAACAAGTACTAACGCTAGGTGAATTCTAATGTTGCGGCTAACTGCTCTAACTGTTGATATTTAACGCTAATATCAGCAAGCGTAGTCTTTATTTCATCCGTTAACTGGCTTGAAACATTTCAAAGTTAACTTGCAGTAAATTAAACTCGGCAAGTGCTAGAAAAATAATGCTTTTGGTTGCTCCTTATTGGTTTCCTGTAAGCTATCTTTAGCATAGAT
>JAYQHI010000044.1:0-44853 GCA_038141035.1 Alteromonadaceae bacterium
TAAACTTACGCCCATGTATATAAAACACTACAAATATTTTTTAAATTATCTAATTAATATTATATAAATCAAAACAACTAAATAGCCAGCTAACACACTCCAATTTGCTAAAAATTTTAAGGGATTAGATTAGCTTATCCTAGAATAACACAGTCATCATAACATCTTGATTATCGATAAATTAAACTGTCCACTTCCCTTAAACTGAAACTGTACAAATTAGACTTTACGTTTTAAGAGCGATATGAATAGACCAGACTACCTAAACATTTTCTTGATTCATATTGGACGACCCAGACTTTCCTAGACAAATTTAGCCTATTTTTTTTGCATAGGAGATGGTTATGAGCGGACAAAGATATACCCTGTTTTAATGGCAATATTTATTTCCTTCAACTGTTAGGTGTCAGCACCCAACAGATGGGTATTTTTGTCGTCACCACTTACACTGGACATCATTAACTAAGACTTTAAGGACTGCGGTTGAAAAAAACAGGTATAAGAAAACAAATCACTGCTTACACATTCCGCCATAGCTTTGCGACTCAATTATTATTAAATGGGGCTTACATCAGAACAGTACAAGAACTGCTAGGTCATAATGATTTAGAGACTACACAAATATAACCCACGTAATTAAACAACATTCATCAGTGATTCAAAGCTCTATTGTTAAATAACTTAAACCTTAGCTCACTATGTGCCCCGAAGTAAGATAGAAAGTTAATTTTTCACGCCTATATTGAACAACGAACGAATGTCCGCTTTCGGAGTTTTCGATTAAATTTTAGTATTGATTTTTTAAGTTTGAAAATGAGGGGTTATAAGAAATTTTATTCTCTTATTTAGGGCTATTTATCGGATTTTCTTTCATTAACTAAGCTGAAGTTTTCTTCCGCTATCGTATCTTTGCTGACATAAATCTGCCTAATTTTGAGGACTGATTTAGGTCAGGAATGTGGCAGAAGTGTACATTCGCAGTGTTTAATATATCCCAAGATGATAGAACTAATAGGGTTGGAATATGGTGGTGCAGTTAAATGTAATTGGCTGGCAAAGCTAAATGCAATTAGGTGGCACCGGCAGAGGTTATTTTACACTTCGGTTCATTAATCCGATGTAGTGTATCTCGTATAGATGTGAAAGTAACGGAACAAAAAGGTGTTGAAACATACAGTTGTACAGGGCCTCTAATTAAAAAGTCATTCAAAGAAATTTCAGACATTCTTACTCAATGCACAGATAAGTTTTTATCAAATTTACCTAAATCAGTCAAAATTGTATTCATGCTTGGGAATGATGATGGATATGTTAAAAGCTGTCAGAAATTACTTAGGGATAAATTTTCTGATGATTTCAATATTATTAATTCAATGGCTGTATATGCAGGTAATCGAGTATGGGTTCATTTGGCACACCCATCAGGATTGAACGGGCATTTTGGTAAATGGTTAAATGCTGAAGATGGGGCTGGTATAAAAAGGAAGGAAGTTATCGAAGCCCTATCCTCTTTGTAGAATCACCTTACTCCGCCATACACACTTAAGCCACGCCACTTTGACGTTAAGCCTGTATACTGGTAAAAAATGGTTTTTATGAAGCTGATAATGACTGACATTTCCGATGTGATTGAATGGCTAAACTCATATAATTATTTACTATGAAAAATGGGTTAAGGTAAATTTTTCTATTTAGCACAGAATAATAAATGTGTCATTTTTGTGACAAATGATAATTTAAACCACCCTGTTACAATAACAACTTTGTCACATAATTTATATAAAAAAACCTTTATAATCAACATTGTGACAATTTAAATTATTTTAACGTACATTAAAATAAGTTAACATAATGATAAAATTTCGGGCTCATAACCCGAAGGTCGTCAGTTCAAATCTGGCTCCTGCAACCAATTCTTATACAGCCAATTCTTATTTATATCTAATCCCCTTTATATTTATGTACTACCTTAGGTCGTCAGTTCATTCTCTTCAAACATAAGTGGCTCCCGCAACCAATTCTTATTTATATCTAATTCCCCTTTATATTTATGTACGAACTTAAGTCGCCAGTTTACTCTCTTCAAAAATAAGTAGCTCCCGCAACCAATTTAAAAAAACACCATCTTTAAATTATTCACAACAAAATTATATAGTTAAAAGTAACATTTATATATTTTACTATCTAATTCAGCGAAGTTAATAATTTATCGATTTACCCAAGGTCATTTATATTATAAAAATTAAATGCCTGTTTTTTTTTTAAACACTTCCTACTTTTTAAGAAATAAAAAAATTTCATTTGTGTCTATTCTGTGTTCAAAATGATGACACAAATAAACATTAGCTATTTGCCGTTATCTACTATTTCCGAATAATTACCCTTAGAATAATTTTGACACCAATTTAATTAAATACGATTTTAGAGTTATTAATTTACCTCTTGTTACCTAACTACTGATCCAATCAATATTTATACAATAATTTTTTAAGGGAATTCTGTCACATGATGGTTATATTGTGCGTCTTATACAAAGTTGTACCAAACTTAACTACAAACAAAAATGATTAAATTTGAAGTAATTAAGCCTTATTGATTACTTAAAAAACTCAGTAACCATATAAAAGCCAATATAAAAACAACCAAAATGAGTCAAAAAACAACACAAAGCACAAACAAAATGATTGGTTTTGACTGAAAATAACCTTATCATGTCGATAACTATAATTTAAATATCAGGTACTAGATGAAAAATAAATTAATTATCGCTAACTGGAAAATGAATGGCGACATCAGCTCAAACGAACAATTACTCAATAAAATTATTGATTTTAGTGAAAATACAGTATCAACCGATATTGTTATTTGTCCACCGGTGATCTACTTTTCGCAAGTAAAATACCTTATTGAAGGCAGTAATATTCAGCTAGGAGCGCAAAATGTTTGTACTAAATCTAAAGGTGCTTTCACTGGCGAAACTTCTGTTGCTATGTTGAACGAATTTTCCTGTAAAACACCTTAGTTGGCCATTCAGAGCGCAGAACGCTCTATAAAGAAAGTGAACAAGAAATAGCACAAAAGATTAGTCTATTAGTTAATGCGGGCCAAACCCCTGTATTTTGTATCGGTGAAACCCTTGAACAGCGTGAAAATAACAACACTAATACAGTGATCATCAGCCAAGTAAAAAATATTATTGATATTGTAGGTCTAGAAGTATTTAAAGCCGTTGTTATTGCTTACGAGCCAATTTGGGCAATTGGCACAGGTAAAACCGCTTCGACTGAGCAAGCACAAGAAATTCATCGGTTGATCCGTTCATACTTAAACGAATTAGATGCAGAATTATTTAACAATACCGCTATTTTATACGGTGGTAGTGTCAATGAAAACAATGCTAACGAATTGATAAGTCAACCAGATATTGATGGATTCTTAGTGGGCGGCGCTTCTTTAAAAGCCGAAGCATTTGAACAAATATGCTGCAGTGGTCAAACAGCATCAGCATAAAGCCAAATTAATAAGCTTTTTAATTAATTATTAGAAGCTTTTTAACCTACCAATCTATTTCCGCTTACTCTGCCTGTTTTTTTGTTTTTTTCCAAATAATAGCTCATAGAATCAGCTAGTAAAAACTCGGCAACACCGTACTATTCAGAATCATCCTAAATTACTACAGCAGAGTAATCATTCACGCCCTGTACTTTCCCATCAGAATAAACCGCTTCTAGAGTACTAACACATACTGTAAATACTCTAAAAATTAGCTACAACAGCATAAACCTAATTACTTTAAAAATAATAACCTTCAATGTTAAGAGCAACAAGCTCTATTATTCGATTGTAGCTCTTTTATCTCCTACATTTTATTTGTCCTAATACTGTAATGGCATAGCGATAACCCCACAACTAATAACTAACCATAAAACACAGTAATAAGTCATCACACATAACGCCATTATTAAAAAACCGGCATTAATTATTAATGATCTACTAGCACTATAAGTTGTTACGTTATAACATAACTCAAATAGGTATTTGTATTGAAGTTATTTATGATCGAAAAAAGTTGCCAGTTACGGTTTTATCTGGCTTTTGGGTGCAGGAAAAACCACGGTATTAAGTCATATTCTTAACAACCGTGAAGGCAAAAAAGTGGCTGTTATTGTTAATGATATGAGCGCTATAAATATCGATGCCGCTACCATAAAAAGTGAAGTATCGCTTAATCGAAGTGAAGAAAAACTCGTAGAAATGAGTAACGGCTGTATTTGCTGTACGTTGCGTGAAGACTTATTGATTGAAGTTGGTGAATTAGCGAAAACAGGTAAATTTGATTATTTAGTAATTGAATCAACCGGTATTTCAGAACCATTACCCGTTGCGGAAACATTCACTTTTGCCGATGAAACCGGTGTTTCGTTGTCTGACGTCGCCACTTTAGACACCATGGTGACAGTAGTTGATGCTGTTAACTTTTTAAAAGATTATGAACAAGCACAATTTATTCAAGACACTAATGAATCGCTTGGCGAAGAAGACGATCGCAGTGTTGCCGATTTATTAGTTGAACAAGTTGAATTTGCCGATGTGCTCCTAATTAGTAAAACTGATTTGGTTACTCCCTCTGAGATAAACAAGCTAATCGCCATCCTTAACATTCTTAATACTCATACCAAAATTATTCCTATTACCTTAGGTAAAGTTGATATAAATTCAGTACTTAACACAGGATTATTTAATTTTGAGCGTGCTGAACAATCACCCGGTTGGCTTAAAGAAATGCGTGGTGAACACCTCCCAGAAACACAAGAATATGGTATCAGTAGTTTCAATTACACCGCTCGTCGGCCATTTAACCCTGAAAAGTTTTATCACTTTCTTCATAACACCGAGCAATTTGGCAAATTACTTCGCTCTAAAGGTTATTTTTGGTTAGCAACACGACCGCAATTTTGTGGCCAATGGAGCCAAGCTGGTGGTATTGCTCGTTATGGCTTTGCCGGTATGTTTTGGAAAGCCATTCCTGAAAAAAATTGGCCTACCGATCCTGAGTCACTTCAAGAAATAAAAAAACAGTGGCTTGAACCTTTTGGTGATATGCGTCAAGAACTTGTTTTTATCGGCCAAAATTTAAATAAAGAAGCAATAATTGCCACGTTAAATAACTGCCTATTACCAGAAGATGAACTATTACAAGGTAAACAACATTGGGCAAAACTAAATGACCCTTTTCCAGTATGGGAGGAACAATAATGACAGCACTTGCCGTTGAATATAAAAATAACACCCCAGAAATATTGCGCAGACAAACGATACAATGTAACACTCCTGAAGTGCTTAGCAACATTTATCAAGATGACGCTAATATGGTTATTTGGCAACGTGACCTTTCACCTGAGCTAACTTCCGCTGTCAGCGAATTTTTAAAAACTCACACTAAAACAGCAGCTGTTCTTGCCGTAACACCTGAAGATACCCAACAAGTATTAGCTGAAGCTTTTGGCAATTCTGAGGCAATCTCCGTATTAAGTGATGATATTGCCTTATTGGTTGATATGTTTTGCTGTTTATTTGACCTTAAACGAGCAGGATTAAGGCTCACTGTACTTGATCGAGCTATGTGTCCTCGTTTTCATGTTGATCATATCCCTTGCCGTTTAGTAACAACTTATCATGGTATTGCCACTGAATGGCTAAATCATGAAGCTGTTGATCGCAGTAAATTAGGTGCTGGTAACCAAGGAAAAACTGACGAAGAATCAGGCCTGTTCAAGAGCCCACAAGATATAAACCAATTAACGGTAGGTGATGTTGCTTTGCTAAAAGGTGAAAACTGGGATGAAAGTAAAGGTGGTGGTTTAGTACACCGCTCTCCCCCGTAAAAGCAGATGAGCAAAGATTATTATTAACCCTTGATTTTTTAGCTGATTAATTAACTAGATGAAAACGTACCTTAATATTTTAACCTTAAGCGTGGCTATGCTAAGCACAGGTATACAGAGATTGAGCTTTGCAGAGCAAAGTACTTCTCTAATGCTCATCTACATGGTTTATCTGAAATTACCATTGCTATAGATAAGCAAAACCTAGAAATTGAAATACACTCACCTGCTAGCAATATTGTCGGCTTTGAGCATAGAGCCATCACGCCAGCTGATAATGCCAAAATTAAAGCGGCTAAAACCTTGTTAAGCCAACCTCAAACATTGTTTGTATTTTCAGGAGAAATTGCAACTTTATCGAGCGAGTTATCGATTTATCAAGCATATCATCAGAGCATCACACAACAAATACGAGTGAACATAGCCATAAGCATCATGATGACAATAAGCAGATAAAGACGAATCACCAAGCCGACAACCACAGTGAAGTATCCGCTTATTATCGTTATCAATGTCACCAAGCTTCGTCAATTTCAGCCATTGATTTCAATGTGTTTGTACCATTTCCTGGAATTGAAAAAATACAAGCCATGTGGATCACACCAAGTCAGCAAGGTTCCTTAACACTTGATGCGAATAACAACACCGTTAATTTTAACTAATTAAAAACATTTAAATTACTCAAGGGTTAGCACCAGTAACCTATTAATACTTAATTACTCAAGAGATAAAAAATGAAAACAACAGCAATAACAGACAAATTTGCTATCGGATTATCAATGTTATGCGCCATACATTGCTTAGTATTGCCGATTTTATTAGCCCTATTACCAAGTTTAGCGGCATTTAATCTTCACGATGAAGCCTTTCATAAATGGATGTTAATCGCTGTGATCCCAACAAGTCTGTATGCTCTTACTATGGGATGTAAAAAACATCATAGATATCATTTACTTGTTTTAGGCATGTTAGGACTTACCTTGATGGTATCAGCGCTATGTTTAGATCATGACATGATCGGGGAAACTGGTGAAAAAACATTAACCTTAATAGGCGCAATGCTAGTTGCTGGCGCACATTTAATTAACTTTAAGCGCTGTCGTAGCAACAAAAGTTGTCGGCACTAAGTAGCAAAATTGGTCACTTATCTAATCTCATTTTCTAATAGGTTTAAACAATGAATACTGAAAATCAAACAATTAATCATTTAGCAAGTGCCACTGAAACAACCGCAGAAGCAAGTAGTTGCTGTAGTAAATCAGCTTGTTGTGCACCGCAAAGCCCTATCGTTTATAATCAAGCAAAAATCGGCCGCAACGATCCTTGCCCTTGTAACAGTGGCCGTAAATTTAAAAAATGTTGTGGTTAACATAACTAACGAGAAATAATGAATAGCAAAATCAGCGCCGTTCCAACCAACATTATCACCGGCTTTTTAGGGGTAGGTAAAACATCAACCATTTTACAACTTTTTAAACATAAACCCGCCAATGAGCGCTGGGCTGTTTTAGTTAATGAATTTGGTGAAATTGGTGTTGATGGTGCTTTATTTTCTGGCCAATATTCAGAACAACAAGGTGTTTTTATTCGTGAAGTACCGGGTGGCTGTATGTGCTGTGCGGCAGGCGTACCAATGCAAATAGCCTTGAATCAGTTATTACTCAAAGCTAAGCCAGATCGTCTCTTTATCGAACCAACTGGCCTTGGCCATCCAAAAGAAGTATTAACCGTGCTTTCAAAACCACATTATCAACCGGTACTGAACTTACAAAAAACCATTACCTTAGTTGATGCTCGAAATTTAACCAACCCACGTTACACTAATCATGACACTTTTAACCAACAAATTGCCATTGCCGATATGGTGATTGGCAATAAAGTCGATTTATATCAAAAAGACGATAAGTCACGGTTAATAAATTATGTAAAATCACATGGTCTTGGCAATACTGAAGTGCTCTTTGCACAGCACGGAGAAATTCATCTAGCCCATTTAGCCGGTAATAACACTTTTGCTTTATCATTGCTCTCGGCTACGAAACATGGACATCAACATAGCACTATTGAAAAAACATTGATCGCACAAATGCCAATACCTGAGTCCGGCTTTATTAAAGCCGTTAATCATGGTGAAGGATTCACCAGTATTGGTTGGCGATTTTCTGCAAGCAAAGTATTTGATCACAATGAACTAAAGGGTTTATTAACAACCATTAATGCTGAACGCATTAAAGCAAGTTGTAACACCAATCACGGTCGATTTAGATATAACGTAACTAATGAAGACTTAACCAAAGCCCCACCAACGCCTGAAAAAACAAAAGCCCAAGCAAATAACCAAGAAAGTTTTATTGAAGTTATCACATTTAATTTCGATAAAAATACAGATAACAACCTAGCGGACCTAATTGAAGCACAATTATTAGCATGTATACGCTAACCAAGGTCAAACATTCTGGTATTTAAAGAAAATTGCTCAAGCCAAAGTAAGCATACTCGACGCGTTGTTTTTATTCTTCCGTATACAGTTCAAGGTGATGTACTTCCATGGTATAGGCTGCCGTTGCCAGATCATTTTCAACTTTAGATGTTTTTATAATACCAGACACCCAATAAGCCTCAGTTAAATCATCAAGTTTGAACCCTTGCGGATAATTAACAAAAATGGTTTGGTTAGGTAGTGGTGGCGGTAAATGAATACAAGCGCCAAAAAAAGGCACCATAAAAAATTGAGTCACCCGCTGTTCATCATCAAACTCAAGCGGAACAATAAAAGCAGGAATACGAATAGGCACATTGTTAACGGCAGAAATAACACGGGTAGATGCTAATGCCTGTTGATAACGTTCAGCTTCTGCATCACCTTCTGCTCTGGTAGGTTTCGCATTAATAACATTATTATTTCCCGTATTATCTAATTGATCTTCCGCTGAATTTTCAGGTATTTCATCAAGATACGCTGGTGGATTTAGCAAAACTTCTAAGTCGTCTTCCGGAATTAAATCTAGCCACTCAGCACTCATAAAAGCCGAAGCTGGTAACAGTTTTTGCGGTTGGCTTTCAATTGTGGGATCTTCTACTTTATTAGCTGCTTTGCTAATTTGTTCATTAATTCTTTGCTGATCTGGTGCTTTTTCACACCCTAACAGCAACAAAAAGAAAATACTGGCAAGACTTAATTTACTCATAACATTAAGATTTAAAAAGAAGTTTAATAGCTAAATGATACATTGTATCATTTAGCTATTAAACCGTTTGTTGATCATATTTAATACCAATTTGTATAACCTGAACTATTAACATTGGAAATGCAGTAAACCATGGCAATTAACCTATCGAATGTTTGTTTTAACTATCCTGAACAAGCCAATGTACCTATTTTAAATATCCCTGCTTGGTCATTAGGTGAAGGTGAAGATGCCTTTATTTATGGGCCATCCGGTGGTGGTAAATCGACATTATTAGGTTTGTTAAGTGGTGTACTTAGCGCCACACAAGGCAAGGTGACTGTTTTAGGGCAAGCATTGAATAACATGAGCCCGCGCCAACGAGATAAATTTAGAGCTAATCATATTGGTTATGTTTTTCAACAATTTAATTTAATTCCTTACCTAGATGCTATCGATAATATTCGCTTAGCCAGTTACTTTGCTAAATCAAACCGTTCTCTTGATAACGATATTCAAACCTTATTAACGACATTAAATTTTCCAGAGCAAGATTGGAATAAACCGGTACGCAATTTAAGTATTGGCCAACAGCAACGAATAGCTATCGCTCGTGCTCTCATTAATAAACCCCAGATACTGATTGCCGACGAGCCAACATCATCTCTTGATCAAGCAAACCGTGATAACTTTATGAGCTTATTGATGTCGATAGTTAAACAGCACAAGATCACATTATTATTTGTTAGCCATGATATGTCGTTATCTCACTACTTTAGCCGAGTAGAATCATTAAACGAGATCAACCAATTGGAGCCAACGTCCTGTGTTAACTAAACTTGCACTTAAAAGCCTAGGTGATCGTAAAGGCTCTATCATGTTATCTATTATGGCGATGACGGTAAGCATTTTTGTTTTATTAGGTGTTGAGCATATTCGTCATCAAAGTAAAGAAAGTTTTGCTAATACAGTTTCTGGTATTGATTTAATTGGCGGTGCAAGAACCGGCAGTTTAAACTTATTACTTTATTCTGTTTTTAAAATTGGCAGCCCAACCAATAATATGCGTTGGCAATCGTTTAAAGATATTGAGACAAATCCTAAAGTAAAATGGGCTGTTCCATTATCGCTAGGCGACTCCCACAAAGGTTTTAGAGTGCTTGGCACTAACCAAGATTATTTTACCTATTTTAACTACGGTAAGCAGCACAGTTTAAGTTTTGAGCAAGGCAAAGTTTTTAGCCAAGTATTTGATGTGGTATTAGGCGCTCATGTTGCTAACAAACTCGGTTATCAACTAGGTGATAACCTGGTACTTGCCCACGGGATTGCTAAAACAAGTTTTGCACTGCACGAGCAAACCCCCTTTACAGTTGTTGGTATTTTAGCGCCAACGGGAACACCTGTAGATAATACCCTGCATGTTAGTTTACAAGGTATTGAAGCGATGCACATGGATTGGCAAAGCCATCAAAAACATAGCAATGCTCATCAGCATGAACATAACCACCAACATAGCCTGCAAGAAAATACTGAGCAAACAGAACTTGCTAACCTAACCCCAAAAAGCATTACCGCTTTTATGTTAGGACTAAAATCTAAAGTACTAACATTTAAGTTGCAGCGTGAAATTAATCAATACTCACCAGAGCCATTAATGGCTATTTTACCTGGTATTGCCCTATCTGAACTTTGGCAAATGATGACAATATTAGAAAACACCTTATTATTGGTGTCGTTATTGGTACTAGTTGCTGCTTGTTTAGGGGTAAGTGCTATGTTGTTATCATCGATTAGAGAGCGCAGCAAAGAAATTCAATTATTACGTATGATTGGCGCTTCACCGACCTTTTTATTTTTATTGGTACAATTAGAAGCTTTATTTATCACTTTAACAAGTATTGTCTTGGGCGCCGGCCTGCTTACCGGCACTTTATTCATGTTTGATGATTATTTAGCCAACCAATTTGGCTTACATATTAGTACTAATATTTGGTCGTTAAACAGCTTATATTTAATTGCCACGGTTATGGCAGCTTCGCTGATTATTGCCATGATCCCATCATTAATTGGCTATGCTCAATCGAAAAGAAAAAAGCAGTAATGTTACTCGCTTTCTACTCTACATTTTTTGTTGATTTCCAATAAAACTTATTAGGGTTTTCAGGATAACATTCATTTTTAATAAATTGTTTAGCCACTCTTGCAAGGCTGGACGTTGAACCAAATATTGAAATGATGCTTTACAGCGTTTATCAAAAGCATTATCAATTTTGCCTTTAACCCAGCCTCTTACCACAAGGTTATTACACTCTCTATCGATCAATGTTTTCACTTCTAAAAAGGCATCATTTTCCACTAATGTTTTTAAGCTTGATTGACACACTTGATTGTTAACGATTTTCTCATCTAAGAATGGGTCGTAATTGGTTGTGGCACAACTGGTTAACAATAATAGTGGTAACGCAACATAATATTTCATTCATTTTCCTTTTCATCCTCAAATTACTATTTTAATAGCCAATAAAATGGCCGATTTCAATTTAAAACAGCAATACATTCAAATATCTTTATTTTATCTTTTTCATTAACACGTTCAACGGCTTCAGTACCATAATATAAAATACTATTGGCTTGATACTTGACTAATAATTGTAGTAACAAAGTTTAATCGATGAGCGTGTCATATTCTATGAAGGAAAATACATTCTAAAGCAAAGTTAGATAAGCTAATTAACAGAAATTCACTGAGCTTCATGCTAACCTCCATGTCATATTAAGCCTAGTAAATTACGCGATTAGATTAAAATAATCAATATGTTAAACATCTGTTCTTGCTGAGGTTTTAAGTATAAAGTTGATCATAATTATTTCAGCTTGCAACCACTTCTTTCCGTAATAGGCATGTGTATTCTATTCTTTAGGGGTATCAATTTTCACAATTTCTTGTCTATTCATTATTAATCGAGTTCAACGGAAAATACTACGTTTAATAAAGCACTAATAACAACCATACTCAGTTACCCTCTGTTACTGATGTCTGTCTGATTACCAGTAAATATTTACCGCCAGAAGCATTCCCTAAAAAAACTAAAACTTAAATGTAAACCATAAACTGCAATCTATTGAATTTCAGAAATCAGTAAATAAGGCTTGTTAAAGAGCAAATTGGGATGTAAGTGAATGGCAAGATTTATTAATTACATTAACCACTGGCCGTGTGTTTATTAGTGATGACTAAAGCCTGTTGAGCTTTTCACGTTAACAATCAAAAATAGCTGGTTTTAACCGGCTATTTTTTAACTTTTTTTACCATCTGACTTTTTACCATCTGGTATAGCTGAGCCCATTCAGTATCCGATACTGGCATAATAGACAAACGATGGCCTTTTTTACTAAACCTATCTCAGTTATCTGCGGGTTAGCTTTAATGCTTTGTAACGTTAAGATATGCTCAAATTTTTCTTGAAAACGCACATCAACCATCACCCAACGCGGATTATCAGGTGATGACTTAGGATCAAAATATTTAGAGTCAGGATTAAATTGGCTTGGATCAGGATAAGCTTCTTTCACCACGGTTGCCACACCAACAATACCCACTTGTTTACAACTAGAATGATAAAAAAATAGTTGATCGCCAAGTTTTACCTGATCACGTAAAAAATTACGTGCTTGGTAATTGCGAATACCGTCCCAAGGTTCGGTTTGCTCAGGACATGCCATCAAATCGTCAATACTAAAACTGTCAGGCTCTGACTTAAATAACCAATGCGACATAACTTACCTTTATTTATTAACTTTTTATCTAATTAGAATTCGTATTCAACCGCCATTCTTAAAGTGTGATCTTTACCGGTATGGTGTACTTCCGTGATAAAGCCAAGCTCCCACTTTATTTGTTCTTGCCCTTGAATACGGTGAACCCCATAAAACTAGGACCTAGGCCAAGGAAGTCTTCACCGCTATAGAGTTCAATAGACGGCTGAAATTCAGGTAGCCAGCGATAGCGATATTGCGCTCTAAATTCAAACTCAAATTCTTCCTCCAAGTTATCGCCCCATTCATAAATAAGAAAACTATTTAAGGTTAAACTTGTTTTTTTAAATTCTTTTTCAAAAACTAAACCTACCGCGGCTTCCCAATCATTTTTTTGTTTTGATTTTCTAGTTCAAGCACTAAGCCCCAATCCGCCCATTTTTCACCTTGCTCGGTTAACATAATACGGGTTTCAATTTCAAAGGATTGTAGTTCAAAGTTATTCGTTTCTAAGTCACGTTCAGCAACTATATAACCCGCAATAGCCACTTTTTCACTAACCCCATGACCATAACCCAGCCGCTGACCTAAACGATTAACATCATCAGTTTGGCTAGACATTAAACGCCACTCGATCTCTTTTTCAAATGGTAAAACTAACGGGTGATACACTTTATCAACCACTAAACCATCTGCTTTTACCGGCATACTTATCAAGCAAAACATGAATAACCATGCAACAAACGCGATAAAGTTAAAACGGCTTAAAGGGCTAGCTTTATAAGCTATCAAAGACTTACTCATGTGAATGTCTCCCTAATAATAAGGTGTTGTTTGAGTAATAAAAAAAGACGAATGGCATAATCAAGGCACTGATATATACACCAAGAAAACTAAATGACGGAGTTGCTTCGTAACCAAACAAGCTGTTTAACAAAACCCCGTATTCTGAATTATCACGAATAAGCTCGCTACTATCCCACACTGGTTGTGAGTCACTGATGAAATCAACCTGAATTAACAATGAGGTAATACCGCTTAATTGCCCAACAAAAAATATTAAGGCGAGATAAACAATGACGTTGACACTGAATAACGCTTTTATTTTTTCAACCATAAAAAACAATAACGTCGCAAAACTCACACTAATACCCACACCTAAAAATAAACCATAAAATTTAACGTTAAATAATGAAACAGTTATTGTGCTAGAACTTACGTTAAATAGAGAGATATAAGTAATAAAGCCCATCAGTTTAATGGCAAGCAGTAAAGTTAATATTAAATATAACGCCCCTTTCTTGGCGCTATGGATATAAGCAATAAATAGCAGGTAAATAAGCAGATAAAAGCCACTGGTTAATAACTCTGCCCCGGTGCCATTATAAAGCACACTCAGGCTTGGCATGAATGCCACCAGTACAAACGCCAATAAAATACCACACAATAAACTGGCGATAAATTCGCTTGTTTTAATCTTGCTCAGACTTGGTTGTTTTAAATTAGCACTGGCTAAACTGAGTAATAGAGCGGCGGCAATAAACACAGGAGTTAAATCTTTCAACCATAAAATTAACGTATTAATGAGCATCTTTATGCTCCTTAACAATCACTTTACCAATGGCTAAATGAGGATTAAATTCACCAAAAAATTGATATTCCCCTGGCGTTAATGGGCCAATAAAAATAACCGTTTTGCGCTTTGGAAATAAGACTTTTTCACGATTCAATTCAAAGCTGTCAAACTCTTCAGGGCTATTATCTTTGTTAAAAATGACCAGTTTTACTTTTTTACCTGCGGGTATCGTAATTTCAGCGGGATAAAATAAATGTTGTTCTAGTACCAAGTGGTATTCTGCTGTTTTAGCAAAAGTATAAAGCGAAAAAAAGCACAGCATTATACACAATACTTTTTTTATCAATAGGTTAAATTTTTTTATTTGCCAATTAAACATCTTCATTTTTTATGTATATTCTACAATAATGCCACAGAATTAATTACGCGTTATCAAAGGAATGACGACTAACCGTGTTTTTATCATCCAACTTGAGTTTTAACGGCAACCTAATAATGATTTTTAAGCCACCTAACTTTGACCGAGCCAATTCAATTCTCCTTCATGTAAATCGACAATATTTTTAACTATCGCTAAGCCTAAACCACTGCCACCTTCATTCGATTGCACATCTCGTGGTAAACGATAAAAACGGGAAAACACTTGCCCTATTTGATCGTCAGGAATTCCTCTTCCTGAATCATCACAAGTTATAATAAGCTGGTTATCAACACATGTATTACTTATTTCGATAGCGCCTTTATTTGGCGTGTATTTTATCGCATTACTGAGGATGTTTTGCAGTAAGATAATCATAGACGCTTTATCCAGCAAGCAATTAACAGCTTGGCCGGTGAAAACAATTTGCTGCGTTTTATCAGCTATTTGAGGGTATAAATCAGAGATCACCTGCTGAATGACTCCCTCAATATTTTCTACGGAAAAACTTTTTCGGTAAAGCGCAGGGGTTACTTTATTTAGTTTTAAAATTTGCTCAACGACATGCGCTAAACGTTCAGTCCCCTTGGAGACTTCACTGATATCGTCAATTAACTCGTTATTGATTGCTGAATTTTTAAGATATTGAGCCGCTAACAGTGCTGATTGAATATTATGTAAATTTACTTGTAACACACTGATCGGTGTTCTTAATTCATGAGCAACATCACTGGCAAAACTCCGTTCACGCTCAAGTGATGCCGACAATAAACAAAACAGTTGATTTAAAGTTTCAATAATCGGGCTAATTTCGGCCGGTACTTGGGCTAACTGAATTTGATTCAAATCATCAATTTTTTTTATTTCTAATGCTTGTTTTAACTTAACTAGTGGCTTTAAACCATTTCCAATAATCAAAAAAATGACTAATGCCAAAAATGGCACCATCCAAATCAGTGGCGTCATCGCCGACAAAATCATTTGCTCTGCTAACAATACTCGTGCAGACAAGGGTTGAGCAACCATCAGCCATTGTTCATCAAGCTGTTTATTTAAGACTCGCCAACGTTGACCATTAAAATTAACATCACTAAAGCCCGCAAGCCATTTAGTTAGCGGTAAAATCGGTGCATTATTAGAGCGCAGTATTAATGCCTCTTGCTGCCAGATCTGAAATACTAATGCACCTTGTTCGGTATTAGGTAAGCTAATGACATTGTTTGTTGGCTCTTTGCTATTAAGGTAAGTGAGTAACTCACTGATCTGCTCTAATTGGTGATCAAATACCTGCTCAGCACTGTGCATACTTTGCCGATAACCATGAATCGCGGCACTAAAGGTCACTAAAACAATCAGTGAAATAATCACTAAAATTAAATAACGGCGAATTGAAATCACGTTTTACTCACGATATAACCAACACCTCGAACGGTTTTAATAAAGCCGTCAGGTAATTGTTTACGTAAATGATGAATGTGTACTTCAATGGCATTACTGGCAACTTCTTCGCCCCACTCATACAGTTTGTTTTCTAATTGTGCGCGCGACTGAATTCTACCGGCATTTTCCATCATAATTTTTAACACCATATATTCTTTACGTGATACCGCTAAGTTTTCACCATTCACCAAAACACTATGCGCTTGTGTATCAATGGTCACTGAAGCAATACTGATGGTTGAGCTAGTTGCTGTACCAAGGCGGCGTTCAAATACTCGTAAACGAGCAAATAATTCAGGCATAGCAAAAGGTTTAACAAGGTAGTCATCCGCGCCAAGGTCTAAGCCTGATATTTTATCGTCGATGCTATCACGGGCGGTTAAAATGAGAACTGGCAAGCTTGGTTGTTTCTTTTTAATTGCTTTTAATACCTCAAGCCCATCGATATCTGGCAAGCCTAAGTCAAGGATCATCACTTCAGCATCTAACGCAGCTAAGGCATTAATGGCTTGTTGCCCTTTATCTAACCAGTCAACCGCAAAGCCCTCATGGTGAAGCGCTTTTTTAAGCCCTGAGCTAATGGGTGATCGTCTTCAACTAACAAAATACGCATAAACTTGCCTTAACGTTTTGTTCAATTTTTATTAATTTTCCACTTAAGCTAATCAAACTAAATAACATCAACGAATAGACCAATGTTTTATTTCTTGCTGCGCAAGAAATTGCTCGGCATTTTCACCTTGCAATAAAGCTAACGTTGCTAAAAATCCTGCTTGAATACATTGTGGTGCCGCCACCGTAATTGCATTTGGTGGATTTTCTACTGGCCAGCCGGTTTTAACATTCAAAATATGTGAATAACGTTGGCCATTTTTTAAAAAAACGATTAGCGTCACCACTAGTTGCAATGGCGCCCGATTTAATTGACACAATAACGGTTTTATCAGTAGAAAAACTAGGATGCTCTATGCCTACTTGCCATGCTTGTTGGTTGGTTTTTACCTTTAGAAACGGCAAGATCACCACCAAAATTAATTAACATTGGGCAGTCACAGGCTAACATGGCTAATTGCAAGGCGCGATCAACTGCATATTCTTTGCCTAAGCCACCAAGGTCAATCTCCATACCCTTCGCCATACGGAACTGGCTTTTTATTGAGTTATGGCTAAGCTCGACATGCTGCCAGCCCATAAGCGGCATTAATTTGGCAATATCACTTGCTAATGGCACATTATCACTACCGTCAAATTGCCAAGCCTTTCGCAGAACACCCGAAGTAATATCGAATAAACCATCACTCATTTGGTAACACTTGTCCGCAAACGCTAACAAGTCATAAGTTTCTTGGTCAATATCACAAACGTGCCCGGCTTGTTTGTTTAAGCGTGCACAAACACTGTTTGCATCATATCGAGAGTATTTATCTTGAATGCGCCATGCTTCATTAGCAACAATATCACCAATATGTTTGGCTAAATATTCATCATCACACTCGATCAATACTTCACATGGGCTCGCCATGGCAAAAAAAGATAGCGTAAAGCCAACTGCATTTGTTTTACAATGCACCTGGCGTTGGGGTGTAACAAAAGACAAAGGTTAAACCTATTTGCGAATTGACTTATTAAAAAGAATAGCTGACTTGCAGAATAATCGCATCAAGTTCTTCAAATAAGTCAATACCTTGTAAGTCACCAAAGGCTTCTTGTCCGGAACTTTTTGGCGTTTGCTTGTAATACTCTAAACGTAACGCAACATCATTACCTTGATTCATTTTAAAACCATATTTTAAGCCAACGGTATAAGCGTCCATTTCACCAATACGGTAATCAGCACTGACAAATTCAGGAATAGCTTGATCTGCCATTAAATATGTTTGATAAAACTGCGCCGCCGTTTGTGTGTAATAACGAAAGTGAGGCTCCTAAATAACTACCATCGGCTAAAAAGTAACGTAAACGTGTATCGACCGTGTGCGAATCAATTTCCCAGTCATCGGTCATATATCGATATGATGCGTCAACAACAGAATTATCAAAGTGATATTTTGCCTGGCCCATAAAACGCATGTTTAGCACGTGAATCTGGTCGGCTTTCATAAATATTACTTTGGGTTATACCGCGCTCATTAACTAGGCTGACCATTTTAAAGGGATCTGTCATATAACCATCAGCTTGCGGTAGCTGTAGTTAAACCGAGTGATCATGCGTTTATTGATCACCTGCGTCACCAAATAATAAATCAACAATGGTTTTGTTATCATCATTGGTACATTTATTGGTACAAGCATCATCAGGATTAAGGATCTGATTAACCACGGTACTCAAGCCATCGGGAATACCGCCTTCAGGTGTAATGGTATCTTGTGAAAAAGCAAAACCTGCTGATACTGTGGTATTTTTTGATTGAAATCACGCGCTAAATTAGCATTGACAGATAAAGACAAATAATCATATTCTTTCGATAAATTACCACCTGCGCTAAGGGTATAGTTTTCAGCTAACGGTTGAGTCCACTGCCCTGTAAACTGTACACGGGTGTCTCTAAAGGTATCATCTAATGGTGTTTCATTCGCGGCAACGTCATATTGGCCTTTACCTGAAGGTCGGGTATAGGTTTCAATGGTGGGTTGGGCAATAGCGCCATTGGCTGAAGCACCGGTTAAAGCATCTATGGTTAATTTTAAATTAAGTTGCTCGTCATTTTTAAAGGTTTTTTCGCCGCGAAGATAGCTTCCGCTGCCGTTACTCGATCGGTTTCGCCGTAGTACATTAAGGCGGTATCAAACTGCCAAGCATCTTCTTTCACATTTTCAGCTTGTACAGCTTGGCTTCCCAATAAGGCACAAGTTGCTGTGGTTAATAAGGCTTTTAAATTTTTATTCGCAGGCTTAAGCTTAGGATCAGCTTTAGCTGATTTAGTTCTGTTAATTAATTGCATCCGCAACCTCCACCACCAAAACTTCTACCACCGCTAGTGGCTTCTTTTGAAAAATAAATATGATCATCTAACGCCGCATCAATGGGTGAGCTCGTTAATGCCATCGCGTCTTTGGCTAATAATTCTCGTTCCCACGGTTCAACACCTAGTGACGAACAAGCACTTAATATACTGACACCCACCAATAACAACATAGGTTTAAGTGAATCTTTCACACCAAAATTTATTAACATCTGACTATTTCTCCGCAAGCAAAGTTAAAATCTCTTGTTCGTAACCCTTACTTTTTACATCATTAAAACCAACATGGGCACTGACAATTTTACCAGCCCTATTAACCATAAAACTGTTCGGCATACCTTTTAATTTAAACTTTTTCGCTAACTTACCTTTGGGATCGTAAACCACCTCAAATTGCGCTGAATATTGTTTCAAAAGTCATCGGCATTATTTTTATCACTATCTAAGTTAATGGTAACCACTTTAAAACCTTGTGCTTGATACTTTGTTTGCATCGCATTCATCCAAGGGAATGATTGGCGACATGGAATACACCATGATGCCCAAAAATCGATATAAACCACTTGTCCTTGATAAGTTTTCAATTGCTGCTCAAAGTTTTTAACAACACTATTTGCCGAAACCTCAGCCGCACGACTAACCGTGCAGAATAAACTTACCGTTAGTAAAACAACGGCAGCAAACGATTGATAAAAGCGATTTTGTCTTTTCATCATATTTATAAGATCCAAATAATACGGTGATGTTTAAGGTACTTAACTGTTATATCAAATAGTAGATGATAAAACTTAACTGAATCTTAAGAAAACTTAAATATGCCAAGCTGAAGTCAAATATTAGTAAAAAAGGCGTGAATACCTAGAAAGATTTGATGCGTAAAGCATCTATTAAAGGCAGATCCGAATAGGCTAATTCACGCAGCGCATGAATAAACTTTAGGGTTTTAAAGGCATCAAACCACACTAACCACTGTTTATTAAATTGTGTCGTACTGTCGGTTAAATGCTTGCTAATAAAACTGTCAAAGCCAATGTTTTTCAACGCTTGTTGGCTAACGGATGATAATGAAGCTAACCAAGTATCAACGCCAGCCAATTTATCATTCACTGAACATTGAGCTAACCGCTCAGCTAATAAAACAATCGCTTTATTCACCATTTTAAGTTCATCAAAAACAGCCGGATGATAATAACAATATGGCAAGGCTTGTGCGTTTTGATTGAGAATTTTTTGTACCGCAGGGCCAGTGCCAAAAGGAACACGATCAGATAACCGTGCTTGCAATGTAATGGTACTGTCGGTCAGTAAAGCAACCTCACCAATTTTGGCTAATTTATTTAATAAATAAAAATCTTCACCGGCGCTTTTTTTAGGAAAACCGCGCACATTAGCATAAGCATTTACATTAAAAATCAAGATACTACCGATAGTAAAAAAGGCATAAGCTGATTTAGCATAGGTTAAACCTGCAACATAATATCTTAAGGCTGTTTCATAGGTTTGAGTGGCTTGATGAATGGTTTTATCGGCACAATAATGGACAAAATTATAACAACCGGCACTGTGTTTATTCGCTGATAATATTTGTTGTACGGTGAAATAATTATCGGGTAAGCAGGCATCCGCATCTGTTGATGCAATAAATGAACTCTTAACAATGTCAGTTGCAATCAGCTGGCAAACAAGATCAAAACCAATTTTGCGCGCTAAGCCAACACCTTGTTTTGCTGGTATCGGGCGCTGGTATCGGTTGACCACTAACAAGGCACTATTTGAATGACTTAGTGCGATGAAGGTAAGCTCTGCGCTTATCTCCCTTGTTTTGCCAAATTGTTGCAATTGCTGATATAAAACTTGTTGCGGCTGAATGTTATCATCACAATCTGGTTGGTTTAACACCACAACCACCAACACGTTTTGTTTAACTAACGCACTTTGACAAAAGTTATTGATAAAATCAGCTGACTCTTGATAAGCAGGAATAACCAAAGCATGTTGAAATTTATGCTCTTTTGGAAAGTTAGCCAACTGTGAAATTTCAATTTCACTATAGTTAGCTAAATATTTACTCAAAGATTTGCTGATAGTGTTACTCACTTAATGTCGTTTACCCTTTAGCTATCGCTCTATCGTTATTAATGTAATGCCGCTCTAAAAGGTAATTTCTGACAAATTTCAGCTTCTGCAATTAATATTTCTTCTAAACGCGCATCAACTTCTGCTTTATCAAAATATTCATAAGCTAGCTCAATAAATAAGTTTTTATGTGTTTTTTCTGAAGCCGCAATTTCACTGTAAAAAGCTTTTTCTGGTCCTTCTGGTAACGCTTGAGCTACTAACGAAAAACGTTCATAACCACGCGCTTCAATAACGCCGCCAACAATTAAGCGATCTAAAAAGAATTCCGCTTGGCCGTGACGAAACAATTTACGTAAATCTTTCACATAGGTATCTTTTACATCATCACCAAGTTGTGAACCACGCTTTTGAATAATTTTAATCACCTCTTTGAAATGAATAAGTTCTTCAATGGCAAGATCGGCCATGGCACGAACTAAACGTGTGCGATCAGGGTAATGGGATATCATAGACACCGCCATACCTGACGCTTTTTTTCCGCTGAAGCGTGATCTTGTAAAAAGGTATCAAAGTCAGCTAGCACAGCTTCGGTCCAAGAGAATGGCGTATCGTATTTTAAATCGAACATAGGGTCTAAATGCTTTATCAATCAAAGAATGGAAAATAATGTCGGTTATTTTACACAGGCAAGTAACCGATCAAAAGTGTTCTTGTTAAATAAGCCAAATTTAAACAGACAAGCTTGCTTCATTATGATGTCGGTTAACGTTATCATGCTATCGAACAAGGTTAAAAATATTATTTCAACTCAACCCGTCCTTTATTGGTCGACTCAATCTTACGGGGATGTTTAATTTCTTTCCATGCCGTTACCTTAGCGCCAGTATTTAATTGTGGAAAGTGACCCTGTTTGGCAACTTGCTTAAATTCATTGGGTAGCTCGTCAAGCTGCAGCGTTAAAAACTCAATCAAACCTTGATAACTGCCCTGCTCGCTAAGGTTGAGCAAAAATAAATCTTGTGAACGGTTAGCAAAATAGTCAAACACTTGCTGTTGATGCTTTAAATAACACGTGGTTAAAAACGCATCATCATTAATATTTTGCTCAGTAAACGGAGAAAATATATGGGTAAAACAACGTTTAATTGAAGGATTAAAGCCGCCATCGTCACGCAACAAGTTAACCGACATACGATTGAGTAATTGTTTTATCGACGGTAACCACTGTGGTAAATCACGCGATAAATAAATAAACAAACTGTTGGGGTAACGTTTATCAAGTATTTGATAGTCACAATAAATGGGTGTATCGGCCATTACCTGCGCATCACTAAAAGCTTTATGGGTATAGGCGGTATGCGCAACAGTAAAGCCAAGCTCTAACATCGCCACAGATAAACTGGTGGTGGCTGTACGCGGTAAACCAATTATAAAAATTTTCGGTGAAGTCAAAATAGCACTTATTTAACGAGATAAACGCCTATTTTAACGGGGATTAACAAAGCCTGTCACCTATTCCAATAAACAAATATCTTTAAACTACAATTCAGTCATAAGATGTAGGATAATAGCGAAAATTTTATCAAGTACCGTTATATGTCTGATCATTACCAAGTTGAGTTAGAGCAGCAACCCATTGAGCTGTATAAATTACTAAAGATTGCCAATTTAGTCAGTGGTGGCGGTGAAGCAAAAGTTGTGATCAGTCAAGGTTATGTTTTATTAAATGGTGAAGTTGAAAGCCAAAAACGTAAAAAGGTATTCTCTGGTGATATTATCGAATTTAATGGCGATATTATTGAAATGATCTGCCATGCCGAACCTGTCATGCCGGCACCAAGAACACCAAAAGACCCAAACAAAAAAGTTACACCACAAACCAAACACGCTGGTAATAACGCAAAAAACAAATCAACCAAGCAACACAAGCATGTAAACAAAAACTCCAACAATCCGCCTAGTAACCAGCCGGCGCCAGCTTCGCGTGGTAAGCGCCGAGCAATAAAGTTTGATTAACTAGGCTTAAGTTGAGTTATTCACTTTAACTCTTCGGTTTATTCATTAAATAAACTCGAATCCCCAAAACGGTTAATGCGATAATTAACAATAACCCAACCATGCCTAATACTTGGTTAACCCACTTAATGGGTGTCCATTGTAAATAATGAATTTTATAAATAAGGTTAATAAGCTTTGTATCTTGCCCTGTTTGCCGCAGGGTTAAATTTTTGCCAGTCTAACGTTATATCAACACTAGTACTTGTGAATGCGGTTAAATTATCAATACGAATTATATCGCCGTAACGTTGTTTGTTATCAGACACCGCATCTTCTACTAATAAACGATATTCTGCTGCGTTAGGAGGAGTGAATGTTGTCAATGTGCCAGCATGTAAATGCTCGCTTTGAATGGCAGATTTAACTAATAAATGTTCACCTAAAATTGTTTTAACTAACTTAACTTCTTGCCATGTTTTATTAGCAGGCAAAACAAAGGACTTGGTTAATGGATATGTTTTTACCTTTAATTGCCCATATGCCGCTTGATAGCCAGGTTTGATAAAAAAGATCATGCCTGTTAATGCCCAAGCAAACATGGGAAAAATAAGTACTAAACCTATAATTTTATGAACTTTACGCGTGTTAATGCCTGATGTTTGTTGTTGAAGTTGTGACATTATTTCCTGCGGTTATTTTTAAAGAATACAGTTTATTGCTAATGATCGGTAAATTTAAATCATATAAAACAAACTGTTTCTTTATATTCCTTATAAACAAAACGTTTTACTTCAAAAATACGCTAACGTTAGTTGTTTACAGATAAAAGCTTCAACCTTACCTTTTAATTTGATCAGTAGTGGTTGGCCACGACGATCTAACGCTTTTGGTGCTGGTATTTTTACCCAACCTTCACTAATACAGTATTCTTCAACATCATTGCGCTCTTTACCATTCAATAAAATGCCAATATTGTGTTCAAAAATTTCTTCAACATAGAATGGACTACGTGGGTTACCTGAAAGACGATCAGGTAAAGCTGGTAACGATTTGTTATCGCTCATTTTAATAACCTAATAAAATAAAAAGTGCGACATTGTAGTCGCTAACATGCCCGCGCTCAAGCACAACAACGCAGCGCCTAGTCATCACCTTACAAAGTTTAATTCTCTTTAAACAATAAACTAAGCGAGTTAACACAATGGCGTTTGCCCGTTGGCTGTGGGCCATCATCAAAAACATGGCCTAAATGGCTATCACAGTTAGCACATAAAATTTCAATGCGATTCATACCATGACTAAGATCGGGTTTCGATTTAACCGCCCCTTCAACTTCTTGATAAAAGCTTGGCCAACCACAACCGGCATTAAATTTAGTGCTAGAAAGATATAGAGGTTGTTCGCAACAGGCACAACAATAAGTGCCTTCCTGCCAATGGTCATTATATATACCGGTAAACGGTCTTTCTGTTGCAGCTAACCGACAAACTTTATAAGCATCTTCGGAAAGTTTATTTTTATAATCATTTTCTGTCATATTAAATCTTATCTTTTAACTTTAATTACTTAAATTTATTCAATATTTTACTTTATAGCACAAAAACTCCGCAATATATCAGTGTAAACATCATTAACAAATTTGAATAAAAATGAAGTAATACGTATAAAACTTTAGTATTATGTAAACATACATACAAAAAGCATTATAAATCTGTGAATAGTGGGTTTATTCAGTTTTTTGTATAAATTTTTCACTATTTGGTGTAATTTTACTACATTATTTTTTAATTAAGTTTTTAATAGGTATTTTAGCTATGACAATTAAAGTTGGTATTAACGGTTTTGGCCGTATTGGTCGTTTTGTATTTAGAGCTTCTGTTGAGCGTGATGATATTGAAGTTGTTGGTATTAACGACTTAATCGACGTTGAATACATGGCTTACATGTTAAAATATGATTCAACACACGGTCGTTTTAACGGTACTGTTGAAGTTGAAGGTGGTAACCTGATTGTTAACGGTAAAACTGTTCGTATTACTGCTGAGCGTAACCCTGCTGATTTAAAATGGGATGCTATTGGCACTGACGTTGTTGTTGAATCAACAGGTTTATTCTTAACAGATGAAACTGCTCGTAAACATATCGAAGCTGGCGCTAAGAAAGTTGTAATGTCTGCTCCTTCTAAAGATGACACGCCAATGTTTGTATGTGGTGTAAACTTAGGCAGCTATGCTGGTCAAGACATCGTTTCTAACGCTTCTTGTACAACTAACTGTTTAGCACCTCTTGCAAAAGTATTAAACGACAAGTGGGGCATTGAAAGTGGCTTAATGACGACTGTTCTTGCTACTACAGCGACTCAAAAAACAGTTGACGCTCCTTCTGTTAAAGATTGGCGCGGTGGTCGTGGTGCTGGTCAAAACATCATTCCATCATCTACTGGTGCTGCCAAAGTCGTCGCTATAGTAATTCCTGAGTTAAACGGTAAATTAACCGGTATGGCATTCCGCGTACCTACTCCTGATGTTTCAGTTGTTGATTTAACTGTTAACTTAAAATCAGCTGCAACTTATGAAGAAATTTGTGCGGCAATGAAAGAAGCTTCTGAAGGTCAATTAAAAGGTATTTTAGGTTACACTGAAGATGCTGTTGTTTCTAATGATTTCATTGGTGAAACTTGTACTTCGGTATTTGATGCTGATGCGGGTATCTCATTAAACGACAAGTTTGTTAAAGTTGTTTCTTGGTACGATAACGAAATTGGTTATTCAAACAAAGTTTTAGATTTAGTGGCTTTCATCGCTAAATAAGCATTTTTTGATTACTAAATAATACCAATCCGTATAAGAAAGTGATCGCTTAGCGAGAATTTAAAGGCTTAGAGGCAAGGCATTGATTGAAGAGAATGGTTATTCCCTTGTCAAAATCAATAACGCTGCTTATAAGCCTTTAAAACTCGCCCTTTGGGAACGTATGGGCACACCATGATAACTGCACAAAATTTATTGGATGTAGAATAACTATATCTTCACAAATTTTGTTTGTTCTAATGCCGCCCATAACGTTCTAAGCGAGCATTTCTTTAGCACGAATAGTATAAGCCTGCTGTTGCAGGCTTTTTTGTGCCTTGGAAATCGAGCTTAAAAATTCAAATACCATTCCGAATAATTCAGCTATAAAAATATGCAAAAAAAAACCAGCATTTTCATGCTGGTTTTTATTTCTCATAAATAATGAGTTTATTATTTATGAAGCAATATGGGCTAACGCTTCTTTTGCTAATTTAGTAATTTGTCCCCAATCACCATTTTTACAAATGTCATTAGTGACTAACCAAGAACCACCACAACACATTACATTTGGTAAGGCTAAATAGTTCTTGATGTTGTTCATGCTAATACCACCAGTTGGACAAAAACGTACATCTGGTAATGGACCACCGATCGCTTTTAACGCTGATGGACCGCCCGAGGCTTCTGCCGGGAAAAATTTGAAATGGTCGTAACCATGATCAAGACCCGTCATCAACTCAGAAATGGTAGAAATACCTGGTAATAAAGCAACATTACCTTCATTACCTGCTTGTAAAAGATCTGGTGTTAAACCTGGGCTGATCGCAAACTTAGCGCCGGCATCAGCTGATGCTTGTAATAAAGCACGGTTAGTTACTGTACCTGAGCCAACAATCGCCTCTGGTAAGTTTTTCGCAATCACTTCAATAGCACCTAAAGCCGCTTCAGTACGTAGGGTAATTTCTAAAACTTTGATGTCTGCCGCTAATAATGCTTCTGCAATTGGTAAAGCATGTGCAACATCATTAATTACTAATACTGGTACTAATGGTCCTGTTGCCATTAGTTCATTTGGCATAATTTGCCATTGCTTAGTCACGTGATAATTCCTCTTTATTATGTTGGCGTAAATAGGCTAAAGAACCTAATATGCCTGGTTGTGATTCCGTTATTATATAGGTAGGAATGTTTTGGTTAAAGGCACTTAAGCGCCCTTTTTCTTCAAACCTAGCTCTGAAATCACTATTTTTAATAAATTCAATAAACCTTGGTGCAATGCCGCCTGCTATATAAACACCGGCAAAACTGCCTAAGTTTAATGATAAATTACCAGCAAAGCTACCTAAGGTTTTACAAAACTGCGCTAATGCTTCAACACAACGCGGGCAAGAATTATCTACAGCTTTAGCTGAGATATCTTTCGCACTGTATTGTTCTGGTGTATCACCATGATAATCGCATAACGCTTGGTATATTTGTTCTATACCTAAACCAGATAATAACTGTTCATAGGAAACATGACTATATTTCTTTAACAAGAAATTTAAAATATGTTGTTCAGTTGCATCAATTGGAGCGAAATCGACATGACCACCTTCGCCGCCAAGACTTATCCAACTATCACCATTTGGTACGACATTAGCCACACCTAAACCTGTACCAGGCCCACAAATTGAAATTGGACGCCCTGCTACCGGTTGACCTTGACCAATTTGTACTTTTTGCTGATCGGTTAAATAAGGTACTGAATGCGCAATAGCCGTATAGTCGTTAATTAATAATAACTTATTTAACTTTAATTCAGTTTTGATCGCTGATTTCGAAAACGACCATGGCAAATTGGTCATGGTAATAAGATCGTTATCAACTGGACAGGCTATCGCTAAACAAGCATTAATGCTGTATTGCGCTAAATCATTATCAGCAATGTATTTTTTCAATACATCAGCTAAACCTGGATATTCTCGGCATTGAAATACAGTTAATGCACGTATATCACCGGTATCATCCGCAACACCAAGGCGAATATTGGTACCACCAATATCTGCCACTAAATTTATCGATTTTGTCATAAATATCCTTATTCGTTATCAAATAATGAACAGGCACCGGTATTTGACGTACTTAAATTACGACGCATAGCACCAAATAATTCACGTCCCATTCCTTCATGATGTTTGGCTTGTTCAAATAGCGCTAATTCACGCTTAGCAAGTTCTTCTTCTGAAACAAGTAAACTTAACTCACCTGATTCGGCATCAAGCGATAACATATCACCTGTTTGTACTTTAGCAATTAAGCCACCATCTAACGCTTCAGGACAAAGGTGAATAGCAGCTGGTACTTTACCCGATGCACCTGACATGCGGCCATCAGTTACTAATGCAACTTTAAACCCTTTATCTTGTAACACCCCTAATGGTGGTGTTAATTTATGTAGTTCAGGCATACCACGGGCTTTAGGACCTTGGAAACGCACAACAGCAATAAAATCTTTTTCTAACTCACCGGCATCAAAAGCGGCTTGTAAATCATTTTGATCTTCGAAAACAACAGCTGGCGCTTTAATAACAGCAGCACCTTCACGAAGTGATGACGTTTTAATAACCGAAAGACCTAAGTTACCTTTTAGTACTTTTAAGCCACCATCATGTTTAAACGGTTTAGCTACGGTGGCAATTACTTCAGGATCACCTGAAACATCAGTTGCTTCAACCCAAACTAATTTACCATCTTGTAATACTGGTTTTTAGTATAAGCATCAAGTCCTTTACCACAAATAGTTTCAACATCATTGTGCAATAAACCCGCGGCAATTAATTCTTTAAATAATAATGCCATACCACCCGCTTGTTCGAAGTGGTTAATATCAGCATGACCATTAGGATAAATACGGGTAATTAACGGCACTGCATCAGAAATATCATTAAAATCTTGAAATCAATGATTATGCCGGCTGCACGAGCAAAAGCAATTAAGTGCATGGTTAAGTTAGTTGAACCGCCAGTCGCTGTTAAAGCAACAATGGCATTGACCACTGAACGCTCATCAATCATGCGGCCAACAGGCATATAGTTACCATTTTGCTGCGTTAAACGTGTTACTTGCTTCGCCGCGGCTTTAGTAAGCTCGGTACGAAGTTCAGTATTTGGCGCAACAAATGAAGCACCAGGTAAATGCAAGCCCATGATCTCAACAACAAGTTGATTTGAGTTTGCCGTACCAAAGAAAGTACAAGTACCTGCACTATGATAAGAAGCTGATTCAGCCGCCAGTAATTCTTCTTCGCCTACTTCACCTTTAGCATATTGCTGGCGAACACGTGCTTTTTCTTTATTTGGAATACCTGAAGGCATTGGGCCAGCAGGCACAAAAACCGTTGGTAAATGACCAAACGTCATACTTGCAATTAATAAACCCGGAACAATTTTGTCACAAATACCAAGCATTAGTGCGCCATCAAACATGTTATGAGATAAAGCAACAGCCGTTGACATAGCAATAACATCACGGCTCATTAAACTTAAATCCATGCCTGGTTGGCCTTGTGTAACACCGTCACACATGGCTGGCACACCACCGGCAAATTGCGCTACGCCACCCGTTTCAGAAACAGCCGCTTTAATAATGGCAGGATAGGTTTCATAAGGTTGGTGAGCCGATAACATATCATTGTATGATGAAACAATTGCTACATCAGAATGATTGATACCTTTAAGCTTCAATTTGTCTTCTTTACCACAAGCGGCAAAACCGTGCGCTAAATTACCGCAAGATAAACTAGCACGATGTACTGTTTTTGCTTTAGCACTATCAATTTTAGCTAAATACGCTGAGCGTGTATCTTTGCTTCGTTCGATAATTCGGTCGGTGATCGCTTGTATTTGTGAGTTCATAATTATTCCGCCCAATATATATTGGTATTTACTGTTGGATGTTGTAAGAAGCCGCGAATCGGCATTTCTTTAACGTTATCGCCAGCAAGGGCTTTTTCCAAAACTGGCTTTTTGTTATCACCACAAATATGTAAAAAGATATTTTTACTCGCAATTAAGCTTTTATAACTAAAGCTAATACGATCATGTGGTGCGGTTGTTGGTTTTACTTTTAAAAGAGATGCTGTCGACATTGAAAAACAGGCATCAATTTGTTCACTACATGGGAATAAAGACGCAGTATGACCGTCTTCACCCATACCAAGAATTAAGACATCAAAAGGTAAACATTTGCTGTCGGCAGCAAAAATTAAATCACTTAACACTTCTGCATTAAGCTCATCACCTTGTTTGATATGAAAAAAGTGTGCTTTTTTAGCTTTATTAACTAATAAGTTTTCGTGTACTAAACGGGTATTACTGGCTTCACTCGTAATATCTACCCAGCGTTCATCCGCTAAGGTAATAGTAACTTGATCCCAAGCAATATCTTTTTGCGATAAAAGAGAGAAAAACCTTTTGGTGTTGAACCTCCAGATACCGCAATACTTGCTTTACCCTTATGTTTAATAGCATCAGCTAAAATGTCGGCAACATTATCTGCCAATGTTTGATCGAGTGCTGAACGGTCAGCGAATTCATTTAATTGATACATTATTCAACCCACTGTCTGTCGTCACGCGCGATTAAAGAAATAGATGAAACTGGTCCCCAGGAACCGGCAGCATAAGGTTTTGGCTTATCGTTAGACTCTTTCCAAGCATCAATAATACCGTCAGCCCATTCCCATGCGGCTTCAACTTCATCACGACGAACGAACAAGGCTTGGTTGCCGTTGATCACTTCTAAAATTAAACGCTCATAAGCATCAATCACACGCTCATTTTCATAAGTATCAGAGAAACTTAAATCTAATTTGTTTTCATGAATTTGCATTTGTGAAGCAATGCCTGGAATTTTATTCATGATTTGCAATTCAACACCTTCATCCGGCTGTAAACGAATCGTTAATTTATTCGCTGGTAAGTCGGTGTAGCTGTCTTTAAAAATGTTATGCGGTTGTGCTTTAAATTGAACAACAATTTCACTGTGTTTAGCTGGCATACGTTTACCTGTTCTTAGGTAAAAAGGCACACCAGACCAACGCCAGTTATCAAATTCAGCTTTAATCGCCACAAAACTTTCAGTATCACTGTTGGTATTAGCGCCTTCTTCCTGTAAATAACCAGGTACAGGTACACCATTTAAGAATCCTTCCGAGTATTGACCACGAACGGTTTTTTCTTTCACGTTAGTTCTATTAATAGGTACTAACGCTTTTAATGCTTTTAACTTCTCATCACGAATGCTATCAGCGGTTAAATCAGCTGGTGGCTCCATGGCAAGCAACGATAAAATTTGTAATAAATGGTTTTGCACCATATCGCGCATTTGACCGGCGTCATCGTAATAACCCCAACGGCCTTCAACCCCAACACTTTCAGCAACCGTAATTTGCACATGGTCAATACTGTTACGGTCCCAGTTAGTGGTAAATAATGAGTTAGCAAAACGCATTACTAATAAGTTAAGTACTGTCTCTTTACCTAAGTAGTGATCAATGCGGTAAGTTTGGTTTTCTTTGAAAAAGCGCGAAACTTGATCATTAATAACTTTAGATGACTCTAAACAGTGCCCGATTGGTTTTTCCATGACAACGCGGTCGTTATCAGTAATTAATTTGGCATCATTTAAACCATCACAAATATCACCAAATAATGATGGTGCTGTTGAGAAGTAATAAATTCGAATTTCATGACCGCCGGCAACAGCATCAGCTAATCCTTGATAAGAACTAACCTCAGTTAAGTTTACGCGTTGGTAAACTAAACGTGATAAAAACGGTCATAGGCTGTTTGATCAATTTCATGTTCAGGAACAAATTTAGCAAAATTTTCTTTTACTACATCAATTAATGACTCATTAGTATGCTCTTGACGAGCAACACAAATGATCCGGCTATCTTGATGAATTAAACCGGCACGATCTAATTGGTATAAAGATGGAAGTAACTTACGGCGAGATAGATCACCTAACGCGCCAAAGATGACAATTTCACTAGCAGCTTGGCTTTCAATATTATTCATAGATATTTCTCTAGTTTACTAAATATGTAACTAAATTACATTTAGCGTTAATTTAACGGGTATTTGGGTTTCAGTAAAGGTTTTTTTGTAATTTTATTACAAAAGCCTCAGATTTTATGAAATATCATACTATCTATAGAGCTTAAGCTCACAAAAAAATTTATTTACTATTAAATATTTCAAATTCTTGATAATTTGATTTATATTAACTGTTAATTTTGAAATTAACTTTCATTTTAAAGGCGTTAAAGCTTTTTAAAATGAAAATTAATTACATTTAGACCAACCTTTAGGTTAATGTTCATGAATATCCTTGAAAAAATTGCTAACGAACTAGAAACTTTTAGTAAATCAGAACGAAAAGTCGCCGAAGTTATTCTAGATTCTCCAAGTACCGTTATTCATGCAAGTATAGCTGCACTAGCTAAACAAGCGAATATCAGTGAACCAACCGTAAATCGCTTTTGTCGTCGCCTTGATACCAAAGGCTATCCCGATTTTAAATTGCATCTAGCACAAAGTCTTGCTAACGGAACACCATATGTCAACAGACATGTAGATGAAAATGATTCAACTGCCGAATATACGACTAAAATCTTTGAATCTACCATGGCTAATTTAGAGCTTGCGAAAAAAACCTTAGACCCTGCATTAATTAACCGTTGTGTCGAATTGTTAATTCAAGCCAATAAAATTTCTTTCTTTGGCCTAGGCGCATCAGGGGTGGTTGCACATGATGCACAAAACAAGTTTTTTCCTTTTAATATTCCGGTGGTCTATTTTGACGACATACTTATGCAACGTATGGGCGCAATCAATAGTAGTCAAGGTGATGTCGTTATTTTTATTTCACATACCGGAAGAACAAAATCTTTGGTTGAAATAGCGAAAATTGCCAAAGACAATAATGCCACAGTTATTGGTATTACCACTGCCGATTCCCCTTTAGCTAAAATCTGTAATATTGTACTATCGATGGAGATAGCAGAAGACACTGATTTATACATGCCAATGTCTTCACGTATAGCGCAATTAACATTAATTGATGTGTTAGCCACTGGTTTTACACTCAGACGTGATTCACATTTCCGTGAACATTTAAAACGCGTTAAAGACAGCTTGATCAGTTCACGTTTTGAACGTAAATAATACTGAATATAAGCCATATTTATTTCACCATTGGATCCGGTGACCGATATAATAACCAAACGCTCACTTCCCATAAAACTATAAGGTCTACAAGATGCTTAGAAGAACGAAAATTGTTGCTACCCTAGGGCCAGCAACTGAAGATAGAGAAGTATTAAAAAAGTCTTAGCCGCAGGCGTTAACGTTGTCCGTTTAAACTTTTCTCATGGCAGCGCCGAAGATCATATTAACCGCGCTAAATTAGTTCGCGAGATTTCACAAGAATTAGGCATTTATGTTGGCATTTTAGGTGATTTACAAGGACCTAAAATTCGTGTTTCTACTTTTAAAGATGGCAAAATTGAATTAGCTGTTGGTGATAAATTTGAATTAGACGCTGCTTTACCTAAAGGTGAAGGTACCAAAGAAAAAGTAGGCATTGATTACAAAGAATTACCACAAGATGTAGATGCTGGCGATATTTTATTACTTGATGATGGTCGTGTACAACTAAGAGTATTAAGTAGTTCAGGCACTTCTGTTTTCACTGAAGTGACTATTGGTGGTCCATTATCAAATAACAAAGGCATCAACCGTAAAGGTGGTGGTTTATCTGCTGCTGCATTAACAGATAAAGATAAAGCTGATATTAAAACAGCGGCTATTATTCAAACTGACTTTTTAGCCGTTTCATTCCCACGTGATGCTGAAGATATGAAATATGCTCGTCAATTAGCCGAAGCTGCTGGTTGTAACGCTAAACTTGTGGCCAAAGTGGAACGTGCGGAAGCGGTTGCTGATGATGAAACACTTGATGGCATCATTCTAGCTTCTGACGTTGTTATGGTAGCACGTGGTGATTTAGGTGTAGAAATTGGTGATGCTGAACTTGTGGGTAAACAAAAGCACATGATTGCCCGTTCTCGTCAATTAAACCGTGCTGTTATTACCGCAACACAAATGATGGAAACGATGATCACACAGCCAATGCCAACACGTGCAGAAGTAATGGATGTTGCAAACGCCGTACTTGATGGTACTGATGCTGTTATGTTATCGGCTGAAACAGCGGCAGGTGCATTCCCTGTAGAAACAGTACAAGCAATGTCTAATGTTTGTATTGGCGCTGAAAAACATCGATCAGTTAATATTTCTAAGCACCGCTTAGATGAAACCTTCGATTGTGCGGGTGAAACTATTGCGATGTCAGCAATGTATGCTGCTAATCATTTAGAAGGTGTAAAAGCCATTGTAGCGTTAACTGAATCAGGTAACACGAGTAAATTAATGTCTCGTATCACCTCAGGCTTACCGATTTTCTCATTATCACGTCATGCTAAAACGTTAACAACAACTGCTATTTATCGTGGTGTTTACCCAATGGCATTTGAAACGATTGCCGTTGATAACAACTTATTAGCCGATGAAATTCTAACCGCTGTCAGTAAACAAGCAAAGTTAGTAGCCGGTGATAAAGTTGTTCTAACTCATGGTGATTTAATGGGTGAAATTGGCGCAACCAACACAGTTAAAGTGTTAGAAGTGACAGCCAAACACATTAGTTAAATATCTTGGAATTTTAATGATAATTAAGGGTGCTATTAGCGCCCTTTTTTGTTTCTCCACTTTACTCGTTATAGCATTATTTTTTGCCTTTAGCTATTAGGGTTTGTTGATCTTTGTTTATATTTTCAGCAACAGGCTATTTTAAGTGATAGAAAAGCAGAATGAAGGTTGTTTGCTTATTCCAAATGCGTGAATTCCAAATGAGTGAAATTCTACTGCAGATAGTGCAAAAATAGCCATTGTCCTCTGGGCTGAGGCTATAATCGCTTTACTCCACGTTAAAAATTATTGGTTTAGATGACTAAACGAGTTAATTTCAGCCTTGATTAAAACAATTTTATCTCTCAGCTGAATTATTAAACAATGATAAACAGCCCCTACTCTCCATAGCTAGCTAAAAATACCGCGCGCGACAATGAAATAACACTTTTTCCTTAGTTCATGCCCTGTTAGAATAGCGCCCTAAAAATTTAACCCGTTAACGGAATTTACTTGTAATGCGTACTAGCCAATATTTGCTATCTACTTTAAAAGAAACGCCTGCTAATGCAGAAGTGATCAGTCATCAACTTATGTTACGTGCTGGTTTAGTGAGAAATGTCGCGTCAGGTTTATATACTTGGTTGCCGACCGGCTTGAAAGTTTTACGTAAAGTAGAAAATATTGTTCGTGAAGAAATGGAACGTGCCGGTGCCATTGAGGCCTTAATGCCAGTTGTTCAACCTGCTGATTTATGGGAAGAATCAGGCCGTTGGAACGATTATGGTCCAGAATTATTACGTATTACTGATCGTCACAATCGTCCTTTTGTTTTAGGACCTACACACGAAGAAGTGATCACTAAGCTAGTTGCCAATGAAATCAGCAGCTACAAACAATTGCCATTAAACATTTTCCAAGTACAAACTAAATTCCGTGATGAAATTCGTCCTCGTTTCGGCGTAATGCGCGGTCGTGAGTTTTTAATGAAAGATGGCTATTCATTTCATAACTCAGATGAGTGTTTACAAGCAACGTATCAAAAAATGTTTGATGCCTACTGCCGTATTTTCGAACGTTTAGGTTTAAACTTCCGCCCAGTTATTGCTGATACAGGCTCTATTGGTGGTGAAGCCTCGCATGAATTTCACGTGTTAGCAGACTCAGGTGAAGATGATATTGCCTTTAGTGATGTTAGCGACTTTGCTGCTAACATTGAAAAAGCAGAAGCATTAGCGCCACAAGGTGAGCGCCCAGCAGCCAATGCAGAGTTAACTAAAGTAGCAACCCCTGATGTTAAAACCATTGAGCAAGTTGCTAACTTTTTAGCCATTAACGAAAACCAAATTGTTAAAACACTATTGGTTAAAGGTGAACAAGCCGATGACGAAGCTACTGCACCTATCATTGCCCTTGTTTTACGTGGCGATCACCAATTAAATGAAATTAAAGCTGAAAAATTTCAGGTGTTGCAGCCCCATTAACCATGGCAACAGATGAAGAAGTATTTGCGGCTACCGGTGCTAATGTTGGCTCTGTTGGTCCAATTAACTTATCTATTCCTGTTGTTGTTGACCGCAGTGCTGCACATTTAGCTGATTTCGTTTGTGGTGCTAATGAAAATGACCAACATTTTACCGGTGCAAATTGGGATCGTGATATCACCAATTATACGGTTGCCGATATTCGTAATGTTGTTGAAGGTGACCCAAGTCCTTGTGGTCAAGGCAATATTGTGATCAAACGTGGTATTGAAGTTGGACATATTTTCCAACTAGGTAAAAAATACGCACAAGCGATGAACTGTGGTGTACTAACTGAATCGGGTAAATTTGAAATTTTAACCATGGGTTGTTACGGCATTGGCGTTTCACGTATTGTTGCGGCTGCTATTGAGCAAAACCATGATGAAAATGGTATCAAATGGCCTACAGCCATCGCCCCATTCCAAGTGGCTATTGTGCCGATGAATATGCAAAAGTCAGCTCGTGTAAAAGAAGTGGCTGACAAGCTATATGCCGACTTACAAGCGGCAGGAATTGAAGTTTTATTTGATGATCGTAAAGAACGCCCAGGTGTCATGTTTAAAGATCATGAATTAATTGGTACACCAATATTATTAGTTATTGGTGAACGTAACCTTGATAATCAAGAAATTGAAGTTAAACATCGCGCCACAGGTGAAAAATCACTAATTGCCATTAGCGAAGTAATGTCGTTATTTGCCAGTTGCTAATAACGCCCAGTATTCAACTTGAATAAGGGGCTGTTTAGCCCTTTTTTATTGGTATTTTTAAGTCAAACGATAAAATGACTAAAAATAACTAAAATACTCGAAAAAATCAGTCGTTAACTGTTTCTTTCTGCATAATTTTTAGCAACAATGCAGTTAACCTTTTATTAGAATTATATTTGTAACGGTACCAGTCCATGCCTAAAGTTAAAAAGTCTTCCAAGTTAAATAATGTTTGTTATGAGATCCGTGGACAGATCGCAGCAGAAGCCCGTAAATTAGAAGACGAAGGTCATAAAATTTTAAAACTCAATATTGGCAACCCTGCGCCATTTGGTTTTGAAGCACCAGATGATATTTTAAAAGATGTTATTCATAACCTACCTCGTTCACAAGGTTATAGCGACTCTAAAGGTATCTACTCTGCCCGTGTTGCCGTTACTCAGTACTTTCAGCAACAAGGTATATTAGGAGTTAGTGTTGACGATATCTATATTGGCAATGGTGTCAGTGAGCTTATCGTTATGGCACTACAAGGCTTATTAAATAATGGTGATGAAGTACTTTTACCTGCACCTGACTATCCGCTATGGACTGCGTCTGTTTCATTAGCTGGTGGTACACCTGTTCACTATCGCTGTGAAGAAGAAAAAGATTGGTTTCCAAGCGTAGAAGATATTGCCAGTAAAATTAATGATAAAACCAAAGCAATTGTTTTGATCAATCCAAATAACCCAACGGGTGCCGTTTATTCAAAAGAAGTGTTATTAGATATCATTGAACTGGCTCGCCAACATAATTTGATCATTTTCAGTGATGAAATTTACGATAAAATTTTATATGACGGTGCGAAGCATATTCCAACAGCTAGTTTAGCTGATGATGTTTTGATCATTACCATGGGAGGCTTATCAAAAAATTACCGAATTGCCGGTTTCCGTGCTGGTTGGATGGTATTAACCGGGCCAAAACTACATGCCGCTGATTATATTGAAGGGTTAAATATTCTGTCATCAATGCGTTTATGTGCAAACGTACCTAGCCAACATGCCATACAAACGGCGTTAGGCGGTTATCAAAGCATTAATGAATTAATCAATGGTGATGGCCGTTTGAAAAAGCAACGAGATCTTGCTTTTAAAGAGCTTAATGCTATTGATGGTATTTCATGTAAGCCTGCTATGGGTGCACTATATTTGTTTGTAAAAGTTGATATGGAGAAATTTAATATCGAAGACGATGAAAAAATGGTGTTAGATATTCTTAAACAAGAAAAAATCTTACTAGTTCATGGTCGCGCTTTTAACATTCAAGAAAAAGGCTATTTCCGATTAGTATTTTTACCACATGTTGATGAATTAGGACCTGCTCTTAGAAAACTAAAACGTTTTTTTGCAACCTATCAGCAATAACAAACAATACAGGCAAAGCTAGCCGTTAAACCCAAAGGAGATCTAATGAATAGTACCTTTATCGCTTGGATCTACCGCATGCCGCTCATCAAACGATGGGCGTTAATGCATTGTGTTAAACCGGAAAATGTCGCCGAACATTCACATATGGTCGCGGTAATATCACATTTATTAATTGTTATTAAAAATAAAAAGTTTAATAGCAATTTAAATCCTGATCGCGCCGCCACCTTAGCTTTATATCATGAATGTAGCGAAGCCCGCCATCAAGATCTTAATCATAATACTAAGTATCACAACCCTGAAATTACCCGTGAATTTAAACGCTTAGAAACACTTGCCGAACAAGAATGCTTAGCCTCATTACCGGAAGAATTTCGTGAGTATTTTGAAGATATTATCGTTCAAGATAATGTCGATAAAGCTTATAAGCCTATAATTAAAGCAGCGGATGTTTTATCTGCTTATTTAAAAACCCTTGATGAATTACATTTAGGTAATCAAGAATTTGCTCACGTAAAAATAAATTTAGAAAAGAAACTGGCGGTTATTGTGACTGAACTACCGGAAGTACAATACTTTTTAGATACTTTTGCAAAAAGCTGTGTTGCAACACTTGATCAATTATCTGGGCTTAATCCGGTCAAATAACCATATTGAACAAAAATAAAAAAAGCAGATGTGATATCTGCTTTTATAAGTTAACCTGAACTCGGGATAAGAAATTAGCTAACTATATGAAATACATATATTTTGATGTTTTCTCTATTCTAGCTTGATGTTTTTTCTTAGTACAAGGCAAATTTAAGCGCCAATAGCGAACCTATTGCAATTAAATTTAACGCAGTAACAAGGAAAAACAGCTGCTAGAAAGCAAATTGTTATCCCGAGTTCAGGTTAAGTTTTTGCATTAAGACGTTATCAAACGCTTAGTGATGATGACCACCCACACCGTGAGCATGGCCATGTTGAATTTCTTCTTCGGTTGCTTCGCGAACATCTTCAACTTTAATATCAAATACTAAGGTTTTACCCGCAAGTGGATGGTTTAAATCAACCGTAACCATAAAGCGCCCTACTTTCACTACCGTAACCTGACGTTTACCTTGTTCAGTATTTACTGTTGCCATCATGCCTGGTGCCCAATGTTTAGCACCCTGTAAATGTTTAGTTGGGATACGTTGCTGTGCATCAGGTTCAATTTCACCATAACCATCAGCTGGTGCTACTGTCGCCGTAAATTCATCACCTTTTTGCTTTACCTTCTAGCGCTTTTTCAACACCAACGATCATGTTGTCATGACCATGTAAATAAGCAACCGGATCACCGTCGTAAGACGACTCTAAGGTTTCGCCAGCTTCATCTTTAAGTGTGTAATGAAATTGCACAACACTGTTTTTTGTAATACTCATTAATTTAACCAATTGTTAAGGGGAAATAATGGCGGCGATTCTAACAAAGTTAACATGGCCGAGCTAATCATTTTTATCCCCTGCTCAGGTTAAGTAATAGCATTAAGCCCATAACAACAAGATTAAAACACTTAACACGATTAACACCATGCCAATATATTCAGCTAAGCTAATTTTTTCTTTTAAAGACTCGATAAGTTAATAACAAGGTAATAAAAAACTCAACTTGACCAAGCGCTTTCACATAAGCGGCTAATTGTAAGCTTGCGCCCGTAAACCAGCCAATAGAGCCGAGCACACTTGTTACCCCAACAAACAAAGCTAAACGCCAATGTTTTACCATTAACGCAAACTGAGACTTGTCTTCAAACCACAAATAGATCGCTGAAAATAACGACTGTACGGTGATCATAAACACCAAAGTGACAGCAGCACTTAAAAATAAATTGGTTGATAAAGCTAAACTTGCTTCTCTAATTAACAACGTAGCAAACGCTAAACCTAAGCCTGAGGCCAAACCATAACCCGCCCCAGGGTTAGCAATTAAGTCTTTCAAGTGAAACTTAACTTTCGCTAAAAAGAAAACACCAATTGCACTAATGATCACCGATACCCAGCCTAACAAGCTCAACGGTGAAGAAAATAATATCGCACCAATAATGGCAATTTGAATTGCTTCTGTTTTAGATAAACTACTTGAAACAGCAAAGTTACGGTATTTAAACGCCGCCACTAAACAAGCGGTCCCAATAATTTGAGCGGCACAAGCTAAAAGCGCATAAATCACAAACTGGCTATTTAAACTCGGCACCGCCAATTCGGTATATTCCGTGACACCATACAAATATAAATAACCAAAGGGCAAAGCAAAAATATAACGTACCCCTGAGGCCGCCATAGTATTAAGTTTACTGCCAAGCTGTTTTTGTCCAGCTGTTCTTACCGCCTGCATGGTTGCTGCTAATAAGGTGAAATAAATCCAAGTATACAAAGTCACTAATCCTTTAATAAATTAATTTTGTTCGATAAATCGATATTGCGGCTCAAGTTGACTATAACCTAAGCCATTTTGTTTTTTCACTTTGATCTGAACAGAAATTCGCTCTTTCAGCGTATCAACATGACTGATAATGCCGATCATTTTACCACTGGCATTTAAACTATCTAAGGCATCTAGCGCGATTTCTAAGGTTTCGTTATCTAAGGTACCAAACCCTTCATCTAAAAATAATGAATCGATACTGGTTTTAGCACTCACCAGATCCGATAACGCCAATGCCAAGGCTAAACTGACTAAGAAACTTTCGCCACCAGATAAAGTTGCCGTGTCGCGCACACTATCGGCTTGCCATGTATCAAGTACTTCTAATGCTAAAGCATCGCTATCTTTACGCTGTAATTGGTATCGACCATCAAGCTTTAATAAACGTTGATTTGCTAAATAGACTAAGTGCCCTAAGGTAAGCCCTTGAGCAAAGCGCCTAAATTTATTCGTCAGCAGAGCCGATCAAGTGATTAAGCTGGCTTAAGTCATCAAGCTCAGCTTCCACAAGGCTGATCTCTTGCAATAAGGAAAGTTGCTGCTCTCGGGTTTGTTGATCATGTGATAACCGCTGCTGCTGCTGTCCTAAGGTTATTTGCACTGTCTTTAATTTTTGATTAACGTTTGCTAATGCTTGCTCAATAACCGATAACTTTAACGATAATAAGTCAGCTAATGTTATGGCTGTGTTTGCTAAAGCGTTAACATCTACTTGGCTGTCATCAGATAACAAAGCGGTCAGCAATTTTTGACTGAGCTGTTCACCTGCGAGTTGATAATTAATTAATTCATTTTGTGCTTGCTGCTCTAATTGGCTGAACCGTGCTTGTGCTTGTTGTAATTTTGCCGCCACCGTTTGTTTTTCGCTCGCAAGACTGGTGGTCAATTGCTTTAAGCGCTCAATTTCTTCAATGGGTAATAGCGCCTGCTTAAATGCATTCTCATCAGCAAAGCAGCTTTCTTGTAACAACGTTTGCCAATGTTCTCTGGCTTGTGTTTTTTCTTCGCTCAAGGCTAGATGTTGGCTTTCAAGTGCCGCTAAATTGCCTTGTTTGCTTTGATAAATTTGATTTTGTTGCTGTAATTCTGTTTGTAATGTTTGATAACGTAGCTTTAATTCTTTTTTTCAGCCTGTAATTTTTCGCGTTCAGTGCTCACATTTTTATCAGCAAATAAGCTCGAACGCTGTTGCTGCAATACCGCTAATGTATCGTTTAATTGTGCAACATCTTGCTTAGTCACTGATAACTGATTTTCTCGGCTAGCTAACTGTTCATCAAAAACAGCAATACTTTGTGATAGCGCTTGCTGCTCTTGTGCATGAGTATTTAAGGCTTGTTGGCGTTGCTCATATTCTGCAAACTGTAATTCTTGCTCTTTTAACCAATCCGCTAATAGTTCAAATGCTGGCGGCGCAAGTGATAAGGCCGTAATTTCAGCTAACACTTGCTGCTTAAGTCGCTTGTTATTTTCTTGAAAAACAGCCGCCTGCTCACTGTCTTGCTTTTAAGCATAACTTGCAGTTGTGCTAAATTTTGTTCGCTAAGCTGTTTTTGACCTGCTAACACTAAGACTGATTTTTCTGCGTCCGCAATTGCTTGTTCGATGTTTTGACCTGCAATATTTAACGGCTCAAGATCTGAAATTACCTGCTGTAATTTTATTAATTGATGATCGTTTTGCTGCGTTAACTCTGCCAACTTGTCAGTATCATCAATTGCACATTGCTGCGCTAAATCATGGCTTAATGAGTGCCAGTTTTCTGATAATAACGTTAATTGTTTTTTGCTCTTTTTTAATGCGCTCGTCAAGTTCAGTAAGCTGTTTATTATTCGTTTCTTTTTGATAACCTAACTGCTGGCCTTCTAACACTAACTTTTCTAAAGCTTGTTGTGTGCTGTGGTTAACCGTTCTTCATATTCATTGACCGTGATCGGTTGATAATCATGAATAGCGGGATGCTCTTTTGAACCACATAACGGACAAGGTTGTTGTGCTTGAAGTTCACTACGATATTTCGCAAGGTCGATAATCGCATTATGCTGTTTTACAATCAATGAGAGGTCATCAACAGTTTGTTTTGATTCTTATAAGTAACGCGTAACGAAATCAATTGCTGTTCAATATTGGAGTTATTTCCTTTTAAAATATTAACTTGCGTTGTTAACTCTGCTATTTCTTGCTGTGTTTTAGTAAACTCTTGCTGTTGATGATGAGCTTTTTAAATACAACGTTGCTTGGCTTTAGCTTTGCCCAAGAAGTTATGCATGTATTAAGCGCGCTTCTTTTGCAATAATGTTTGCGATTTACTTTCATTTTCAACGGCTTTACTTTACCTTTTCAAGTGCTGAAAAATCGACAAATTCAGTTGTGAAAATAATGCCAATTTGTTTGCTAACGTGCTCTCAAGTTGATTTTTTAAGGCGCCACTTTGCTTTGATAAATCGTCTAATTGCTGTGTTTGCTCAGCTAAAGTTTGTGTTAATTGCTGCGCGTTTTTTCACATTTAATTTTTTATTTTCAAGATTGCACTGTCTTCTTGAAGCTTAATAACTTGCTCAACATCTTGCCGCCATTTAGGTAACGATTGTTGCAAAGTTAACAAATATTGGTGCTCATTCAAATTGTTGTTGCTTGGCAATTTTTGTCAATCGGTTTAAGGTCTTTCTTGTTTTTATCAGCACGTTTTGGGCAATATTTTGTTGCTCAGTACTTTAAGTGCCTGCTTTTGCTGCCATTAAGGTGGGTAGTTCTTGTTGTTGCTGATAATTTAAATTTGATTATCTAACGTGTAACTTGTTCCACCATTAATTGCTCTAATTGCTGGTGACTCTTGCTCTGCTTGCTGCTGCGTTACTGCAAACTTGTCAAATTGCGCTTGTTGTTCAATGACTTTTTTGTTGCACAAGTTTACTTGGTTTTGCCTTTCAGTACAATTTGGTTTTGTAATAAAGTGATTTTTCAGTTGGAATTTTCTAACTGTTGAAATTCTCGTAGTTTTTTCCGCCGGCTCAGCTAGCTCATATTTTGTTAAATCGGCTAGTAATTGATACTTTTGGCTGATCATTTTTTCTTGACCATGCGCCATAGTTAACTGCTGCTCAGCCTCATTAATTTGTTGCTTCCAGTTATTGCTTTTGTAAAAACTCACGTTGATTATTTAACGTGAGTTCTTGCTTATTTAACTGAGCAAGTTCGTTTTCAAGTTCGCTGATCTCTTGTTCAGATAATACCGCTATCCCTTGTTGTGCGCTTTAACTTGCGTTTTTAAGTTATCAAGTACGGTTTTGATCTTGATAAATTTGTTGTGACATTAAACTGTAAACTCCGTGTTCCCGCTAGCTTTTCTAATAATTCTGCTCGTACGATTAGGTGGGATGTATTTTAAAAAAGCGGCAAACCGCCCTTTGTGATAACATCATTGATTTAGTAAACGTAAAATCTAAACCTGTAATGCTGCGTGATTTCAGCTCTAACTTGAGATAGTTTTTCCGCAGTATTTTTACCATCTAAGGTCGCTAACTCTGCTTTAGCTGCTTGTAATTTCATCAACTTGCTTTAGCACGAGACGCTGAGACCAAAAAGCCTGATACTGTTCCTTTCACTTAAATTTTACTTCCGCTAAACAATTGTATTACGTGTCATCAGCTGGTTTTGCTTATCGGATATTGTCAGCCTAGGTGTTTGGTGATACAGCGCTAAACAATTGCATCTAATGCGTTGTTTACTGGCACCGGTTGGCCCTGTGGATGGCAAACAGCCCATTGTCGTCAAAAGGACTTTGGGTAAAATCAATATGCCAAGCGCCTTTTAACGCATTGATATTTTCAAATCGTAAGCTAAGAATTTTCATGTTTAGTTATCTTGCTCCGATGTGTCGGTACTACAGCAAGTGGTTGTTCTGGTTGGTGACACCGTCATTTTATCTAAGGCTTGTTGAAA
>JAYQHI010000045.1:0-88132 GCA_038141035.1 Alteromonadaceae bacterium
GTGCAGAGCCAATATAGATATCATCATAATTAACATCAGCACCAAGCTTAATTAATTGCTTCACAGTTTCAGCATCATTATCTTTAATCGCTAAAACAAGTTGCTGATCGATAGACCTTGCCATGTACATATCATCCATTGATAGTTTACATCCTTGAACAATTAAGTTATCAGGATATAAACCATAGAGCAATGGTAAATATTTACTTTTAATTAGAGCACTTTTCAAATAACGCTATTGCTACTGTTTTGATAACAGACGTTATTTTAAAGAAATAATTATGATTTAAATTTATTTAATTCGATATGGTGTGGTTTAAAATTAAGACCACAACCGCTAATAAAACGCTCTAATTCTTTTTAGGTTATATTTATCTTGCAGTTCTTCAACGGTTTTTAATTGTGATGCATCAGGGTAAATACCTTTTCCTGCCAGTAGACAATTCCATGAGACATTCGGAAAATAAATATCGAGTTTTTGGCGCTCAAGTTCATCAGTGATGCTTTGCCCCTGCATCCAACTACTTAAAATAGCATGTAAGGAAGGGGATATACGGTTATTGGCTGTATTTGCTCGCCAGTATTCAGAATCAGTACGGGTGTTAATTTTATAATGACAAACAATATAATCGCGCACCGCGTCTATACGTGCGTTAATACGTTGGTTAAAGGCGTTACGTTTTTTATCGGTAAAACCACCTTCTTGATAAGCTTCGATAAACCTAAATACGGTTTCTTGTACCATATCTAATGCTGTCGCTTCTAAGGGTTCAACAAAACCTTGAGATAGTCCTACGGCTAAACAATTTCTAGCCCAATGTAGTTCTGTACGGCCAACTTTCATATCTAAATGTTTGGCTTCAATGTCAGTGTCTAACAAGCCAAGATGAGCACGCATTTCGGTTTCAGCTTCATCGGCTGTACAGAATGACTTACTAAAAACATAACCATTACCATTGCGGTTGGTTAATGGAATTTTCCATGCCCAACCATTTTTAAGAGCCGTTGAGGTAGTATGAGCGTCAATGGTTTCTGATTGTGTTGTTGGAAATACAACGGCTGCATCATTAAACAGGTTTTCTTTAAAACTTCTAAATGGAACTTTTAATACTTGTTGAATTAAGGTACCTCTAAAGCCTGTTGCATCAACAAAAATGTCTGCAGAAAGCTGTTCACCAGTGTCTGACACTAAATATTGAATGTTACCGTTGTTTGCTAGTATTACATCACTTATTGTTGCTTGTTTATATTTCACGCCTTTTTTTTCAGCATGTTGATGGAGATATTTTCCTAACAAACCTGAATCAAAATGGTAGCCATAATTAATTTCAAAAGGAAAGTTGGCAGGTGCTTTGGGAGATAATTGATTTTTAATTAAATGCGAAGCCAAAAAGAAATGATCCGGATGTCCTTCTAAATTAATCCCTTTACGGCGTAATAGTGAATTATAAAAAAATGCCGGGGCAGTAAAATCATCAGGTTGGGCTAAAAAAGGATGAATATAACTTTCAAATCCGGGTTTTGAAGACCATTGACGAAAATCGATACCAACTTTATAAGTGGCATTACAGGCTTTCATCCAATCGTCTTCTTCGGCACCTATGGTTTCCATAAAATGTTTTAAAGGTGGGGTCGAGCCTTCACCAACACCGACAGTGCCAATATTAGGCGATTCAATTAAGGTGATTTCTATGCCTTTACTTGCCCAGTGAGTTGCCATTAAATTAGCAGGCCATCAACCGGCAGTACCGCCACCTAAAATAATAATCTTTTGCTTCACTTGCGTATTCGACATAATTATAACCTGCAGATTTAATTAGCTATTTTGTTAATAAATTAACATTTAATTTTTTAATAAAATAGTTATTTAATAATGGAGAAAAAAATAGACTAACAAGCTCAACTTGTTAGTCTATTAAATGATAGTCAATTATTTAGATTAAAACTTGTAATCGACACCAATTGAGAATGTACGACCGAAAGTTTTGTATTCACCTAACAGTGAGCTTACGCCGTAATCAACTTTGTTAGACCTCGTCAGTTAGGTTATTTGCTTGCAAAATTGCGGTAAAACCATTTTCGAAGGCATAAGATGCTTGCCAATCTAGGGTCATATACTCTTTGGCAATTACTGGTGTTACGTTACCTGGAATAGGCATCATAAAGACATAGTCTGAACGATAGCGAATGTTGGCATGGGTACTGAAGCTGTCAATATCCCAAAAGACTGTGGCTGACCAAATATTCTCAGATAAACCCGGTAATGAAAGTCTTTCACCATCGCGGATACCATTGGCACCGGTTACTGATGTTTCACTATCGTTATATGAATAGTTAGCATTAATGCCTAAGCCGCTGAAGATACCTGGTAAGTTATCAAAAGTTTTAGTTACAGCTAATTCAAAACCTTTAATCCAGCCACCATCGCCATTTTCTTTTGTGTTATAAACACCTTTAGTCATACCTGCAGGAATATCTATGCCATTCATTCATCATCAGCACCGTAGCTAATATCTGTCACTAAACTGTCGATACTTTTATAGAAAACGGCAGCAGTAATAGCACCACCTTCTTCTAAATAATGTTCATAAGAAATATCAATTTGTTTAGCACGGAAAGGGTCTAAATAAGGAGGCCTTTTGACCATACGATGTAGATATCACCATTATCACCTGGTTCATGAACCCGCACCACCTTTCATTTGACCAGCAGGTCTAGCCCATTACTTCAGCAGCTGCCACGCGAATAACATCATTATCAGAAATTTCAAAATTTAAGTTAATTGACGGTAATACGTCAGTAAATTCAGGGCCGTAATTTACATAATCATAATTTGTTTGTGTTACCAACATCGTCAGTAATAGATACGCCATTGCCAGTACCTACATTTTGTACACCAACAGACTTAACATCGGAATCAACATAGCGAACACCAAAGTTACCTGTTACCGGCATATCGCCAATTTCAGTGGAAAAGTTAGCATCGCATAAACAGCCATTACTTCTTCTTTTACCGCACCGGATTCAACGAATGTCCAGTCATTGCTAAAAACTTGTTTACCTTCATAATTACCTGGGCCAAATAAGCTATCAGCTAAGCCTTCCATATTGACAACTAAATGATCGGGCGCACCATCTACAGAACCAACTGATATAAAGCCTTGAACTGACTGCGGCATACAAGCAATTGGTGCTTCAACTGTCATATTATCTTTACAGTAATATTCTTCCCAATTTCCATCGGCATCTAGTGTACGGAATTGACCATCACGAGCCATATAAAAAAGTACCACGGCGAGAATCAAAAGTACGATCAGAGTATCGAGCGCCAAGTTCAACAGAAGTAATAAAACCTTCGTCAAATTCATAAATAAAATCTACTTTCGCGCTGTCAATTTCATCAGTATAAACATGTGGATATTCTTCATAACGAGATAAGTGCATCAAGCTGTCATCTGTCATATCAAAATTAAAACCAAAGGTAGGTGTTTCATCACCATTAGCCATAAAAAGTGAGTTGTTGGCCAGGCATTTCTTGCCAGTAAGCTTGAGTTAATGAGTTTCCATCGGCATCTAAACCGGTAGCAGTACCAAATTCATATGCACCTAGAGATACGATACGATCTTTACGTGTTTTTTACCTTCGCTATGAGCAAGGTCAAAAACAATGGTTGCACGTTCACTGGCTTGCCATTGAACATTTAAGCCATAAGCATCAGAATCTGCTTGAGTAGATTGATCTTCCGTGCGAGATTCAAACCAAGGGCTTGAATCATTTTGTGTGTTAGGGTCGGTTAATGAAACAGTGCCACTAGCTACAGCGCCATTAGCAACGGTTGTATTGGTTAAGTTAAAGGTGCTTAAGTCTTGTAAGCCGCCAACAGTAATACCATGGCGAATATCGCCAGATTCATATTCAGAGCGGAAATAATCTAATTGCACTGTTAATGTTTCGTTTGGCTGATAAACAACAGTTGTTAATAAACCATCACGCTTGTCTTCACCAGCACCGGCTTGAATTTGATAGGCTTTAGCATACTGAGCATTTGTGCCATTAAATGTCCCTTCGGCATAACCTAGTTGACCATCAGCTGCCGCACGAGAGCCTTCAAAGCTATTTGGTTGTGTCAGGTGTGAGTAACCAATGGCAAAACCTAATGTGTCATCTAAGAATTTACCTTGGTAAGTAAAGGCTAACTTATTGCCAATTTCGTCAGCGCCAACATCTTTAGCCGAGTCGTTATATGACCCCCGAACTGACGCGGTAAAGTTATGTTCTTTTTCTGCTTTTAATGGGTTGGCTGTTTTTAGTTCAACAGTACCAGCAACACCACCTTCAATATGAGAAGCTTTTGGTGTTTTATAAACCGCCGCTTCTGTAATTAATTCGGCAGGGTATTGGTCGAATGCCATCCAACGGCTACTTTCTGTAGAGGCGGATGTTGTTGCTTGTTCTCTGCCATTTAATGTTGTTTGAATAAAATCGCCATTCATACCGCGTATGTTCAACTGTGATGATTGGCCAGATTCACGAACCGTTGTTACACCTGATAAACGACCCAATGAATCAGCAATTGATGGGTCAGGCAAAACACCTAAATCACCAGCACCAATAAAGTCACCAACAACATCTGAATTACGTTTAGCATCAATTGCGCTGAGCACACTTAAACGAACACCGCTAACCGAAATTATTTCGATTTGTTCTTTTTCAGGTGCAGCTTCTTCAGCAGCAAAAGATGAACTTGTTGCAATAGCACTTGCTGAAAGCAAGGCTAAGGTTAATTTGTTCTTTTTGAAATTTACCATAATAATCTCCCCGATTATGTTTTTGTTATCTCATGATTTTTTTACCATGAGATTGGTATTAACTTTTGAACTCAATTAAATCTTATAGCTAATATTCTGAAATAAATATAAGTTGCATACGTATTCAAAAGGTTACTAAAAACACTGCATACGTATTCAAAAGTAGCCAGTGTTACCTTCTAACTAAGCTTCAACTTAGTTAAAACATAGTCAAAAATTTATAAAACGAGACATTTTTGTGAAAAGAACAACACAGCTAAGCAGTTTAAGTTTGTGCATTTTAAACAAATTTGTTTAACTGAATACGTATGCATAAGATTGTTGATATTTGCCTGAGCACGTAACGTCGTAAGGAAAATATTAACGCTGCACTTTTTAAAGAGTGAGCCAAATCATAGGTAACTTATATGCTCACAATCCAACAGCAATTGTCGAAACGTTTTTATATTTTGTTAAGTTTACCGGCAACCGCTATGGGCTTTGCGTTATCGGTACAAATATCAGCGTTAAGCTGGATTTTAACCACAAAATACGGTTTAGATATTCATGAAGTAGGCTTAGTTTGGGCGGCTGGGCCGATTGCCGGTATTTTAGGGCAAGTGATCATCGGCATTGTTAGTGACAATGTTTGGTTTTGGCATGGTCGCAGAAGACCTTTTATTCTAATTGGTGGAGTGTTAGCCGCGCTAATGTTACTGGCCTTACCGAATATTGATATTGTCTCAAGTTCGCTTGGTTTATCGGGGTTATTAGGTATTGCGATCACTGTTGCCTTGACCTTGGATTTAGCTATTAATGTTGGTTTTAATCCCACGCGGTCGATTATTGCTGATGTCACGCCCGCAGGCGAAGCCCGTACTAAGGGTTATACCTGGATGCAAACCGTGTCTGGTTCCTTTGGCGTTTTAGCTTATGCGATTGGTGCTACCCTAGGAAATTATTGGCTTATTTATTTTGGTGCCGCTTTAGCGTTAATTTTATCGGTTATCCCACCTTTTTTTATCACTGAGCCTAGAACCTTGTTGGTTGAAGCTAGTGCTTCGGAACTCAAAGAAGAAAAGCTATCATTTAAAGAAATATTAATTAATATCAAACCATTATGGGGCTTTATTGGTTATGATTTTTATGCCCTCGGGTTACAAGTTTCAGGGGGTAAAACGGGACATTATTGGGCTGAAATTATTGCCGCCATAATAACTCTACTGTTATTTATTCAAACCTTTTAGCGAAAGAAAATATCAATAGTGACAATAATCAGGTTGGTTTTTCAAAAGTTTTAGCAGCGCATTCGTTTAGTTGGGTTGGGGTACAAACCATGTTTGTTTTCATTTTTGCTTTTTTACAAGACAAAATGCCCAATATGACCGATGACGAATTAGGTAAAGTTATTGCGATGAGCTTTTTAGTATTAAGTGCGACCGCAGCCTTATTGCCAGCATTAGTGTTAGAGCCTATTGCAAAGCGTATTGGTCGGGTAAAAACCCATGTTTACTGTTTAGCCTCAATGGCCGTTTCTTATTTTTTAATTGCCTTGTATGGCGGCGATAAAATCACTTTATTTGTTTTAATGGCGTTTGTTGGCATTGGTTGGTCGGCGATTATCAGTTTACCTTTTGCCATTATGTCTGAAAAAGTAGAGCAATCAAAAATGGGGTTATATATGGGCTTATTTAATTTATCGGTAGTGTTACCGCAATTATTGGTAAGCCTAGGTATTGGTTTATTCATTTCACGAGTAGCTGATAAAAGCTTTGTTTTTCAAGTAAGTGCAGTGGCATTAGCGATTTCTTGTTTTGTTTGGCTGCAGGTGAAAGAAAGAAAATAGTTTGTACTTAGTTTGTACTATTTTACCGAGAAAAATTTACCGAGATAAAAAAGGACGATGTCGTATCGTCCTTTTTTACGAGTGTTGTTTTATGGTTGGCTATTTTTCGACATAAGCTAATTCTAAGGCAACTTGCTCAACACCTAATTTAGCAATTTTATGGCTTAACTCGGCTTTTTTTACTGTCGAGTAATGAAATACCTTCCACTATCATATCAAAAGCTTTCCATTGCTGACTTTGTTTGTCTTGGCGCATTTGAAAAACAATTTCTATGCTGGGTTTACCTAACTCAATAATTTCTGCCGTAACACTAACAATGCGACGATCTTTAGTTGGTTTGTCGGCTTCAAATCTCACTTCTTGATTATTGTACTTTTGTAGCGCAATAGCATAAGTGCGAATTAAATAATGGCGCATTGAATCCGTAAATAACTGGCGCTGTTCCTTTGTCGTATGTTTTAAATTTTTATCTAAAATACGTAAGGCAGCGTATTGGTAATCAATATGTGGCATTAATTCTTCATCAACAATCGTGTCCATTAATAAAGGAAACTTAGCCAGTTTATCTTGGTTAGCGGCGATACGGGTAAATAAACTTTGGCCAACATTTTCTAATGTGGTGTAAGGTGAAGCGTCTCGGCCAAGCTAGTAAAGCTTGCTAAGATAACAAATAAGCTGATGATGATCCGTTTCATAATATTGTCTCTGGTAAATGGAGTTAAATTTGATGTTGTTATTATCATACCGACCGCTCGGTTTGTAAATGGTTAATTTCAATATTTAGCGATTATTTTTTGCGAGGCTTAATTTTTTACTAAGGTTATTGCTTTAAAGTTTGCAGATAGCGGCATAATTCATTGATCACCATAACAAACAAATCTTTACTGCGGGTAGATTTACTTAAACCGGAAGAACCATTTAATGTTGAAACAATGAAATAAGCGATTTGACTATAATTCAACTCGGTTTTGAGTGGGGATTTACTGTTATTAAAGGCATTTACCAGAAGCTGATTTAGTTGCTGTTGCATACTTAAAATACGAATGCGAAAACCTTCATCGATACCTGACATTTCTTGGCAAAGGTTATTTAGCGGACAACCACACATAAGATCTTCACACGACATTGTTGTCATGTTTTGAAAAAATTCACATAAACCTTCAACCGGATCATCACAGGTTAGGGCAGGTCGCCACATATTTAAAAAGAAGGTGTATATATTTCTTCAAACACGGCATAACCGAGTTCAATTTTATTTTCAAAGTGATGGTATAAAGCACCTTTTGAAATCTCACAGCGCTTTAAAATAGTGGCAAGGCTGGTATTGTTAAAGCCATTTTTATGGATTTCATCAGCTGCGACTTCTAAAATTTTATTTCGGGTTGTTTCAGCATCACGCATAATTATCTTCACCACTAAAGAAAGATTTAAATAAGAATAACAAACCGAATGGTCTGTTACAAGTTTTACCTGAAAACGGCTAACAAGAGAGTGTCAACTATTCTAATATCGGGCTTATGCATTAACAGGTTAGTTAGACAAAATGCAATCACCATATTAACGTTTTTGGTGACGTGGTTTTGGGTTTAACGCTTTTTTCTTGCGCTTTTTTTCGATGGGGCAGATTGTTTTCTTCGGCCATTTTTTAATGGTTTATTTAGATCGGGTTCATAACCTGGCAACCATTGTGGTAATAGCGTTTTTATTAAGTACTTCTTCAATGGCTTTTAATAACCACTCTTCATCAGGGCTCATTAGCGATATGGCGACGCCAGTTTTGCCAGCTCGGCCAGTTCTACCAATGCGATGAATGTAGTCTTCAGCAATATAGGGTAATTCATAATTCATGACATAGGGTAAATCGATAATATCAATACCTCGGGCGGCAACATCGGTAGCGACTAGCACTCTTGTTTTACCCGCTTTAAATTCAGCGAGCGCTTTGTCGCGGGCACCTTGAGATTTATCGCCATGAATAGCTAGTGTTTTAATACCGTCTTTAGACATTTCTTTGGCAAGCTCATCCGCTCCTTGCTTAGTGCGGGTGAAAATAAGTACTTGTTGCCAGTTTTTTGAGCCAATTAAATAGGAGGTGAGTTCTCGTTTTCTGTCAGCATCAACGGTATAAACAATTTCTTGTACGTCAACAGCCGTGGTATTGCGCTTGCTAACTTCAATTAACTTAGGGTTGTTTAACAGGCTTTTACTGAGTTTGAAAATATTGTCATCAAAGGTTGCTGAAAACAGCAGGGTTTGTCGTTTAGCAGGAAGTCGATTTAATATCCGATTAATTTCATCTTTAAAGCCCATATCAAGCATTCTATCGGCTTCATCAAGTACTAAGTGTTGTAAATCGCACAGGTCAATTGAACCATTAATTAAATGGTCTAATAAGCGCCCAGGAGTTGCCACGACAATGGCAGCACCAGCATTGATGGCGGCAATCTGTGGCTTAATACTGACTCCACCATAAATTAAGGCAGACTTTATCTTGGTATGCTGCGCGTAAGTTTCTATATTTTTAAATACTTGCTGTGCTAATTCACGGGTGGGCGTTAGGATCAGGGCTTTAACCGTGGTGACGCTTGGCTGTGTTAATAAATGATGCAAAATAGGTAAGGTAAACGCAGCTGTTTTACCCGTCCCAGTTTGCGCACCCGCCATAACGTCACGATGTTGTAAAATTTCAGGAATAGCAGCTTGTTGAATTGGCGTAGGTTTTTCGTAACCTGATGCTGCAACCGCTTCTAATAAAACAGGATTTAAGGCTAAGGAGGTAAAGCTCATAGTATTTTTACAACAAGGATATTTTTAGTAGCGTTATTGTACCAGAGATGACCTGAGATAAAATGTTGTTAAATATTGAAATTTTCAACTCATATTAAATAATCACGCTAACGTTTATGCTTAACTAAAGTTGCACTTATTTTTGGCTACTTCATAATACCGAGCATAAAACCCCCTAAAATAGCTAGCAGGCAAACAAATGAACATAGAAAAAATTTTATTTTCAATCGTCGATGTTAACGACAATGAAGTACCTGTTGCAGGGGTAGCTGCGGCAAAAGAAAATTGGACAACTTTTTATCCTGAATTAGAAAATCTTATTGATCAATTTATTGCCGATCCTAGTGAACTTACTGATGAACAACAAAGCATTTTATTTTATGGCGTGTTTTTAATTGCTGAGCTTAAATATACGCCAGCATTATCAAAATGCTTGCAGTTATTTTCGCAATCTGACGGTTATTATTCACCATTAGAAGAAGTGTTTGGCGACACTATCCGGAATTATTACCAACATTTTTTTACAATGTAGCAAGCGGCCAAACTCAAGCACTATCTGATTATATTCTTGCTAACCACGAAGCCATGTATTGTAAAGGTGCGGCTATTGAAGCCATTTTTGCTCAGTTTGAAATGGGCGAAATTGAACTAGCGGTATTAGAGAAACACATTAGCTGTTGGTTTGATACGTTTGTCACTCACCCTACGGCAAATACGCCATTTTTACTTAGTGTTATCGCCAGTTATTGTATTGATTACCAGCTTGATCAATTTCCAAGCCGCTTTCATTAGCATTGAGCACAAAGAACTTTTTGATGAAGAGTATTTATCGTTAGCTGAATTAACCTCATGGGATAGCTCAACACCACTCAAATTGGTAGAGCAAGGGCAAATACAAGCTGAGTTTAATGTGGTGGAAACTTTTCAGTCATGGTTAACCGCGCATGTTAATGACGAGAAGAATATGGCACAGAGACAAGAAAGGCATGAGCATGCTGACGATATCGATATCGCCGAATTAATTAATGCTAATGGCTTGTTATCAAATCTTTTATACGATGAAAACACGATCATCGAAAACAGTATTCCTGTTAATGAGTTACCTAAGATTGGCCGTAATGAACCTTGTATTTGTGGTAGCGGCAAAAAATACAAAAATGCTGTTTGCATTAAAATATAGTGATAGTGAAAGTAATATGTCTATTGAATCGACCTTAGGAAATGAAACTTGGCTTCGCCAAAATGAAACAAGGGTGAAAGCGTTATTTCCAAATGAATTCACGCCTATTAATGAATTAAATGGTGTGGCCATAGGGCAACAATTACGTTTGTTAACTATTGATTGGAAAACAGAAAAAGAGTTTGAAAATATGATGGTATTTTTTGAAAAGCTCGGTTTTTTAATTCGCCAAGGTAATAAAATAAAAACGAATGACACTTCGATATTTAGAGCGTGTTAATGAAAAAACAGCAAATTAAATTTTCATATATAATACGCGTATTTAATTAATTTTATTAAGGCTAAATTGAAATGAGCGATAGGTTACCAGACTGCCCTAAATGTGAATCAACATATGTTTATCAAGATCAGGCGTTATTAATATGCCCTGAGTGTTCTTACGAATGGAACCCTGCTGAACCTGATGAAGATGAGTTAATTGTAAAAGATATTCACGGTAATAAGCTTGAAGTAGGTGATAAGCTAACACTGGTAAAAGATTTAAAAGTGAAAGGCTCGTCAACTATCCTAAAAATTGGGAGTAAAGCAACGATTAAGCGCTTACTGGATAGTGATCATCCACTTGACTGTAAAGTTGAGGGCTATGGTGATATGTTGATAAAAGCGGATAAAGTGAAAAAAGCATAACTTAATTTATTATCTCAAGAGCAGGTTATTTAGAGCATCGGGATAACGATGCTCATAGTTTCAAAAGATCTTTCGAATGTGCTTAATTTACTTCGCTGTTAATTGAACTAATTTGCTATTCCATTTAAAAACGGCAAATTTAAGTGGTACGGTGCCGGTATTTTTTAAGCCGTGTAAATCACCTGGCTTTGAAAAAAGCATATCGCCCGCTTTAGCAGCAAAATCTTGATCATGTAATGTCCAAGTACCACTGCCTTCTAAGATCATTAAATATTCTTCTTCTTCATGAACATGAGGAGGGTGAATTTCCATGCCCGGATTGATAATAGCAACTGCCGCTAAGGCGTCTTTAGTGATTATGGTTTCGCCTTGGTAGTAAGTTATCAAGGTTCCCCAGTCAAAGTGTTGAGTGACCGCTTGTTTTTGGCTAACGACAGCAGTGTTGATAATATCATTCGCTAATAGGTTATTAGAAATTAACAGCAGGGTTAATATCGCTAATTGTTTTAAAATTTTCATAATGTTTAAGCTAATCTAAAAAATATTAGGATATCGTTAACTTTTTTGAGCACAAGTAATGAAAATTTTATGGCTATTATGATTTTTATTTTCTTTGATAAGAGAGGCTTAGATTAACGCTTGAAGTTGCGCTAAGCCGTTAACAAAAAAAGCCCGCTTTTAATGGTTAAGCGGGCTTTATTATTGCTGATTTATTTAGTGCAGCTGGTAGATGGCTAAACTCATGGGTGCTAATTGCAGTGAGTTTTCTGTCAATTTAAGCTGTTCTTTTGGGTCATTAAAGCTATAAATCAATGTTGCTTTGGCTGAGGTTGGCAAAGCTGAATTGATCAATGCGGTTGACGTATTAGCGACAATTAATAAGCTTTGTTGTTCAGTTGTCCGAGTAAAAGCAAATAAGCCTGGCGTTGCTTGGCTATATATCACCTGTTGTTTACCATAGCGTAATGCAGGGTAAGAATGATAAATATCGGCATATTTTGCTAATGTTTGATAAAACAAATGGTTTTGATCAAAGTTATCATCGGCGGTCGTTTTGTCGGTTGCTAATAAGTCATCATCGTTAAAACTGGCCACTTTCGACGGCATCATATCTTGACGAGCATCTTGGTCGTTGCCATCGCCAACAAAGCCTTGTTCATCGCCGTAATACACCACTGGAATACCACGGTTAAAATACATTAATGCATGACCTAACAAAGTACGCTGAATTTTTTCAGCTTCACTGTAGTTCGCTTTATTGGCGTTAAGCATAAAAGCTAAGCGCCCCATATCGTGGTTACTGACAAAGTTAAGTAATTGATCCGCATGGCTGTCTTCGTCATTATATTTATTATCTTGGGCGAATAAGGTCGCAAAAACATCAGTCCCTTGGTTTTCCACTAAGGTTTTAGTTACCGCGTCTTGAAAGCCAAAATCGAGTACTGACTGCATTTTACCAACGGTTGTGAACCGACTTAAAATATCAGGTTCAGGAGCATAGACTTCACCAAACATAAAAAACTGAGGAATGCCTTGAGCTTTTGCATGCTCAACAAGTGCCGGTGCAAATTGTGACCAAAATTCAATATTGACATGTTTTACTGTATCAATACGAAAACCGTCAGGTTTAAATTCTGAGATCACGTTTTTGAAAATTTCTGTCATGCCGGCGACCACTTCTGGATCATCGGTATTAATATCATCTAAGCTGGCAAAGTCACCATAGATGGAGTTTTCGCCCTCATAAGTGGTTTCACCTTGGTTATGATAATATTTAGGATCATTTAACCATGCCGGAACTTTAACGTTTTCTGCCCCTTTGGGTAAATAAGGTGTGTAAGTACCTGACTTTTCGACTTCGGCTAATGATTTATATTCACAAGCATTGAGTGGCGTACCATCTTCTAAATGACATTCTTTGTATTTGATCACATCTGCGGTGTGGTTGGTGATAATATCAAAAAAGACTTTAATATTTTCTTGGTGAGCAGCGTCTATAAAGGCTTTTAAATCGTCATTACTCCCTAGGTGAGGATCGATTTCAGTAAAATCTAATATCCAGTAGCCGTGATAACCTGAACTATCTCCTTGTAGCGCTTGGTTACGCATGATGGGTGTTAACCATATAGCGCTAATGCCCATGTCTTTTAAGTAAGGCAGTTTGGCTTTTAAGCCTGGAATATCACCGCCGTGATACATGGCTTTATTGCTAGGATCAAAGCCACCTTGTGATAATTTAATGGTTTTAGAACCGTTGTCATTATCGGTATTACCGTTATAAAAACGATCGGGTAAGACAAAATAAAACACTTCATCTTGAATTGAACGATTTAAATAATGCGGTAAATCGCTGGCATTTTTTAATGTCTTTTGAGCTATTGCTGTTTCTACGGGTGTAGAAAGGTTTGCTGTCTGAGTTTCGTTATTTTCTGAGCAAGCACACAAAGTTGCTGCTAACACAGAAGATAACAAAACTCGTCCCCACGAGTTTTGATATGTCATGACTAATTACTTCTATTACTTAGAGTTTAGGTCGTATTTCCTGCATCACTTGTGCAATTTGTACCACAGATTCTTGTAGGTAAAATTGTTCAATAGAAACGGGCAACTTACGACGCCAGTTAGGGTGCTCATCAACTGTGCCTGGTACGTTTACTTGTTCACGTACTTCTAATGCATCTTCTAATGGAATAAGTTGAATTGCACTCGGTGCATAGGCTAAATACTTATGAACGGATAGAGATAACTCTCGGTTCATTACCGCAGGTGATTGCTGCGGTGCATTTGCCATATCAATGACTTGCATATCATCTAAAGCTGAAATTAGTTTGGTGCGGTCGGTAACTCTATCGGCTCGATCCTGCACACCCATTTCCTCATTGGGATATAGGTTTAAATTTTGTCGCCATTCTAAATCGCGACCTGTCCACCAACCGGTGAGTGTTGGAATATCATGGGTTGAAACTGTAACCATTGATAATTCAGGGTACATTTCTGGTCGCTTAAATAAGCCACTTTCCCAAGTTTCAAAATAAAGTACTTTATAAGAAAGTAAGCCAGCGTTAGCCATAATGTCGCTAAAACCTGGTGGTACTGTGCCTAAATCTTCACCAATGACGATACATTGTGCACGGCGTGATTCTAAGGCAATAATACGGAGAATATCATCTAACGGGAAGGTGATATAAACCCCCTCATTAGCTTTCATACCAGGCGCTATCCAATATTGACGCATTAATCCTAGAATGTGATCAATCCGTAATGCGCCAGCATATTGCATGTTACTACGTAAGGCGTTAACTAAAGGAGCGTAACCTTGTTTTTGTAAGGCAACAGGGTTCATTGGGGTTAAGCCCCAATTTTGCCCTAAAGTATTCATGGCATCAGGTGGTGCGCCTACTGCGGCACCGGCAACATACACTTCTTGATCGGCCCAAACATCAACACCTGAACCATCACAACCAACGGCTAAATCTAAATATAAACCTACCGGCATATTATGACTTTGGGTAAGTTCAGTTACTTCACTTAGCTGGCGGTGTGCTTGCCATTGCAAGTAGGAAAAATAACCAACACGTGTTGCTTGCTCTTGTTGAAATGTTTGTACTGCCGCTGAGTTTGGATAATGGTATTCACTCGGCCAATCGGTCCAGTTATAACAGTGTTCATCGAGGTTTCTAAAGTGCTCGAATAATGCTTCAAAGGTGGCTTGTTTAACTAAAGCATCTCCTTGTTCGGCTTTAAAGTTTTTCAAAATCGGCTTTTAGGCTTTTATCCGCATTTTTAAAAATCTTTGTATAAAATCTCTAATACTTGATATTTCAGCGTCGCTGTTGCGGTGTAATCGATAAAGTCACTGTTACGCGTTTGCTCAAGTTTTGCCTTAAATGCTTTGCTGTTTACTCGGCGCTGCGCCATTTTTGAACTTGAATAATTATCTATTTTGGTTACATCAATATATAGCGTATTTAAAAAACAGCGACTCATTGGTGAATAAGGACTACATTGCTCAGGATTGTTTTGATACAAAGGGTGCAATGGGTTTAAGCCAACAGCAGAAATGCCTTGTGGTGCGGTAGTGTTAATCAGTGTTTGTAAATCGCTAAAATCGCCAGTGCCCCAGTTATTTTCACTTTTTAGTGAATATAACTGCGCAGCATAACCCCACATTTTAAAATTGGCGGCTTCACTTGGATGATAACAAGTTTTAGGCGCGTAAATTAATGGGCAGCTCGCCGATATTTCACCATGATTGATCACTAATGTATGGTAGCCCATGGCTAAATTAGGCAATAGTAAATTGAATTTATTGTATTGAGCATCGTCAAATTTTTTATACTCAACATGCTCTAAACTATGAATTGGCACACAGGCATTGAGCTCATCACCTTCTTCGGTGATAATTTTCCAACTAATGTTATCAGCAACATCTGACCTAATACTTAAGGTGAGTTTATGTTGATGCTCTTCAAGCTTAGCAATGTGTACCGTCGGGAGCATATTACGCCAGTGACTTTCATTCAGCGCTGTAATGCTTTGTTGTAGCTTATGCTGATCGTCCAGTTCATAGCCCATGGCGGTTAATAGAGATTGGTACGCTTCTTCTTTAGCATGCACTAAGTTGCCAAAAGAATCGTAATAACTTGGATAAAAACCAACCGCGTGTGCTAATTCATGTACTAAATTCATATTCCTTTGCCTTCCTCTGCGCCAATATCACTATGGCTATAACTTAAAACAACACAGCTATGAGCGCTTAATATATAACAATTGCTTTTAAGTTGAGTGTAATGATCCGTTGTTTCGGTAAATTCGGCCGTGTTAATTAACACTTGCCAGCTCCCTGGTAATTCGGGTAATTGATAATTAATGGTTGAACCATGGGCATTAAAAATAACCAATAGCGCATCATCATCATGTTCATGTAATGTTTCAGTTGGTTTATCATACTCAGTATCGGCCAGTAACATAGCAAAACATTTTAACCCGCTGTTATGCCAGTCTTTTTGACGCATTAATATGCCTTTACAGTTCAGCCAACTAATATCAGGTAAACCTGTTTGGCTGACGTTGTTAAGCCGTGTTGATAATGCATACGGTTTAACAAAGGATGCGCTTTTCTTAACTTTATTAAGTGCTTAACAAAAGGTAATAAATCGTTCTCACTGCGGCTGTGCCAATCAAGCCAAGAAATATCGTTATCTTGACAATAGGCATTGTTATTACCTCGTTGTGAATTGTTAAATTCATCACCGGCAAGTAATAATGGCGTACCTTGCGCTAAAAATAAGGTCGCTAATAAATTACGTTTTTGTTGTAAACGTAACTGATTAATAACGATATTATCTGTTTCACCTTCAAAACCAAAATTACAACTAAAGTTGCTGCCGTGGCCATCGGCATTGTTCTCGCCATTCGCTTCGTTATGGCGTTCTTCATACGTCACTAAATCATGTAACGTGTAACCATCATGTGTGGTGATTAAGTTAACGCTGGCGCTAGGGCGACGACTAGGTTTGGCAAAAATATCGGCAGAGCCATGAAGTCGGCGCGCAAACTCAGGCACTAAGCCTTCATCACCACGCCAAAAACGGCGGCAAGTATCACGAAAACGGTCATTCCACTCTAACCAACTATTTGGAAAACGGCCTAATTGATAACCACCATCACCAATATCCCAAGGCTCAGCAATTAGTTTAACGCGCGATAGAATAGGATCTTGACGAAGTGCACTAAAGAAATGATTTTTATCATTAAAGTGCGGATTTTCACGGCCAAGGATCGGCGCTAAGTCAAATCTAAACCCGTCTACACCCATAATTTCAACCCAGTATCTCAGGCTGTCCATTACCATTTGTAAAACACGAGGATGAGAAATATCTAAGGTATTGCCACAACCCGAATAATTAACATAAAAACGTTTATCTTCAGGTTGTAAACGGTAATAACTGGCGTTATCTATGCCACGAAAACTTAAAGTTGGCCCTAGTTCGTTACCTTCAGCTGTGTGGTTGTATACAACGTCTAAAATAACTTCAATACCCATACTGTGATAGGTTTCAACCAACTTTTTAAAATCAGTAATATCATCTTGATGACAATATTTGGCATTTGGAATAAAAAAGCCAATTGAGTTATAACCCCAATAATTACTTAGGTTTTTATTGGTTAAAAAAGGTTCATCAAAAAAGGTATGCACAGGTAATAATTCAACACTGGTGATCCCTAGTTCGATTAAATATTTACAAACACTTTCATGTGCTAATCCTGAAAAAGTACCACGGATATTTTCAGGTACATCGGGATGGTTTTGAGTAAACCCTTTCGGATGCATTTCATAAAACATGGTATGGCGACGGCGCACTTGTGGATGGGTGATACATTCATCCAGCTCGTTAATGGCAATACATTTAGGCATGTATTTGGCGTTGTCACGAATATCAAAAGTTAAATCTTGTTGTGTGCTTTCTAAGTCATAACTGTAGTGAGTTTCTGACTGAATAAATTCACCAAATAATTTTTTAGCGTACGGATCCATTAATAATTTATTGGGGTTAAAACGATGGCCATTATGTGGTTCATAAGGACCATAAACGCGATAACCGTATAAGGTACCGGCAGGTAAATCAGCAATATGACCATGCCAGACATCATCAGTAAATTCAGGTAAAGAAACCCGTTTTATTTCTTTTGTGCCGGTATTATCAAAAAAGCAAACTTCCACTTTAGTAGCATTGGTTGAAAAAAGCGCAAAATTAATACCGTCAGGTAAAACGGTAGCGCCTAACGGGTATGAGCGACCAGAGGTGACTTGATATGCCATGATTAATTCCTTAATCAGCTAAAGTAAAAATAACGGTACTTAATGGCGGTACGGTTATTTCTATACTTGCTGGTTGGTTTTGCCAAGGTGTTGCTTGGCTGATTATGCCAGCTGCATTACCTTGGTTACTGCCGCCGTAAATGTCAGCGTCAGTATTTAATAGTTCGATATATTGGCCATCACTTGGTACGCCAATACGGAAGTTGCGATGTACTTGTGGTGTGAAATTACATACCACGATAGCGGGTTTTTCACCCTCAGCACCAAAACGAATAAATGAATAAACCGATTGTTCGGCATTATCATGATCTAACCAAGTAAAGCCGCTTGGATGGCAGTCATTACGATAAAGTGCTGGAAAATCTTGATAAACTTTATTTAAATCTTTAACTAATTGCTGCACGCCACTATGAAAAGGGATGTCGAGCTGAAACCAGTCAAGGGATTGTTCGTGATTCCATTCGCAGCCTTGGGCAAATTCACAGCCCATAAAGAGTAATTTTTTACCTGGATGCGCCCACATAAAGCCATAATAAGCACGTAAGTTAGCAAATTTTTGCCAAGCATCGCCCGGCATTCTGGCGAGAATAGAGCCTTTGCCATGAACAACTTCGTCGTGACTGAGCGGTAAGATAAAGTTTTCATCAAAAGCATAAACTAAGCTGAAGCTTAATTCGTTGTGATGATATTTACGATGAATAGGATCGTGCGCCATGTATTCTAATGAATCATTCATCCAGCCCATATTCCATTTGTAACCAAAGCCTAAACCGCCGTATTCAGTTGGTTTAGAAACTCCGGGCCAAGAGGTTGACTCTTCTGCCACGGAAAAACAGCCTGGAAATTGACTATATAACTCTTCGTTAAAGCGTTTTAAAAAGGCAACGGCTTCAAGGTTTTCTCGGCCGCCGTGTTGGTTCGGGATCCATTCGCCATGCTCGCGACTGTAATCTAGATAAAGCATAGAAGCGACGGCATCAACACGAATGCCATCAACATGGAATCGCTCTAACCAATGCATAGCACTGGCACGTAAAAAGTTAGCCACTTCGTTACGGCCATAGTTATAAATTAAGGTATTCCAATCAGGATGGTAACCTTGACGCGGATCGGCATGCTCATATAAACAAGTCCCGTCGAATTGCGATAAACCATGCGTGTCTACTGGAAAATGTCCAGGTACCCAATCAACTAAAACGCCAATATTGGCTTTGTGACATTCATTGACAAAATATTGAAAGTCTTCCGCGCTACCAAAACGTGCGGTGGTAGCAAATAAACCAACCGGCTGGTACCCCCAAGAACCATCAAATGGAAACTCACTGACTGGCATAAGTTGAACATGGGTAAATCCCATGTCTAAGGTATAAGGAATAAGCTCATCGGCAATTTCGCGATAATTCATGAATTCATTATTACTATCACGTTTCCATGATCCTAAATGTACTTCATAAATCGAGATAGCGGCATCACGGGCGTTACGTTTTTCTCGCATGGCGAGCCATTGGTCGTCTTGCCATTGATACGGTTTATTAGCTGAAACAATTGAGGCGGTGTCAGGGCGGTATTGTGCCTGACTACCCATAGGATCAGCTTTTTGTGGTAATAAAGCACCATGGGTGTCGGCAAGTTCAAATTTATATAAGTCACCTTCAACAAGGTTTGGGACAAAAAGGTTCCAGTAACCTGAAAAATTCACATTTTGCATTGGGTTACGACGCCCGTCCCAATTGTTAAAATGACCAATAACTGAAACCCTAGAAGCGTTTGGTGCCCATACCGAAAAGGCCACACCTGAGGTGCCATTTTGTTCAGTTAAGTGTGCGCCAAGCACTTTATAAGGATGTAAGTGATTACCTTCCGCAAGCAAGTGAATGTCGAGATCACCTAACGTAGTGGTGTAGGCATAACTATCCTCTAGTGTATAACTATGCTCGCCTTCGGTAATTTCTAAATAATAATCAAAAACGTTTTTACGACGTAATTTTGCGTGAAAAATCCCTTGCTCGTCTAGTCGACTTAGCACCGCAACAACTTTTTTATTCTTTTTATCAATAAGTTTTACCGAGTCTGCTTGTGGTTGACTGGTGCTAAACGTTAAAAAGCCGGTCTCACTATCTAGGTGTAACCCCAATACACTCAAAGGTTGATGAATATTGTTGGCAATCTTTGAGGTTATCGCTGCGGCGTTTTTGGTCATTAATTCACTACTCCGTGTTATTTGGAACTTGGCGTTAAATGCCAAATATTTTTAACATAATCTTCAATTGAGCGATCTGAGTTAAATTTACCCATCATCGCGGTATTCATTATTGCCATACGAGCCCAGCGTTTTGAGTCGCGGTAGGCAAAATCGAGTTTTTGTTGGGCATCACAATATGATTGATAGTCAGCTAAAACTAAATATGGGTCACCACCATCTAATAAACTGTGCTTGATAGCGGATAGCTCATAAGGGTGTCCTGGCGTGAAAAAGTCACTATCTAACCAGTCTAATATCGTTTTTAGCTCAGGGTTGGAAGTATAAAAAGCGAAAGGGTTATAGCCCTTAGTACGTATTTCTTTTACTTGCTCAACCGTATTACCAAAGATAAATATATTGTCGTTACCTACTCCTTCTGCTACTTCAATGTTTGCACCATCTCAGGTACCGATAGTTACGGCACCATTCAATGCTAATTTCATATTACCGGTACCAGACGCTTCTTTACCTGCCGTTGATATTTGCTCAGAAACATCAGCGGCGGGAATGATCTTTTCAGCTAGGCTAACGCGATAATTAGGTAAAAATACAACTTTTAACTTGTTTTGAATACGCTCATCGTTATTAATTTTTTCAGCCACTTTATTAATGGCATAAATAATCTCTTTTGCTAGGTAATATCCCGGTGCTGCTTTCGCGCCAAAGATAAAAACTCTAGGTTGCATTTCGAGTGATGGATTAGCTAATAACCTATGGTACAAGGCTAAAATATGCAAAAAGTTTAAATGCTGGCGCTTATATTCGTGTAAGCGTTTAATTTGTACATCAAAAATGGCATCAGCACTCACTTTTACACCGGTTAATTTTAAAATTTCTTCGGCTAAGCTTTCTTTATTTTTACGTTTTATCGCCATAAATTCTTGCTGAAACTTGTCATCGTCAGCTAAAGTTTTTAACGAAGTTAAACTGTCTAAATTTTTCGCCCAGTCGCCATCTACATATTTTGATAATAGCTCAGCCAATAACGGGTTACATGATTTTAACCAACGACGTGGTGTAATACCGTTTGTTACATTGGTTAATTTATCAGGCCATAAAGCATGAAACTCAGGAAACAGATCTTGTTTCACTAGTTTAGAATGAATTTCAGCCACACCGTTAACTTTATGTGAAGCAATAACACATAAATTTGCCATGCGTACTTGTCGTTCTTGGCCTTCGGCAATGATTGAGAGCTTACCTCGCATGTGAAAATCATTTGGCCATTTTTCTTGAACTTCTTTATTTAAAAAATCTTCGTTAATGTGATAAAGAATTTCTAAATGGCGTGGCAACACTTTTTCAAATAATTTAACCGACCATTTTTCTAATGCTTCTGGTAATAGCGTATGGTTAGTGTAAGAAAATATTTGACGACACATAGTCCACGCGTCATCCCAAGGCATCTCGTATTCATCCACTAAGGTACGCATTAATTCCAAAATAGCAATGGTAGGGTGGGTATCATTTAATTGTATCGCCGTTTGTTTGGTAAATTCTTGCCAATTTATACCGTGTTTTTTTCTGATGGCGGGCAATAATATCTTTAATGGAACAAGCACAGAAAAAATACTGTTGAATAAAACGTAGTTCTTTCCCGGCATCATGCTCATCGTTAGGTAAAGTACTTTCGATACGGTTTCAGCTAATACGTTTGAGTTATGCGAACGTAAATAGTCACCCATGTTAAATAGGTGCCAGTTAAATGCTTCGTCGGCTCTACTTTCCCATAAGCGTAATACGTTCACGGTATCGGTATTGTAGCCAACAATAGGAATATCCCAAGCAACACCTTTGATCTTAGTGCTGTGGTGCCAAATAGATTTTACCTTACCGTCAGCTTGTGTTTGGTGTTCAACGTGGCCATACAAAGGAATATGCTGCGAAGACTCTGGCCGACAAACTTCCCAAGGGTTGCCATATTCACGCCAAATATCGGGCATCTCTACTTGTCGGCAGTTGTCAAAACTTTGTTTGAATAAACCGTGTTGATAATGAATGCCGTAACCGGTTGCCGGGTAATCTAACGTTGCTAAGGAATCAAGAAAACAAGCGGCCAAACGGCCTAAACCACCATTGCCTAAGGCTAAATCAGCGCCTTGTTCACATAAATCAGTTAAGTCATAACCGAGCTCGGCAACAGCTTCTTTTGCTTGTTGGTAAATATCTAAATTATGGAGATTGTTTGATAATAAACGTCCCATTAAGTATTCAAGCGATAAATAATTAACACTGCGTAAATCTTCGTTGCTTTGACGTGAACGAGTGGCTTGTAATTTACTGACCACTAAATCATTTACGGCTAAACAGGTTGCCTGCCAATAGGCATCACGATTATCAGTATCTGATAATTCATTTTGGGTAAATTTTAAATGATGTTCAATGGCTGCTTTTAATTGAGCACTTGTTACTTGTGAATTTGTGTTACTAACCATAATGATAATCTTACTCGTTATGTTGCGATACCTCGTTTAGAATACAGCAACGAAAGTTAAGTTTTTAAATTACAAAGTAATTCTTTGGTGTTTGCGACTACTACATAATAAATGCTAAGCATAGATCTTCCTACAAGATATAGACCACAAGTAAAAATAAAATAGAAATCTGATGATGAATTATGCCGATGTCTATTCTCCGAGCAACGTATTACATACGTATGCATGCTTGATTTGTTATTATTTCAGCATGCATACGTATGCACTTGGTTGCACTAAATTTGTGAGATTCCTATGATTTAAGCACTATTATAGGTAGCAGGTTTTACTTTGTTAAGTTAAGTCTAGGTTACAAAAAGAAAACTCGGGATTATTATGAAACAAGAAGCATGGTGGCGTGGCGCAGTAATTTATCAAATTTACCCACGTAGTTATATGGATGCCAATAATGATGGCATCGGTGATCTACCCGGTATTATTGAAAAATTACCTTATATTAATAGCCTCGGCGTTGATGCTATTTGGATTTCGCCATTTTTTAAATCGCCGATGAATGATTTTGGTTATGATATTAGTGATTATCGTGAAGTGGATCCTATGTTTGGCACCATGGACGATTTTGATGAGTTAGTTAGCAAAGCTAAAACCTTTGATATCAAAATTGTCATAGATCAGGTGCTCAGCCACACTTCAGATCAACATGCTTGGTTCGAAGAAAGTCGCCAAAGCCGAGATAACCCTAAAGCCGATTGGTATGTTTGGGCGGATGCTAAACCTGATGGTAGCCCGCCAAATAATTGGTTGTCTATTTTTGGTGGTGTTGCTTGGCAATGGGAGCCGCGTCGTGGCCAATATTATTTACACAACTTTTTAACCTCGCAACCGGATCTCAATTTTCATAATGAAGATGTCAGAGATGCGGTTCTTGATAATGTAGAATATTGGCTGAAAAAAGGAGTGGATGGTTTCCGCCTAGACGCGATTAATTTCTGTTTTCATGACAAGTTATTAAGAGATAACCCTGCTAAACCGTTAGAGGCGAGAAAAGGCAGTGGTTTTAGCGAAGATAACCCTTATGCGTTTCAATATCATTATTACAATAATACTCAGCCTGAAAATATCGGCTTTATGGAAGATATTCGAGCCTTGATGGATATATATCCTGATGTGGTGACTTTAGGTGAAATATCATCGGAAGATTCACTGCAAACTATGGCGGACTATACTTCGGGAAATAAGCGTTTGCATATGTCTTACAGTTTTGAATTATTAGGCAATGACGGTAGCCCAGCTTATATTCAAAAAACTGTTGAAGAATTAGAAGAAAAAATGACCGATGGTTGGCCATGTTGGGCGATTGGCAATCATGATGTTGCCCGAGTTATTTCCCGTTGGGGCAATGGTGGTGCTCCTGCCGAGCAAATGAAAATGTTAAATGCCATGTTAATGTCGTTACGTGGCAGTGTTTGTAGTTATCAAGGTGAAGAGTTAGGTTTAATCGAAGCGGATATTGCTTTTGAAGATTTACAAGATCCGTACGGCATTGCTTTTTGGCCTAACTTTAAAGGTCGTGATGGTTGTCGGACACCAATGCCTTGGCTGAAAAATGCCAGTCATGGTGGTTTTTCAAATGCAGATAAAACTTGGTTACCCGTTAGTGAAGAACATATTAGTGGCAGTGTTGATGTTCAATTAGCTCAACCAAACTCAGTATTACAAGCCTATTGTCAATTCATTACTTGGCGCAAAGAACAAGCTTGTTTGTTATATGGCGATATTGAATTTGTTGAAACTAATAATCCAAATACTTTGGCATTTATTCGTCGTTATCAAGGACAAGCGATATTTGCATGTTTTAATTTTAGTGGCCAAAAGCAGGTTATTAACTTACCGCAAGCAACTGAGCTCACCTTGCTAGTAGGGCATGGGCTTGAAATGGCAACGGCTGGTGATAATGAACTGTTACCTTATCAAGTGAAGTATTTTACTATGGTTTAATTGTTCATCGAAAGTTACTGATTAACCTGAGTTGAGGTTGATAAAAAAGCTTCTTTTAGAAGCTTTTTTTATGCTTGTACTTTTCAGCTTAACTTATATTTAGAGTAAAAAATCCACATAAACTTGTAAAGCGTAGATTCCTGTCTTATACCTTTAATAACTCAATTTAACTTAAACATTTTTTAAAAAAATGTCTTGTTTACATTAAGTTGTAATAAATATTACCTAAAAACATGATGATTAAAGGGAAATTAAGGGATGAATAAGTCTAACTATGTATCCACTAGTTCACTTGCACTAGCGATCAGTTGTGCGCTTGGAACTACTTCATTTAATACTCTTGCACAAGAAGCTAAAGCCACCGATATTGAACGTATCGCCGTAGTAGGTTCTCGTGCTGCGCCAAGATCGATTGCTGATTCACCGGTACCTATTGATATTGTAGGTGCTGATGAATTAGGAAAAAATGCCTCTGCCGATATGCTTGATCAATTACAGGCCGCGGTTCCTTCTTTTAATGTTCGCGCACAACCTATTAGTGATGCAGCAACCTTAATTCGCCCGGTTAACTTGCGTGGTTTATCTAGTGATAGCACGTTAATTTTATTAAATGGTAAACGCCGACATCGAGCGTCAGTAATTGCTTTTCAAGGCGGTGGTGTTAATGATGGTGCTCAAGGGCCTGATATTTCAGTTATTCCAAGTATTGCCTTAAAACAAGTAGAAGTACTTCGTGACGGTGCCGCGGCACAATATGGCTCAGATGCCATTGCTGGGGTAATGAATTTTGTTTTAAAAGATGATGCCGACGGTGGCTCTGTTTCACTTCGTCAAGGCGCTTATTATGAAGGTGATGGCGATACAACCGTATTAGATGGCAACATTGGCTTACCTTTCACCGATCAAGGTTTTGTTAATTTATCTATGCAATATAAAACGGCCGATGCTACCAGCCGAAGTGTGCAACGGCCAGATGCCCAAGCTATGTTAGATGCCGGTAATACCGCTATCAGGACACCAGCTGCGCAAGTATGGGGTAATCCTGAAATTGATGATGATATTACTTTGTTTGCCAATGTCGGTTTAGATTTAGGTAATGATAAAGAATTTTATCTTTTTGGAAATTATTCCGAACGAGATGTTACCGGTGGTTTTTATTATCGAAATCCCCACACGCGGGGCAATGTTTATTCATTAGATGATGGTGATACGCTATTAGTAGGCGATCTTGATGGATTAAATCAAGGAGTGACCTGCCCAACCGTTAATATCACTACCGATAATGTGTTAACACAAGCCGATTATGCGCTAATTGCCGATCCTAACACTGCTGTAGGCCAAAATTGTTTTGCTTTTAACGAGATGTATCCTGGTGGATATACGCCTGAATTTGGTGGCAATATAACCGATACCTCTTTAGTGGTAGGCACTAAAGGTGAAATTAAAGGCGGATTTTTAGACGAAGCTTATTATGATATTAGTGGCTCGGTTGGGCGCAATGAATCTAAATTTTTCTTAGGTAATACTGTTAATCCATCAATGGGGCCTGATTCTCCTAACTTTTTTAATACCGGTAAATATATTCAATTAGAAAAAGCATTTAACTTTGATTTAACGCAACAAGTTGATGTTGGCTTATTAGATCCGATGAATGTAGCAACAGGGCTTGAGTGGCGAGAAGATACCTTTGAAATAATTTCAGGAGAAGAAGCTTCTTGGTTAAAAGGCCGTTTAGCTGATCAAGAATTTGTTGCTGGTGCGCATGGTTTTGCCGGTTTTAGTCCTGAATCGCAAGGGGAAAATACCCGCCGAAGCTTTGCCGCTTATATTGATGTGGAAGCAAATTTAACGGAAGACTTTTTAGTGGGAGCTGCATTACGCTATGAAGACTATTCATCGTTTGGCGATACCACTAACTACAAATTAACTGCACAATATATGCTAAGTGATGAAATCTCGTTACGTGCATCTCATAGTACAGGCTTTCGAGCGCCAACTGTCGGCCAAGAAAATGTCGTTAACACACAAACAACTAATTTTAACGGTAATTTAGTACAAGCAGCTACTTACCCACCGATGCACCCTGTCTCGGTTTATTATGGTGGTATGGCGTTACAACCGGAAGAATCTGAAAGTTTTGCTTTTGGTGTCGTTTATGAAAACAGCGGATTTTTCTTAACGGCAGATTATTACCATATTGAGGTGACGGATCGCATCGCTCAAACCAGTAAAATATCAGTTCTACCATCAGATTATGCGGGCTTGCGTAATGCCGGAGTAGAATTTCCTGAAACCTTAGATTTAGTAACTTTTTTTGCTAATGACTTTGATACCTCCACACAAGGCTTGGATGTGGTTGCAAACTACAGTATGGGGTTATTTGGTGGCGATACAAAATTCAGCTTAGCGTATAACTACAATGCGACTGAGGTTGATAATAAGGGGCAATATACATCAGACTTCAAAGTTAGACGGTTAGAAGAAGGTATTCCTGAACATCGAGGCACATTTACCATCTATCAAAATTGGGATGATGTTAGCATGTTTATTCGAGCTAATTATTTTGGTGAATATTTTGCCGTACATGCCGATGAAAATGATCCTCAATGGACCGAAACAGCAGACTCGGCTATCACTATTGATGCCGAAATGAGCTATTTTGTTAATGATGCTTGGAAAGTTGCCGCAGGGGCGAATAACTTATTTGACCAAGAAGCGCAAAAGCTGCAACAAGGAGGAGCTTATGGTGAGATTGGTGGTGTGTATTATGAAAGTGGTCCGTTTGATTACAATGGCGGCTTCTATTATATGAAAGCAACTTACAGTTTTTAATTTTACTTAAATGTAAAACTTAACCTTAACCTTAACTATAAAATAAAAAGCTTAAAGCCGACTTGGTTTTTAAGCTTTTTTATTTATCAGGATATTGTTGTTTTATTTGGCTAATTTTAGCTAACTTTTCATTGTCAATTGCTTGTTTGATCGCTTTGCCTTGTAACCCTTGTTCGATATAAGGTTGAGCTGATACAGCTCTGGCAGCATCAGCCGCTTTAGCTAAATATTCGGTTTGTGGATAGTCTCTATTTTCAAAGCCGGTTCTACCTCGCGCATCGGCAGTACAAGCTAACAAAAAGTCTTCAAATTCTTCAGGTTTTCGCCACACATCTAAGGCATTAAATACTCGCAAGATAGTTAACGGTTTTAATTCAAACGCTTTATGGCAATGTAAATGAAATTCACACACTTTTAAAGCAAGTTGTTGATAGTCGTTAGGAACTTTTAAACGCTGACAAACGGCTTTCACTAATGGTAAACCATTGGTTTCATGGCCATGATGTTTTGGCCAATGTTCCTGTGGTGTTATACCTTTGCCTAAATCATGACATAAGGCGGCAAACCTAACCGATGCTTTTGGCGATAACTTAACGGCTTGCTGTAAAACTAAAAGGGTATGTATGCCGGTACAAATTTCAGGATGCCAGTTTGCCGGATTTGGTACTCCCCATAAGCAGTCAATTTCCGGCAACAAAATAGCTAAAGCGCCACAGTCTTTGAGTACTTGAATAAAAATGTCGGGATGATCTTCTTCAAGGCTACGTTGAAGTTCTTTAAAAACTCGCTCAGCACTTAACGCTTGTAACTCGCCGCTAGCCGCAATATCTTGCATTAAGGCCATGGTTTCTTCAGCCACGGTGAAGCCATAAGAATGATAACGAGCGGCAAAACGTGCCACTCTTAGCACGCGCAATGGATCTTCAACAAAAGCTGATGACACATGACGTAACACTTTGTTGTTTAGATCTTGTTGGCCGTTATAAGGGTCGATTAAGTCACCATTATCGGCTAATGCCATGGCATTTACCGTAAGGTCTCGGCGTAATAAATCTTCTTCTATGGTCACATCAGGCGCTGCGTAACAAGTAAAACCAGTGTAACCTTGACCGGCTTTTTTTTCCGTGCGGGCGAGGGCATATTCTGCTTGTGTTTGTGGGTGTAAAAATACCGGAAAGTCTTTACCCACTTGTGTAAAACCAAGTGAGAGCATTTCATCAACCGTACTGCCAACTACTAAATAATCACGTTCAATAACTTCACGTTTTAATAATTGGTCGCGCACCGCGCCCCCAACAAGGTAGATATTTAGTGTGGCAGTTATTGATTGTTTTGGCATTGTTTAGACTAGAATATGTTTGAGGTTAATAACTAAATAATACCATAGACGGTTAAATTAAGGATAATCAAATAAGTTAAGCTTTTGACTTATGGCGCTTAACGGGGTAGTTTTTCATCGTTATTTAATTTCATTGACCGGTTAACTATGTATACCAATTATTTCGGCTTGCAAGAATTGCCTTTTTCCATTGCACCTAATCCTGATTTTATGTTTATGAGTGATCGCCACCGTGAGGCATTAACTCATTTAACCTACGGTCTAGGAGACACTGGCGGCTTTGTTTTGCTAACCGGCGAGGTTGGTACCGGTAAAACAACAGTAAGCCGTTGCGTTTTACAGCAATTACCTGAAAATACACAAGTGGCGTTTATTTTAAACCCGACCCTGTCAGCACAAGAATTATTAGCAACGATTTGTGATGAGCTTAAAATTCGTTATCGTAAAACCGGTGCTACGTTAAAAACCTTAACCGATAAAATTCAAGAAAAGTTGCTGAAAAATCATCAGTCTGGTTTAAATACTGTTTTAATTATTGATGAAGCTCAGCATTTACAACCGGAAGTGTTAGAGCAACTTCGACTATTAACCAACTTAGAAACCAACACAAAAAAACTACTACAAGTGATCTTAATAGGTCAGCCTGAGTTACAGCAGTTATTGCAACGACAAGATCTTCGTCAGTTAGCCCAACGCATTACCGCACGTTACCACTTAATGCCACTTACTAAGCAAGAAGTTGTGCAGTATATAAAACACCGTTTAGATGTTGCTAAAAGTCCACGAATGTTATTTAACGACAGTGCGATTAGTTTGATCCACAAATTATCGAATGGCATTCCTAGGTTGATAAATTTATTATGTGACCGCTCATTATTAAGAGCTTATAGCAGTAATCAAACCTTAGTAAATAAAAAAACGGTGCTTAGTGCTTCATATGAAGCGCTAGGTCAGGAAAAACAAGCGCCAAAATGGTCGCAACAAGCATTATTTAAAGTCACCTTTGTGGTTGCTATCACTGTTGCTGTTTTAGTATCAGCGGCTTTATTTACCGGTTTTTGGTTTGCGAACCAACAAAACACTCATAATGTAGCGGCACCACCGCCACTAGTTGTTGCTCCAGAGCCAGAGCAAGTGGTAGTAAATGCCACAACAGCTCAAAAGATAACCCCGGAGCCAGTTATCAAGCCTGAAGTTTATATTGAACCTGAAGCTAACTATGCAAGTAAACAAATTTTGGGTGATGAGCAAGTAACAACTGAACAAAAAGCCCCTGTAGAGGAAGTAGCTGAAATTCAAAAAAATAAAGAAAAACAGCTGGTGGAACCTGAACTGTTAGCGGTTGATGGTAATCCTCGAAAAGTGCCCGACTTTAAAGTGGAACAAACCGATGGTGTATCAGATGAATTATTATCGTTATTTCAAACCGCTATTGAAGAAACTAAAGCGTTAGATGCGGCAGAAACCAGCTATAAACCACCACAATCAGAAAAAACACCGTGGCAAGTGAAAACCTTAACCGACATGCCGGCTTGGGTTCAAAATGGCGTTCCAAAGCTAAACTTTGAAATGCATTTGTATGAATCAGATGGTTTTGGCTCGGTGAAAGTTAACGGCCAAGAAAAGTTTGTGGGTGATATGATCAGCGACGATCTTGAGTTGATAGCGGTAGAGCGGCAACTGGTGATTTTACAATATAAAGATGAGCAGTTTAGCCTGCCGTCTTTGTCGAGTTGGGAATAAATAAGCTTAATAACTTAGAGCCTGCCAAATCTTTTTACAATAAAAAAAACCGCGTTTCCGCGGTTTTTTCGATATTATTCATTTTGTTAAAGCTTATGCCCAGCTTGGACGTTTCGCTTCATAGGCTTCAATTAAATCGATTTTATTTAATGTCCAGCCAACACTGTCAACACCTTCCGCTAAGCAGTATTTATGGAAGCCATTTAATGGGAAACTAAAGCTTAACTCACCACAAGTCACTGTTTGTGATGGTAAATCAACGGTGATGTTGATTTCTTTTTCTGCCGCGGCTTCAAATAACTGCTGAACTTCTGCTTCGCTTAGTTTGACTGGGACAATACCAATGTTGATACAGTTGCCGTAAAAGATATCAGCAAAGCTTGATGAAATAATCACTTTAAAACCAAACTCTTGTAGTGCCCAAGGCGCATGCTCACGACTTGAACCACAACCAAAGTTTTCACGTGCTAATAATATGCTAGCGCCTTGGTATTTTGGATAGTTCAAAACAAACTCTGGGTTTTGGTTTTGTGCCTTCAAAATCAAGATAACGCCAATCGTGAAATAAGTGCGGTGCAAAACCAATACGCTCAGTTTTTTGTAAAAACTGTTTTGGAATAATTTGGTCAGTGTCAACGTTAGCCATATCTAACGGAGCAACTAAACCTGTGTATGTTGTAAATTTTTCCATTGTTTTGCTCCTAAGCTGATAAGTCGGCGTTTAAGTCAACAAAGCGTGCTTCAATTGCTGCTGCTGCGGCAACTTCTGGGCTTACTAAGTGAGTACGGCTACCACGACCTTGACGGCCTTCAAAGTTACGGTTTGAGGTTGATGCACAGCGATCGCCTTCTTCTAAGCGGTCGTCATTCATACCTAAACACATTGAACAACCCGGTAAGCGCCATTCAAAACCGGCATCAATAAATACTTGTGCTAAACCTTCTGCTTCAGCTTGTGCTTTTACGCGGTAAGAGCCTGGTACAACAATCGCATCTACTTTATCAGACACTTTTTGGCCTTTTGCTAAATAACTACGAACGATGTCAGCAGCAGCGCGTAAATCTTCAATACGCGAGTTAGTACATGAACCAATAAATACTTTATTAACAGTAACTTCAGTTAATTTAGTACCAGCGGTTAAGCCCATATATTTTAAGGCATTAATACAAGACTCTTTTTCAACTGGATCTGAAAAGTCATCAGGCGATGGCACCACAGAATCAATTGACGTTACTTGACCCGGAGTAGTACCCCAAGTCATTTGCGCTTTAATTTCTTCACCTTTTAAGGTTAAGGTAGTGTCAAACGTTGCATCGTCATCCGTTTTTAAGGTTTTCCAATAAGCAACAGCAGCATCCCAATCGTCTAACTTAGGCGCGTATTCTTTATGCTGTAAGTAATCAAACGTGGTTTGATCTGGCGCGACTAAACCGGCTTTAGCACCAAATTCAATACTCATGTTACAAATGGTCATACGCTCTTCCATGGTTAACGCTTCAATAGCGCTACCACAGTATTCAACCACATAACCGGTAGCACCGGCAGAGCCAGTTTTACCAATAATGGCTAAAATAATATCTTTAGCACTGATACCTTTCCCAACTTTGCCAGTCACTTCAATTTTCATGGTTTTAGCACGATGTTGACGTAAGGTTTGTGTTGCTAACACATGTTCAACTTCCGAGGTACCAATACCAAAAGCTAAAGCACCAAAAGCACCATGTGTTGCAGTGTGCGAGTCACCACAAACGATAATTTGACCAGGTTGCGTGATCCCTAATTCCGGCCCCATAACATGGACAATACCTTGGTTTTTGTGACCCATGCCAAATAATTGAATACCAAACTCTTCACAGTTTTTCTTCAAGGTGCGTAATTGATTAGCGGCACCTTCACCAGCAGCGTCGATATCGGCTGAACGGGTAGAGATGTTGTGATCCATGGTTGCAATGGTTTGACCTGGTCTACGCACTGGACGATTATGGAATTTTAAATTTGCAAACGCTTGCGGAGACGTCACTTCGTGAATTAAGTGGCGGTCAACGTATAAAAGTGGTGTTTCGCCTTCTTTTTCTTCAACTAAATGTTGGTAATATAATTTTTCATATAAGGTGGAAGCCATCTTATAAATCCTTATTTTGTTGCTGTGCCGTTATTGCGTATTGTGCTGAGTATTGTTTTTAATACCAGCGCTTATTGAGCTGCAATATTAGCGCAAATAATGTCGCCCATTTCTTGGGTTGATTTTGCTTTAACTGTACTACCTGGTGTTAATAAATCACCAGTAAAGTTGCCATCTTCTAATGCTTTTGAAACGGCATTTTCAATCGCTGTTGCCGCGTCACCTTGGTTGAGGCTATAGCGGAGCATTAGTGCGGCAGATAAAATTTGAGCAATTGGGTTAGCAATGCCTTTTCCGGCAATGTCAGGTGCGCTGCCACCGGCTGGTTCGTACATACCAAAACCACTTTCATTTAAGCTTGCTGATGGTAATAACCCCATAGAGCCTGTGATCATGGCGCAAATATCAGAAAGAATATCACCCATTAGGTTTGAACATAACATAACGTCGAATTGCGCTGGATTTTTAACCAGCTGCATGGCTGCGTTGTCAACATACATATGAGCTAATTCAACATCTGGGAACTCACTGGCTACTTGATTAACTACTTCGCGCCATAACACTGAACTTTGCAATACGTTGGCTTTGTCGATAGACATTACGCGTTTGTTACGTTTTTGCGCGGCTTGGAAACCTAAGTGAGCAATACGGCTAATTTCTTTGCGAGAATATACCATGGTATCAAAACCATACTCTTCATCGCTGCCTGCGTCACCGCTACGTCCTTTTGGTTCGCCAAAATAAATGCCACCGGTTAATTCACGCATTACTAAGATGTCAAAACCTGCTGATGAAATATCAGCGCGTAAAGGCGATAAGTGCGACATGGCTGATAACAAGCTCGCAGGGCGCATATTACAGAACAAACCAAAATGACCACGTAAACCTAATAATGAAGCACGTTCAGGTTGCTCTGCTGGAGGTAAACCTTCCCATTTAGGGCCACCTACTGAACCGAATAAAATAGCATCGCTTTGCTCACAACCTTCAATGGTGCTCTTTGGTAAGGCTTCACCATGATTGTCGATAGCACAGCCACCTACATCATAGTCATTTAAGGTTAAGCTGAAGTTGAACTTTTCCGCAACAGTGGCTAATACTTTTTTAGCTTCACTCATTACTTCTGGTCCGATACCGTCACCGGCTAATATTGCTATGTTAGACATAATTTTCCTATTAAGTTTTTTGCTTAAATTTTGCGTTTTTTCTGTGTGTTTAATTATTTACTTGTTTGCTGGCGTTCTTCGCGTAATGAGGCTATGTGCTTAGCGCGTTCAATAGCATTTAATGCCGAAACAAATGCTTGCCCTGAAGCTTCAATGACATCAGTGGCAATACCATAACCATGGAAATTACGCTCATTCCATTTTACCACTAAGTTAGCAACGCCTAAACCGTCTTCACCGGCACCTTTATTTGATATTTTATAGTCAGCAACTTGAATATCTTCATCAACGGTTTTTTTAATTGCTTGGTATAAAGCGTCAACCGGACCATTACCCGTGGCTGATTGTGTTTGAACACTGTCACCAACGCGTATTTTAACACCAGCGGTGGCAAATTCACCACTGCCTGACTGAACATTCACATTAATGATTTGATAATGCTCTTGGGTGTCGTGTTGCTGAATGTTAAATAATAAGGCTTCTAAATCATCATCAAACACTTGGCCTTTTTTATCGGCTAATTTTAAGAAATCTTGGTATAAGGTTTCTAAATCAAAATCAGCTTCATTATACCCTAAAGTACCCATGCGATGTTTGATAACATGACGACCACTACGTGAGGTTAAATTTAATTTGGTTTTACTAATTCCGACACTTTCTGGTGTCATGATCTCATAAGTGTTTGACGCTTTTAACATGCCGTCTTGGTGAATACCTGACGAATGAGAAAAGGCATTACTACCGACAATTGCTTTGTTTGGTTGTACAGGCATATTACATAAGTGGCTCACTAACTTGGAAGTACGTGCGATTTCTTGATGGTTAATGTTGGTATGCACACCTAATAAGTCTTGGCGAGTTTTCATGATCATCGCCACTTCTTCTAATGAACAGTTACCCGCACGTTCACCAATACCGTTAATGGTACATTCAATTTGACGAGCACCAGCTTGCACCGCAGACATAGAATTAGCTACTGCTAAACCTAAATCGTTATGACAATGTACAGAAATTACCGCTTGGTCAATGTTTGGTACGCGATTAAATAATTGGGTAATAATACCGCCAAACTCATTTGGCAAGGTATAACCTACCGTATCAGGAATATTGATGGTTGTTGCACCGGCTTTGATGGCGTTTTCTACCATGCGGCATAAATTATCAATTGGTGTACGGCCAGCATCTTCACAAGAAAATTCAACATCGTTAGTAAATTGACGAGCGTATTTAATGGCATGAATCGCCATCGCTTCAACATCATCAAAACCTTTACGTAATTTTTGTTGTACGTGTACATCAGAGGTTGAAATAAAAGTGTGAATACGAAATTGATCCGCTACTTTCATCGCATCAGCACAAGCTTTAATATCAGCTTCTACAGCACGTGATAAACCACAAACTATCGAGTTTTTCACTGTGCGAGCAATTTCTTGAACTGAGTTGAAATCGCCAGGAGAAGAAACAGGGAAGCCAGCTTCGATAATATCAACCCCTAAACGCTCAATAGCTTGGGCGATTTGAATTTTTCGTGAACAGATAAACTGGCGGTTAAGGCCTGCTCGCCATCGCGTAATGTGGTGTCAAAGATGATTACTTTATCATTTGTGTTAGCAGTCATGCGTAATTCCTCAGTAATTTTAAAACGTATTTTTGATCACGTAAAAAGCGCAGGCAAAAAAAAACCCGCGAATTATAACGCGGGTTTGATGTTTATTCTTTATAAATTTTAAGCAATAACAAATCTTCCGCGTATTTTTAATACGAGGAGCAGTAATAAAGTTGTGTTGTTGCTTAAAATTGTCATGATTATTTAATGTATTTATTCGATTTATTGAATCTATGGTGATGTTTTAACGTATTTAAAAATAAACTGCAAAAGTTAAGTTGAAAATTAATGTGAATAAATAAGTATTGTATGGCTTTATCTTTTGATTATGGCTGCTCAAGCTATCTTTTCAAAAGTGATGAATTATAATGGCGGGGGTATTTAAATAACCTCTTGCTGTAAAAAATAATATGAGTCAAAAACGTTTCCTTTTTTATATTTCTCAAAACTATAGTTTTGCCATTTTACGCCCTTTGCAACAAGCTATTTTAGCGAGAGGGGATATTGCTGCTTGGTTTGTTGAAGGTAAACAAGTAAATGTAGATTTTTTGAAGAAGAAGAGGAACTGCTACTTTCAGTGAGTGATATTTTTGATTATTCCCCTCATGCTATTTTTTATCCAGCTAATTTGGCTCCTACGTTTTTACCGGGAATTAATGTTGCTGTTTTTCATGGTTTTGATGCAGGAAAGGTTGATAAAAAAGGTAATAATGATCATTACAAATTACGGCATTGTTTTGATTTGTATTGCACGCAAGGACCTGAATCGACAGAAAAATTCACTGAATTTAAATTACAGCATGACTCATTCCATGTCAAAGAAACGGGCTGGTGTGCAATCGATCCGCTTTATCAACAGCAGAAAGCAATTGATAAAAACTCATTACCTACGGTACTGTTTTGTTCTACTACCTTTTCGAGAAATTTAACCAGTGCGCCACATTTGTTTGATGAAATTAAGCGCTTAAGTACTCAAGGGAAATACCGTTGGTTGGTGCAATTTCACCCTAAAATGCCTGCTGAAATAGTTGAACAATACAAAACAATTGAAAGTGAATATTTAACCTTTGTTGAAACGGATAATGTCATCCCGTTATTACAAGAAGCTGATTTGATGGTTTGTGATACATCGTCAGTGTTATTGATGTTTTTATTATTAAATAAGCCTGTGGTTACTTTTAACAATATTGCGCCAAAAGATTATTTAATTAATATTACAGAGCCTGATTTACTTGAGCAGTCAATTGAACATGGCTTAACAAAACCGAAACCCTTAATGGATAATATTCAACATTTTATCGAGCAAACACATCCTTATCATGATGGCCGTTCTTCTGAGCGGGTTTTACAGGCTGTTGATGAGGTGTTATCTGGTAAGGTTTCGGTTAAAAAGCAAAAGCCGTTAAATATTTTACGTCAAATAAAAATGAGAAAACGGCTTGGTTATTGGCAGTTTTAAATTACGACAATAAAGAGAGAAAATATTTTTCGTAATTTTTAATGGTTTGTTGGTGTGAAAATTTATCATCGATGACTTTCTTGGCATTTTTTCTTAACTGTGTTGCTAACTCTCTATTTTCGTAAACCTTACGGATAGTATTAGCAAGTGCTTGGATATCTTCTGCAGGGTAAACTAAACCATTTTCGCCATCTGTAATTATTTCTAAAGACCCCTCTATATTTGATGTGATCACCGGGGTTCCATTTGATAATGACTCTAATATTGTTCGAGGTAGCCCTTCTTTGCGTGTTGAAGGTAACAAGGTAAAGTCAGCGGCTTTTGCTAATTGCGGAACGTCGTTACGAAAACCGGTTCTAATAATCAAATTTTTGGCAGGACTGTTTTCAATTAAGCTATCAAACGGTTCTTTTTCCATATTATTACCAACTAATAACAACCTTAAGTCGTTTAAATCGGATAACAGTGCCATGGCATCAATAACATTTTTTGTTCCTTTATGCCCTCTAAGTGCGCCAACACACATAACATTAAAGTATTTTTCATCTGAATGAACAGATGTTAAATCGGTTGCTGGTTCTTGATACCATGAGAAGTCATGGCCTTTATAAATAGTTTGCACAAACGGGTGAATAGATTTTTTCACTTTGCTTTTAACGCTGTCTTCTACCCCTTTAGCAACACAGATAACACCATCAATTCTTGGATGTAATGTGGTGATATAATTACTTAAATCACTTCTATGAAGCCCGCCAGTTGTGCCGCGATAGGCGATCATTTTGGCTTTGGTACCTATGCAAGCGAAAGCTGCATTAGGTATGGTTCTAGATTTAGTGGCGTAGACAATATCAATGTTTTTAGTGTTAATTTGCTGACGTATTTTTTATATAATTTAATGAAAACTTTTTATCCATTGGTAAGTGAATAACTTCCATGCCCGCATCTTGATAATGCTTAACATAGGCGCTATTGAGGTCAGTCATGATGGTGATGTTATGACCAAGTTTAGCTAAACCGATATAAACTTCGGCTTCTGGTCTAACGCTGTTGTATGAACGACCAATGTCTGGAACTACTAATATATTCATAAGGATTTACTTTTTAAAGCTGGTAATTTATGCCAAAAGAGATGTTGGCGTCATATTGCGTATCTTGACTAATAAAACTTGATTGACTTAACTCAGTACCGATTTTGTAAGTAATATTATTGATTTTTTTAGCAATGTTACCTGATAGCATGATTAAATCTTCAGATATTTTTGTCACTGTATTGCCTTTGTTGTCATCGTTAGGGAAACTGTCTGAATTATCTTTATTTAATTCAACGAACCGTAACCGTGTATCCCACTTGATGCCGCTTTCAGTTTGCCCGATCATACCTAAGACGATTGATTCAGCGTCATTATCATATAAATGGCCTATATTACGGTTTTTATAGCGCATGCCGGTTTGGTAAATATGATGTTCGAAAAAACAATCACCGATAACCTTTTCTTTACCGCAAATTTCATAAGTGCCATTATATTCGGCAAACCAAGTTAATGGTTGATTAAATAAGCTTGCTTGTCCATCAAGCCCTAATTGAACAGCTGGTTTAGTGATAAAGTTTAAGCCGTTATCTGCATTACCATCTTCACCAAAATATTGGCCATAAAAACTCATCGGTGTGTTTTGGAAATTAAAGGAATAACGAAAATCAAAACCCGCTTGTTGATTACCGGGTTCATTTTCTTTATTAACACCACAATCTAAACCACCAACATCGCAATTATCTTTACCTAAAAATAAGTCGATAAAAGTACTTAAGCTTTTTGAACGATTATCTCCCCCCATTGCGCTAGGCGAATAATTGATACTTCTAAGTTTTCAATCGGGATAAAACTTAGGCGAAAGCCCCAGAGTAAGGTATTAGGTATGTGTCGGTCTGCTTCCATTTTTCCCATAAAGGAGGTGACATTCCAAGGCACTTGATAATTATTAGTAAAAGGCACAGTGAAAGGAATAGCGACATTACGGGTAATCGCGGCAGATAAGATAGGTCGTGCATTATTGGTTAACCCTATATTACTGTCCCAACCAGGTCCCCACCAGCGATCTTGTGTCCCCAGAGATAAATTCCAATTACCTAGTCGTAAAGCAACGTAGCTGTCATTAAATTGAATATTGTCTCCTTCAAGGCTTGAAGAGGTAATTGAAGGCGATAATTTGTAGGCGATATAATCAGACACGCTACTCGCGGATAACGTGATGTTATTTTTGTTACGAAAGTCGTCACCAAAACTGGTAAAACGTTTGGCGGCAGTTGAAGTGTTAGCCGCCAGCGTAAGCTTTTTTCGACGTGCTTTATAAAAAGCATCGTTAATATAAAAATAACTTTGTTTTTCGCTATTATTTAATCGAGTGAGATCTATTTTTTTTAATGCAGTATGAATATCAACCCACATTAAAGGGTAAGTGTTGATCGGGGTATTGATATGGCCAGCATTGGCTAAGTGATTAATACTAGCTTTAAGAGAAAGATCCGCCGTATTAATAAAGGGCTCGGCACTAGCTATGTTTACATAAGATAGCACGAAGAAAAGAAAAACTTTTATTTTAAACATTTTATTTCTTTATCAGCTGGCTAGGTTTAAGTCCAAGAGGCAGGTTTGCGTTTTCTACCGATCAGGCGCGGTAACAGACCGCCTAATAATAACCCAATACCTAGCACTATGGCACCATTAAAAAACCACTGCGTTAGGATTTCTTGATCTTGATGTTTGAGTTTACTTTTGACATTGGTTAATTCGTTATTCAAATTTGCAATTTCTTTAGTGAGTTCTTCATTTTTTGACGTTAGTAAAGCAATTGTGTCGTTGGCATTGGCTATTGTTGTTTGGTTACTTAGCTCACTTTCACTGTATTGTGCTAACTTGGTATTTAATTCGGCAATGACATTACGCAAACTTGGATTTTGGCTGATGTACTGGCTTTCAATCCAAGTGGTTTTGCCGTTTGGTGCAATAATTTGGCTGTAGCCATTGGCTTCTTCACCGGTTATTTGAATTTCACTACCCGCTTGAATTGTTCCTAAAATACGGTAATTTTTCCCAGCACCTGCCAGCATATAAATAAATAAGTCATCACTAATATAGGCGTTAGTGGTGGTTTCGTCTTGAGCAATAGATGAAAAAGAAAGTAGTAAAACAGAAAAGGCAAGGAAATCTTTAAATAAGCGCATTTATTAACCAATATGAAGTTTGAACAATAAAACTAAAATAGTAGGTGTTTGAGATACCTATCGCAAGCATAACTTTGTAATATTCTTTAATAAATAAAAGAAATTAGTCTAGAAAGTGTTTTGTGGTAAGGTTGTGATAAATTTACTCGGCTAAACAGATTATTTTTAAATATTCAGGAAATTATGGAAACCGAAATAGAATTAAAATATTTAGTGGTTAATGAACAGGTTGTAGAGCGCATTAACAACTTATTAGATGAAAAAATATCACTATGCGGTTGCTAATAATACGCTAACCAACTGTTACTTTGATACTAAAGAGCTTTCTTTTCGAAAACATGATTTTGGTTTACGTGTTAGAAGTAAAAATGAACAACGTGAGCAAACTATCAAAACAGCAGGGCAGACCATTGGTGGCCTGCATAAACGCCCCTGAATATAATATTGATATTACCGATAACTTTCCTGATTTGTCCTTGTTTCCTGATGAAATTTGGCCAAAAAATACCAACTTAGCACAATGGCAGGATGATCTTATTGTGCTGTTTTCTACTGATTTTGTTCGCCATACTTGGACGATAACGTATGAAAAAAGTGTCATTGAATTAGCCTTTGATGTTGGCAGTGTTAGCTCATCAGGTCGAGAGTTACCAATTTGTGAAATTGAACTTGAGTTGCTCGGGTGAAGAAGCGGCGATTTTTTCGTTAGCGCAGCAGCTATCAAACGTTTTATTAATGCGTCCAGGTACTAAAAGTAAAGCTGCTCGTGGTTATCAGTTATGGCATAACCAGAGTGATGAGCAAGAGATAGCCGAATTTCCTTTTATTCCAATTTCGGGTAGTGATACTTGTGAAAGTGCTTTAATTAATGGTTTGACGTTTAGTTTGTCACATTTACAAAAAGTCATTGATCGCTATTTTAATCAGCCGTCGTTATCGTTATTGAGTCAAATAAATCATGCATTGTTATTAATGCGCCACGCCTTTTGGTTATTTGATGATTTGATTTCTGATGAGCATTTAGCGATCCGTAAAGAGCTTTCGCATTTTTTAAAAATGTTAGCTTGGCAAAATAACGCAAAAAACCTGCATGATATTATAACTAAGCAGAGTGCTTTTCGAAAAAAATAGAATATAGCCAAAAATTAGTTAAACAACTTAAACTTGAAGAACGCCGCTTTCCATCGACAGAGCAAGTGTTAGAAATGTTAATGTCGAGCCGTTTTAATCAATTACAACTTTCTGTTTTGCAAATGATTTTAGCTGGTGAAAAAGGCTTAAAAGCAACAAGCGAACATAATCAGTCTATTTTTAGTTTTTGTGCCAGTGCTTTAGAAAAAGCTTAAATGCATTAGCTGATGATATTTCTTTTGAAAGTTCGATCAGTGCCGAGCAGTATTTAACCTATAAACGTATTTTAAACCGCAGCTTGTTAACAGGAAGTTGGTGCGGCCAATTGTTTGATGACAAAGCACGCGCTGATTATCGTGCTCCTTGGCTTGATATTATGCATGGCATCACTGAGTTAGAAACCTTATGTATGCTTAAGCAGCAATTATTACAATTACAAGCGGTTGAAGACCAACCTGAGAAGTTAGTTAACTGGTTGGAATGTAAAATAGAAAACTTATTAACTGCGTTAGATGCTTCTCGGCAAATGGCGTTAGTGGTTCCTCCTTATTGGCGAAGTTAATGAACAAACTTTTTTTTGTGTTTTATCGGTTTGTTGGGTTTTTGCCAGTTCAGCCAAAGAGTATGTTTTACCTGATAATGGCTTAAGAGTGATTGGTGAAAATACCTATTATCAAGTACAAAAGGGCGATTATTTTCAGCAAGTTGCTGAAGATTTTAATGTTGGATTTTTAGCATTAATGGCAGCAAACCCTAATGTTGATCCTTTTTTACCTGCGCCAAATACCGAACTTGTTATCCCTACAAAGTTGATTTTGCCCTTTATTAAGCATCATGGCATTGTTATTAATTTAGCGGAATTACGTTTATATTATTTTGAGCCAGAGCAAAATGTTGTTCATGTTTTCCCGGTGGGCATTGGTCGGGAAGGATTAAAAACACCCAGCACGGTGAGCTTTATTAGTGATAAACGTAAAGATCCTGTTTGGCGACCAACGGCTGAAATGAAAGCGCGTTATTTGCAGCAACATGGTAAACCTTTAGCTGATGTTGTGCCCCCAGGAGAGAATAATCCTTTTGGTAAATACGCATTAAGACTGGGTACTAGCGAATATTTAATTCATGGCACTAATCAACGGTTTGGCATTGGTATGCGGGCAAGTTCAGGCTGTATTCGGATGTTTGATGCGGATATTGAATGGCTATTTAATCATGTGCCGGTAAAAACTGCCGTTGCTATTATTGATCAGCCAATAAAAATGTCATATGAAGGTGGCCAGCAAAAGCATCTTGAAATCCATCAGCCGTTAAGTGATACCAATAGCCAGTTATATCAAAAATCATTGCAGCAGCTTCGTCATTTTGTCGGTGAAGATTTATCTGAATCGGCGTTAACTGAGCTAATCAATCAAGCATCAGGCTTAGTGGTACAGATAAAATAAAACAGCAATAAAGCGGTTTTATAACAAGTAAATTTTACAGCCAATGTCGGCTATTTTTTATAGCTAGCAACCATATTGTCAACTTTGCTATTAGCATCTTCTGCTAACATTTTTGCTTTTTCAGCTGCGTTTTTTGCAGCTTCAACTGACTTGTTGGCAGCGCTTTGCTGCTTTTTAAGATCAGCAACTTGGCTAGATAAAGTATCAACCTTATTGCTTAATGTTGATACTTGTTGCTCTAATGCTTCATTGCTGGCACAACCCGCCATTAAAATGATCGTAGCTGCTATAGTTATTTTTTTAATTAACATATTCTATTCCTGTCCTTAAGTATTCATGCAAATACAGTATGGCAGTAAATTGATAAAGCTGTCGAGTTTTATATTAACGATATATTAACACAGTTTAACTTAAGCGTTATCGATGACATAACCAATCAATTCTTCCATCAGTTTCTTTTTGATTTCTAATTGTTGATCAGGCGAGAGCTGGTATTTTTCGGCAAGTTCAATATAGTCATCAGGTGATAAACTCACGGTTAATCTTGGACGTTTTGGCCGTTTATTTGTTGTTAATCCTAAAATGGTACGAATTTGGTCTGAGGGGCTAATACCGGCTTCGAGTGCTTCTCGTCGGATCGCCATTTGAATTTTTTCATCCATATCAAAAAAGCAATTTGTGTTGCTTTTGCTGCCGTAACGGATGATTGCCATTTCTCAGGGATTTTTCTTGCCACAATTAACTTCCTGGATACATGTCGACAATGTCGGTTAAAGGTCTAAATAAGGTTAAGAATACATCAGTATCACCGTCAGACCATACTTCTACATCAATACCACGATCTTCTGCGGGATCATATAAAGTATAGAGCTCAAATTGCTCGCCAGCCTCTTTTCCTTCATAAGCACTTAATGTTTCACTGCGATGGTCTTTTTTATGAAAATAACCGACTTGGGCGAATACATGTTGTTGATAAAGATCGCTTGTCCAGCCTTGCGTTTTATCATTGTCTGCTTGGCGGGTTAATTGCGCTTGGTTATTTTCTTCAAAAATGTCAGAAAACTGCTCTAAATCAAATAAGTTTTCAACGTCTGCATGCTCAATTTTTAAAGAGAATTTTAAATAACTTTTATCATCTTCTTCAAGCGCTAGATAAAGTTCCGTTGCGTTTTCACCGGTTAATACCCACTCGGTTTGTGTTAATCGCTCATATTCATAACTATTAACCGCGGTTACTTGAAATTGTTGTTGACGCAGATTTGCAGGTAAGGCAAAGCTGTCGGTTAACACAATAATATCACCGGTAGTGAGATCTTTAACGGAATTAAGTTGGCGAATTTCTTTTTTCACCAAATATTTTTTTAGAAAGCTCATCGTAACGTTACTCTTAATGGGTTGTACTTAAACGCAATAAGCGGCTACCAATGACTTGGTAACCGCTTATTTAATAACAAAACCTTATTTTTGTTTTGCTTTTAAGCGCTCTAACACTGAGTTGGCACTGGCATCCGCTTGACCAATACCTGCTTCTTTTAATTTTGCTTCTAACGAGTTATCTGAGTTTTCAGACTCTAATACTTCAGCAGCTTTCATGCGATCATCAAACTTTTGTTGTTTGGCTTTAATACGCTCTAATGAGTCTTTTGCATTTAATAACTTAGAGTTACTTGATGAAAAGTTATCTGTGATAGCTGATGTTGCTTTTTGCACGCTTTCCGTGGTTTTTACCATAGATAATTGGCGTTTGTATTCTGCCACTTGGCGTTCACTCTTTTTCACTAACTCTTTCAAACGATTAGCGTTACCTTCAAAACTTTCTAACGCTTGTTGTTGAGTTGTTAATTCGCTTTCTAAGGCGGCAATTTTTTCAGCTACTGCTAAGGCTAAGGTTTCATCACCTTTTTCTAAAGCTTGGACAGCGTAGCCTTCGTGTTCAACAATTTCACGTTTAACGCGATCAACTTCACGACTTGCTGCCATTTGCTGTGCCATAACGCCAGTTAAGTCACGTTTAGCTTGGGTTAAATGATTTTCGGCATCACGAATTTCTTGTTCAAAAATACGGGTTGCGTTGGCATCAACAATAGCTTCACCAACTTCAGTTGCGCCGCCACGAATTGCCGTCATAATTTTTTTAAAAATGCTCATAAAATAGCTCCTGAAATTAGATTAAGTATTCACTCATGTCATCGATAACTTCGATGGCATTGTTGTTTAGTACAGTTAACTCATGCTCAATATCATCAAATGACGAGCTAATGGCTAAGGCGCCAAAAATTACATATTTATCGCCAATTTTTGAAAACGATGATAATGGCATTGGAATATTCATTTCTAGCATGCTTTCATGCATGGCAGCAAAACATTCGGGCTTAACTTCATCCTTACCCCAAAGGTAAGTAATACAAAGAATTTGATCATCGGTTACAGATAAAAATATCGGTAATTCTTCACGGCCAATGATCGAGATTTGCAATACGTCTACTTCGCCTGAAATTGGCTGGCAATCAAAAACCATTCCTGTGTCTGAATTATCAGCAAGTGTGTTTAAGTGATCCGCTATCTTATGAATGTTCATGTTGTTCCTCATGTTGATAAGTAGCAAAAATTAAGGCGGATAATCGCGCGTTAATTTTTATAGGTGACATATTATGTCACCAGAGTTAAATGTAGCATTAAGACATAATATGTCAACAACTAAATACTAATTATTTTTGTTAATTTGCAAATAGGCATTATTTAGCCCTTGTTGATCTCGCCATGCTTGTTGATGCAATTGGTATATTGCATGGCTACCGAGATAGTTTATTGGCACCTGAGCGGCATGCTTATAAAAGTTTTCAGGAAAAATAAAGGCCGCTCTTATTAAATCAATATTTAACCAATGGCCTGTTACCGGTAATTTTTCAATATTAGCTAAGCGTGTTGAAGGCTTAGCGCCAATTTTACTGGCAATGGTCCAGCCCCATTCGCCAAAGCTAGGGACATTGTCATGGTATTGCTCTACGGCAGTAAAGTCAGCGGCCGCGACAGTCTTAGCAATAGCAATAAAAGCATCTTTGGCATGATAAGGGCTAGTTGATTGAATGCCAATTAAGCCATCTCCTGCTAAAAGTTGTTTTAAGCGAGCATAAAAGTTCACTGAATATAACTTATTGAGATCAGGATGGCTTGGATCGGGTAAATCGACAATAATGGCATCAAACACTTCACCACTGGCTAATAGTTCATCAATGGCTAGAAAAGCATCCGCGGTAATAATATGAGCACGTTTATCTAACAGGCTATTTTCGGTCAAAAGAGTTATTTGCTTAGCAATATCGGGAGCTAAGTGGTTTTCAGGATATTTAAATAATTCAATCAACTGCTCATCAAGATCAATTAAAGTGACTTTGTTTGGCTGCCATTTAAGTACATCCCTTAATGCTAAGCCGTCTCCACCTCCGATAATTAAAATATTATCTTGGCGTGCCGAGCCGGCAAGTACGGGGGTGACTAAATAATCGTGGTAAATAAACTCATCACTGGAAGAAAATTGTAAGCGGCCATTTAAATAAAAATTGATCACTGATGAATGGCTTGAACCCATGTTACGTTCGGTAAAGGTTAGCTGTTGATAACGGGTTTTGTCGCTGTAAACGACTTTATCGAGATACAACATATTGCTCATTTGATTAAGCCAAGCATTACCTTGATAAAAAATCACGACAATAAATAAAGCTAATAACAAGTGTAAACTGACTAAGGTTTTACGCCATGTTAATTGTGGCCAAAAACGATATAAAAATACGCCACCAATAAGTAAATTAAAGCTTGCGGTAATAGCGGATGCTTTACTGATATCAATACTGAGTAAAAATATAACCCAAATTGCTGCGCCGATACCGGCACCAATATAGTCAGCACCGTACATAGTACCTAAATTATTTTCTAAATGTTTTTTGTGGAGAATTTCACGTACTCTGGCAATTAAAGGAATTTCCATACCAATAAAAAGCCTAAAGCAAAGCCAAAAAAGTAAGGGGAATTAATAGCTAAAAAGCTTAGCTGTTTGAAGATGCCACCTTTAGGTAGTGCATCGGGTGGTAGCGTAAAGGTTTCCGCTAACATTTGTGGCATTAACTGAGTAATGGCGATTAACCCGCCGATCAATAAAATCGCGCTAGTACCTAATAAGGCAATGATCAGCTCTAACCAAATAAAACCATTAAAGGCGCAGCGGATATGACGTGCGGCAAATGCGCCCATGCCCATAGCGACAATCATTAGACCTATCATGGTGTATATCGTACTTTCCATTACGCCCAGCACTCGGCCAGCGTAATGAGAAAGTAAATACTCATAAATCAAACCACAGCCGGCTAATACGGCCATGGTTAAGATCAATAAACTATCGTCTAGTAATAATCGACGAGCGGCTTTCATTAGTAACTAAAATTATTCAATAAAATGTAATTAACTTTAGTCATTTATTACGCCATTAACGCTGTTAAAATTAACGCAATAGCAATGCTGATCGCCATTTCTACAGCAGCAACACCAATGTTGTGTTGTTGATCAACTTCTTCTACTAAATTAATACCGAATAAAACAATGCGTTTAGCAATGTTGGTTAATAAAGCCACTAATAAAGTCATCACTAAACCAAATAATAACCAACCTAATAAGTTATTAACTAAGGTTTCTGGGCTGTAGGTAAAAAAGTGGCTAGCAGCGGTGATCGCTAAAGCTGTGCTGATCACTTGGCCGGCATAACGTAATGCTAATGCAACTTGACCATTTTCAAAGGCTTCTTGTAAACAATCGTCTTGATTATATTTGGCATATTGACGCTCTTTAATACGAGTAACAATAACCAACATAGTTTGAGCCACCAAAAATCCACTAATAATAGCGATAAAGGTACTTACGGTTAAACCATGCACCCAAAGTAAAACTGCGCGGATCACTATAGCAGTGGCAATAACACCGGCGGCATCAACAATACCCACCGTTAGGTTTTTTGCCTTAATTTGTGCGGTTTTATCTAATTTTTGTAGCGCTACACGATCATGAATAATACGGCCAATTTTTATCAGTATTAAACCAAATATGCCATAAGCTGACATGCCAATTGCTTCCATGAGGTAACTCTCGGCATTTTCACCGGTGATCGCCCCTGTTAATACTATGCCTAAGGCAGCAATGCTGCCCGCAACACTAATACCGAAAGCAAAGTTATCTTCTTTCGATAGCTCGTCGGTGGTATTTACGTTGGCAGATAACCCTGAAATAAATCGCATTGCGCCTAATAAAATAATGGCAATGGTTACATCAATGATTAAATAAATGAGTAAGTCTTGGGTCAGTCCGGTCATTTCTATTATGTTATTCATCTTTTCTTCCTAAAATTCTGCTTATTTACCACGAGAAAAACCGCGAGATGTTGTGGTACTACTGTTTCTGAAACTTGAGCTACTTGATTTACTGTAGCTACTTTTATTGGTCGAAGTGCTTCTAAATTTATTTAAACTGCTTTGGGCTTGTTTACTTTTACTTGAAATACCAGAAGCACCGGCGCGATTTTTATCGTAAGCACTGGTAAATTTTTGCCCTCTTTGCGCGAATGATTTACGCGTGCGAGTATCAAGATCTGTTTGTTTTTTTAATTGCGAAGGGGAGCTGTAACGGGTGCGGCCATAGTCATTATAATAACTGTAATTTCTGTTTTGACCCCAACTACTGTATGAGTGACGGCGAGAGCCAAATAAATCGCCCATCATAGAATACATGCCATACCATGCCCAAAACGACATGCCACTACTATCAGTTTGCCAACTGCCATAACTTGGGTTGCCAATCAGCTGTTCACCAACACCAAAATCTTGTGCCTTGTTCGCTTGCATACTTTGGCTTTTGGATAAGGCATTTACTCTTGGTAATTGACCATCTGACATATCAGCTAAAACATTTAACGGATCACTTAAGGCATCTGAATATAATACCGGATCAGCTGCTTGATATAAGTTTAAGGTCTCTTCGTATAATGCTTGGCTGGAAGTGAACATTTGCGGATTGGTTTTTTATGGTATTTAGTCGATCAACTAAAGCTAAAAACATTGGCCCTTGCGGGGTCGCATCTTTTTTAAATTCATTAATTAATGGTGCTAATTCAGGTTTTAGTTGTAAGACCTTAGTAGCATATTGTTTAATTAAATTTGCATTACGAACGGTGCCATTTTCTAGCGCTTGGCTTAAGGCATTAATTCGTTGTTCAGTAATGGGAATCTGTTGAGTGATTTGTTCTTTGACTGGGTCTGAACATGCGCTTAATAACATGGTCAAGTAAAAAACAATATCCGAGAAAATGGCATTCCGTGATCCTATTTCCATAAATTCTAATAGAGATCGATATATGTAACATTTGAGACATAATATGTCTAATGGTTTGTTTGTTCTAAGGGAAATTAGTTTGTAACGTTTTGTGCTTGCTGTATATAAAATAAGGCTCTACAGTAGAGGGCGTTACGCTTTGAATACTAGTTAAGGAAACATAGTGGCTGTGCTTATTGAAAATGATCTTTTATTAACTATGCAATTAACAAGGTGGCAGCAATTAGTTGCTTGTCATCAAGCAGAACTCGCTACCTTAACCGATGAACAAACCGCTTTATTAAAACAAGCGATCAGTTTAAGTGATTTTGTTTATCAAAGTATTGAACGGGCTGCCGCTGACATTATTCCATTATTTCAAGCTGAAACGCTTTTCCCTAAAGCTGATATTGATTATTTAAGCGCGTTGCGTAACAAGCTTAAAACATGCGAAAGTGAAAGTGAGCTTCACAAAATATTGCGCCTTTTTCGTTGTCAAGAAATGGTGCGGATTGCCGTTGGTGATATTCTTGGCCAATTACCGTTAAAAAGGTCGTTATCGGCATTATCTGAACTGGCGGAGGCGTTAATTATTGCCGCCCAAGAGTGGTTAACTAACTTATGCCAAAAACAATGGGGGATACCGCAAGATAAGCAGGGTAATCGACAAACCTTATTAGTATTTGCTATGGGAAAACTTGGCGGTAAAGAACTTAACTTTTCGTCTGACATTGATTTGATTTTTAGTTATCCAGCTGGCGGTGAAACCGTAGGCACAAGACGTGCTTTAGATAACCAACAGTTTTTTATTCGCTTAGGACAAAAGTTAATTACAGCATTGCATCAAGTCACCGAGCATGGTTTTGTTTATCGGGTTGATATGCGTTTACGGCCGTTTGGAGAAAGTGGCCCGTTAGTGATGAGTTTCAGCGCACTTGAAAGTTATTACCAAGAGCAGGGCCGAGATTGGGAACGTTATGCCATGTTAAAGGCGCGTTTAATCGGTGATAGCCCTTATCATCAAACATTAGAACAACTAATTAAACCTTTTGTTTATCGTCGATATATCGACTTTAGTGTGATTGAAAGTTTACGAAAAATGAAACGCATGATTGCACAAGAAGTTCGGCGTAAACATTTAATCAATAATATAAAATTAGGCGCGGGTGGAATTAGAGAAGTTGAATTTATTGTCCAAGTATTCCAGTTAATTCGTGGTGGCAGAGAGCCTAAATTACAGCAGCGTAATTTATTAACGGTTTTACCCCTGTTATTCGAACACGGAGAAATAGAGCACGAAAGCTATAAAACGTTAGAAAATGCTTATTGTTTTTTAAGACGTGTTGAAAATATTATTCAAGCCTTGGCGGATCAACAAACCCAAACTTTACCTGATGATGAACTCAATCAAGCACGACTAATAACAATTTTAGCTTACCAAAGCTGGTCTGATTTTTTAGTTGATGTTAATCAACATATGCAGGCGGTTCATCAAGCATTTAGTGAAATGATTGGCGAAGAATCGCCTAATCATCAAGCGCATGACGAGCATTGGCAAACCTTATTGTTAAGTGATTGGAGTGCCGAAGAGTCGATTGAATATATTGAAGAATATGCGCCATTTTGGTCGGGCACGGAAGTATGGCAATTGCTTAAGCAATTCACTGATGACATTAATAAGCGGGCAATTGGTCTTCGTGGGCGGCAAGTACTTGATAAATTATTACCTCTATTGTTATGGCATTTACAACAAAACAAAGCGTCAATCACGGTTTTTGAGCGGGTTAGTCATATTTTAAAGTGTATTATTACCCGTACGGCTTATTTGGAATTATTATTTGAAAATGAGGGCGCGCTTAAACATTTAATTAAATTATGTAGTGCGAGTAATTGGGTAGCGGAGCAAATTGCTAACCACCCCATTTTGTTGGACGAATTGATTGACCCACAATTACTGCATAACCCGCCAGCGTTAAGCCATTACGCTTCTGATTTGCAACAAGTGATGCTGCGAATTCCTGAAGATGACTTAGAAGCACAAATGAATATTTTGCGACAATTTAAGCAAGCGCAGCAATTACGGATAGCGGCGGCCGATATTTCAGGTGTATTACCGATCATGAAAGTAAGTGATCACTTAACGGCTTTAGCGGAAGCTATTTTGGCGGAAGTGATTAATATTGCTTGGCGACAATTAACACTAAAACATGGTGTACCTAATAGTTTGTTAACATCTAATGATAAAGGTTTGTTAGTGATAGGTTATGGTAAAATGGGGGGACTCGAGCTGGGTTATAGCTCTGATCTTGATTTGGTTTTTATTCACAATAGTGAACTAGATGATAAAACCACGGGCAATAAACCGCTGACGGCGTCACATTTTTTATATCAAGTTAGCGCAAAAAATGATGCTTATTTTTAATACCCGCATGGCGAGCGGTATTTTATATGAACTGGATCTACGTTTAAGGCCATCGGGAAATTCAGGCTTATTAATGGTTAATATTGATAACTTTGCCAAATATCAACAAGTAGAAGCATGGATATGGGAACACCAAGCGTTAGTTAGAGCTCGTGCTATTTATGGCAGTTTGGATTTAGTAAATAAATTTAATCATATTCGTCAAATGATTTTATCTTTACCTCGTAATACCGACGAACTTAAAACTGCTGTTGTTGATATGCGAGCTAAAATGCGCAGTCATTTAGATAAATCTAGCGAACTTATTTTTGATGTTAAACAGGGGAAAGGTGGTTTGGTGGATATTGAGTTTTTAGCACAGTATTTAGTGTTAAATAATAGTCATCAACTCCCTGACATTACTGAATATTCAGATAATGTGCGAATTTTTGAGTTATTGGCAAAATATCAGTTAATTACACCAGAAGAGGCCGAGCAATTTATTGCGACTTATTGTCAGTTGCGAGATTATGGCCATCGCTTAAGTTTACAAAACCAGCCGAATCAAAGTGAGCCTGAATTATTTGCTGAACAAACTCAATCAATAAGCCAAATCGTGAATAAATATTTAGCTTAATTTACAATGGATTCGGAAATTTTAATAAATTATTTTTACCAAGTAGATTGTTGATTAGATAAGTGAGTACACTCAGCCGTTAAGTAGCTATTGGGCTCTGCAATCAACACTAGGGTTCGATGTTTATAACAAAAATAAATATCGACACCGTGTTCAAAGTGGCCTTCAATTGCTTTACCTACTTGAAATGCAGTTTTGACAATATCTTTATCAATACGAAAGGGATCTTTTACTAAAAAGTCACGATTAAGCCACCACATTACTTCGACACCTTGCTCTTGGCCGTATTCGGATAGTTTTTGATACAAGGTTTCACCGACTCTAAAAGGCCTTGCTTCGCGGTTACCTCGCCAATTTTTACGTAGTGGGCGAGTGACTTTTTTCGCGCTTCTAAGATCTCGCTTAAGTTGCCTTTGGGATCTGGTAAATAAACAATGTTTTCACGAATACGTGGGCCTTTTTCATTAAAACTTGGGTTAATGCTAGCGTAAAAGCGTGATAAGCCTTCAGCTGCTGCGTTGCCTGAGTTTTTAACTATTTTTTTGGGAGCAGGTGTTGAGGCTAATCCTGTTACATCTTCAGAACTCGTACTTTCAGATACTACTATTGTTTCTGCAACTTCTTTTTCATCACTTTCAAATAGCTCAATGATATCAACCAGTAACTCTTGGTTGGCAAGTAGAATATATGCGGCTGCAGCTAAAATAACGCCAAAAATTAAATTGCGTATCCAAAAACCCATATTAAATAAATCCCTTGATAGTTCAGGTTAGTTATCGTTATTTAGCTAACCATACTTAATAATCTTTATTTATACAATGACGGATCGTTTTCATTTTCGCGAGTTTTAAAGCGTCGATGTACCCACATGTATTGCTCTGGTTTATAAGAAATCGCTTTTTCTAGTTCTTGGTTCACCCGTAGTAGATCTGCTGCGTCATCACCACTTGGAAAGTTTTGCCAAGGTTTGGAAAATGAAATGGTATAGCCGCTATCGTCATCATTTCGTGTTGGTGTCATCATTAACACTTGGCAGTTTTTTTGTTTGGCAAAAATTAAGGTGCCGGTTGTGGTTGCGGCATCAATCCCATAAAAAGGAATAAACAAACTTTTATTTCGACCATAATCTTGATCTGGTAAATAAATACAAGACTCACCGTCTTTTAAAGCTTTTATCAAACCCTTAACATCACGTTTGCCCAGCATATATTTATTGGCACGATTACGTCCTCTAAATTGAAAATACTCCATTAAGGCATTGTTGTTTGGTCGATAAAAAACCACCATAGGCTCTGCAGCACCAGCACCTCGACAGTTCATCTCGGTACTAAGATAATGCATGGTTAAAATTAAAACCCCTTGGCCTTGAGCTTTAATTTTTTCAATGTTTTCTATGCCTTCAATGGTCACTTTTCCTTTAAAACGCCAATCTGGCCACCACCAGCCCATACCAGTTTCTAGCAAGGCAATACCAGTGTTTTCGATATTTTTTTCAATAAGGCGGTTCGTTCTGCTTCACTTTTTTCAGGGAAACATAATGCTAAGTTACGTTTAGCAACTTTGATTCGACTGTAGCCTAATTTATAGAGCAATCGGCCAATCATGCGGCCCAGCCATAATTGCCAGCGATAAGGTAACCAAGATATTGTGTATAGAGTGATAACCCCTAACCAGGTTAGCCAATACTTAGGTAAAAAATACGATAGTTTGAAGTTGGGCTGTAAAACTTTGTTGCTACTCACAATATATTCATCATAGTTACTCGCAAGCGCTACGCCTTGCGTTTGTTATGTTTGGCGTTAATTATATCGGGTAAAGGCCGAGGTATGAAAGCATAACCTGTTTCTTTTGGCAAAAAGTGTTGCGGTGGTTTTTTTCGCGTAGAATATGCAAAATTAAAAGTCATCATACTTCTTGAGAATACTGAATGAGTCAGCAAATAGATAATACTCAAATTAAAGAAATAGAATTAATTATCGGTAATTCTAATTCGAACTTTTCTGGAGTCACTTCCACTATGTTACAGCTCCTTTCAGAGCAACAGAAACACATTAATTTACGGGTCATGGGGAAACACCATTTACCTGATAAATCGTTAAATATTAGTTTTTGGCAAGTGGTTAAATTGTGTTTTAAGCCGTTATCAGATGGCCGATTCAGAGTTTTTCATGCGCGCCGAGTTGATGAAATGATCCAAGCGTTAATTTTAAAACATATTTTTAGAGCTAAAATCAAAATTATTTTTAGTAGTGCTGCTCAGCGATATCGCAGTGGCTCTACGTTATGGATCACCAATAAAATGGATGCGGTTTTAGCCATGTGTAAAGCGTCGGCAAGTTATTTACATCGTCAACCGGATGCCATTATTTATCATGGTGTTAAAACCAATGAATATGTTCCTGCTCAAAATAAATCAGCAGCGTGGCAAGCGTTAAATTTATTACCGGAATCTGCGCAAAAAAGGGAAACTGGGTATTGCAATTTTAGGACGAGTTAGAGCACAAAAAGGGGTGCATTTATTTGTTAAGGGCTGTATTGCTGTTTTGGATAAATATCCTGATTACACTGCCGTGGTAGTTGGCTCAATTAGCGCAAGCAACGAAAGCTTTGTTAAAGAACTACAGGCAGAAATTGAACAAGCTGGTTTAAGTGAACGCATTATTTTCGCAGGTGAGCAGGACTTTTCTGATATCCCTAAAATTTTTAGTGCTTTATCACTAGTGGTGGCGTTAAGTGATAATGAAGGTTTTGGTTTAACGGTTCTGGAAGCTATGAGTAGTGGCGCAGCTGTATTAGCAAGTGAAGCTGGTGCATGGCCTGAAGTCGTTCGTCAAGGAACAGACGGTTATGTGGTGCCGATTAATGATTTACCGGCCGTGGTGGAAAAAATGGATTTATTGTTAAGCGATCAAGAAGGCTTAACAACGATGGGAAAAAATGGCCGTGAACGTGTGCTTGAGCATTATTCGGTTGAGCGAGAAGCTAAGCAGTTGGTGGATTTCTACCGTAGTTTGATGTGATGACTTAAGAAAGTGTCTAAATCACGTTATTTTAGGTTAATCTGATAAAATCACGCTAAAAATAAAAAGCCTCTCTGGTTTAAACTAAAACGAGAGAGGCGACATAGGGAACACTATGTTGTTTTTTAAATAAGATTACTTAGCGATTTTTCTTCTATTTAAGCCAATGAAAATACACACTAGCGCAAATAATGCCATTGATGAAGGCTCAGGTACTTCGCTAGCGGTGAATTGGAAGTCAGAAATTTGAGCTCTTGCTGAACCTTCTGTTGAATCAACTGAAACCATTCTAAAACCAAAAATATCACCTTGTTCGACTGCGAATGCTGCACTGCCTTCTTGTCTACTCTCAGCGTTAGCATCTCGATCTGAAAGCAAACTAAAATCACCATTTAATAACCAGCCAAAATAATCGGAGAAAGGAAAATCGTCAGAGTTGTATAACCAATCAAATGAAACGATACCGTCTGCATGAGCACTGCCAAAAATTGCATCGGTAATTGCATTTTCTGTTTGGCCATCATTGCTACTAACTAAAGTTAATGCGGTTTTATCGTCAGAAAATTCAGCTGAACCATGATCTTGGGTAAGTTGCCAATTGCTCGCATCATATTCTGCGGTAAAGGCATTAATAACATCAGCGTTTGCTGTACTAACAAATAAAGCTAAAACTAAGATAAAAATATTTTTCATTATTATTTCCTTTATTACTACTTATCTATAAGGATATTCAATTAATACTTATAAAGCTATTACTGTGCCAACTTTTTAAGGTGTTGTTTTTAAAGGTTTTAATTTTTTTGTTAAGTTGGCTTTATTCGCATGTAAAGTATTTTGACAAAATAACCAAAAAATTAACTTTTTATTAACATTATCACTTTGTTTTGCTTACATAATTTTACTTCGCATGGTTTTTACTTGTGATCTTTGCTTCTTTTTATCCATGCGTTTTAATTGTGAACTTCGGCTGGGTTTTGTCGCTCGGCGTATTTTTTCTACTTTATTTACGCTTTGAATTAACAACATTAAGCGCTCGATAGCATCAGATTTATTTTTATCTTGGGTACGAAATTGTTGCGCTTTGATGATCACCACGCCATCTTTAGTGATGCGGCTATCTTTTAACACTAACAAACGTTCTTTTAAAAATTCAGGTAAAGATGATTTATTAATATCAAAGCGTAAATGTATGGCGCTCGATACTTTATTAACGTTTTGTCCTCCAGCGCCTTGTGAACGGATGGCAGTGAGTTCATAGTCATCATCGGGAATAGTAATACTGTTACTGATCTGGAGCATTATAAGGTCTTTTTAATTGATTAAAGCTATTAATTCATGAATGGTTTTTATCGCGGTAATTTTCGCGCCAAGCCCTTCCATGGATTTATGGTAATTACGAAATGGAATGAATATTTCGGTAAAGCCATGTTGGGCGGCTTCTTTTACTCTCGGAACACCACTGTCGATAGGACGAACGTCACCATTTAAACTGAGTTCGCCCATAATGCAGGTAGTGCGTGGCACAATAAAATCATTAAGGCTACTTAATAAGGCCGTTACTAAGGCTAAATCAATACAGGTTTCAGACTCGTCAATTTTTAAGCCACCAACAATATTAAAAAAGGTATCGTGATAAATTTTCGTTTTAGTATGTTTACGCAAAATACCGGTTAACATTTTTATTCGGTTCATATTTAACCCAACACAAACACGCTGAGGAAATTCAGCTTCGGTTTCTGTTGTTAAACATTGAATTTCCAATAATAAATTGCGGTTACCTTTGCGAATACAAGTTATAGCTGAACCTGGGGAGTCAGTGGTCGAGCCAGATAAAAATATTTCGCTGGGGTTATCAACGCTAATCATGCCACGTTCGCTCATACGGAAAATACCAACAGTATCAATATCACCAAAGCGATTCTTATTTGCCCTTAAGGTACGAATTTGGCCGTCGTTGGTATCAATATGTAATAAAGCGTCAACAATATGCACTAAGGTTTGTGGACCTGCAATTTCATTGTTTTTATTGACATGTGCAATAATAAACATGGTTACGTCATGCTGTTTACAATATTGGGTAAGGGCTTGAGCCGCACTTTTTACTTGAGAAGGTGAGCCAGGGCTACCATTGGCATTGTCAGTAATAACGGCTTGAATAGAGTCAATAACGGCAAATTTAATTTTGTTGGCGTCTAACTCTTCAATAATCGCTTCAACACTCGTTTCCGACAGGAGGTATAATTCATTTTCGTTATATTCTAACCGTAAGCGATTTACTCGGTTTTTAAACTGCGACAGTGATTCTTCGGCTGTACAATAAAGTGATGCCATGCGCTGTGACATACGAGCAACTAAATCGGACAGCAGTGTTGTTTTACCTGCACCAGGGTCTCCCGAAATAATATTGACAGAGCCTGTAGTAACACCACCACATAACACACGGTCTAATTCTCCGATGCCAGTAAGTTGCTTTTCTGCTTCAATTGATTGAATATCATTGATTTTTTTGAGCCGCCACCAATACCACCAGCATAGCCTGCAATGGCCGTACGAGATTTATTTGCTACTTTATTGGTATTACTTGAAATTTTCATTTCTGCCAAGGTATTCCATGCGCCACAGCGACATTGTCCTTGCCAGCGATTGTAATTCATTCCACAATCAGTACAGACAAATTCTATTTTTGACGTTTTTGCCATGTTGGCGATACCTACCTTATCAATAATTTTGCTATTATTTAAAATAATATAATTGTTACTTTTATGTTATTGATATTATATTGTTTCTAATGATAGTGTTTAATGAATACAATATTAAGCCTTGGTTTTAGGGGATAAAATATTGTCTTATTAAATAAATGAGTTAAATATTAAAAGGCATATTTATTGCTTTTGTTTATAAATGGATTTTCATTATATTATAAGTTAACTATTCTAATGATATAAGTTCACAACACTAATTAGTAAAATGAATTATTTACAGTTCAGCTAGATACCATTTAAACACAAAAACAATTGATAAACTAAGTGATAATTTTTCAAACTCATGATTAAAGATTTTTCAAAGTACGCTAAGATTATAAACAACTTCCGTGGTGAAGTGCTTTCTCATGGCTTTGATGCTAAATTTGCCGCCGCAACAAAACAATTGCCTAAATCAGAAAGTTTTTTATTAAAAATGGAACTGAAACGTTTGGCTCAACCTTGTACTCGCTTGATCGATTTACGGGGGTTAGTTGATGGCGAATGCAAGACTTATGAACATAATGAGCGTCCTCATTATTTAGATGATATAGCGATTAAAGTTTTTGAAGAAAATGTCGCTTATTACGGCGGTTATACTTTTGGTGTGTATGAAGCTGTTACTAACACGGAATATAATTTTCGTGTTATCTATCATCGTGAAAAATCGAATACGGCAGCAATACAAAATGTTGATGCTAAGCAAATAGAAAAAACTCAATATCCCGCTAAGCTTTATAATTTTGGTCCATATTATAATCGCATCGAAGAACGCATGAACTTTGCTATTCCTTTTGAAGTGACTATTGGCAAAGAGAAGACCGAGTGTGTTAGTTCAGATTTAAGTGTTAATGGTTGTAAATTTCGTTTAACAAAACCAATTAAATTAGCCATTGGCGATACTATCAATATTCGCTTTATTGGGCTTGAACAAGATTTTCAATTTGATGACGAAAAAGGCTATAGCTACGAAATAAAAAATATTCAACAAATTGAACGTTCGCAACTGATCGGTACTGAGCGTATTTATAGTGGCGATAAAAACAGGGATAGCTTTCGACGTTTTTTACTTGGTTTTATTCAAGGTAACAAACGCCGCTATAAAATCAATTTAGACAATACCATTAATGCCCTCCAATCAAGAACATTTGAACAATATTTATTACCTAAAATTAATGAGTTACCGGTATTCTTTACCAAAAATAAAGAGCAGCTTATTCCTCGTTATGCCTTAACCTGTCATGACAACCGAAGAACATTTGAGTATTGGTCAAATGAAAGTAAGCAATCAACCTTATATTGTTTATTTACCCCTGAACGTATTGAAAAGCTACTTAAAGCACAAAAGTTGGGTAAGCCGTTAATTGTTTATAGCTTTATTCATGAAAATAACGGGCAGAGTTATTTTTATACAGCCGATGACAAACAATTAGCGGAAGACCTTGTCTTTATGAAGCAATTTTTAGGCTTTGCTGCGGCCAAAAATAGTTTTGCAATTACACAATTGTCTTTATTAGATGTTGAACAATCCTATGCTCATTCACCAATCACTTTGTCTGAAAGTTTAGAAAAAAAGACGCTTATTTAAATGAGCCCTTTTCTAAAGATGTGTTAGAAATTATTGCTAACCTTGCTGCCATTGGGGTGGTTACTGATATTACAACAGATAGTTTGATTGAAGAGTACCGCCAGTTTAGTTTTGAAGGTATTCTTACTGACAAATTAAAGCGCTTTGGTCATAAACGTCTACCACTTGAGCAACCGGTTGATGCGGTAGGCATTAATTATAGTAATCACCGCAATGAACCGCGCTTTTATTACACTACCCCTGTAGTGGTTGAAGCAGAAAAAGTGACTTGGAAAGGTACTTCAAAAGATTTCTCAATTTCAGGGATGAAAGTCGAGTTAGAAAAGTCAGCGGTGTTAATGAAAGGTGATATTGTTTATTTAACCTTTCCTAATTTACAAAAAATCACCTCAAGTTTTGAATTGGCTAAATTACCTTATGAAGTGATGCGGATTAACAAAGCTAAAACCATCGTTAATTTGAGGGTTCATGTTAAGCAGCATCAGCATATCGGACGTTCATTTTTTAAGCTGTTAATTGAAAAGAACAAAGATAAATTAACAGCAGATGAATATGTCATGATGACACCAGGTTTGGCAAAGTCATTACGTAATATCTACAGCCGAACCATGTTGTCATCAGCCGTTGTTATTCAAACAAGTGGTAGCCGTTATAAATTTGAAGCATTAACCTCTAGTAAAGTTGATAGCCCATTTATTTCTGCTATGAATCAACTAAGTGATAAACGGGGTGCTTATAATTTATATCCACTACTAAAAAATCATATTATTGATAATGTTATTAGCCAAAACTTAAAAAAACAGCAGGTTGGTGATGCTCCGTTTACAGAAGTGCTTTACATCGCCATTGATCCTAGTATTGAATCATTAGAAAAGGCGGTTATCACAAAAGTCAGTTCTGAGTTAGCTAGCGCTAAATTAAAGCAAATGTTCATCAGTAATGCCTTAAAAAAAGGGCTGTTTTTCTGTATTGAAATTAAGGTGTTTAGAGTAGATAAGCCGGATATTAAACATTTAAATCCAGAGATCAGTTATGTCGGCTCTTATGCAATACATAGAGGTAAACAATTAGAGCAAGAAATTTATAGTGTTGCCGGTATGATGCAGTTTTATGATATTACTCAAGAAGCGATGTTAAAGCATAAGCTCCAATTGCAATAAATTCGCAACTAAGTGGGGAATTCTTGAGGAAATATACAAGTTAAAATAAAAAAGGTAACGATTAGTTACCTTTTGTTTGGTTAAGCATGATTATATTATTTTAACCAATGTAATAAACAATCTAAGCCTAAAATGTTGATGCCAACATCAGCTTTATCAACTACTAGCTGTTTTGCATGAAAAGCAACTCCTAATGCAGCGGCATCCATCATCACTAAATCATTAGCGCCATCGCCCATAGCTACCGTTTGTCGTTCATCAATATCAAAGGTTTCAGCTAAGGCTAATAAATTATCAGCTTTCGCTTTCGCATCAATAACATCACCTAAAACCTTACCGGTGAGTTTACCGTCAACAATTTCGAGGGTATTGGCAACGGCAGAGTCGAGATCTAATAATTCTTTTAAATGATCAGCAAAAAAGGTAAAACCACCGGAAGCGATAGCGACACGCCATTGATGTTTTTGTAGCTCGGCAACTAAGGTTTCTAATCCTTCCATTAAAGGTAATTGCTTTACTACTTTTTCTAATATTGAAACCGGTGAACCGGCTAATGTAGCAACACGCTGATGTAAGCTTTGGGCAAAATCTAATTCACCTTGCATAGCAAGTTCCGTGACTTCAGCCACTTGTTCACCCACACCAGCTAGTTTTGCTAACTCGTCAATACACTCAATTTTTATGGTTGTTGAATCCATATCCATTAATAACACGCCAGGGCTAGCAAGTTTTGGCGCGTTTTCAATTAAGATCGATTCAATTTTATGGTCTAGGTTAAACTGTACTAACTGCTGACGAGCTAAGGCAAGATCTTGTACTTCGACATTAAAACGATAACTGGTTAATTGATTACGACAATTTATAGCATTTAAGCTGGTTAGCGTGAGTTGGCATTGCTTGGCTAAGCTTGAAAATTTATCTAAGGTTAAGTTTGAAAAAACCACTAGTTCAATACTGTCTTTTATCGGAGAAAGCGCTACCGAACTAGCAGTAAATTCAGCTGTTAAAGGAAACGTAGCTTGGATAAAAAGGTGATCTTGTTCAATAAATAGCGCGCAAGGTAAATTACCTGCTGCTTTTTCAATAGGGAGAAGTTGAGCTAAAGTTGTCGTTGTTAAATTGGCTATTGCCACTTTATTTACCGCAGTTGTCACGTTAAGTCCTTGCTGTAATTAAGCAATTATTGAAAAGAAAAGATATTATCTAAAGCGATTTTTTAGTTAATACGTTTCATTCATGATTAATTAGATTTATAGTTAACTATAGATTATTTGAGATCTTTAGTTTATGAAAAATTCTGAGTTGCCTTTATACCTTAAAATATCACCGATTTATAATAAAATTCTGCAATTAGCTATAGCTGTTATTTTTATTATCGTGTTATTGAATATGTTAATTCATAGTCAAAATCAACAACAGCAAGTAATAACAGAGCACTTTTCACAGCTAAGTAAAGCACAGTTGCAGCAAGCAGTGAGCGGTTTAAAGGTACTTTTACCACAAAAAAATACACAGCTCATTAATGACTATGTTAATAGTTTAAGTGAGTCGGCTATTATTTATGATATTCATTATTATGATCAGACCGGTCTATTATTAGCGAGTTCGGCCAATGCTAAAAATATTAATTCGTTATATGGTATTGATGAATTAACCGAAGATGAAAGTGATACTTATGTAACTTTTGTTGAAGAAGTTAGAAATGATGAGCTGCTTGGCTATTTACGTTTTACCGTTAATAAAAAATGGTGTCAAAACCGCTATTAAATGCAAGCTTTGATGTCCATGAAGTGATGCGTTTGTTAGTACTTTTTGCTGTTGTTATTGGATTTTTATTAACTCGTAGTTTTAGTCGTTTTAGCCGTCAAGGTTTTAGGGTTGCCAAGTAAGCTTAATCGGCAAGAATGATTAAAAGCTAAAAGCTAAAAGCAAGACACTATTCCTGTAAGTTTAGTATTTTTCCTCAAGCCTCTAGCCTCAAGCTTTAAGCGTCTGCTACCAAGGCATCAGTTAAAGTGTTATAAGGAAAATACCGCTTTTACATTAAATTCTAACTGCGCTGCAATTTGCTCCGGTGGTTCAGCTCTTAGCTGACAAAGGCTATTAAATACTTCGACCAATTTGCTTGGTGAATTTGCTTGCCCTTGATAGCCATAAAGTGGCATAGCAGGCGCATCGGTTTCTAATACCATGGCATCTAATGGTAGTTTTTTTACTGTTTTAAGAGTTTTTTCAGCTCTTGGGTAAGTGATAGTGCCACCAATACCTAATTTATAACCGAGATCAAGGTAGGCTTTAGCTTGTTGATAGCTACCAGAAAACGCATGAATAACACCCGTTTTATCCACAGTTATCTTTTTTAACAAAGGCACAATATGCTGATGTGATTTTCGATGATGAATAATGATTGGCTTGTTACTGCTTTTAGCTAGCTGTAAATGAAATTCAAAAAACGCTAGCTGCTTGGTTAAATTATTTTCTTGTTCTGCAATCTTGCCATCAATACCCGTTTCTCCAATCGCGATAATATCCTGTGGCTGGCTTTTTACTGCGATTTCAAGTTTATTAAGGTCTTTGCTGGTTAGCTTGTTTAAATACCAAGGGTGAATGCCTAAGCAGGCGAATAAGCGACAATTTTTATGGTGATGTTGTTTAGTTAAGTTTAATACTTGTTGCCAGTTATCAGGCGAGACACTAGGAATAATAATTTGATGAATATTGTCAGCGGCACATTGACTGATTACATCAGCCAAATTTTCCGACAGTTCAGGGAAATCTAAGTGGCAGTGGCTATCAGTAAATTTCATGCCAGTTCCTGTTTTTGAAGGCTATTTAATCCGAGCTTAGACTATTTAAAACGCGCGGCTTTTTTCTCTATCGTAGCGATATTATCAGCAAGCTTAAAATGTTCAACAAATGACTTATCAAGTTCGCTGTCAGTTAATAACCCATTGGCTAAATATAGCGCTTGCGCCACGCCAAAACTATCTGTTAATAATTTTTTAGGTTATGGTGATGTAACACCGCTTCAATAATATGGTATGGAAAGCTCCAAACATGCATTAAATAAGCACCAATTTGACAGTGATCGGTAGCAAATATTTTTTGCTCTAATAAAATATCATCGGCGGTTCTGGCACAATTATCAAAGTACTTTAAGGTTAAAGTGTTATCTATCTCAAATAATACTAACTTGCCAATGTCATGTAATAAACCGGCAAGTAAGGCGTCATGCTTTAATGTTTCATCAACCAAGCTTGCGGTAAATCGAGCGGTAGCTAAACTATGCAGTTGCTCGTCTTGTAATGAAAAGTTGGGAATGTTGGGTTGATAGGAAAATAATTCCGCCGTCATCACAATGCAGCTTAAGGTTTCAACCCCATTTTAGTAATCGCTTCGGTAATGTTAGTAAGCTTTTTACCGTTAGGCATAAACGAAGTGTTTGAAAACTGTAAAACTTTAGCAACAAGTGCAGGATCTTGGCTGATGATCTCGGCAATTTTTTCGGAGTCAGTTGTATTGTTTTTTAATATAGCATTGAGTTGTAAATAAACTTTTGGCGGGCTAGGTAATGTTTTAACGTTGGCAACGGCTTTAACAATTACCTCTTTGGTGATAATTTTTTTACTGTCTTCAAAAGCTTTAATCGTACTCAAAACGTGCGCCGCTGATGTATTTTGTTCAAAAACATAATGGCTAACATTATCAAGATCGTGTTCATTATCCGTGGTTAATAACACGATACGAACAACAGTTGGAAATTTAATTGCCAGTGCTTTAAATAAATTTAACGCACTGGTTTTATTGATATCTTGTGCGCAAATAAGAACATCAAAGTTATATTTTTTTAAGGCGTTAAGTGCTTTGATTGGATCATCTAAATAAGCGGTTTGATATTTTTGCTTAATTAACAGATCAGTTAATTTTACTAGCGATTGTTGTTTACCATCGAGTAATAAAATTTTCATTTACAACTTTCCGCCTTAATTTTAAGTTTTATCAGTAAGGTATTTAACCTGAACTCAGGTTATTTAAACTACATACGTTCCATGACATCGATACCTAAAATATCTAAGCCTTGTTTTAAGGTCTTACTGACTAATTTACATAATACTAAACGGGCGGTTTTTACCTCGTCGCTGATACCGTCTTTTAAGATTGGGCAAGCTTCGTAAAAGCTCATGTATAAACTTGCTAATTCGTATAAGTAATTACACAGTAGGTTAGGTGTACCTTCAGCAATAACGGCATCAAGCACTTCTTCTAATTGTAATAACTTCATTGCTAAGGCTTTTTCCTGTGGCTCAGCGATACTTGGCTCACTTGGTAAGTCAGCAGGGTTAATACCGGCTTTGGTAAAAATACTTTGAATACGCGAATAAGCATATTGTAAATAAGGAGCGGTTGCGCCCTCAAAACTTAGCATGGTTTTCCAGTTGAAAATGTAATCACTGGTACGGTTTTTAGATAAATCGGCAAACTTAACTGCGCCAATACCTACTTTTCGTGAAATCTCTGCTAATTGCGCTTCACTAATATCCGGATTTTTCTCTTTGATCAGCGTGGTTGCACGAGTGACAGCTTCTTCTAATAATTCGGCTAATTTTATCGTGCCACCGGTACGCGTTTTAAACGGCTTACCGTCGTCACCCATCATCATGCCAAACGGACAATGATCATAAGCGACATGCTCTGGTAAGAAGCCTGCTTTACGGGCAACTATTTCCACTTGTTTAAAATGAAGTGCTTGGCGGGCATCAGTAAAAATAATAATGCGATCAGCGTTTAATTCACCGGCACGGTAACGACAGGCGGATAAATCTGTGGTGGCATATAAATAACCACCACCTGATTTTTGCACGATAAATACCGAAGGATCACCGTCTTTATTTGCCATTTCTTCAATAAACACAACTTTTGCGCCTTGGTCTTCAACAGCAATGTTTTGTGCCATTAACTCATCAATAACTTTTGGTAAATCTGGGTTGTAGGCACTTTCACCCATAATATCGCTACGTTTTAAAGTAACGTTAAGTTGTTCGTAAATTTCTTCACTGTGCTTAATTGAAATATCAATAAATTGTTGCCATAAGGTCGCGCATTCTTCGTCACCACCTTGCAGTTTTACTACATAATCACGTGCTCTATCGGCAAAGCCTTCTTCATCGTCAAAACGGATTTTGGCTTCACGGTAAAAGTTTTCTAAGTCAGCTAGCGCCGTTTCAGCCACTTCATCTGAGGCGAGTTTGTCACTTAAATGGGCGAGAAGCATACCAAATTGTGTGCCCCAATCACCCATGTGATTTTGACGAATAACCTTATCACCACGGAATTCTAAAGCGCGAACGACAGCATCACCAATAATAGTGGAACGTAAATGACCAACATGCATTTCTTTGGCAAGGTTAGGCGCTGAATAATCAACCACGACGGTTTGTGGTTTTTCACCTGGAAGCGAGCCACGTTGGCTAACACCTAATTTTTCATCATTGGCGGTGTCACTTAAACGAGCACTTAACCATGATTTAGCTAAATGAATATTAATAAAACCTGGGCCTGCTAATTCAATTTTTTCAGCAATACCACTGGCAACTAGCGTGGGCTCTAATTGCTCAACAACTTTCGCCGCTAATTCTCGTGGATTAGTTTTTAACTTTTTCGCCGCACCCATTACGCCATTCGCTTGGTAATCACCAAAATTGGCTTTAGTTGATACGCTAACCGCTGGGTTTGTCCCCTCAGGTAAGCCCGCAGCTGTCATTGCTTCTGAAACGATGTTGGCAAGTAAGTTTTTAATATTCATTCGTTATCTCTTTCTCTGTGCTATTTCACTCAATAGTTGCATCCGTTGTGCTCACATACATGCGTATGCTTCGCGCACCTTCTTAACTCTTGAGCGAACCAGCTGTGAGAAAGAAGTAACTCACAGCTAGATAAGTTTTTTTAAGGAGCTGTTAAGCTCTACTCTAAATATTTTATGTTAAATTTCAAAGTAGATAGCTATTAACAAAGCCGAAGAGATGTTTCTTGTGGGAGCATAGGTTTCTATGTGACTACAAAAAACAACGATAGCAATGCCGTTAAATACCTATCTAAGCAGAAAATTTAGTGTTCACGAGTTTTATGGAACTCAATATCCGGGTGGCGTTCCTGCGCCAAACTCAAATTGACCATGGTAGGTGCAATATAAGTTAAGTTATCACCGCCATCTAATGCCAAGTTATCATAAGCTTTTTTCTGAAACTGCTCTAATGTACGTTCATTATCACAAGTACACCAACGAGCTGTCGCAACACTTATTGCTTCGTAAATAGCGTCAACGTTATATTCGGTTTTTAAGCGTTGAACGACCACTTCAAATTGAAGCACACCCACCGCACCAACAATCATTTCGTTAGAGTTAAATGGGCGAAATACTTGAACGGCACCTTCTTCAGAAAGTTGAATTAAGCCTTTTTTGTAATTGCTTGGCTTTTAATGGATCACGTAAGCGAATACGGCGGAACATTTCAGGGGCAAAGTTTGGAATACCGCTAAACTTCATGTCTTCACCAGCGGTAAAAGTGTCACCAATTTGAATGCTACCATGGTTATGTAAACCAATAATATCACCGGCAAAAGCTTGTTCAACGTTAGAACGATCTCCTGCCATAAAGGTTACGGCATCAGCAATTTTTACATCTTTACCAATACGCACTTGTTTCATTTTCATGCCTTTTTCATATTTACCTGAGCAAATACGCATAAAAGCGATACGGTCACGATGTTTAGGGTCCATGTTCGCTTGAATTTTAAAAACAAAACCTGAGAATTTTTCTTCTTCAGCGTTCACTACGCGAGTTGAGGTTTCTCTAGGTAAGGGCTTCGGAGCCCATTCGGTTAAACCATCTAGCATATGATCTACACCAAAGTTACCTAAGGCAGTACCAAAATAGACGGGTGTTAACTCACCTTTTAAAAACTCGTCTAAATCAAACTCGTGTGAGGCACCTTGTACTAATTCTAATTCTTCACGTAATTCATCGGCATAAACACCAATAGCAGCATCTAATTCAGGATTATCTAACCCTTTAATCACACGTTTTTCTTGTATTGTATGGCCTTGACCTGAAGCGTATAAAATAGTTTCATTGGTCATTAAGTTGTACACCCCTTTAAATTCTTTACCCATGCCAATTGGCCAAGTAATAGGGGCACACTTTATTTTTAAGACATCTTCAACTTCGTCCATCACTTCCATAGGATCACGAACATCACGATCCATTTTGTTCATAAAGGTAATGATAGGCGTATCACGTAAGCGAGTAACTTCCATTAATTTAATGGTTCTGTCTTCCACACCTTTAGCAACATCAATAACCATCAAGCAAGAGTCAACCGCAGTTAAGGTACGATAAGTATCTTCCGAGAAGTCTTCATGACCTGGGGTATCGAGCAAGTTGACTAAACATTTGTTATAAGGAAACTGCATTACCGAGGTAGTAATTGAAATACCACGATCTTTTTCCATTTCCATCCAGTCAGATTTGGCATGTTGTCCCGATTTTTTCCTTTTACAGTGCCAGCTTTTTGTAAAGCTTGACCAAATAAAAGAACTTTTTCGGTGATGGTGGTTTTACCCGCATCCGGGTGAGAGATAATCGCAAAAGTGCGGCGTTTATCGACTTCCTGCTGTTGTACAGACATGCTAGTTACCTGTGAAGAATATCAAAATTTAAAGCGCGATATTATAACGGAAAGCATTGCATTGAGCAGCAACTAATCTAGTTAATATATAAATAATTTTATTTATTTGAGCGGACAATTTTATGAGTCAGAGAAAGTTGATTAATGAAACGAATGATTGAAGAAAGTATACAACTACATTAGTAATGTATAAATAAACATTTACTAATGTAGTTGTGCTTTTTTATATGAGATGTATTAAGTAGAACTTATTCTCTATCGGCTGATTTTAAATCAAAAATAGCATAAGCCCCGACAACACAAAAACATATAGCAGGGACAATATAAGACGTGGCTGTGTTGTAACTATCAATTACAGCTCCTTGAACCATAGGCATTAATGCGCCACCTAATATCGCCATTACTAAACCAGCGGCACCAAATTTTGTATCTTCGCCAAGACCATGTAATGAAATAGCATAAATAGTAGGAAACATTAAAGATAAACATGCAGATATAGCAATTAAAGCCCAAACACCTGATTCATTAGGACTCATAACCATAAATAGACAAAGAAAAACTGCAATCATAGTGGTGGTTGTAAGTAATAGTGCTGGTTTAATAAAACCCATCAACCAAGTCATAACAAATCGTGATATTAAAAAGGTGATCATACTGTATTGTAAAACCTCACCACCTTTAACTTCATTTGCTGATAAAGCTTCCATCACATATCCAATGGTAAATGTCCAAACACATGTTTGAGCTGCGACATTAAAAAACTGAGCAATAACGCCAAATTTATAATGGCGATTATGAAATAAGCGTTTTAATGTTTTATAAAAATTTAAATCATGTTCACTAGCAACTTCTTTATCTTTAATTGGGTTTTTAGTAAAAGCTATGGCTAACCAAATTAAAACTAAAACACAAGCCATGCCAACATATGGCGTCATAACTGCTGCTAATTCATTTGCTTGAATTTTTGATAGCTCATCTATAGGCATAGATAATCTTTCATCAGCTGTTGCGGAGTGTAAATTGGGTAAAATTAATGTAGCGGCTAAAAATACGCCTATATTAGTACCTACAGGGTTAAAAGCTTGTGCTAAATTTAATCGTTTAGCTGAATTTTCATTGGGTCCCATTGCAATAACATAAGGATTTGCAGATGTTTCTAATATAGATAAACCTGCTGCTAGAATAAAAAGAGCAGCAAGAAAAAAGCCATATGTCATTGCTTGGCTTGCCGGATAAAACATAAATGCGCCAAGAATTGCAAAACCTAAACCTGTTAATACACCTACTTTATATGAGTAACGTTTGTTAATAAAAGCCGCGGGCAGTGCTAAACAAAAATAAGCCCCATAATAACAAAACTGAACTAATGACGATTGTAGTGTATTCATCGTAAAAATTTTACTAAACACCTTTACTAACGGATCTGTCATATTTGCCGCAGTTCCCCAAGCGGCAAAACACAAGGTTAATAAGATAAAAGGGAGTAACATTCCTTTTGAAATGATGGGTGACTTTTTCATTAGTAAATCCTAATTTATTTTTATAATTTTAATATATTTAAGCAGTAGTAAATAGAATAGTCAATAAATCACTTAAATTGATTTATTGTTTTTTATACTTGCCCATCACTTTTTAGTGGTCAAAATATCACTAAATCAGCCTCTTTAGTGTATTATACAAAATGTATTACACTCTTTAGGTGGTTGATGTTATTGACTCTTTCTTATTTATTGTGAAATGAACATGCATAATGTCACAGTAAAATAAAAATAAGTAGAATAAAAATATTGAATAAAACCTACCCTGTAATTTAAATATGAGGTTTTGTTTAGGAAATGGAATTATAAATGAAGAAAAAAGAAAGCTCTGCAGTTGAAAAGAAAACATTGAAGGGTCGTAATCAGACAGGGTTACGGTTACATAATGAGAGACGTATTTTATCCATTATTCGAGAAAAAAATCGGCACCTAAAGCTGAAATATCTAAAGACACAGGGCTTTCTGCCCAAGCTTTAACCGTTATAATAAATAATTTAGAAAACGAACACCTATTAATTAGAAAACCGCCCCAACGAGGCCGTGTTGGCCAACCATTAGTACCTTTTGCGCTTAACCCTGAGGGGGCATTTAGTATAGGCCTTAAAATTGGTCGAAGAAGCTTTGCTCTTACGTTAATTGATTTTGTTGGTAATGTGCGTGCAACCTTGCATGAAAACTTTATTTATCCTGATGTTAAGCAATTGCTTTTATTTATTGAAAAAGGCATAGCAGCTTTAACATTAAGCCTTTCTGCCGAATTAGCTCAGCGTATTAAAGGTATTGGTATTGCAATGCCTAATGAGATATGGAATTGGCCTGAAGAAGCAAATGTTCCTACTGATATTTTAAATGAATGGAAAGAGTTTGACTATTCTAGCCGTATTTCTGAAATAACTCACTTACCTGTTTTTTTATGCAATGATGATTCAGCGGCATGTTCAGCAGAGCTTAGCTTTGGTAATAGACATGGATTTAAAGACTTTTTTTATGTTTTTATTGGTACATTTATTGGTGGGGGAGTTGTTATTGGAGGAATTTATTAACCGGTAAAAAAGGCAATGCTGGTGCTATAGGTTCATTGCCATTGCCTGTTTTATCGCAAGATGGAAAAATTGAAATGCAGCAATTAATTAATAAATCATCTCTGTTTGTTTTAGATAATATGCTAAAAGCTGAAGGCTATGATACTAATATGATTAGGAGTTCATTTGAGTACTGGGCTGATTTTGGCGGAATTGTCGACGAATGGATCGAGCAAGCTGCCGAAGGTATTGCTTATGGTGCGATTTGTTCATCAGCTGTTTTTGAATTTGAAGCGATAGTTATTGGTGGTGCAATTCCAGAGTCGGTCAAAGAAAAAATAATATCTTCAGTTAGAAAGAAAGTTAAGTCAGCTGATTTACGTGGTTTAACTCCTTTTAATATTGTTACTAGTTCTTTAGGTAAAGATGCTCAATCAATTGGAAGTGCAAACCTGCCTTTATTGGCGCTTTTTTCTAAGGAAATTCAGTCAGTAAAATAAGTGTGTAATTAATTTTTTTTTCAGCTGACTTAAAAAAACAATAAAATCTGTTGCCGATTTAATTCTAATTTCTTTAAATATTTGTTGTTTTCCCTTGCATATCAACATTTCTCAGCTACTTTTTGTTTGATAATAAAAAGTAGCTGCCAACTTAATTCTCATCTTTTTTAACTATTTTTAGATTTTTCATTGTATAAAAATAATAAATAACAAAAGTTGATTTATTATTTTTTGTCCTCTATAGTAAATATGCACTTTATAAAAAGTGTGTAAAAAGTAAAAACAAAACAAAACAAAAATAGTTTATAAAACTTATATCGGGGAGAGTAAGTTATGCAATTATCAAAATTAGCATTAATAATATCTGCAACATTAGCCACGTCGTTTTCGGCTGTGTCTTTTGCAGAAGAAAAAGAAAAGAAAGAAAAAGAAGCGAGTGATTCATTAGGTTTTGAAACCATTATTGTTACAGGTACTGGCCGACCAAAAGAAAAGCTAGAATCAACCAATGCTATGACTACATTTGATCCTAAAACAATTGAGCGTTTAGCTCCTAAAAGTGTAGGTGAATTAGTACGTAGTATTCCTGGTTTTCATGCTGAAGATACAGGTGGTGAAACAGGTAATAATGTTGCGCCAAGAGGTTTTCCTCTTTCAACTCAAACAGAGTTCACTGCATTATTAAGAGATGGTATGACTGTCTTTTATAATCAAGATGTCTTATTTACTCAAAATGATAGATTTACTCGATTATCAAACTTTATTGGTAACGTTGAAGCTATTCGTGGTGGTGCGTCTTCAATATTTATCGGTAATGCTCCAGCAGGTTATATTAACTTTATTTCTCGTGAAGGTAGTGATGATTTAGAAGGTGATGTGTTTTTTGAAACCAATAGTAATAATCGTCTAGGTGGACAAGGTTGGGTTAGTGGCTCTATTAACGACCAAACTGTTTTTGCGCTTGGTGGATGGTATAGACAAGACGATTCTGCGAGAGATCCAGGTTATGTTGCTAACCAAGGTGGTGAGATAAACGGTAATATTAAATACTTTTTTGATAATGATAATGGTTTCACACGTTTTGAATTTAATAAACAAGATGATAAGTCATTTTTCTTCATTCCACAGCCATTAACTGGTTCGACAACTGATGCTCAAACAATACCTGGTGGTATGGATATTCGTGACGGTACAACGGGTAACTCTGCAGGAGCAAGGTTATTACGATTACCTAATACTCCAAGTGGAGATATTAATTTAGATGTAGCAGATGGGAACTATGCCGATGTTACTTATATTGGTAACACAACAGAATATGATATTAATGAGTTTTTAGTATTTTCTAATCAAATGCGTTATACCGATATGTTTACTACCTTTACGGGTATTATTAATGTTGGTAATGCAGAGTCTTTAGATACTAAAGCACAATCTATTTTTGATGCTAATAGTGGTGCTTTAAGCGGAGCATATGTTAATAATGTTTTAAATTATGACATTAGAAATGCAGGTACAGGGTTAAATGTAGCTGATCATACCAATGTTGATAGTTATAATACTAATGGCTTTGGTATTAATGCTGGTTTTTGGCATAGACGTTTTGATGGTGATAACTTTCAAAATGAAACTAAACTTAGTTACACCATTGAAGGATTAGGTGAAGGCGACTTATATTCTACGTTTGGCTTTTTCGTATCAAATATCAACGGTAACGTAACAGATTATCGAATTAATACTTTACAATCAGTCGAGCCTTTACCTCAGCGCTTAGATATTGTTTTTGTTGATGAGTTTGGTGAAGATATTGCTAGCGGTACATATAAAGGTATTCAATCAGGATCTCATGGTTTTGCGAATATTGTATATAGTGAACGAACGATAGCCACTTATGCTGATTTTGAATATGAACTTGAAGATCTAACTTTAAATGCTGCTGTTCGATATGAATCATTATCAGCTAATGGTGAAGCAGAAAATGGTGCAAACTATAAAGTTAATACCTTCGCAAGTGATTCAAATGCTGTTAATGGTGAAATAGAATTACCATTCGGCACAGGTACTTATCGTAACTTTAATATCGAGCATGACGAATTAGCATGGACGGTTGCGTTTAACTATAATGTTAATGAAGATCTTGCTGTGTTTGGTCGTTATGCTGATGGCTTTAGAATGCCAGATGTTGATAAGTATATGGCTATTACTGGGTTAACAACTTCAGCTGAAATTGAAGCGTTTAATAATTCAGAGCGTCGCGAAACTGAACCAACATCAACGGTTATGGCTGAAATGGGTGTTAAATATAATGATGGGGATGTATCAGCATTTGTAACAGGATATTTTGCCGCTGCTGATGATTTATTTTTCAATGTACCTACTGTTGTTAATGGTGAAGTTATTCAGCGTCAAGCTTTTCGAAACACCGAAACTCTTGGTTTAGAAGCCGAAGTGAGCGTTAATATTACAGATGCATGGAAAGTTGGCCTTTCAGCAACATATCAATCTCCTGAATTTGTCGATACTCCTGCAGCTGAGTTTATTGATGGAAATGGTAACTTAGGTACTGTTGATATTAATGGTAACTTACCTGTTCGTGTACCAGAGCATTTTGGTCAACTAACAAGTAGTTATGAATTTAATGAGTTTGATTGGGGCTTTGCTTCAGTTTATGGTAGTTACTCATGGAGTGGTAAACGCTATGCAGATGACGCGAATACTGCAGAATTACCTACTTACGGAATGCTAAATTTAGGTGCTTCAGTTGAATTTAATGAAGGTTTTTATATACGAGCTGATATTAAGAACGTGAATAATTCTGAAGGTTTATCTGAAGGTGACCCAAGAGCTGGTGAAACAGTTGCAGGTCAAACTAATACATTTAATGCACGTGTAGTATTACCACAAACCTTTAGTTTAACTATCGGTAAACGCTTTTAAAATAGCGCCTTTATATAATCAAATCATAGCTTGTAGTTTTTACTACAAGCTATTTTTTTATCACATTTTTAATAGGTCTATAAAATGAAAATTTTGTCTTTTGGTGAAGCTTTAATTGATTTACTAGCAAGTAAATATCAAAAGGAAGGTGAGCTTGTTACTGAGGCATTTATTAAATATGCCGGAGGAGCTCCTGCTAATGTGGCTGTAGCAGCTGCGAAACAAGGAATAGAGAGTTACTTTGTTGGTAAAGTAGGTAAAGACAATTTTGGCGATTTTTTAATTGAATCGCTTAACCATTTTGGTGTTTCTACTCGATATACTAATTATTCACAAATAGGAAAAACAGCTTTAGCTTTTGTATCATTAGATGATTTAGGCGAAAGAAGTTTTCAATTTTATGATGGTAATGCAGCCCATAATGACTTTCGTTTACGTGATTTTGATCAAATTAGTTTTGATGCCCCTGTAATATTTAATTTTTGTTCTGGATCTTTATCTAAACCACATTTGAAAAAAGTAGTTGATTATGGATTTGAAAAATTAATAAAGTCAAATTCAATTATTTGTTTTGATATTAATTTTCGCCCAGCCTTTTGGCTTAACCCTAAAGAAGCTTCTGATATAGTTTTAGAAATTGCTACTCAGGTTAATATTATTAAAGCGAGCAATGAAGAATTAATTGAGTTATTCGGAATTGAAAATACAGATTTAATTATTGAGCAGTTATTAGCTGCAGGTGTACAGCTGATATTAATTACGAATGGCTCTGAGCCTATTTCATATTATACGAAGAACTATAGTGGTACTTATACCGCTCCTAAGGTTGATGTTGTAGATACAACTGCTGCGGGAGATGCATTTGTTGGCGGCTTTTTAGCCCAGATAGCTTTGAGTAATAGCTCATTAAAAACATTTGATTCTTGGATATTAAATTTTGAAAATATATTAAATAGTATCGATTTTGCGTCAAAGTGCGGTGCTTTCACTGTATCAAAATTTGGTGCTTTTGCAGCGTTGCCATATAAATCTGATATTGCATAAAATTATTTTAAAAATAGTGTATAACTATATAGTTGATGTATTGAATTTTAATAGGTAAATAATTAAGGATATTAGAAGTACCTTGGTACTTTAATTATTTAAATAATTAGTCATCATTCAATATATTGTATTTCTGCAGAGCAGCCTTTTTGATTAATAATAGAAATACTAAATAAAGTCACCTTGGTAGGCTAACTATCGTTTGTAAATTATTCCCATGCTTATATGTGTTGTTTTTTCTTTCTCAATTTATTCATTAAAATTTTTGTTATTAGACTGCTATATTCGAGACTCTTTGATAAACAGAAATATTTTAAATATTAATGGTTTAGTAACCCCTCTAAACTAGATAAATTAATGTAGTGTTTAGTGATGTTAATAATAAGCCTAAATTACTCTATACTCTTATTATCTTCTTAGATATTATCTAACGCCAAAATTTAGTTTTTAGCTAAACTTTGGTGTTTATATATTCTTTAGATGTTAGGATAATTATGACAGGCTTACGTGAAAGCTCTCTTCCTCAAAATGTAATTAAAATATTTGACGCAACGCCTTTACCTACTGTTTTAACTCGTACCGATGGCAGCTTAGAATATGCTAATCCAGCTTTCATTAATTTATTAGGCTATGATGCCCGCGAAATTTATGCCCCAGAGGTTATTTTTTCTCATCCTGATGATCTAAGCACCAATAAAAAAATTAGAGAGCAATTACATAGCAACCCCTTTGTTCCTATTTTAATTGAAAAGAATTACCAGCATAAAACGGGGCGTAAAATTCCAGGTTTATTAACGATTGTTGCGCAACCTGATGAAAACGGAAAAGCCATTCGTTTTATTTCTCAAATGATCGATTTGACCGAAAAAAAACAAACTGAAAAGTCACTCTCATTATTAACAACCTTATTGAATCAGTCTAATGACGCTATTTTAGTGATTAACTCAGATACTGGCCAAATTATTGAGAGTAATAAAAGTGCTTACCGTTCTTTAGGTTATGGTAAAAATGAATTGCTGGCGATGACATTGCCTGATATATGCCAAGAATTAAATTTTGATAGCGGCTGGTCGCAATTTAGCCAAATTATTAAGCAACAAGGTACGGCATTACAAGAGATTTTATTTACTAAAAAAAATTGTACACAATTAGAAACTGAAACAAGCATAAGTTACGTAGACTTAGGTAAAACAGCTTATATATTAGCTATTTTACGTGACATAACTTACCGTAAACAAAATGAAAAACTCATTTGGCAACAAGCTCATTTAGATACTTTAACTAATCTTCCTAATCGCCGACTGGCAAATGATCGTTTAGAACAAGAAATTAAAAAAGCTTCTCGCTATCAGCATAAAGTTGCCGTGTTGTATTTAGATCTTGATAATTTTAAAGAAGTAAACGACAGTTTAGGCCATTCTGGTGGTGATCAGCTATTAATTGAAACGGCACAGCGGTTACAAAATTGTATTAGAGAAATTGATACCTTAGCTCGTCAAGGTGGTGATGAATTTACGCTTATTTTAAGTGAACAAAATAATAGAAAAGATACTCAAAAAATTATTCAAAACCTGCTTTATGAACTAAAAAAACCATTTCAATTAGGTGAGGGGGAAGCTTATGTAACAACAAGTATTGGTGTTGCGTATTACCCTGATGATGGTGTTGATACAACCACGTTATTTGAACACGCAGATCAAGCGATGTATGCAGCGAAGAAAAAAGGTAAAAATGGCTTTGAATTTTTTACGGCTTCTATGCACCAAGAAGCATTATTACGAGCTCAATTAATCAATGACCTACGTAAAGCTATTAACGAAGATCAATTTCATTTGCTCTATCAGCCCATTATTGATTTATCTTCAGGTAAAATTTGTAAAGCAGAAGCCTTGCTTCGTTGGCTACATCCCAAACATGGGGTGATTAGCCCGACTGAGTTTATTCCATTAGCAGAAGAAACTGGCTTGATTTGTGAAATAGGTGATTGGGTATTTAAGCAAGCGGTATTACAAGTAAAAGAATGGCGTAAACGTTTTAAAAGTGATTTTCAAATCACAATTAATACCTCTCCAGTACAGTATTTAGATGAGCATGACAGAATTTCAGAGTGGATCCCTTACTTGCATACTCATCAATTACCTGGTGGAGCTATCTCTATTGAAATTACTGAAAGTGTATTGATGGATGCACATGCTAGTATTGTTGAAAAGTTGTTAGCATTTCAAATTGCTGGCGTTGATGTATATCTTGATGATTTTGGTACAGGCTATTCTTCACTATCATATTTGAAAAAATTTGATATCGATTATTTGAAAATAGAATCGCTCATTTGTTCATAATGTTGCGAAAGATGAAAATGATAAAGTGCTTTGTGAAGCAATAATAATTATGGCTAAAAAGTTAGGGGTTAATGTTGTTGCTGAAGGTATAGAAACTGAAAAACAAAGACAGTTATTAATAGCTGCTAATTGTAATTATGGCCAAGGTTACTTATTTTCTAAACCGCTTGAACCATTAAGCTTTGAAAAATTATTGCTAAATCACCAAACATGTTATTAATAGAACGCTAAGTTTAGCGAAATTGTTTAGTTAAATTAGTTAAGTATTTTACTCATGATAATTGCGTCTTCATAACCAAAACCTTTTGCACTTGGGTAATAACCAACTCTTCTATTAATTTCAGTAAAACCATTATTTATATATAACATTTGTGCAGCAAAATTACTCGCTCGTACTTCTAGAAAAACTTTTTCAGCGCCTTGTTCTTTTGCTTTACTTAAAAAGGTATGTAAAAGCTGTTTACCAAAACCTTTGCCTTGCTCCGTTGGGGTAACACAAATCTCCATTAATGTTGCTTCACCGGCCACATATTCAGCAACATAAAAACCAATAACATCTTTATTGTTAACAGCATAATCACCAAAGTACCTGCCACCAATACAGCTTTTAAATGTTTTTTTACTCCACGGGTGTGGGTTACATGCTATTTCAATTGGCATTAGGGTATCAATATCATCTAAGGTAATACTTTGAAGTTGCATAGCCATGTTATTTAATACCTGATAATAATTGCCACAGTTGCTTTTTTAATTCAATAGAATTGGCGATAACATTTAACGGAGGGTGATTAATTGCTGTTTTGAAAATTCAATGGTACGAATATCAGAAAATGACCATTGAAATAGTTCAAATTTAATCGTATCTAAGGTGAATTCAATTTCATTACAAGAAAGTTCAAGAAATATCAAAATGTCGTTCAATATTTGATTTGTTTTCATATCGACTTGATTAATGCTTAACAAGTTTATTGGCGTTGAATCAACGTTTTGCGTTTTATTACTTTGCCAAAGAGAAATACCCATTTCGGTTAAATAAGTAAATTGTTTTGATGTTAAAGCCATAAATCACGTTAAATTAACAATAATAATAAATGAATAGAGAATATAGCGTTACGAGTTAACTAACAAGATAAAGGTAATGATAAATCAAGACTGATAACTAGATAATTATGATTAGTATTTCATAAGAAAAAGATGGCAGGGGTAGAGAGATTCGAACTCCCAACCGTCGGTTTTGGAGACCGCTGTTCTACCAATTGGAACTATACCCCTGCAATGGACGAGCATTATACCCAAGCAAAAGCAAAGGTAAAGAGTAAAAATGATAACTTTCGTTTGTTCGTCTAATAATTGTGCGTTTGACGGTTTTTAATCAAGAAATACGACTATTTTCTCATCAATTAAGGCTTTTTTAGCCATGTTTTATCGTAATAAATAGTAGACCTTAGATAAAAGGCTATTTTTCTTGCTATTAACCCGTGCCAACATTAGACTAGCGCACGATTTTTTCTTCTATTTTTACTTAGTTATTTGGGTTTTTTACGAGACTTTATTATGCGTGTTGCTGATTTTTCTTTTCATTTACCTGAGCATTTGATTGCTCGTTATCCTAAAGCCGATCGAAGTGCGAGCCGCTTAATGGCATTAGATGGTAATAGTGGCGACATTCAGCATCAAAACTTTGTTGATGTGGTTGATAAACTTAATGCTGGTGATTTATTGATTTTTAATAATACCCGGGTTATTCCTGCTCGTATGTTTGGTCAAAAGGCTTCTGGTGGCAAACTAGAAGTACTTGTTGAACGTATGCTTGATGAACACCGAGTACTTGCTCATATTCGATGTAGTAAATCACCGAAAGCAGGCAGTGAAATTATTTTAGAAAACTCAGTCACTGCAACTATGGTTGCTCGTCATGGAGCCTTATTTGAGCTGGAATTTTCTGGTGAAGAAAAAGTTTTAAATATTTTAGAGCGTATTGGGCATATGCCATTACCACCTTATATTGATCGCCCAGATGAAGCCTCAGATAAGAGCGCTATCAAACAGTTTATAATCAAAAACCAGGCGCGGTAGCAGCACCTACGGCAGGATTACATTTTGATGATGCTTTATTAGCTCAAATAAAGCAAAAGGTGTTGATTTAGCGTTTGTTACTTTGCATGTTGGCGCAGGCACTTTTCAACCAGTAAAAGTTGACGAAATAGCTGACCATGTAATGCATGCCGAATATGTTGAAGTGTCTAAAGAGGTTGTTGAACAAATTAAGCAGACTAAAAAATCAGGTGGTAAAGTGGTTGCGGTTGGCACAACGTCAGTACGCTCGATAGAAAGTGCTGCGCATGCGGCTGTCGAAAAAAATTTAATAGAAGATAATATTGCCATGGCTGAATTTTATGGTGATACCGATATTTTCATAACGCCGGGTTATCAATTTCAAATTATCGATGCACTAATTACCAACTTTCATTTATCAGAATCAACGTTATTGATGCTTGTGAGTGCTTTTTCAGGTTATGAAAATATTATGGCGGCATATCAAGCTGCGGTCACCGATGAATATCGTTTTTTCTCGTATGGTGATGCGATGTATTTAACTAAGCAAGTGTAGTTTACTTGCTCAAATTGCTATCAGCCTGTTTCGCTGGTGGGCAGAGGACACATTATGACTAAAAATAAAATGACATATCAGTTAATTAATAAAGACGGTAAAGCACGTCGAGGCCGATTAACATTTGCTCGTGGTACGGTTGAAACACCAGCCTTTATGCCGGTGGGTACATACGGTATGGTTAAAGGAATGAAAACAGAAGAAATTAAAGAATTAGGCGCTGAAATTATTCTTGGCAACACTTTTCATTTAATGCTTCGACCAGGTACTGACATTATTGAGCAACATGGCGGTTTACATGATTTTATTCATTGGGATAAACCAATATTAACTGATTCAGGTGGTTTTCAAGTATTTAGCCTAGGGGCGATGAGAAAAATTACCGAAGAAGGGGTTAAATTTAGCTCGCCAGTAAATGGTGAAAAGATTATGTTAACCCCAGAACGTTCAATGGAAGTGCAAAAAAGCTTAGGCTCTGATGTTGTGATGATTTTTGATGAATGTACGCCTTATCCTGCTACGCATGATGAAGCAAAATCGTCAATGGAACTATCATTAAGATGGGCGCAACGTAGTAAAAACGCTCATGGTGATAACCCTTCTGCGTTATTTGGTATTGTGCAAGGTGGTATGTATGAAGAGCTGCGGGAAGTGTCAATTAACGGCTTAAAATCGATAGATTTTGATGGTTATGCTATTGGTGGTTTATCAGTAGGTGAACCTAAAGAAGACATGATTCGCATATTAGATCACACCGCTCCCTTGATCCCTGAAGATAAGCCCCGATATTTAATGGGAGTCGGTAAACCTGAAGACTTAGTTGAGGGAGTACGTCGTGGTATTGACATGTTTGATTGTGTTATGCCAACACGTAATGCTCGAAATGGCCATTTATTTGTTAATACTGGTGTTGTAAAAATACGTAACGCTAAAAATAAAACAGATACCGGCCCTTTGGATACTGAGTGTGATTGTTATACCTGTAAAAATTATTCACGAGCTTATTTACATCATTTAGATAAGTGCCGTGAAATATTAGGGTCGCAGTTAAATACCATTCATAATTTACATTTTTATCAAAAGGTTATGAAAGGTTTGCGTGACGCTATTGAGCAAGGTAAATTAGATGACTTTGTTGAAGAGTTTTATGCCTTAAGAGGCTTACCTGTACCGCCTATAGCGGCTGGAAGTGAACAAGTTTAAATTTTAGTATTTAAAGTATGTATTAACCTATATCAATTGATGAGTTAAAGAGGAAGTTATGAGTTTATTTATTAGTGAAGCACACGCAGCCGCAGCACCAGCACAACAAGGTGGCGGTGCTAGCATGTTAATTATGTTAGCTGTGTTTGGTTTGGTTTTTTATTTTATGATCTATCGTCCACAAGCTAAGCGTGTGAAAGAACATAAAAGCTTAATGTCTGCTTTATCTAAAGGTGATGAAGTATTAACACAAGGTGGTTTAGTTGGAAAAATTACTAAAGTATCTGATGAAAAAGACTTTTTAGTTGTAAGCATTGCTGAAGGTACAGAAGTTACTGTACAAAAAGGCGCTATTACAGCTGTTTTACCTAAAGGTACAATGAAGTCTTTATAATCAATAATAGCGATATTTCTAGCTGATAATTTTAGTTTTAGAAGTATCGCTTATTCTTTGTTTGTTGCAAATGTTAGTAACAAGCAAACAATAAAATTAATAAAGAATTTGATGTTTAACGTTGATGTTTTTCAGCAGTTTTAAAACTCAATAGAAATAGGATGATATTGTGTTAAATAAATATCCATTATGGAAAACACTAATGGTGCTATTTATAGTTGCTTTTGGTGCTTTGTATGCTTTACCTAATAAATATGGTGAAGACCCAGCGGTACAAATTTCTGGCTTACGAGGTGTTGAAGTCAGCGCTCAAACATTAGATTCAGTTAAATCAGCACTAGATGAACAAAGCATTGCTTTTTCGAGTATTGCACTTGATAAAGGGCAAGTACTCATTCGTTTTAGTGACACTGAGCAACAACTTCAAGCTCGTGACCACATTGATGAATATTTAGGTGATGACTACTCTGTTGCGATTAACTTAACACCAGCAACCCCTGATTGGCTTGCAAGTATTGGTGGTACACCAATGAAATTAGGTTTAGACCTAAGTGGTGGTGTTAGTTTCTTAATGGAAGTCAACATGAAAGAGGCCCTTGAAAAAGCAGAAAAAGGGCTAATAGATGATTTTCGCTCTACCTTACGAGGTGAAAAAATTCGCTATCGTACCGTTAAAAAATCATCAGTAGATGGTATTGATGTTGTTTTTTCGTAATGAAAATGATTTAGCGGCAGGTTATGACTTCTTAAAAGGTAAAAATCGAGATTTAATTTTTACTGATAATGAAGATTCACTCACATTGAATGCCATTATGAGTGAGCAAAAGCTGAAAGAAACACGTGAATATGCTTTACAACAAAACATTACTATTATTCGTAATCGTGTTAATGAACTAGGTGTTGCTGAACCGTTAGTTCAGCGCCAAGGTCAAAAGCATATTGTTATTGAATTACCAGGTATTCAAGATACAGCCAAAGCGAAAGAAATTTTAAATGCCACAGCAACCATTGAGTTTAGAATGGTTGATCAAGACGGTGACTTAGGTAGCGCATTAAATGGCCGTATACCAGCAAGCTCACAATTATTATACGAACGTGATGGTCGCCCATCATTAATTAAAAAACGTATTATGTTAACTGGTGACCACATTGTTGATGCTAGCTCTGGTTTTGATGAAAATGGTCGTTCACAAGTAAATATTTCACTTGATTCTTCAGGTGGTACTAAATTTTCTAATGCAACCAAAAGTAATATTGGCAAGCCAATGGCGTCAGTTTTTATTGAATATAAACCAACCAATAAAAAAGATGCTGAAGGTAATACTATTTTTGAGAAAAAAGAAGAAATTATCTCTATTGCTACTATTCAAGCTCGTTTAGGTAAAGAGTTTCGTATTACGGGTTCAGACTCACCTGCGGAAGCACGTAATCTTGCCTTGTTATTAAGAGCTGGGGCATTAGTTGCACCTATTCAAATTGTGGAAGAGCGTACTGTTGGCCCAACATTAGGTAAAGAAAATGTTGAGCTTGGCTTTAAAGCTATTTTAATGGGCTTTGGTTTAGTTTTTATCTTCATGTTAATTTATTACCGAGCGTTTGGCTTAGTAGCTAACTTAGCATTGTTATCAAATCTTGTTTTAATTGTTGGTGTAATGTCACTTATTCCTGGTGCTACATTAACGTTGCCAGGCATGGCTGGTATTGTTTTAACTGTTGGTATGGCTGTTGATGCTAACGTACTTATTTTTGAGCGGATACGTGAAGAATTACGTAATGGAAAAACCGTACAACAATCAATTCATCATGGTTACGATTCAGCATTTTCTACTATTTTAGATGCTAATATCACCACATTAATTGCTGCGCTTATCTTATTTGCTGTAGGAACAGGGCCAATTAAAGGTTTTGCAGTAACTTTATCAATTGGTATTTTAACATCAATGTTTACGTCAATTGTTGGTACACGTTCGGTGGTTAATGCAGTTTGGGGCGGTAAACGCCTTGATAAACTATCTATATAAGTAAGAGTAACAAAATTATGCAAATTTTAAATTTAACTTCCGCTGTTGCTTTTATGAAATATCGCAAAATTGCGATGGTTTTCAGTGCAATACTAATGATAGCTTCAATAGCATCATTATCAGTCAATAAACTGAATTTTGGCTTAGATTTTACTGGTGGTACATTAATTGAAATTGGGTTTGAGCAATCAGCTGACTTAAAATTAATTCGTAATGTTTTAGACCAAAATACTTTTGAAGATGCTGTTGTACAGCTATATGGTAGCTCTCGTGATGTGGTTATTCGTTTAGCTACTCGTGAAGACATTAAAGCAGAAATGTTAGGTAACCAAGTGCTTGATGTACTTCAAAAAGGTACTGGCCAAAATATTGAAATGCGCCGCATTGAGTTTGTTGGTGCAAGTGTTGGTGATGAACTTGCTGAGCAAGGTGGTTTGGCGATGTTAACTGCACTTATTTGTATTTTAGTGTATGTAGCTTTTCGTTTTGAATACCGCTTTGCCTTAGGCTCGGTATTTGCACTTTTTCATGATGTTTTATTAACCTTAGGTTTATTCTCATTTTTAGGATTAGAGTTTGATTTAACCGTACTTGCCGCCATTCTTGCGGTAATTGGTTATTCACTTAACGATACTATTGTGGTCTCGGATCGTATTCGTGAAAACTTCCGTAAAATACGTGATGGTGAGCCAGAAGATATTATTGATGAATCATTAACACAAACTTTTAGCCGAACCATTATTACCTCAATTACTACCTTGTTAGTACTTGCTGCCTTATTCTTCCAAGGTGGTGCGTTAATTCATGGTTTTGCAACAGCATTATTATTTGGTGTTTTTGTTGGTACGTATTCATCAATTTATGTTGCAAGTTCTATTGCTTTAGCATTAGGTATTTCAAGAGATGATTTAATACCAGAAGTGATCGAAAAAGAAGGCGCTGATCAAGAAGAGATGATGCCTTAAGCTCGAGCTTAAAAAATAGACCTTATCTATTTTTTAAAAAAGGCTGTTTACTTTTAAAGTAGCAGCCTTTTTTTGATCGTTACGTTTAATCGCCTTAAAGCGCTGAATGTGTTTGACTTTAGTAGTCGTTATCGCTTACAAAGAAATATACCAAAAAATAAAACAAAAGGATTTGTAATGCCCAGTATTAATGTACAACGTAGCATTAGCATAAAAGGCACTACTGATAGCGTCTTTGCCGTATTAAGTGATTTTAACCAATGGCGTATTTGGTCACCTTGGCTGATCACTGAATCTAAAGCCGAAATGACAGTGTCTGCTGACGGACAATCATACCAATGGCAAGGAGAGCGTGTTGGTCAGGGCGCTATGGCATTAATATCTTCAGAGCCTAACCAAGCGTTAAATTTACATCTCACCTTTTTAAAACCATGGAAATCAACCGCACAAGTACAGTTTTATTTATCTCAACAAGGGGATGAGGTTGAAGTAACTTGGGCAATGCAAAGTAGCTTACCTTTTTCATGTTTTGGATGAAAAACATGATGCAAGCATTGATAGGAATGGATTACGAGCGTGGCTTGTTAATGTTAAAAGACTATCTTGAAACAGGTACTGTTGCTTGTCAGTTGAGCATACAAGGAAAACCGAATTCTCCGGCGCAACTTATCTCGGGGTTAAACGCTCGTGTCTTCGTACTGAGATGGTTAAGACGATGCTGGAAGATTTTGCAAGCTTAATGAGCTTTGCAGAGCAATATCCCAGTATTGTCATTAAAAAAGCCTGTGCCATTTATCATAAGTTTGATTTTGATTAGTGGCGAAGTTAGTTACACCGCAGGGCTTATTATTGACGATTCGCCAGGACACATACCTGAGCATTTTATGTTAGGAGAAATACCAACAATGAAGGTGTTTTCTGTGATGCATACAGGCTGTTATCATCACTTAGGTAATGGTTGGTCGATGATCATGGGATTGCAACGAACGAAAAAAATTCAAGCAGGGCGAAAGCTTATCCACCATTTGAGTTATACCACAATAATCCTCGAGAGGTTGCTGCCAACGAATTAATGACAGAAGTGATTTTTGCTTGTAAATAATTTAAATCATTTAAATTAAACTTGTTATAAATTCGACTTTTTAATTTCTTAAAAAGTTAACTTTTATATTTAAATTTCAGACTAATATTAATCGTTAGTGGAGGCGCACATCGCTGAACATTAGCTATGCGCAGGGCATAATCGCTAAAAAGTAGTGATTCAAAACCTGTATTTTTAGCCTTGTCATCTAAATGACATATTTAATGCAACAAAAACACAACAATTCTAAAACATTTCTGTCATTTAAAACTTCTAAGATAACTCCGTTTTTTACTTTAATAATTTTTCTGCGGACAGACCAAACATGCAAATTTTAGATTTATTTAAAGCCAGCGCTGTTGTTAGTGCTTTAGCACTTGCCGGTTGTGGCGGTGATATTAACCTTTCTTCAAACGTCGATAACTCTGTTGGTGATACCACAACAATTAACGAAGGTAGTGGTGGCAATGGTGGTTCAACACCGGTAACTGAAACATTACCAGGTAAGCCAAATAGCCAGTTAAGCTCAACGGTTTCTGCTCAAATGGGTTTTGACGTTGTTGTGCAAACACTTGATGGTGAAATTACTGAAGATACAACTTTAGTAGCAAAAACATCTACTGGTAGCCCTATTTTTTATGCGATTAATGGTGCATTAGAAGTTACTACAGCAGCAAATGCATCAACTGCTTCTATTCAATCATCTACACAAGCTGCGGATGACGCACCAACATTAACTATTGAACCAGGTACTGTTATTTTTGGTCAATCAGGTAATGACTATATTGTTGTTCACCGCGATGCCAAAATCATGGCAGAAGGTACAAAAACTCAACCTATTATTTTCACCTCATTACAAGATGTTAAAGGCGAAGCAACGAGTGCTGGCCAATGGGGTGGTTTAGTTATTTTAGGTAATGCACCATCAAATAAATGTCCAACAGAAGGTGAGTGTTCATTACAAATTGAAGGTGCTGCTGAAGGTGCTGTTTTTGGTGGTACTGACTGGGAAGATAACTCAGGTGTTTTAAAATACGTTGTTGTTAAATATGCTGGTTATGAAATTGCCCCTGATAACGAATTAAACGGTATTACGTTTGGTGGTGTTGGTTCTGGCACTACTGTTGATTACATCCAAGTACATGAAAATGCTGATGATGGTGTTGAATTTTTTGGCGGTGCGGTTAACGTAAAACATTTAGTATTAACGTCAAACAAAGATGACAGTGTTGATTGGGATAACGGTTTCCGTGGTAACTTACAACATGTTTACATTGAACATGCTAAAAATGCTGGTGAAGCTAACCGTGCAATTGAAGCAGATAACGACGGTTCAAATCCAGGCAAAGAGCCACAATCAAATCCAACGATTGCTAACATGACCATTATCGGTAACAACTTTGATACTGCAGATAAAGACTCTGAAGGTATTTATTTACGTGAAGGTACTGCGGCAACTATCGTTAATACACTTATTACAGGCCCTGCTGAAATGGGCGAATGTTTAGAGTTTGAAGGTGGTTCAACTGCGTCGGTTACTGTTGATAATGCAACATCTGGCAAAATCATCATGCAAAACACTATCATGGCTTGTAGCAATGGTGAAAACTTTAAAGATTCAGTTTTTACTCAAGGAACGGATGATAAGTCTGATGACACTGTTGCACTTGACCTAGAAACTTGGTTTACAGCTGAAGCGACTAACAGTGTAACTACTTCGCCATTAATCGGCAGCACAGGTATTCCTGATGCGACTTCACCATTATTAGGTGCAGGTCAAGATCCAGCAAATACTTTAGATGCATGGTTTGATTCAGTTGACTATGTTGGTGCTTTAGATGGTACAAACGACTGGCGTGAAGGTTTGGGCATTTTGGCTTTGGTGGCGGTGAAGTTACTGCTGAAAAGCGGCAGTTGAAGGTTTGTCTACCGGTACTTCTTCTATTTCATCAGTAGATGGCTCAACAATAACATGTGAAATTTCTGGTCGTATTACCTCGGATTTAACATTAACAGCTAATATTTACGCAGTAAATGGTGCCGTATTT
>JAYQHI010000046.1:0-13515 GCA_038141035.1 Alteromonadaceae bacterium
GGCATGGCCAATGGTAATGTCGGTACCTAAAGCACGTAAGCGTAAAACCACTTGGTTTTCACCAATGTCTGAACCGGTAATTTTATAGCCCCTTCATTTAATAAAACTTCCGCAATACCGCCCATACCTGCACCACCAATACCAACAAAAATGAATACACTTAACGCGTCTCATTTCTGGAATTTTTATGGGGGCTGTATTTGTCATATTTTTACTCATCTCTGAAGTCATTTATTTCACTTGTTCAATGCAAGCTTTCGCTACTTGTTCGGTTGCGTCGTTATATGCTGCTTCATAAGCTGCTTTCGACATTGCTTGTAATACTTTTTCTGATGCAAACATGCTGTTTAATGTTTGTGCGATTTGCATACTGGTTAAATCTTTTGCGGCAATAATTTAGCTGCCCCTTTGTCCACTAAATATTTCGCATTTTTTGGTTTGATGGTCATCAACCGCATGCGGTAGTGGAATAAATATTGCGGGCTTACCTGCAATCGCTAATTCAGAAACAGTTAGTGCCCCTGCTCGGCAGATCACAACATCTGCCCATTGATAGGCCCCAGCCATGTCATCAATAAATTCGGTAATTTTAAAGTCATCTTGCAATCTCTGCTTCTTGATAACTTTGTTCAACAGAAGCTAAAATTTCCTTGTCCTGTTTGATGCCAAACTTGGAAGTTAAAACCTTTTAACTGTTTTAAAGCTTGTGGCACTTGTTCGTTTAAAATTTGTGCCCCTAAACTGCCACCAACCACTAATACTTTTACTATTCGCAGTTGCTTCGTTTTTTCATTTCGCTTAATAACGCGACAATATTTTTACGAATAGGATTACCTACTACCGTTGGTTTAACCCCAGGTTTAAATGCTGCAGGAAAAGCACTTAATACCTTAGATGCTAAATGTGCTAAATAACGATTACTCATACCAGCAACAGCATTTTGTTCATGTAAAATTAACGGCTTACCCATCAACCAGGCAGCAACGCCTCCTGGAGCACTAGCATATCCGCCCATCCCTAAAACAACATCGGGCTTAACTTTGTTAATTACCTTCATTGACTGAATAACTGACTGCAATAACTTAAACGGTGTTTTTAATAACGTGGTAAAACTTTTGTTGCGAATACCAGCAATATTAATAAAGGAAATCTCAAAGCCATATTTAGGTACTAAGCTCGCTTCCATCCGTTTAGATGTACCTAACCAATGAATATCCCACCCCTGTGTTTGTAGATACTCAGCTACCGCGATACCTGGAAAAATGTGGCCACCAGTACCACCCGCCATCACTAACAATGTTGACGTTTATGCATGACTTACGTCCTCTTTTTATGTTTTTTCTTTGACGGTTTTGCCGTCGCTTGCAATGTTTGCAGCCTTAACTCATGATCGATTCTTATTAACACAACCACCGCAATGGTCATGATGATCATCGAACTACCACCGTAACTGATCAGCGGCATGGTTAACCCTTTAGTAGGTACAATACCTGCACTTGCACCAATATTTACTGCGGTTTGAAAGCTCATCCAAATACCAATGCTATAAGCAAAAAAACCTTCAAAATATTTTTTTTTTTTATTATTGCTTGTCGGCCTAACATTAAGGCTTTTAATACCAACCAAGCACTCAAAAATAAAACAACTGAAACACCAACAAAACCAAATTCTTCCGCTAATACCGCCATTACAAAGTCAGTATGAGCTTCGGGCAAATATTCTAACTTTTGCACACTATTACCTAAGCCTTGGCCAAAAATTTCACCACGACCATAAGCCATTAACGATTGTGTTAATTGGTATCCGCTACCAAAAGGATCTTGCCAAGGGTCTAAAAAAGCTAGTGATGCGGCGTAAACGATAAGGTTCAAATACGGCTAAACCGGCTATAGCTGATAAACCAACTGCGGTCATTGCGATAAATTGCCATAACTTAGCACCCGCTAAAAACAACAAACCAAAGGTGGTGACAAACATCACGATCACAGTACCTAAATCTGGCTGCATTAATAAGAAAAAGGCTAATAAACCAAAAACCACAAGCGGTTTAATAAAACCTTTTAAGTTTTCCATCACCTCTTCACGGCGACGCACTAAATAAGCCGATAAATAGCAAAAGAAAATAATTTAGCCGGCTCTGCCGCTTGGATTGTAATAGGACCAAGTACAATCCAACGCTGTGAGCCATTAACTGAACGCCCAATCACTAAAACAGCCACCAACAAAAACAATCCAAAAATTAACAAATAGCTACTGTATCTATGCCACCAACTCATCGGAATTTGTAATGCTAAACCGCCGATAACTAAGCTTAAAACGATATAAATCATATGACGGATAATAAAAATGAAACGGATTGTTAAATAATCTATCCGCAACGGGCATTGAAGAACTTGCCACCATCACTAAACCAATGATGTATAGGGTGACCACTAAAATAACAAAACTGCGATCAAAGGTAACACCAGCATTTGTTTGAGCATTATCATTTAATGATAATGCGGAAAAATCAGGTAAGGATAATTGCTGTAATTTCGCTAACATGATTGCACCTCTTGAACCGCTTGTTCAAAAGCCAAACCACGGGCAATATAATTTTTAAACATATCAATACTGGCACAAGCCGGTGAAAGCAATACGATATCGCCTGCTTGTGCTTGTTGCTGAATAACCGTAACCGCTTCTTTTAAGCTTTTTACTTGGATGCTATTTTTTTGTAATTTTGCCAGTTCAGGACCGTCTTTTCCTAAAGTAACCAGTTGAGTTATTTCTTGTTCAATCGCAGGTTTTAATTCACTAAAGTCAGCACCTTTACCATCACCGCCAGCAATTAAAAATAGTCGGCTAGTTGGTTTTTTATTGGCCGAAAAACCCTTAATTGCGGCGAGAGTTGCGCCGATATTAGTCGCTTTTGAATCATTAATCCATACGATACCATCGGTGCTTGCAACCGGCTGACAACGATGCGCTAAACCAACAAAGCCCGGTAAAGCGGCAACCATTTTAGTAACAGACCAACCCGCGGCTTTACCTAATGCTAATGCCGCTAAACAATTCAGTGCATTGTGAATACCTGCTAATGGTAAATCATCAACACTGATCAAAGGTTTATTGCCAGACATTAAATATTGTTTGTCGTTATATTGCGCTAAACCAAAACACGTTTCTTCATTAGCGACTGGTTTGTCAGAGCCAAAACTGTACGTTATTTTATGACTGAGTATGTCAGGTAAATACGTTCTTTCATCGTCGCGATTAATAACCGCAATATCGGTTTGGCGATAAATATCTTGTTTAATCGCTTGATAGTTCTCAATGGTTTTATGACGATCAAGGTGGTCATCAGAAACGTTTAATACACTAGCACTTAAGGCTTTCATATTGGTCATGGTTTCTAATTGAAAACTTGATAATTCAAGTACTAAAAAGTCAGGCTTTTCATCAACAGTATCTAATACTGGTACACCAATATTACCACCTAATTGAGTTTTATAACCTAAGGCATTACCTAAATAAGCTAATAACGTAACTACGGTAGATTTACCATTAGAGCCTGTTACTGCGATGGTTGGAATATCAGTCACCCGACAAAACAATTCAACATCGCCATACACTTCACCTTCTTCATTGAGTGACAAGGCAATTTCAGGAGTTGATAAGTCAATACCGGGACTGACAATTAAAATATCGGCACCATTAATTAACGACTTATCCCAATGACCTAAAGCTAAATAATTACCATCGAACATTTCATTGAATTTATCTAAGCTGATCGCATTAGAACGACTATCATTCATTGAAAATTTAATACCGTTATTATGTAAAAAACGCGCACATGAAAGCCCGGTAAGCCCAGCTCCCAAAATAACAATGTCTTTCTTTTGTAATAACGATAGTTCTAACATAATGGTTTTAACTAATTTCCTATAATTTCTAACTATTAACGTAACTTAAGTGTTGCTAAACCAATCAGTACCAACATAAATGACATGATCCAAAAGCGCACAATCACCCGTGGTTCAGGCCAACCTTTTAATTCGTAATGGTGATGAATAGGCGCCATTCGAAAAATTCGCTGGCCACGTAATTTATATGAGCCAACTTGTAAAATAACTGACACGGTTTCCATCACAAAAACACCGCCCATAATAAACAACACAATTTCTTGTCGAACTAAAACCGCAATAACCCCTAAGGCCGCGCCTAAAGCTAATGAGCCAACATCGCCCATAAATACTTGTGCTGGATAAGTGTTAAACCACAAAAACCCTAAGCCTGCGCCGACAATGGCGGTACAAACAACCGCTAATTCACTTACCATAGGAATATGCGGCAAATGCAAATATTCTGAAAAATTAACGTTACCTGTGACATAAGCAAACAAAGCAAAAGCACCCGCTACCATAATGGTTGGCACGATAGCCAACCCATCTAAACCATCGGTTAAATTAACTGAGTTACTGGTACCAACAATGACAAAATAAGTTAATAAAATGTATAAAACACCTAGTTGTGGCATAACATCTTTAACAAATGGAATTAACAAGGCGGTTTCGCTTGGGTCTTGCGCCGTTGCATATAAGAAAAAGCCGTTGCTAAACCAAATACCGTTTGCCAAAAATACTTCCAACGGGCAATTAAACCATTTGAGTCTTTACGAATTACCTTACGATAATCATCAACAAAGCCAATCAAACCAAAGCTAACCACCACAAATAACACCACTAACACATAGCGATTCGTTAAATCACCCCATAACAAAACACTTGCGACAATTGCTCCTAAAATCAAAATACCGCCCATCGTCGGTGTACCTGATTTTGATAAATGACTTTCAGGGCCATCATCACGAACTGTTTGGCCTATTTGCATACGTTGTAAGGCTCTGATCAACTTAGGACCAAAATATAACGAAATGGTTAAAGCCGTTAACGTTGAAATAATTGCGCGAAATGTTAAATATGAAAAAACATTAAAGCCGCTGTAATATTGGGTTAAATATTCACCAAGCCACAATAGCATTAGTTGGTCTCCAAATTTGTCTGCTGAACACTTAGGCTATTTCGCCATTGAATAACATCTTGCACGACAAGTTCCATTTTTGAACTGCGAGACCCTTTTATTAACATCGACACTTGTGTTTCATCATGATTTAAACTGTCAATTATGCTTGCCATTAACGCAGGCTTTTCACTGAAATGTGTCGCGCTGCATTCGTTTGGCCATTAAAGGCATCAGAGGTGGCTTGACTTAACACCCCTAAAGTAAATAAATTGTCGATACCTAGTGACTTAGCAAAACTGCCTACTTCTTGATGATAACTGCGCGCGTCAGCACCTAATTCCGCCATATCACCAAGCACTAACACGCGACGACCTGGAAAGCTGGCTAACAATTCAATGGCTGCTTTAATTGATTCAACATTGGCGTTATAGGTATCATCAATTAATTTAAATTTTTCATCTAACTGATAAAGGTTCATTCGACCTTTAACTGGTTTCATTTGAGCTAAACCTGAGCGAATATCATCTAGTGATGCGCCAAACTCTAAAGCAATGGCCGCAGCGGCAACCGCATTACAGACATTGTGTTTACCCGGCACCGTTAATTGAATAAAAGTATTCCCTTGATGGCTATTTAATTTAAAGCTTGCGCAGCCATCATCATTTAATACAACATCTGAGCTATAACAGTCTGAGCTGTTTAAACAGGAAAATTGACGAACGTTTTTATCAACTAATCGCCATTGCCATTTATTGGCATATTTACAATCTTTGTTATAAAGCGCGACGCCATCGGCAGCCAAGCCTTCAAATATTTCGCCTTTAGCACGGGCAACACCACATAAGTCACCAAACCCTTCAAGATGTGCAGCGGCAATATTGTTGATCACTGCAACATCAGGCTTAACTAATGAGCTGGTATAAGCTATTTCACCTATATGATTCGCGCCTTGTTCAATAACGGCAAAGTCATGTTCATGTGATAAACGCAATAAAGTTAACGGTACACCGATATCATTATTAAAATTACCATCTGTTGCTAACACATTGCCTAAACGAGATAAAATCGCGCGGTCATTTCTTTTACTGTGGTTTTACCGCTACTACCAGTAATGCCAACGGTTTTAGGAGCAACCTGTGCTTTAACATGAGCCCCTAATTTTCCTAACGCCAAGCGTGTATCTTTGACAACAACCTGCGGAATATTGACCGCTTGTTGTGATTCAACAATCAGTGCCGCACACAACGCTTGTTCCGCTTGCTGACAAAATTTATGACCATCAAAGTTATCGCCTTTTAAAGCTAAAAACATAATTTGACCTCAAAGAACGACTATCAGTACTGATATGATGAATAGTGACATCGTCACCTATTAATTTACCTTCAGTAATACGTGCTATATCTGATAATAACAGTGCGATCATAATACCGCTCCTTGATAAAAGTCCTGTACCCGTTGACGTTCGTTATACGGCTGCTTTTCAGTGCCAACAATGATGTAGTCTTCGTGCCCTTTACCGGCAAAAACAATACAATCTTCAGCTTTTGCATGAGCAAACACAGACTTAAGCGCTTGCTCACGATTTAAAATAATGGTGATTTTTTCAGCTTTTTTACAGCCCGCTAAAATATCACTCACAATAAGCTCTGGTGCTTCAGTTCTTGGATTATCGTTTGTCAAAATAATATGATCCGCGTATTGCTCTGCAATCGCGCCCATTTCACCACGCTTACCTTTGTCTCTATCGCCACCACAACCAAATACGACCCAAAGCTCAGCTTGGCAATGTTTTTTCGCCGCTTGTAACGCACAAGCCAAACCGTCTGGCGTATGAGCATAATCAACAATCGCTAATGGTTTACCTTGCCCGCTGAATGATTCCATCCGGCCAGGAACTGGTGAAACCTCAGCAATAACCTGACTTATCGTGGTTAAACTAAGCTCTAATGACAACATCACAGCAATAGCGGCTAATAGGTTATCAACATTAAAATCACCTAATAACGGACTATTAATTTTTGCCGTACCTACATGGGTGATAAGATCAAAACTAATACCGGCTAAATGATGTTTTAAATTATCGGCAACTACATAACCCTTTTTATACAACTTCGCGATTTGAGGATCTCTGCCAAAAACAATTAATGCTCGCCCAACAATATTCGCTTCATGGCTTAACCAAGTTTGAGCGTAGCTATCATCACCATTTAAAATGGCAATTTGCCCCGTTTTACCAGCAAACAAACTAAATTTAGTGTCGGCATAATCAGCCATGCTGTTATGAAAATCTAAGTGATCGCGTGACAAGTTAGTGAACACCGCAATATCAAATAATTCGGGTAACACTCGCTTTTGCGCTAACGCATGCGACGAAACTTCCATTGCTAGCACATCAACATCTTGAGTTGCAAAATCATTGATCAAGGCCAGTGTTTCAGTTGCTCCTGGTGTCGTGTTAGCTATGGTTTTTAACGTTGGCATTACACCAACGCCAATCGTGCCAATAACCGCCGCTTTTTGCTGACAAGCGGTTAATAATTTAGCCAAGGTAATGGCCGTACTGGTTTTACCGTTAGTTCCGGTAATACCAACGACTTTCATATATTGCTGTGGCTGCTGATAATATAATTGCGCTAAAGTAAATAAGTGCTGTTCTAACTGATAAAACTGAACAACCAATACTTTAGGTGAGTTTTTATCTATCGCTTTAAATAACAACTTACCGTGTTGCTGTTGATGCTGACATTGAGCTATCACTAAACTTGCGCCACTAGCGACTGCTTGGTCGATATATTGACGACCATCTAATTCACTGCCAATTACAGCGCAAAAAATATCCCCAGCTTTCACTGTTCGGCTATCATTAGTCATCGCATTAGTGACCATTTCATCAATGCTAATATCAAAATTTGCTAAAGCCAGGCAATCGAAAAAGTAGTAGAAGTAACTGATTTAGACATTATTACCTCCTACTCTTTCTGGTAATGAATTGGCAACATTTAACGGCGCATCTGGGGCAATATTTAAAAATATGCAAGGCACCTTTCATTACTCGAGCAAATACTGGCGCAGCCACATCACCGCCATGATATAAATCACCACCCGGTTCATTAATCACGACAACCACAGATAATTCAGGTTTTGAAATTGGCGCGACGCCAGCAAACAAGCCGACATACTCATTACCATAACCACCATTGGCCGCTTTACGGCTGGTGCCCGTTTTGCCACCAACACGATAGCCATCAACTTTTGCTTTACTCGCACCACCATCGGCAACAACACCTTCAAGCAGCGTTAACAAAAACTTGGTTTCTTTTTCACTAAATACACGTTCACCTTGAACTTGTTCTTCGTTTTAAAATGGTTAATGGAATACGAACACCACCATTAGCTAACGTGCCGTAAAGCCGTGCTAATTGGATAGGCGTTACTGTTAAACCATAACCAAACGATAATGTGGCTAATTCAAATTGTGACCACCGATGTCGGTCATGCATAACACCTGAGTTTTCACCAACTAAACCACTGCCCGTTTCGCTACCAAAACCAGCATCAAAAAACTTATCAATAAAAACTCTTTGGGTACCGACAAAGCTAACTTTGTGGTACCCATATTTGAAGACTTAACTAAAATATCTTTTAAGCTTAATTTACCCCCGGTTTATCGGGTCACTGACACGCCGCCCACCAAGGCGCATCCAGCCAGGGCTGGTATTGATCACCGTATTATGCTGAGCCGTGCCAAACTCCAAAGCCGCTAACATCGCCAAGGCTTCATGGTTGAACCGGGCTCGTAAGAGTCAGTGATCGCTCGATTACGTAATCGATGCTGAGCCGTATTCGATAAATTATTGGGGTTATAAGACGGACTATTCACTAAAGCTAAAATTTCACCCGTATGAATATTCGTCACTACCACAGAGCCGGAAGTTGCTTTAAAAGCATCAACCGCACCTTTTAATTCTTTATAAGCTAATGCCTGAATGCGTTGATCAATCGATAGCTCAATATTTTCAGGAAGTTGTGCTTTTTCTTCCGATAAAATTTCAACCTTTCGGCCTTTAGCATCTTTAATAAATTTCTTGGCACCACCTGTACCTGTTAACACTTCATCGTACAAACGCTCAATGCCTTCAATGCCTTTATCATCAACATTGGTAAATCCCACAACATGAGCACTAATTTCGCCGGCAGGATAAAAACGCTTTGATTCTTTGCGCAAATGAATGCCCTGGAATTTTTAACGCTTTAATATAATCCGCCATCGCTGAGATACTTGGCGTTCCAACATAAACAAAACGCTTAGCCGGATTACGAATAATGCGATTAGTTAAGGTATTAACATCTTGCGATAATACATCAGCCATAGCTCGCCAATGTTCAACCATGGCAAGTGCATTATTATCCATCACAACTTTTGGATCGGCCCAAACAGTTTCAACCGGTACGCTAACCGCTAATTTACGACCATTACGATCAACAATAGAGCCACGTTGTGACAGGCTAGTACTATTACGAATAACTCGATTAGCCGCCTGTTGTTTTAACATGTCAGGTTCAATCACTTGAATGTAAGCGCTACGTGCAACTAAACCACAATAAACAGCCAAGATCAGGCCAAGCACAACGTAAAAACGCCATGCGACTGATATTGGTTTTTCTTGTTTATGTGCTTTAACTTGTTTTTTCACTGTTTTGTCATTCTAGTCTTATTATTATTTCCGAATCTGCCGTTGGGCGTTGCATCTAAGTTGTTTTTCTGCTTTACTTTCAATGGCGCTATGTTCAGATAAACTGTTTTGCTCTAACAATAAATTGCGCCATTCAATATCTAATTCATCTCGTTGGGTTAATAACACTTCCAACTCACTGGTTGTTTGGCGATTCATATGAGTGAAATAAATCACTAAAAACGCCGATATAACGACTGACAAGGCCAATAAATAACTGAAAAAATGTCGCTTTATATCTTGTAATATATCAAGCGCTAAAATCACCTTGGTAGATGACATGTTTAGTCAGCCAGTCGTTCAGCAATACGTAATACTGAGCTTCTTGAACGAACGTTAGTATCAACTTCAGCCTTACTTGGTTTTGCTTTTCTACCAACTAAACTCAGTTTTTTACCTTTTTGTAACTCTGCTTCGCTAATTGGCATTCCCTCTTGGCACTTGTCGGCCTTGAGAATGTTTTTTCATAAACTGTTTAACTAAACGATCTTCTAACGAATGAAAGCTGATCACCACTAATCGTCCATGCTCAGCCAATACCGCTAACGAAGCCGCTAATACTTGCTCTATTTGTTCAAGCTCACTATTGATATAAATACGGATCGCTTGAAAACTTCTTGTTGCTGGGTGTTTCTTAATTTCTCGCTGCGGTGCTGCGGTTTTAATAATTTTGGCTAATTGTCCAGTACGCGTAATCGCGTCTTCTTCTCGGCTATCAACAATGGCATTAGCAATTCGCCACGCATGTTTTCTTCACCGAAGGTACGTAGTACCCAAGCAATATCTTCAACATCAGCTTTTGCAATCCACTCGGCAGCGGTTTGACCACGCGTAGTATCCATACGCATATCCAGTGGGCCATCATTCATAAAGCTAAAGCCACGTTCCGCATCATCTAATTGTGGTGACGAAACGCCTAAATCTAATAACACACCATCAACTTTACCGAGTAATTGATGTTTTTCAGCAATCTCAGCTAAATGGGCAAAACCTTGATGCTCAATAGTAAATCGCGCATCATCTTTAAACTTTTCAGCCGCGGCAATCGCCGTTGGATCACGGTCAATAGCAATTAAACGCCCCTGTGTTGATAATTTTGACAAGATCAAACCGGAATGCCCACCACGGCCAAAAAGTGCAATCAATATAAACGCCGTCGCTTTTGATTGCTAAGCCGTCTACTGCTTCATCAAGCAGTACGGAAATATGAGAAAGTTCTGTTGTCATATTTATCTACAGTGATAAGTCGAGTAAACGATCAGTCAGTTCTAATTCGCCTGACTGAATCTGGCTAATGCCTTTTTGCATTTGGGCTTGCCATGCTGACTCGCTCCAAATTTCAAACTTTTTCAATTGCCCAACCAACATGATGTTTTTTTCTAAACTGGCATGTTGCCTAAAGCGGACCATTAATTAATAAGCGACCATTCTTATCCATGTCACAATCCGAGGCATTGCCTAAAAGAATTTGTTGAAACATTCTTTCTTGCGGATTGGTACTCGATAACTTACATAATTTAAGTTCTATTTCTTCCCATTCTGGAAGTGGGTAAAGCAGTAAACAGGCATGTTGAATGTCAACGGTACAAACCATTTTTCCTTGGCAATCGGCAAACAGCTCTTCACGATAGCGCGTAGGCATCGTGATCCTGTTTTTTGTGTCGAGCGTAATTGCGCTAGTGCCTCTGAACATACCTTGATTTTTTATTGTCGATCTACTTAGATCCACTATTTCCCACTTTTTTCCACATTTATACAGTTTAGTGAGTTTTGCAAACAACTGTCAAGCAAAGTTTGACTATTTTCTTAGTGTTGATCGTCAAGAAAAATAAGGGGATCAAGGAAGTTGATGAATTTGTGGGAGTTTGTGGATCTTGCTCCAAAAATTAACAAAAAAAAATAACTTTTTTAATTGATTTATGGTTTTTTTATGCTGTTATTAGCGCTAGAAGTGCAACAGAAAAACATAAGTAATACCAAGGGGGAAATTTCATCACAAAATAAAAACTTAAAATGCCAAACGCTAGCTTCGAGGTTAATCAATCGATAAGAGAATAGTAAGTATTAAGAAAAAGCACCAAAACTACCTGATATTAATAACCAACTGGCAAAAAATATTTTCAATCGTCGCGCTGACAAATAAGTAACTAATGATTTTGCCAACACACCACCTAATATTGCCCCCGGCCCGGCAAACAATACCACCTGCCAATAAACAGCATTATCGATAATAGTATGTTGCCCAATAGCAGACCAAACGGTAATAGCAGAAACAACAACAGCAGCAGCTACCGCCATAGTGACGTCAAAACGGCGAAGTATTAAATATACCGCCAATAACTCACCAACCCCCACCGATAACCACGCGGTGATTACACCACCAAAAACACCAATACAGATAAATGCCAGCCAATCTACAGCTAATAATTTACTGCGTTCTCTTTGGGGTTTTAAGCCAAATACCATTAACATAATGGCGCTCCCCAAAATTAAAGAAAACCAACTAAACGAATAAGATAACGAAGTGCCCGCCGTTAAACCAAAGTGATAAACCAACCAAATACCAACAACCGATCCGATACTAGTAATAGCGCTAATTCGCTTAAAACCCTGCCATAACACTAAATCGGTTTTTTGTTGACGATAATGAAACCACCAAGTCAAAGCGCCCGCGCTCATACCAAAACATTGAATAGCAAAACTGGTGGCGATTGCTTGCTGTTCAGTAAATGCCAACTGGTTAAAAAACGGAATAAAAATCACCCCGCCCCCAGCTCCTGTCGCATTGGCAAAAATAGCGCCGGTCATCCCTAAAAAACTAAATAGAATATAATCTAACATTTGCAACCATGGCATAGGTGCTAACACCAACATCAGTAACCAAATACCAACAAAGGCACTAACAAACATCGGATTAGTAACCCGCATTGGGTTAAGTGGACTGGTCATATATAGGTCATTTTGCAATTAAAAAGTTAAACTTTTTGCGAAGTTAAATATTGGGTAGCTTCATCACTTAAACAGCTATCACTTAAATAACTGCGGCCATGTTTATGAGTAATAATCACACCTTGGCTCGTTTTCGATTTTTTCAATTGCCGACCAAGTTAACTCAAGTTTTTGATATTGGGAGCTTATCGCAATACCTTTATCATCAATAACTAGCTGAACCGTTGAATTTGATACTTTCGATAACATTTGTCGCCAAACCCACCAAGCCTCGGCAAAACGAACACTAAGGACATCAACAACCGATAACACGATAATAAACATGGCTAAACTTTGATATTGTTTGAGCAACAGAAGCCGCTAACATACCCAGCACAAATAAAAATATCGGCTTTTTATAAGCACTAATACCTGATTTAACCACTGCCGTTTGTTGGTAACATTCATGGAAATGAGGTTTGTCTAAAACAAACTCCGAGTTATAAGAAAAAGACATATATTTAACTGTGATATTTTTTCGCTAGTGTAACTGAATTACAAGCAGAGTGAATAGTATAATGCTCAATAATTAGAGCTTGTTGCAAAAACATACAATAAAGGTCAACACGCTCTCGTATTATTCAAACCCTAGGGTCTGTTGATCTTTGTTTATATTTTCAGCAATAGGCTATTTTAATACCATTCCATCTAAATAAGTACTCACTTAGAACGGTATGGTATTACATAAAGGTGTGAACTTTCTACAGCCTACTTTGCTATTTATCTGAATAAACAAGTTTAATTTTAAATATTTTAAGCTGAATACAGCACTAACAAAATCGAAAAGACA
>JAYQHI010000047.1:0-9134 GCA_038141035.1 Alteromonadaceae bacterium
AGTGTTATTGTGGTGTCAACGGCAATTAATCAAGACAATCCGGAATTGGTAGCCGCGCAAGAAAAGCGCATTCAGTTGTTCGCCGTGCTGAAATGCTCGCTGAATTAATGCGTTTTCGTCATGGGGTAGCAATTGCAGGTACTCATGGTAAAACTACCACCACGAGTTTAACGGCAAGTATTTTTGCTGAAGCTAAACTTGACCCAACTTTTGTGATTGGCGGCTTGTTAAACAGCGCTGGAACGAATGCTCGTTTAGGCACCAGCCGTTATTTAATTGCTGAAGCAGATGAAAGTGACGCGTCATTTTTACACTTACAACCCATGGTTGCCGTGGTCACCAATATTGATGAAGACCATATGGAAACTTACCAAGGTGACTTTGAAAAACTCAAAGATACCTATATTGAGTTTTTACATAATTTACCGTTTTATGGTTTGGCGGTGGTGTGTATCGACAATCCTGTTGTTCGTGAAATTTTGCCGCGCATTGCTCGCCAAGTAATTACTTATGGCTTTTCTGAAGATGCTGATGTACGTGCGTCAAACTTTTCACAAACTGCTGGTGCTAGCCATTTTACCGTGGAACGTGATGGTAAAGCAGCATTAGAGCTGACAGTGAATTTACCTGGTCAGCATAATGTATTAAATGCCTTAGCCAGTATCGCGGTTGCCACCGATGAAGGGTAAGTGATGAAGCCATTTTCAAGCATTAAGTAAATTCCAAGGTATTGGCCGTAGGTTTGAAGAACTCGCGCAATTATCAACAGCACAAGGCGAGATGGTATTAATTGATGATTATGGCCATCACCCACAAGAAGTTGACGTCACGATTAATGCAATGCGCGCAGGCTGGCCAGAAAAACGCTTAGTGATGGTATTTCAGCCGCATCGTTATTCAAGAACCCGAGATTTATACGAAGACTTTGTTGATGTGTTATCTAAAGTTGATTGTTTGTTATTACTTGATGTTTATGCCGCTGGTGAAGCCGTGATCCCAGGGGCTGACAGTAAAAGTTTAGCGCGTAGTATTCGTCAGCGTGGTCAAGTTGAACCTATTTATGTTAACGACACCGAAAAGTTAGCAGAGTTGTTAACAGCACAATTACAAGATGGCGATATGGTGATCACACAAGGCGCTGGCAATATTGGCGTTATCGCTCGAAGCTTAGCGAGTAACCCTATGTTATTGCTCAATAAAAAAGGCGGAAAGGCGAATGATTAACTTTGCTGAAAAAATAGCCGTACTTTATGGTGGTGATTCTGCCGAGCGCTCAGTGTCGCTTAATTCAGGCAAGCGGTTGCTAAAGGTTTAACGCAAGCCGGTTTTAGCGAAGTGGCTTTAATTGACACCCAAGGTTTTAATCTGAGCCAGTTAAAAACCATGGGTATTGAACGGGTTTTTATCGCTTTGCATGGCCGAGGTGGTGAAGATGGTACGTTGCAAGGAGCGCTTGAGTATTTAGGTATTCCGTATACGGGATCAGGCGTTTTAGGTTCGGCATTAGCAATGGACAAAGTACGCTGCAAACAAATTTGGCAGAGCTTAGCTTATCCAACCGCAGAGTTTGTTGTTGTTCATAAGGAAGAATTTCAAGCTGGTAACGCAGACAATATTTTAACCTCATTAGGTGGTAAGGCTATGGTTAAGCCAGCGACTGAAGGTTCAAGTATTGGTATGGCGGTAGCAAAAACAGCAGATGAATTAAATACAGCCTTACTAAATGCTTTTCAGTATGACGAACAAGTGCTAGTTGAAGCTTGGATTAATGGTTTAGAATACACGGTTGGCATTTTAGGTGAACAAGCATTGCCGGCGATCCATATGGAAACGCCAAATGAGTTTTACGATTATCAAGCTAAATATCAATCAACAACCACCCAATATCATTGTCCGTGTGGCTTAGATGAGCAAACTGAAGCGGAGTTAAAAGCACTTGCGGTTAAAGCATTTAAAGCGGTAAACGCTAATGGTTGGGGGCGCGTTGATTTTATGCGAAATGAACAAGGTCAGTGGCGTTTATTAGAAGTTAATACCGTACCAGGGATGACTGAAACATCATTAGTGCCAAAAGCGGCGAAAGTAGCCGGTTATAGTTTTAGTGAATTGGTCAGTAAAGTGATTGAGCTAAGTGGCAATAAATTAACTGGGCAGCAAACAAATGGCTAAAAGTGATCATCAGTTAGAACAACAAGCACAAGTACACTGGTCTTTTTGGCTAGGTTTGGGCTTTTTTGTCATGGTGATTATTAGCTTAATTTCATTTGTTGGTTTATTTCTGATCGGGTTAACTCGGATGAAGCGGTACCGATCAGTAATGTCATGATCACAGGAACCATGCCATATACCCAAACAAGTGATATTGAAAAGGCATTAGAACAAGTTAATTTAAGCAACTTTTTCAGGTTGATGTTAATCAAGTACATCAAATCGTAGCTGATTTACCTTGGTATACGCAGTTGCTGTGAGAAAACAATGGCCGAATGAATTAAAAATTCATGTGACGGATCAAACACCGGTTGCTTTATGGAACGGTGATTTTTTAATTAATCAACAAGGTAAAGCGTTTCAAGCTGATACCAGTAGATTAGAGATTGAACTTCCGGAGTTTTTGGTCCTGAAGGCAGTGAAATTATCGCGTTAAATAATTACCGTGATATGAGTAAGTTGTTGAAGTTTAGTCAATTTACTATTGCTGAACTGGTCTTGTCGGAGCGCTTTGCTTGGCAATTGACCTTAAATGATGGCGTAACATTGAATTTAGGGCGTGAAAACCGTATAGAACGAGTTCAACGTTTTATGGATGTTTACCCACAAATAATGCAAAACAAAGCAGCAGATCAACAAATAAATTATGTTGATCTGCGATATGACACCGGATTAGCCGTTGGCTGGAAACCTTTAACCAGCGATAGCAATAATAAAAGAGCTTAGTGGAATGCCAAAAGTAAACGAAAGAAACTTAGTTGTAGGCTTAGATATCGGGACCTCGAAAATATCGGTCGCGGTGGGTGAGATCACCCCAGATAATAAACTAAGCATTGTTGGTGTCGGCAATCAGCCGTCACGTGGCATGGATAAAGGTGGCGTTAATGATCTCAACTTAGTTATTCAGTCAATTCAGCGGGCAATTAACGAAGCTGAATTGATGGCAGATTGTCGTATTAGCTCAGTTTATCTTGGTATTTCAGGTAAACATATTAGCTGCCAAAACGAAAATGGTATGGTGCCAATCAACGACAAAGAAGTGATCCAAGAAGACGTTGATAATGTTATTCATACCGCCCGTTCAGTGCCTATTTCAGCTGAGCGTAGAATGTTACATGTACTGCCGCAGGAATATACCATTGACTGTCAAGAAGGCATTAAAAGCCCTATTGGTATGTCGGGTGTGCGGATGGAAGCAAAAGTGCATATTGTTACTTGTGCGAATGACATGGCCAAAAATTTAGTCAAATGTGTTGAACGTTGCGATTTATCAGCGGATCAATTAATTTTTCCGCCCTTGCTTCAAGCTATGCGGTATTAACGGATGACGAAAAAGAATTAGGGATTTGTGTTGTTGATATTGGCGCTGGCACTATGGATATTGCGGTATTTACCGGTGGTGCGTTACGTCATACGGCAGTGATCCCGGTTGCTGGTAACCAGGTGACTAGCGATATTGCCAAAATATTCAGAACACCACTGAGCCATGCGGAAGAAATTAAAGTGCAATATGCTTGCGCCCTTCGTCAAATGGTCAGTATGGAAGAGAATATTGAAGTACCAAGTGTTGGCGGCCGACCTGCACGTTCAATGTCGCGTCATACCTTAGCGGAAGTGGTTGAGCCAAGATATCAGGAATTATTTGAATTAATTCAAGAAGAATTACGTGAATCTGGATTACAAGATCAAATTGCTGCCGGTTATGTTTTAACCGGTGGTACGGCAAAAATGGAAGGGGTAGTTGAATTTGCCGAAGAGGTTTTTCAAATGCCAGTTCGCATTGCCGAGCCGAGTGATATTTTAGGTTTAAAAGAATATGTTAATGATCCAAGTTACGCTACGGTTGTTGGCTTATTACATTACGGCTTACGGGCAACGGAACAAGAATCAATAGATAAAAGTAGTGGCGATGGTGGTTCATTATGGACACGAGTCAGTGCTTGGTTTAAAGGCGAATTTTAGTAAGTGGTTGTTAGCGATGTTTTAGTAGCACATAACTAACAATCGAGTTTTAAAGTAAATAGTTTTTTTGGTGGAACAAAAAACGTTTAAAAACGGAGAGAGCAAAATGTTTGAATTGATGGAAGACCATAACGAAGAAGCAGTAATAAAAGTCATCGGTGTTGGTGGCGGTGGTGGCAATGCCGTTGAACACATGGTGTCACAAACCATTGAAGGTGTTGAATTTATTACAGCGAATACTGACTCACAAGCACTACGTAATTCATCGGCAAATGTGACTTTGCAAATGGGTTCTGATGTGACTAAAGGCTTAGGTGCCGGCGCAAACCCTGAAATAGGTCGACGCAGTGCCGAAGAAGATCGTGAAACGATCAGACAAACCTTGCAAGGTGCCGATATGGTATTTATTGCTGCAGGTATGGGCGGTGGTACTGGTACTGGTGCAGCACCTGTAGTTGCTGAAGTAGCAAAAGAAATGGGAATTTTAACCGTTGCCGTTGTTACTAAACCTTTCCCATTTGAAGGGAAAAAGCGAATGAACTATGCGGATCAAGGTATTGAATTTTTATCAAAAAATGTTGATTCATTGATCACTATCCCTAATGAAAAATTACTTAAAGTTTTAGGCCCAGGTACAAGTTTATTAGATGCCTTTAAAGCCGCTAACAATGTTTTATTAGGTGCTGTTCAAGGTATTGCTGAATTGATCACTCGCCCTGGTTTAATTAACGTTGATTTCGCCGATGTTCGCACGGTAATGTCTGAAATGGGTACGGCTATGATGGGATCTGGTATTGCATCAGGACCGGATCGTGCTGAAGAAGCGGCCGAAGCTGCTATTTCAAGCCCGCTATTAGAAGATGTCGATTTAGCTGGTGCACGTGGTATTTTAGTTAATATTACCGCGGGCATGGATATCAGCATTGACGAATTTGAAACAGTTGGTAACGCTGTTAAAGCCTTTGCTTCTGAAAATGCAACGGTAGTTGTTGGTGCGGTTATTGATCCTGAAATGACTGAAGATTTACGTGTAACCGTGGTTGCTACAGGAATTGGTGCAGAGCGTAAGCCAGATATTACCTTAGTTGCGCCAGCACCGGTGATCGAGCAACAAGTTGTTGGTGGTGATTATATTTCTCATGCTCAACCTGAAACCGCATCGGTAACGGCAACCATGCCAGAAGCAAATGCGCAATCACAAACAGCACCAAGAACAACATCACATGCTGATTTAGATAATTATTTAGATATCCCTGCATTTTTAAGAAAGCAGGCAGACTAAAATATTAACAATATTGAAGTTTTGATAAAGGTAGGCTTTTTTTGCTATATTACGTGCCCGCTCAAACGCGTGTATGAATTTATTGGCTATCAAGCTTAGTTAAAGGCTAAATATGATTAAACAATGTACAATCAAAGAAAGTGTTTCGGCACTAGGTGTTGGCTTACATAAAGGCAAAAAGGTACGACTTACTCCGTCCTGCGCCGGCCAATACAGGATCATCTTCCGTCGTGTTGATTTGGATCCTGTTGTTGATATACCTGCTACGCCTGAGGCGGTAGGTGAAACAACCCTGTGTACTTGTTTAGTTAACGAGCAAGGTGTGCAAGTTTCCACCGTTGAGCATCTGCTTGCTGCTGTTTCTAGTTTAGGAATCGACAACTTAATTGTTGAGGTTGATTCACCTGAAATTCCAATTATGGATGGCAGTGCCTTTACCTTTTGTTTATTTACTTCAATCGGTTGGTATTAGTGTTTCTAATGTCGCTAAACGCTTTATCAAAATCACCAAGTCTATTCGTATCGATGAAGGTGATAAGTGGGCGGAATTATTACCGTATGAAGGATTCAAGGTTGATTTTGCTATTGAATTTAACCATCCGGTAATTTCAAATACTGGCCAAACCATGACCTTAGATTTATCATCATGTTCTTTTATTAAAGAAATCAGTCGAGCACGTACTTTTGGCTTTATGAAAGACATTGAATATTTACGTTCTCATAACTTAGCATTAGGCGGAAGTTTAGAAAACGCGATTGTATTAGATGATTTTCGCATGCTCAATGGCACTGATTTACGTTACGATGATGAGTTTGTAAAACACAAAATATTAGATGCAATCGGCGATTTATATATGTGTGGTCACAGTATTTTAGGGCAATTAAACGCTTTTAAATCAGGTCATGCACTAAATAACTTATTGCTACGTGAAGTTTTTAAGCGAACAGACGCTTGGGAATGGGTGACTTATGAAGATGAATCAAAAGCACCAATAACGTATCAAACAACCAGTCCATCAATGGTTTAATAAATAACCTGGAACTCGGGATAAATGAGTGTTAATAAAGCCACATAACCTAATGTGGCTTTTTTGTCATCAGTTTATGCGATAGGGAGTAGTCTTTAATCTACGGCTTTTGTTTCGCGAGCTTTGCTAAACGTTCTAAGGTTTTTTTTAAGCCTTCCGGCGCACCTTCGGCAACTTCTAATAATTGTGATGCTGTTTTCGCTGAAATAAATTGTGATTTTTCTGGTAGCGGCTTTTCTTGTACTACTTTGTTATTAAACGGGCTTACTTTAATTTCTAGGTTCTTGATTGAGCTATTGTTTTGCTGTTGTAATGCACGAATGATGGTATTGCGTTCAAACTGAAAGCGCTGGCTCCAAGCAGCAGATTTTACTTCAATATATAAAGTATCGTTGGAGATATTGCCAATTTTCCAAGCTTCAACTGGCAGATCAGGGCAAATTTGTCGTTACAATGTCGGCAATTAAAGTTAAAGAGTTGGTTTTTCTTTAATTTGTGCCAAAGTGCCTTTCGATGATTTTAACACCGACGACATATCAACAGGTAAACGGTTTTTTCGTGCCATTGAATGTTTACAATTAGAAAGAAGTTATATGAGTTTAACACTACTGTATCGAGGAAAAACGTAAGATTTAGCATGCGCTTAAATAAGTTGCATTGGCTTTCCGCGTTATTTGCTTTTGCATTAGTTTCAGGTTTTATTTTACACCTAATTTTTTCATCGGATGCTATCCCTCAAGGGCAAAGTCTCACTAACCCAAACAGTTTTGCTGAACAAGCACCGAGTGAGCAAAATAACTCCCACAAGTTACAGCGTTAACCATGAAGTTAGCAGAATTACAAAGCCATGTTTTACGTTTAAATGCGTTAGGTGAACGTTTGGCGAGTGATGCTAATATTCCAGAAAATGAATTTAATTTTCAACATATTCCACCAAGCGGCGGGCCGATGATGCCAACCGAAGGTTTTTAAACAAAAATGTTGATGAGTTGTTATTAGAACTCAATGATCTGCAAGAACAACTTGAACATGAAGAAAAACAACTTAAAAATGCTTGAATCTTTATTACTTGGTCACCATATTGTAGATAGCAGTTATCTATCAGGTCGTCCGATAGGTAAAGGTGGTTGGTTGTCTTCTTATTACGGTACTCGTAAAGACCCGTTTTCTGGTCGGCCTGCGATGCACAAAGGTGTTGATTTTGCAGGTAAAGAAGGTGCTGATGTTATTGCAACAGGTGCAGGTGTCGTTAGTTGGGCGGGTGAGCGTTATGGTTATGGTCAGCTCGTTGAAATTAATCATGGTGACGGTTTTAAAACCCGTTATGGCCATAATAAATCGATATTAGTGTCAGTAGGTGATGTCGTTACTAAAGGCCAAGCGATTGCCGAAATGGGCAGTACTGGGCGTTCAACTGGACCACATGTTCATTATGAAATTCTGCGTAATAACAAGCAAATCAACCCAATAAAATATGTTTATCGCAAAGCAAAATAAAAAGCGTTAAAACATAATTAAACATTGTGTGATCGGCATAAGCCGGTCATTTTATTTTAAAAACGGAAGTTTCTCTCCTCAAAACGGTTATAACAAGATGTTCGTAAAGTTATTAACAAAAATGTTTGGTAGTCGTAATGATCGACTTATCAAAAAAATGCGCAAAGAAGTACAACAAATAAATGCGTTAGAGCCAGTCAACGAAGCGTTAAGCGATGAAGAATTAAAAGCAAAAACGGCAGAATTTAAACAAAGAGTTGCTGACGGTGAAACCTTAGAAGCTATTTTACCAGAAGCCTTTGCCGTGGTTCGAGAAGCCGGTAAACGGGTTTTTGGTATGCGTCATTTTGACGTGCAAATGATCGGTGGCATGGTGTTAAACCAAGGTAAAATTGCTGAAATGCGTACCGGTGAAGGTAAAACGTTAACGGCGACGTTACCAGCTTACCTTAACGCTTTAACAGGTAATGGTGTGCATGTTATTACCGTGAATGACTACTTAGCCAAACGTGATGCTGATTGGGCACGACCATTATTTGAGTTTTTAGGCTTAACGGTAGGTTGTAATATTCCAGGTATGTCAGGTGATGAAAAACAGCAAGCTTATGCTAGCGACATTACATATGGTACTAACAACGAATTTGGTTTTGATTACCTGCGCGACAATATGGCTTTTTCACCACAAGACCGTGTACAAAAAGCATTGAACTTTGCCATTATTGATGAAGTTGACTCGATATTAATTGATGAAGCTCGTACACCATTGGTGATTTCTGGTGCTGCTGAAGATAGCTCGGAATTATATAAGCTTATCAACTTGATTGTACCAACATTAGAAGTGCAATCTGAAGAAGATAAAGACGAAGAAACCGGCCAGTCAGAAGATTTTGTTGAAGGTGATTACACCATTGATGAAAAATCGAAACAAATTTATTTAACCGAACGTGGTCAAATTCGAGTAGAAGAAATTTTACAAAGCAAAGGCATGATCAACGAAGGAGAATCTTTGTTTGCTGCTGGTAATATTGGTTTATTACACCATATTATGGCTGCGCTTCGTGCCCATAAAATTTTCCAAAAAGACATTGATTACATTGTTAAAGACAATGAAGTTGTTATTGTTGATGAACATACTGGCCGTACGATGGAAGGACGTC
>JAYQHI010000048.1:0-44823 GCA_038141035.1 Alteromonadaceae bacterium
GTAATAATTCAAATGGTGGTGGCTTAGGTGGTATTGCTTATTTTGCTATTGTCTTTGTCTTAGAAATGATCCTTGGTGTGCTTGCTAGTATTATTGTTGCTTGGTTCTCTCGTAAAAGAGAATACCGAGCTGACAGCGGCGGCGCGACTTTAGCTGGCAAAGCGGCAATGATTGGAGCCTTAGAGCGTTTAAAGCGTAGCCAAGAAAGCCAATTAGAAGGTACTATGATGGCATTTGGTATTAACAACAAAGCAAAATTTATGAGCTTGTTTGCTACCCACCCTCCGCTAGAAGATCGTATTCAAGCGCTAAAAAATAGTTAAACGAGAATTTTTCACTCGTGTTAATCATAAACGCTATTAATTACTTAAATTAATAGCGTTTTTTTATAGAAAATAGCAATGTTGATTTTATACCATTCCGTATAAAGAAGTGCTGCCCATACGTTCCCAAAGGGCGACGTACCTTTAATAAAAAGTAAAGGCTTATATGCTGCGTTATTGATTTTGACAAGGTTCCCACATGGATGTGGGACATTAGGGTAACGCAGGAGCAGTTACCGAGAATAACCATTCTCGGCTTTGTCTCCTGAGTCGCTCTACCTCCACCATCCATGGTTTCGTCTTCAATCAATGCCTTGCCTTTAAGCCTTTAAATTCTCGCTAAGCGAGCACTTTCTTATACGGATTGGTATGATCTGCCATAATGATTTTTAAGCTTAATCATTAAGTTAGCTTAAAATAAGTGTCAAAATTATTTACAGAAATGCCATGCTTGAAAATTATTAACCCGTCAGACAGCTGTTCTTATAGGCTTTTTACTTCATGGCTTATATATTGCATTTTAATTACATTATGGGTTTATAGAGTAGTACCATGCATTCATCAGCGGTAGATTATACAAATATGGAAAGACGCCAGAGTTCTTTATCTTCATCTCAATTATGGGGTCGATTAACTTTATCTCAGCAGTTCTCTGCGAGCAGTTTAAATCAATATGGTTATGATTTAGCGTTTATTCGCAATACTGAAAGTGGCCCACTGGCTGTACTTTTGTGTGATGATAATGCGGCAACTATTGATAACCACGGTGAAATCTATACCTCACCTGATATTGTCATTAGATAAAAATATCTGGTTCAAAAAAAGCATAACAGCCTTGTTGTTATGCTTTTTTTTGTCTAAATTTTCTATTATCCCTTGCCGCCTTAAGTTAAACTCTACCTACTTCTGTTTTCTATTTTTATTATGGTTTTGAGCACATGGGCACTTTGCTTACTTCAGCTGAATATCAAAACATTCTTAATTATGATGCTGAGCAGCGCTTACGTTATAGCCTTGAAAAAATTATTGAACATCAAACCCTTTGGATCCTGATTGATGAGCATGGCTCTGTTATGCTAAATACGGATGATGAAGATTGTGTACCAGTATGGCCTTTAAAAGAGTTTGCCGAAGCTTGGGCTACGGGCGAGTGGCAAAATTGCCAAGCTGAAGCGATTTCATTCGCTAAGTGGAAAAGCCGCTGGACAGCAGGACTAATAGAAGATGATTTATCGTTAGTGATTTTTCCCAATGAGCAAGAAGAAGGTTTAGTGTTATTTCCTGATGAATTTGAACAAGAATTAACGAAAAAATCGGCTAAATTCACTAAAGTTAAAACTAAACGTCTATAAATCACCTCGGTAACCAGCTATTACCTACAATATGACGGTTGCCTAATTATGAGTCATAAAAAACCGTTTATTTCATAAAGATCTATTTTGGCGCATAGCTGCATCAAAACAAGACAAATTATCTAATACGTACTTTCGTTAAAATAACTAACTTATTGTTTTTGTTTGATTAATATCTTTGGCATAGTCCTTGTTAGTAACTGTAGTAATTAACTATAATTATTTAACTCTTGGTGTCTTTCGTTATTATGAAGCAAACCAAAAACATCACAGCTAATACGAAATTGAATGTTTTGTTAGTGGAAAATGACCATCAAAAAGCTGAAGAACTATCGGCGGCGCTGGATCATTCTAATTATCAAATTGAGCATGTTTCTCATTCTGGTATTTCATTATTAAAACAAGTAGAAAAAATTAAGCCTGATGTCATTATCATTGATATTGAATCGCCTGATCGTGACATGTTGGAAAGTTTAAATCGAATTTCTCGTTCATCGCCCAGACCCATTGTGATGTTTGCTGAGCATGAAGAAGATACCGATACTATTAATCAATTAGTCAAATATGGCGTTAGTGCATACGTTGTTGGTGATGTTAACAAGGTTAGGGTTAAGTCCGTATTAGATATTGCGATGGCGCGTTTTAATGAGCACCAAGGGCTAAAAAAGAGTTAGAAGTTACTAAGCAAAAATTAACTAGCCAAAAAAATGTTGAAAAAGCAAAACGCTGGTTAATGGAAACAAAAAATATTTCCGAAACTGAGGCTTATCACTCTATTCGAAAAATGGCGATGGATAATAGTCAAAAAATGGATGATGTCGCTAAAAATATCTTGTCACTCGCTGCTGTTTTAGAAGTTTAATATGACTACACATTTCAATATTGAAAAATCAGATTTAGATATCGGTTTTATGCCGTTAACCGATTGTGCGCCTGTGGTGATCGCCAAAGAAATGGGCTTTTTTGAACGCTGGGGTTTAAATGTTACTTTACATAAACAAAACTCTTGGGCGGCCTTGCGCGATAAATTACATATTGGTTCTTTAGATGCCGCGCAAATGTTAGCACCCATGCCATTAGCCAGTACTTTAGGAATTGGCAGTGTTAAGGCAAATGTTATTACTCCTTTTGTGTTAAGTCGAAATGGTAACGCCATTACTTTATCAAATCAGCTATACCACAACATTTTGGAACAGTATCAGGTTAGTTTGCTAAGTTTACCGTTATCGTCAAGTATGCTCAAAAAAACCATTGAACAACGCCGCGAGCAAAATAGCAAATTACGTTTTGCCACCGTATTTCCACATAGTTGTCATTATTATCAATTATTAACCTGGTTCGAACGTTGTGATATTTCATTGGATGATGTCGAAATTATTATTTTGCCGCCGTCTAATATGGTGCCTGCATTAAATGCTGGCGATATTGATGGTTTTGTGTTGGTGGTCCGTGGAATGCAAAAGCTGTGCGTGAAGGGGTTGGTTTAACTTGTGCTACATCTTCCGATATCTGGCCTGATTCACCAGAAAAAGTATTAGGCTTGTTAGCTGATTGGCAAATTAAATATCCAGAAACTACCATGGCGTTAGTGGCTGCATTACAAGAAGCTTGTTGTTGGTTGGAGAATATTCCTAACCGTTTTGAAGCGGCGAGAATTTTAGCCACCTCACAATATTTAGATACCAATATTGATGTAATTGCGCCGTCTTTATTAGGTAGTTGTTTGGTGTATCATGATAAAGCTCCGCGTATCGTGCCAAGTTATAATCAGTTTACGGCGATAGGTAAAAAGTCGAGTAATAGCCCTGATATAGCTTATGGTGAATATTTACTGGAGCATATGATTAATGCTAATCATATTAATGAGCAACAAGCGCGTGAGCTATTTGTTGGTTCGGTATTTCGTGATGATATTTATCAAGCGGTTACCGATATTATTCAACCGCAGTATGATCGCCATGTTTCATTAACCTTGGCCAGCTCATTTTAACCTCTTTTACATGACATTGGCTGGTATCAAATTATTGGCTAATAAAACCGACAATTTCGGCTTGAGTATCTAATAAATTAGCATCATTTGGTGCTAATTTTAGCGCTTGTTCAATCATCGTTTTTGCTAGGTGTTTTTGGTTGTTTTTAAATAAAGCATAAGCGTAATTATTCAGGTAATTTGTTTCTGTTAACGCTAGGTAAACCTTGCTCAAACCAATTCACCGAGCGCGTAATATCATGGGTTAAATAATAATTACCCAGCAAAAAATAACTTAACCACTGCTCAGGCCAAAGCTGAGTTGCCTTTTCTAAATGCGCAATGCCGGCATGTGTTTGTCCAACCAATAATAAATCTTGCGTAGCTTTTAGATAATTAAAAGCATTAAGTTCTTTGAGTGAATGCTGTGTTGGTAAAGCGATAACCGACCAAAAATTTGCCCGTTGCCAAGTTCGTTCAAATAAGGCTAAGTCTACCCGTCGATTAGCGGTATCAGCTGAATGTAAGATAATTTCTTGCGTGTTGAGGTCGTAGCCTTTCACGACCGCGTAATGCCATAACGGATACCAATCTAAGCCTAAGTTTTGTAAAACGATGATCGGAATGTTTAAATTAACCAGTGTTATCAGTTGTTCTAAATGGCTCCTTTCACTATAAGCAAGCAGACCTTGCTGCCTTATCGCTGCTATCATTTCAAGTTGTAAACTGCCTTTGCGACCAGGAATAAAAAGTTGTGGCGCTATCTCTTCAGGTGACAGTTTAATACCATTAAATTCGAATATTTCAGCAAGTGTTGTTGGCCCACAATAATAAGCTTGCTGCGGATAGAAAGGCAGATTATTGATATTAGCGCTAGCAGGTAAATGCGGCGGCGGATTGCTTAATAAGTGTTGTGTTTGTGGTGGTGTGGCACAACCGCATAACATAAAAAAGCTGACAATAATGCCAGCTTTTAAGATGCTTTTTTTCATTATAATACCCATGATTGGATAGACTGATTAATGGCAATATCGGTTAAATAGGTTCGATAAAAGTATAAGCGTCAGTAATACCTAATAAATCTAATACTGCAACAACAACTAAAACGGTAACTATGGTGCCCACAATACCACTACCGGCTGGTGCATCATTTATTTGCTGGTTTAACTGGGCTAATTCAACGTCAGTTAAGTTATTAATACGTGCTTTTGCATCTGCGGCATTAACACCTAATTCAACCAGTTTTTTTGTACTTCAGCGCTATCAATCATCGCTAGGATGTTTTGTTTATTAATCGTTGATAATTGTTGCTCAATTACAGTTGTTGAACTGACAACACCGGCAAGAGAGGTGAATGGGATAGTGCATGTTAAAAGTGTTCCGAAAACTAATGTCGATTTTTTCATAACTGCTCCTTTTTTTATTGTCAGTATTCATCATAAAGCAAAAAGCTGTTTAACTCTATTTTGTTTTGATAATCGTATTAGGTGAGAAAAATATCAAGACGATAGTGTAATAGCTCTTAATATCTACTAGTCCAAAATACTATGCACCAAAATAGTAAGTACGAATAACGCTGGGGCAACTTATTTGCACCGATATTGTGTATTTAAGTGGTGTAATTATTTAACCTATTGTTTTGTAATGGTTATTTAATCTTGGCATCAATTCTGTATTATACTATACGAACAAAATTCATTATTAACCCAACAGCGGGATAATAAGAAAAATGAGAAAACCGATAAGCTGAGCTTATCAACACAATTTAACTTTATTAAAACTAATCGAACTGCAAAGACGTAGTAATTTATTAGTTTGGCATTGAAGCCCACAGTAACTGGAAAATTTTTTCAGGGTTGCTGTGGGCTTTTTTATTTGGAGAAAAAATGCTTAAGAAACATTTCAACAAAATAAATAAACACGTATGTCATGCCTTAATTGCAGGTGCTTGTTTTACTACTTCATTAATTTCAGGTGCTGTAACAGCCGCGGAATTAGGTTACCCAGAAAAAGAAGAATTAAAATTCGGCTTTATTAAATTAACTGATATGGCACCAATCGCGGTTGCTTATGAAAATGGTTATTTTGAAGACGAGGGGTTATACGTAACTATTGAAGCGCAAGCCAACTGGAAAGTTTTATTAGATGGCGTCATTGATGGTCGTTTAGATGGCGCTCACATGTTAGCAGGTCAACCTATTGCTGCGACGATTGGTTACGGTACAAAAGCTGAGATCGTGACACCATTCTCAATGGATTTAAATGGTAATGCGATTACCGTATCAAATGATGTTTGGAAAGAAATGAAACCAAACATTCCTAAAATGGCAGATGGACGCCCAGTTCACCCAATAAAAGCAGACTCGTTAAAACCTGTTATTGAAAAATATGCGGATGCCGGTAAGCCATTTAATATGGGCATGGTATTCCCTGTATCATCTCGCATAACTATGAATTTAAGTTATTGGTTAGCTGCAGGTGGTATTCACCCAGGTTACTATGCACCTCATAAAGGGGATACCTCAGGTAAAATTGATGCGCAAGCGTTACTGTCTGTAACTCCACCGCCACAAATGCCGGCAACTTTAGAAGCAGGTACTATTTATGGATATTGTAGGTGAACCTTGGAACCAACAAGCGGTATTTAAAGGTATTGGCGTTCCAGTAGTTACCGATTACGAAATTTGGAAAGATAACCCTGAAAAAGTGTTTGGTTTATCAAAAGAATTTACTGAAAAATACCCAAATACCACTATTCGTTTAACACGTGCACTTATTCGTGCGGCTAAATGGTTAGATGAAAAGAACAACAAAAACCGTCCTGCGGCAGTAAAAATCTTATCACAATCCAACTATGTTGGTGCTGATTATGACGTTATTGCAAACTCAATGACTGGTACATTTGAATACGAAAAAGGTGATAAACGCGAAGTTCCAGATTTCAACGTATTCTTCCGTTACAACGCCACTTTCCCTTATTACTCTGATGCGATTTGGTATTTAACTCAAATGCGTCGTTGGGGACAAATTAGCGATGACATGCCTGATTCTGGTTTCAAAGATATTGCGAAAAAAGTTTATCGTCCTGACATTTATTTAGCTGCTGCTAAGTCATTAATTGAAGATAAATTAATGCCAGCAAGTGATTTTATTGAAGTGATGGATGAAGACGGGTTACCGCGAACCACAAACACACTTTATTGACAACATTGTTTATGACGGTAACAAACCAAACGAGTATATCAACAAATTTGCTATCGGCTTAAAAGCAGGCGACAAGCTTTAATAGAAATACTTTAGTAATCCCAGTAATTAAGAGAATAAGTAGTACTGCGTAGTGTAATGCTGCGCATAAGGAACATAGTGATGACCACATTGATCAACAAACTAATCGCAGGAGGTTCTGATATGAGCCTAGCTAAAGGACTGATGAGTTTTTACACCAATAATGCCAAACCGGTATTGTTACCATTAATAGGAATTGCAGTTTTTCTATTTTTATGGACATTAACCGCAAGCAGTATTGATACCTCATTAGGTAAATTCCCAGGACCATCTGCGGTAGCATCTCAAATGGTCAATCTTTATGACGAACATGTAGCAGAGCGCGAAAAAGCAGACGCTTTTTATATTCGCCAAGAAGAGCGTAATGCTAAACGTATGGCTAAAGACCCTGATTATGTTCCTAAAGAGCGTACTTATACTGGTAAAGAAACATTTTTAGATCAGATCTTTACCAGCTTAATTACCGTGACTAGTGGTTTTATTGTTGTTGCTATTATCGCCATTCCGTTAGGCATAGCGGTAGGCTTAAGTAAAAATTTGAACAGCGGCTATTAACCCCATTATTCAGGTATTTAAACCGGTTTCACCGTTAGCTTGGTTACCTTTAGTGACTATGGTGGTGAGTGCTGCTTATACCTCAGATGACCCAATGTTTGCTAAATCGTTTGTTAACTCAATGATCACGGTAACTCTGTATGTTTGTGGCCAATGGTAATTAATACTTCTGTTGGTGTTGCTCCATTAATCAGGACCTACAAAATGTTTCAAGTATTACGTTTACCACGCTTAAAGCATGTACAAAAAATTGTGTTACCAGCTGCAATTCCAGCCATTTTTACCGGTATGCGTTTATCACTGGGTATTGCATGGATGGTGTTAATTGCCGCGGAAATGCTGGCGCAAAATCCAGGTTTAGGTAAGTTCGTTTGGGATGAATTCCAAAATGGTAGCTCAGATTCATTAAGCCGCATTATGACCGCTGTTGTTGTGATTTGGTTTTATCGGTTTTATGCTTGACCGCTTAATGCAAAAATTCAAATGTTTTGTCTTGGGACAAAGCTAGTGCAGAAAGATAATCTTAGGATATAAGGACAAAACAATGAGTACATTATTAAACATTAGTAAAATAGAGACATGGTTTTCCCAACCCCTAAGGAGACTTTACCGCACTAAAAATGTTGACTTACAAATTAAAAAAGGTGAGTTCATTTCATTAATTGGTCATTCAGGTTGTGGTAAATCTACCGTGCTAAATGTGGTTGCCGGCTTATATCAAGCAACCAAAGGTGGCGTGTTATTAAATAACAAGGAAGTAACAGAGCCAGGCCCAGAGCGGAGGTTGTGTTCCAAAACCATTCGTTATTACCTTGGTTAACTTCTTATCAAAATGTGGAATTAGCAGTTGATCAAGTTTTTGAAAACCATGAATGCTAGCGAAAAGAAAGAGTGGATTGAACACAACCTACGTTTAGTACATATGGAACATGCAATGCACAAACGTCCAGATGAAATTTCGGCGGTATGAAACAACGTATTGGTATTGCTCGTGCTTTAGCAATGCAACCAGAAATATTATTAATGGATGAACCTTTTGGTGCATTAGATGCGTTAACCCGTGCTCATATGCAAGATTCTTTAATGGAAATACAAGATGAGCTTAACAATACCGTCATCATGATCACCCATGATGTAGATGAAGCGGTATTGTTATCGGATCGTATTGTCATGATGACTAATGGCCCAGCAGCAACAATTGGTGAAATCATGGAAGTTAATTTACCGCGTCCTCGAAACCGTATTACGCTTCTTAAAAGATCCTCAATATAACGAGTACCGTTCAGGGGTATTAGAGTTTTTATATGAAAAACAACGCAAAGTAGAAATTATTTCGCCAAAAGATAAAAAAAAAGTGACCCAGAGCAAAGAAAAGTCGTCTGAAGTCGCTTAACGTAACCTTATTGAATTATTTAACAAAACCAAATTTTAAAACTTTAAAAATAGAAAAACAGGAAAATTAAACATGAAAACTAAAACTTTCTCATTATCAAAAATTGCTATGGCTACTTTATGTTTAGCAGGTGCTGCGGTTACCGTACAAGCAGAAGAAAACGCAGCCAAAGCAACGTTAGATATGAACTTACGTTATGAAAATGTTGATCAGGGTGCTAAAGATGCTGATGCATTAACATTACGTACACGTTTAACATACCAAACGGCTACGGTAGATAACTTTTCTGCTGTTATTGAATTTGAAGATTCACGTGTTGTAGCGGGTATGGATGATTATAAATTTGGTCCTATGGATTCAAGTAATACGACTGATTCAGTAATTGCTGATCCAGAAACAACGGAATTAGATCAAGCGTTTGTTCAATACAAAAAAGACAAGTTTACAGCCAAAGTTGGTCGCCAAGTAATTACCTTAGATGGTCACCGTTTTGTTGGTCATGTAGGCTGGAGACAGGATCGTCAAACCTTTTGATGCTGCGACATTTTCGTACGCGGCAAGTGATAAATTAAATGCCAGTTATTCATATATTAGTAAACGTAATCGCATTTTTGGTGAATTAGCAGATCAAGACTCAAGTGATCACTTAATTAATGTTTCATACAAAACATCAGTTGGTAAATTAGTCGGTTATAGCTACTTATTAGACCAAGATGGTGGTGCTGAAATTGACACTTATGGTGTTAGCTTAACTGGCGCTAAAGATAAATTATCATATGCCTTTGAGTACGCAACCCAAGAAAATGGTGACTACGATGCAGATTATTTGAAATTAGAAGGAGCTTATAGCTTTGATAAAGTTAAAGCTACTTTAGGTTATGAATTATTAGGTAGCGATAATGGCATGTACGGTTTTACCACACCACTTGCGACAGCTCATAAATTTAACGGTTGGGCTGATATTTTCTTAGGAACGCCAGCGGTTGGTTTAGAAGATATTTATGTAACAGTTGCAGGTAAAGCTGCCGGTGGTAAGTGGGCTGTTACTTATCATGATTTTTCAGCTGACGAAGGTAAAGCTGATTTAGGCAGTGAAATTGACGCGGTATACGGAAAATCATTTAGCAAAAACGATTCAGGTGGTATTAAATTAGCTATGTACTCTGCCGGTGATAGTGGTGTTGATACCGATAAAAATTTGGTTATGGGTTGGTGCTAAGTTCTAATTTATATCCTTAAATTGAATGTCACCATACACACTTAGTTTGTGAGAGAGAAAACCTTGGTTGCTTAACAGCACCAAGGTTTTTTGTTTTTTGGCTGACAAAAATGAGCGCGGTTTTGTTAAATCAACAGTAATACCATTCCGTATAAAGAAGTGCTCACTTAGAACGGTATGGGCGGCATTAGAACAAACAAAATTTATGAAGATATAGTTATTCTACATCAAATAAATTTTGTGCAGTTATCATGCTGCCCATACGTTCCCAAAGGGCGACGTACCTTTAATAAAAAAAGTAAAGGCTTATATGCTGCGTTATTGATTTTAACAAGGTTCCTACATGGATGTGGGACATTAGGGTAACGCAGGAGCAGTTACCAAGAATAACCATTCTCTTCAATCAATGCCTTGCCTCTAAGCCTTTAAATTCTCGCTAATCGATCACTTTCTTATATGGATTGGTATAAAATTTAGTGATTTAATTATTTACATGTATACTTGCGACCACGATTTTTTCTAGGATGTTATTTTGATCGCTTTTTTCCGTATCATCATTGTATTTATTGTTTTTCTCTTGATCACTACCGGCGCGTGTATTTTTTTCTCTTTTCGCCTACGTAGTACCAATAATGTGTATTACACCTCTTTATTTATGGGGCGTGTATCAAAGTTATTAGGTTTAGACATAGAAGTTAGAATTCCAGATGAAGTGAAAAAATTAGGTTCAGCGGTATATGTTGCCAATCATCAGAATACTTATGATATTTTTACTATTAGTTCCGCTGTGCGTCCGCATACCGTCAGTGTCGGTAAAAAAAGTTTACAGTGGATCCCATTTTTTGGCCCTATGTATAAGATGACAGGTAATATCCTGATTGATCGTAAAAACACCTCAAAAGCGATGGACACCATCGCGATCACAGCAAAAAACATTAAAGACAAAAACATGTCGGTGTGGTTGTTTCCGGAAGGAACCCGTAGTAATGGTCATGGTTTACAGCCATTTAAAACAGGGGCTTTTAGAACGGCTGCTATCGCCGATGTGCCGATTGTGCCGATTTGTTTAAGTAATATTCATAACAAAATTAAATTAAATCGTTGGAATAACGGTAAATTAATTATTGAATTTTTACCGCCGATTTATATTACGGACGCTAACCGTGATAACATTCGAAAATTAACTAATGAAACCCATGATCAGATGTTAGAAAAAATTAATCAGATCAGTATCGAAACGGGTGATCTTACCCTCCTTATAAAAAAATTGTTAAAAAGAAGAAATAGAGCCGCTCATGATTGATGAAGAATTAAAACATTGGTTAGCCCACAGTGACGAGTTAATCGAAGAATTACTTGAAGATGGTAGTAATGAAGAAGTTGACCACACCATAGAGCATCATTTTGCTAGCCCTGATTTTGACTTGTTAGAAAAAGCGGCAATTACGGCTTTTAAAATGGGCTATGAAGTTGAAGAGCCAGAAGAAGCTGAATTAGAAAACGGTGATAAAGTATTTGCTTTTGATATTGTTACCGAGCAGCCGTTAGATAATGAAATTTTAGCGGATGAAACGACAAAAATGTATGAGCTAGCCAAACAATGCCAAGTAGATTATGACGGCTGGGGCACATATTTCGAAGAATAGCTGCTATAATGAAACAAGGAACACTGAACAAGATCATTATGAAGACAATTTTAAAAGGATTTTTACCATGGAATGGTTATCAAAAATTTTAGACCCTATGATGCTAACGATAATATCTGTTGGCATTCCTACCATTATTATTGTGGCAATATTTGCTTATGCCGCACATAAAGCTCACCTAAAACATATTGAACGTATTAATAAAATTAAGCAGGGTTACTTTTTATCTGAAGAAGAATAAATTTATGCCTGATAATTACCAATACTTTATTATATAAATGGCTTATTAAGTGTGTTTGATAGTATTAAATTAATCAAAAAAATGACAATATAGGAATAGTTTATTTTAGTCATTAATCGATAATTTATTATATGTCTCAATCAAAAGCATGGACGTTAAAAAGTATTGCTAAAAAGCTTGGTGTTTCAAATGCTACCGTTTCTAATGCTTTTAATCGTCCTGATCAATTATCCGAAAAGCGCCGCAATGATATACTTGCCGCTTGCCAAAAGTTAGGCTATAGCGGCCCGAATAAAGCGGCGCAATCTTTACGTCGTGGTAAATTTAATATTGTTGCTTTAGTGTTACCTGATAGCGTTGAATATATGGTGTCAGACCCAGTAGCCAGCAAGTTTATGAAAGGGGTTTCTTCCATTTTAGAAAAAAACAATATTAACTTATTGTTATTTTCAGGTAAGGCCGAAAATATTAATGCGGTTGCCGATTTTGTTGATGGCTTTATTTGTTATGGCAGCCCACGTAATACTCGATTAATTGAGCAACTTAAAACGACCACAAAAAAAGTAGTGACTATTGATTTTGATATTGCGCGTAATGCTTCGGTTAATGTCGATAATGAAAACGCGGCCTATGAAATTGCAAACTTAGCAATAAAATCAGCCCAAGATCATGTTGCTATCTTAGGTTTACGTTTACTTGATACAGATTTAACTTGCCGTGTTTATGACACACCGACTATGGATGTACATTGTTCGATAGCCCATCAACGATTAACGGGTTATATGCGTGCAATTGACAGGAAGGGGTTGAACTTAATCATGATCGTATCTGGAATATTCCAGAAAGTAGTCAACGCTTTGCTAGTATTGCAGCAAAAGAGGCCTTAACGTCGGTACCTCGACCAAATGTTTTATTATGCATGAGTGACTTAATTGCTTTAACGGCAATGCAAGAAGCCATCGATTTAGGCTTGAAAAAATCCCCGAAGATATTCGCATTGTTGGTTTTGATGGTATTGATGAAGCATCGCGATTTAATCCAAGGTTAACCACTATTCATCAAAACAGTGAAGCGAAAGGAATAAAAGCCGCAGAGCTATTTATTGCCAATGCTCGTCATACCGAGCTTATTCCATACCAAATGGTTATGGGCAATAGCTGTTAGTGTTATAAATAAAAAAAGCCCATAACAAGGTGTTATGGGCTGCTAAAAGAGATTAATTTTTAAAATTAATTTTCTAGCAAGTGCTTAAGTTCTATCTTCTCTTCAATTCCTTGGCTGTTTAATATTATTTCAGCACTGCGGTTTGTTAAGTTTACGTTTAAAGTGGCGCTGCAGTCATTGTTATGCCATGCCATGGTTAAAACACCGGCCTCAGAATTGACACTAAATTCACCATTAAACGCATTACTTTGATTACGGATTTTAATTAACCTTAACAAAGCACGTGTTACCGGTTTAGTTAATAACGTATCAATTTTATCAAGATTTAAATAAGGGCGATTAATATCTCGGCCAACATTGGTTTGTTCAAGTAGTGCCATATCATTGGGATGACATAATAAACCCGCGTAATAAACTTGTGGTACGCCAGGAGCAAAAAATTGAATGGCTCTTGCGACTAAATAATCAAAATCAATTTGGCCTAGTGCATCATAATAAGTGCAGTTAACTTGGTACAAATCCACGTTGCTAGCAGCAGCGCCAGTTGCCTGTTTACTTTCTTCTTGGCTATTGAAATGAATTTTTTCAACTAGGGCATCAATTTCATCATCGGTTAGTAGGCCAGCTTGGCCATTCATTGGGCCAACATCAATAATACCGATTCCATCATGAGTATCTAATACGGTAATACAGTTTCTTGGTGAAATACTGAGCCAGCGACTTAGCGCATCAAAATTTTGATTAAAAATACTATGCAATATTAATGGCGGTAAGGCAAAGTCATAAACCTGATCAACACGCTTAGCTATTTCTATTTGAGTTTTATAATAAGAATGAATTTCTACTAAGGTTTCAATGCCTAAGCTATTGGCTTTAACCGTTAAGTCGTTAATAAAATCAAAAGTATCTTCAGTCATAAAACAACTGGTGCCGGCTTTTTTAAGGGCGTAACCTGCAGCATCTAAGCGAATAATACTCACGTTGTTTTTTGAAAACGTTTGCAAAATATCGGTTAAGTATTGTTTGCCGCGAGCAGAGTTAACATCAATATCAATTTGATTACTGGTGAAGGTTGTCCAAAATTCAACCGTGTTATTATCCGCTACTGTATAGTTAGAAAAACAACTTCCAGGACGAGGACGATAAATTTTTTTCGCGATCTTCATCACTTAAACCGTTCGGAAAAACTTTATCTTTGGTGAGGAATAAATCCCAATATTCAGATTGCTCACCTTTAGCTAAAACGTCTTGAAATTCAGGCGATTGAGCTGACATATGGTTGACAATTAGATCAGCCATAACATCATAATTTTACCAAGCGCTTGCACGTCTTGCCAAGTGCCTAGGCGTTCATCAACTCAGGGTATGATCGATCGGATCAAAGCCAGCATCACTACCGTCAATGGGATAATAAAATGGCAACAGATGAATGCCAGAAAACAAGCCTTTTAATTGCTTATTTAAAAGTGTATTTAATCCATTAATGTTAGATCCCGACAATCTGTCTACATAAGTAATTAATTGAATATTGTTTTTCATAGCATTCTCTTTTAAATTTTTTAAGTTGATACTTAATCGATTAAGTTATATATTCTACTACGATGAAAAGTTTTTCAAGTAATATTTAATTATTTTATTTAGTTCGCTATTTTTGCTACGCTTTATTGGTTAAAATAGTAAGTAAAATTAGGTGTTTACTTGTTAGGTATTTAATTTACACGAGGTAAAACTTATGAATCCAGTCAATAATAATGTCGCAGAAACATCATTATTTCGTATTAAGTGGTTAACTTATATGATGTTTTTTGTTTTTGCTATGACATCAGATGCGGTCGGGGTGATTATTCCTGAATTGATCACAACTTATCAACTAAGCCTAACACAAGCGAGTGCATTTTCATTATATCCCGATGATTTTTATCGCTTTTAGTGGTTTATTTTTAGGTTACTTAGCGGATAAATTAGGGCGAAAAAAACAATTGTTATTGGTTTACTTATTTTTCGGCGGCCAGTTTTTTTTATTTGCTGCAGGTAGCTCATTTTTTTATTTTCTTTTTTTACTTGGTTTAGTTGGCATTGCGGTTGGTTTGTTTAAAACCGGCGCGTTAGCCTTGATTGGTGACATTTCTACTACCAGTAAAGAACACACGGTTACGATGAATACGGTTGAAGGTTTTTTTGGTGTTGGTGCTATGGTTGGTCCAGCAATAGTAGCTATTTGTTAGTTTCTGGCGTTTCGTGGAAGTATCTTTATATAGCGGCGGGCATTTTGCTGTGTGTTGTTATGTATTACCGCATTAAAAACCGATTATCCTGCTAGGCAATCAAAACTGGCAGATCAAATTAATTTAAAAAGTTCGCTAAAAGTGATGAAAACCCTTATGCTATTGGCTTTTCATTAGCGGTTATCGCACTATACGTAGCAACTGAGGTGGCTATTTATGTATGGATGCCAACACTATTAATGGATTATAACGGCTCGTTTATTTGGCTTGCAACTTATGCACTATCGGTGTTTTTGCTTTACGTGCGGGTGGTCGTTTCTTAGGTGCTTGGGTATTAAAACATTTTAAATGGCAACAAGTGATGTTTTGGTTTTCGTTTGCTGTTTTTCTTTGTTATTTAGGTACCGCTATATATGGCGTAAAGGCTGCTGTTGTGTTGTTACCTTTATCTGGGTTGTTTATGTCAGTTATTTATCCAACCCTTAATTCTAAAGGGATCAGCTGCTTTCCAATGGAAAAACATGGCGCCGTAGCCGGTGTGATTTTATTTTTTACTGCCTTGTCTGCCGCTATAGCACCGCTATTGATGGGTATCATTAGTGATATTTTTGGTCATGTTTCTTATGGATTTTATTTAGCAACTATTTTTGCCGGATTATTAGCTGTACTGGCTAGTTACAATTTAATAAAAGATCCTTCAGAGGTTCAAATTGCTCAACAAGAGTTACCGTAACGTAAAATATTGATGAAAAAAATTTATATATTTATCAGTATATTAACTTAAAAATATTAAATTTATTAAAAAAAATACGAATAAAACTTGCAAAAGTAGCTGTAATTATAAACAATTAATTTTAATCGATTAAGTTTGGTTTTGGAATCGATTAAGTTTGGTTTTGGAAAACATCTAAATAATAGCTGTGATTTTTGAACCTATAGTCTATAAATAATATAAAGTAAAAACGGGGTGTTAAAATGAAACAAGTTCAATATAAAAAATTTATGTTAAGCGCACTTGCTATGGCGGTATGTACTAGTTTAAGTGCAGCGGAAACAACCGAAGAAAAAACCAGCGCAGAAAAAGGTTTAGACTTTGAGCGTATTGTTAACCGGTGTTCCTAAAGGAACCACTGTTATGGCTTCAAGCGTTTCAGTAAGTAGTTTGTCAATTGACCAGTTAGAAGTTACCACACCAAGAACAAGTGCAGAGGCATTACGTTCTATTCCAGGTATTCGTGCTGAAGCATCGGGTGGTGAAGGTAACGCTAATATTGCTGTCCGTGGTTTGCCAGTTGCCTCTGGTGGGGCAAAATTCTTACAGCTACAAGAAGATGGTTTACCTATTTTACAATTTGGTGATATTGCCTTTGGTAATGCCGATATCTTTTTACGCTTAGACAGTACTATGCAAACTATTGAATCAATTCGTGGTGGTTCTGCTTCTACCGTTGCTAGTAATGCGCCAGGTGGCATTATCAATGTTATTAGTAAAACAGGTGAGTCAGAATCAGGCAGTGTTTCAACAACTTTTGGTCTTGATTACGACAGCTTACGCACTGATTTTGAATATGGCGGCGAAATCAACAGCTCAACTTATTTTCATGTTGGTGGTTTTTTACGTCAAGGCGACGGTGGTAGAGATGTTGGTTATACCGCGAATAAAGGTGGCCAAATTAAAGCGAATTTAACCAAAGAATTTAACGATGGTTATGTTCGTCTTTATTACAAACATTTAGACGATAAGAGTATTGGTTATTTACCTATGCCAATGAAATCTGACGGTAGTTCATTACCGGGTTTTGATTCACAAAAAGATTCACCACATTCAGCAAACTTTTTATCAACATTTTCATTAGGGGCTGATGGCGAGCGACGTCGTGGTGATATGCGCGATGGCATGAACCCTATGGTTGACTCGTTTGGTGTTGAAGCGGTATTTGACTTAGGCAATGACTGGGAAGTAGAAAACCGTTTTAGAATTTCAAACGTGAGCGGTAATTTTATGGCGCCGTTTCCTGCTGAAGTTGGCAGTGCTAGCGATATTGCTGAAAGTATTGCTGGCGATGGTGCTACTTTAAGTTACGCAAACGGTGCTTCTTCAGGGGATAGTTTTAACGGTAATGTGATGAGAATTCATACCTTTGATGTTGAAATGAACGATTTTGGTTCGTTAGTTAATGACATGAAATTAACTAAAACTCTTGATAATACCGTGATCACTGCGGGTTATTATAAAGCATCACAAACCATTGATATGTCATGGCTTTGGAACTCTTATTTAATGGAAGTAAAAGGTGACAATGCCGCTTTATTAAATGTTGCAGCCGCTGATGGCACGAGTTTTTCTGACAATGGTTTATACGCTTACGGTACGCCTGCTTGGGGAAATTGTTGTCAACGTAACTACAATGCTGAATATGATATTAGCGCACCTTATCTTGCTATTTCGTCAGTGTTTGATGATTTTACCGTTGATTTAAGTTTACGCCATGATAGCGGTGAAGCGACAGGTTATTATGCCGGTGCGGTAACCAGTGAGGTTGATATGAATCTTGATGGCGTTATTTCAGAGCCTGAAAAGAATGTTGCAGTTGCTGATAACGCAAATCAATCAATTATTAATTATGATTGGAGCTACACCTCATATTCAATTGGTGCTAACTATCAAATTGATAATGATTTAGCGATGTTTGCCCGTTTGAGCCATGGTGGTCGTGCTAATGCGGATCGCTTATTATTTGGTAAAGTTAGAGCTGATGGTTCAGTTGCGAAGCAAGATTCTGTTGATGAAGTGGATCAATTCGAATTAGGTGTTAAATATCGTCATGACAACATGTCTGTATTTGCCACTTTGTTTACGGCTGAAACAGAAGAGCAAAACTTTGAAGCAACTAGCCAAAAGTTTTTTGATCGCCAATATGAAGCTACAGGTATTGAACTTGAAGGTACTTATTATTTAGGTGATTTTGATATTCGCGGTAACTTTACCTGGACTGATGCTGAAATTACTAAAGATGCCGTTAACCCAGATGTTGTTGGTAACACGCCAAGAAGACAAGCTGATTTTGTTTATTCATTAATTGCTCGTTATAACTTTGATCAAGGATCGACAGGGGTAAGTTTAATTGGTACTACCGATGCTTACGCGCAAGATAACAACGACTTAAAGTTTGATGGTTACACTCAAGTGAATGCCTTTGCTTCTTATTTGTTGTCGGATAACTTCACGGTATCACTAAATGTTAATAACCTTTTTGATACAGTTGGTATTACTGAAGCAGAAGAAGGCTCAATTCCAGCGAATGATATTATCAGAGCAAGAACTATTAATGGTCGTACAACATCAATGACCTTTAGATATGACTTTTAAATCGTCCTGATTTTTGCTAATACAAGCCCATTTCGGTGGGCTTTTTTGTAAGGTTAATTTATGAATAAACTATTATGTTATGGCGAAGTATTGGTTGACTTTATTCCTGCAGATACCGAAGCATCTTTGTATCGTCCAATGGCGGGTGGCGCACCAGCGAATGTTGCCGTTGCTTTTGCCAAACTTGGAGGGGAAAGTTACTTTGCGGGTGGTTTAAGTGAAGATAACTTTGGTCAATTTCTACGAACGTCTTTAGTTAACGAAGGGGTTAATCTTGACTATGCGGTGACGGTTGCCAAAGCAAATACCGCAGTGGTTTTGGTTACTTTAGATAAGGATGGTGAACGGTCATTTAACTTTTATCGTGAAAATACCGCTGATTGCCAATATAGCGAAGCGGATAGTGAAAATATTGATTGGCCTGGGTTAAGTATTTTTCATTTTTGTTCTAATACCTTAACAACAAAAGCCATGCATGATAATACCTTAGCAGCGCTTGAGCTTGCTAAGAAAAATAAGCTGCTAGTTAGCTTTGATGTCAATTTACGTCAACAGTTATGGCAGGATGTTAGTGACTTACCAGCTCGGGTAGAGCAATGTTTAATGGTTAGCGACTTAGTCAAATTAAGTAAAGATGAAGCGCTATATTTAGCGGAAAAAAATAAGATGAGTTATCAGGAATACTTAACTTATCTTGTCGCCTTAGGGATTAAACTTGTGTTGATCACTGACGGCGCCAATCAAATACAAATGCTGTGCTCGCACTATTGTGAATTTAGTACAGAACCTAGTATTACTGCAGTTGATACCACAGCAGCAGGCGATAGTTTTCTGGCCGGATTTTTGTGGCATTTTAGTCAAAATGTCGAAAAACATGTTTTAGAGTATGGTCTTCAACATGCAGAAAAAAGTTAAACAGGCGGTACAATTTGCTAGTCAATGTGGCGCCTTTACCTGCCAACAAAAAGGGGCTTTTGCGGCCTTGCCTACACTTTCAGATCTTGATTAGTGTAAACGGCAACTCAGCCATCAGCTAAGTTGCCGTTTAATTGTTTTTATACCAAGGTTGTTTGTTTACTTTGCTCAAAGGCATTGCGCTGGCTAAATAATGAAAACGCGACCGGCACAAAAATAAAAGACAGTAGAGTAGTCAAGACAGTACCGCCAGCCACAGCGACGGCAAATGGTGGCCAAAAACCACCGCCGGCGAGTACTAAAGGTAAAAATCCACCAACAGTAGTTATGGTGGTTGAGCTAATATGGCGGGTACAGCTTTGTACGCAGTTTATAATTGCTTTGCTATCACCGGTTACGGCATTAGCATCGGATTTTAATTCAGCAATGATCACAATCGCGGCATTAATCGCTAAGCCCATTAACCCTAATAAACCAATGATCACAGTAAAGCCAAAAGGATAATCAAACAGGTAAATGGTTAATAAGCCTAAGCCGACGGATTGTATTGCTGATAAAAAGATAATAATACTTAAGCGGAACGAGTTAAACGACAGTACCACTACAGTAATTAACAAGGTAAAAATAATACCGACACTGGCCAATAATTTACCAACCGCTTGATCACGTTCCGCCGACTCACCACCAATTTCGAGATGATAGCCGGCAGGTAATTGATAGTTTTCTTGTGTTAATAAATCCGTGACGCGATTTAGTACAATCGAAGGTAATACACCTGAGCGAATATAACCTTCAATAACGTTAACTCTAACTCCATCACGATGGGGAATGGCACCTCGGCTCGGTTTTATTGTTAAGTTGGCAATAGCACTTAAGGGAATAGGATCGCTAGCTTGAGGGCTAATAATATTGATATTAGCCAGCTTGCTTAATTCGTTACTGTCGCTGTTAGCAAGACGTACACGGACAGGAATTGACTCGGTTGCTTCGATAATAGAACCGTTTGTTAGTCCTGTTAAGCGGCTATTTAGCTGGTTTGAAATATCGGTTAAGGTTAGCCCCGCTAAGGCAGCCATCGACTCATCAGCTTCTACCCAAACTTTTGGCGTACCTGGTTGCAAAGTTGCGCGGGTATGCATGATATCTTCGGTTAAACTCATGTAGCGGCGAATGTCATCACCAATTTCTTTTAAGGTATCTAGGTTTGAGCCATAAATACGTAATTCAACGGGGGCATTAAAAGGGGGCCCTGTTCAAGTTTACGCACTAATATTTGGGCATGGGGCATTTGGTCATCAAGCGCTTTTTGAATATTAGGAATTAACCGATTTGCCGTAGCAAAGTCGCTTGCGGTTACCATGGCTTGGGCATAATTTTTACTGCCGTCTTTGGTTGGCATTAAATTGTAATAAAATGACGGGGTATTTTTACCGATTAACCAGCGTACTTTTTCAATGCCCTGTTGTTGATATAAAAATTGGCTAATATCATGGCTGACTTTTTCAGTGGCTAAAATACTACTTTGTGCTGGCATAAAAAGTTCAATTTGAAACATGTCACGATCTGACGGCGGAAAAAACTGCTCGGTTAAATGTTTGGCTAAAATAAAACCTGATAAAGGTAAGCAAAAAGAGTAATTAAAACGGTTTTACGATGGCGCAAACTCAGTGTTAATACTTGGCTAAAAGCTTTAGCTAATTTCGGCATCGCGATACCCGTGTTATACCAGTGGCTTGAACTAGGAGAGTCTTTTTGGTAAAAAACGTCCTGCTAAACCGGCAACAATGGTATGAGAGATAATATAAGAGCCAACTAACGAAAAAATTACACTTAACGCGATACCACCAACAAATTCACCAGCCGGCCCAGGCATCACCACAATTGGCATAAACGCTAAGATGGTGGTGATAGTGGAGCCTAATAATGGCACCCATAAATGTTTGACGGCAAAGCTAACTGAATCGAGCCTGCGCATACCCAGTTGCCGCTGTTTTTGAATAGTGTCTGTCATGACAATGGCGTTATCTACCATAATGCCAAGGGCAACCACTAAACCTGTGACTGACATTTGGTGGATAGGCAAACCATAAATATTCATCACGGCTAAGGTAAACAGTACGGTTAAGGGTAACGAAATCGCGACAATGCCGGCACTTCGCCAACCAAGGGTAAGTAATAACACCACAGAGATCAGGATAAAACCTACGGTAATATTTGATAATAAATCGCCTAAACGCGCTTCGGTATAACTGTTTTGATCAAATAAAACTTCGAGCTCAATATGATCAGGTAATTGCTTTTTAAAATCAGCAATAGCGGCTTGAACTTGCACTGTCCATTTGTCTATTCGCAAACTGGGTAACATGCGAGTACCGACAATAACTGAAGCTTGATCATTCACTAACGCTATTTCGCTAGCCGGCCAAGTCAGTGTTTTTTCAACGTTGGCAATGTCACCTAAAGTTAATAACGAGTTCGATGCATTAGTTTTTACTGGAATATTGCGAATGCGTTGAACATTATCAAAGGCACCAGTTAATTCTACTTGCATTTGATTATCAGCATTGATCAATTGGCCAGCAGATACTTTCGCATCGGCTTGGGCAATTAATTGTGAAATAGTGCCTGCAGACAGCTGTAACTGATCACTTAAGCTGGGGTCTATTTCTACTAATACTTCCTCTTGGCCATGACCATAAATAGAGACGATTTCAGTCCCTGAAACTTGCTTTAATTGGTTTTGTAACTCATTGGCGTAGCGGCCTAACATGGCAATATCAACGGCGCTATTGGCTTGCCAATTTAATGATAATAATTGGGTATAAGCGTAACCACGATCATCTTCTAATACAGGTGAAATAGTGCCTTGTGGAAAGCTTGGAGTCACATCATTTAGTAAGTCACGTACGCGAGACCATATAGGCTTAGTATCAACAACTTCATCATGTAATTTAATTTGCACAACCGAAATATTTGGTCGTGATACTGAGGTGATCAAGTCTATTTCAGGTAATTTCCGTAATTTTTGTTCTATTTTTTCGGTGATTAATACCTCAATACGCTCAGCACTTGCACCCGGTAATTGGGTAATCGCCGTGGCAATACGGTTGGTAATATGGGGATCTTCAGTTCGCGGTAAAGTTGAAATAGCAGCAAAACCAGACACAACCAATAAAGCGATCATCAACGACATTAATCGGCCATTTTTAACAAATGAGCGGATCATTATTGTTGCTCCTCACTGTGGGCGTTTGGGTTAAGTTGTGCTTTTCTGACCAGTTGTCCGGCAACTAAACGTTGTAAACCACTAGCAATAATTTGTTGTGGCTGTGCTGGTAAACCGGTAACAAAGGCTTGCTGTTTATTACTGTATAAAACATTCACGGTATGTTTATGAATTTCAAATAAATCGGGTTGCTCGGTGCCAATAACTGTAAATATATTCCACTGGCCACGAATACCGTCGGTTAACGCACTTAATGGCAGCCAAAAACCGACTTGCTCTAAGGTTTCGTTAATGTTCACTTTAGCAAGTTGGCCATTAAAAAATGCGATGTTTTGCTCAGGTAATAAACGAATATTGACGGTGCGATTTTGAGGATTAATTTGCTGACCAATCGCTAAAATAGTAGCTTCAATTTGTTGGTTATTAAGCTCAAGTTGTAAGGTTTTATTAAGCTTTAAGCTATTGGCAAGTTTACTTGGAATGCCTAAGTTGATTTGTTCATCATTACTTTTTATCAGTTGATAAACAGGACTGCCGGCGGGGAGCTAATTCACCAATATTAAAAAAACGTTTAGTAATGGTGCCGTCAAATGGCGCAATAATCTTGCTTTGTGATAATTGATATTCCGCACTCGCTAGTACTGACTTTAACTTTGTTATGGTGGCAGTTAACACCGTTTTTCGGTGTTTAATTCATCTAAACTTTGCTCAGAAGCAAAGCCTTTTTTATCAAGAGCACTTAAGCGCTTAAGGTTGGCTTGGTTTAAGTTGAGTTGCGCTTGTGTTTGGTTAATTTCAGCTTCAATTTCAGCTTTTTTAAGTTCTAATAAATTAGTGTTTAGTGTTGCTAAGCTTTGGCCTTGCTGCACTTGATCGCCATTGTCGACATGTAAGCTTTCAACTCTTCCACCAAACTCAAAACTTAATCCGGTACTTTGTTTGCTGGTGATTTCACCTATGTACTGGCGAGTAATTTGGTAGTTTTCTACCGGTGTTATCGTGATAATTTCAGCCGCATGGTGATAGCTGACTTTTTCAGCCTCGGCTTGTTTAGAGCAAGCCGATAAAGTGAATGTTGCGACAGCCAGAAGTGAGAGAAAAAAAGCGAAGTTGGCTGCTTGGTAAAAATAAAAGTCATAAATATCATTGCCTAAATATTAACTAGACTTAGCAGTCTATTTTAGTCAAACTAGACTGTCCAGTTTATTTTGTTAGAATGAGCAGCTTTGCTGGTTGTGATGACTTTATATCAATGTTAATACCAACAAAATAATCTAAGTAATAGTGAAGCTTAAGTATGACCAGAACGCGAACAAAAAATGAAACTAGCGTAAACAAATTCTTGATGCGGCTACGCAGCTTTTTTACTGAGCAAGGCTACGCTGCTACCAGCATGGATTTAATTGCTAAAATTTCTGATGTTTCTAAACAAACCGTTTATAGCCATTTTGGTAATAAAGAAGAGTTGTTTTCTGCCGCTATTACTCAAAAGTGCCATGAAAATCAATTTGATGTTTTATCTGAGGTTGACTTAACTAATCCTTATGAAACCTTACTTGCAATAGCACAGCGATTTTTCGCTTTAATTTCTTCCAAAGAAGCTTTAGCGGTACATCGTATTTGTGCCTTTGAGTCTAAAACCTATCCGCAGTTATCGGCGTTGTTTTATCAAGCGGGGCCTGAAAAACTTATTGATGAAATGACCAAGTTAATGGTGAGAATTTCCAACTTAGCTGAGTACCAAATTGCCAACCCTAATCATGCGGCAGTCCAGTTTGTTAGTATGATTAAAGGTGAAGCTTGGTGTCGTTTAGAATTGAATTTAGCGGAAACATTATCTAGCCAAGAAGTAGCTGAGTATTTAGAAAATAGTGTGCAGTTTTTTTTACGGGGCTATCGGGCTTAATTTATTAAGAGTGCCTTTCTTATCATCACCAGTTAGCTGTTTCGGGTGATGATAAGAAAGTAATAAAAATTATTCGCCTTGATTAATAACCAGCGGATTAATAACCAGCGCTTTCATGCTTTTGTTTCGCGGCATCTGCCAGTTCTTTTGGCATATAGTTTTCATCATGTTTGGCTAATACTTCACTCGCTTCAATAAAACCACCTTCTTGCAGTACACCGTTTGCCACTATGCCTTGGCCTTCACGAAATAGATCCGGCAAAATGCCGTCATATTTAACTGTCACGGTTATATCATCGTCATGAAACTCAATCGGCATTCTCATGTCTGCTAATTTAAAATTCACTTTTAAACTGTCTTCATCACGGTGAACACTGCCTGGTACCACTAAGCCACCAATACGAATACGCTGGCCAATTAATGGCTTAATGCCGCTATCGTCTTTGCCTTGATAGATTTCAGTAGGTTTAAAAACACATCAATATTTTGACTCAGTGCATATAACAACAAGCCAATAACTAGGCCTAAGCCAGCTAAAATACTAATGACAATGGTTAAGCGTTTTTTTCGTCTAGGGTTCATAATTCGGTCTCTAGCGGGTTATTTTCAAGATCTTGCTGTTTCTGATGTGCTTGTTTGAGTTTTTCTTCACGTTTTTAATTTCTTGCGGATGTTGTCACGTACTAACTTATTACTGCGTAATGAAAAAACCACTAATAATAATAAACTGAGTAAGCTAAAACCGTAAGAAATCCACACATATAAGCCATGGCCACCCATGGCGATAAAGTCACTAAAAGAGTTAAATTGCATTATTTAAGCCCCTTTGATACTAAGTTGATAACCCAAGGCCGCATGCTATTGCGTGCTAACACCTCATTTTGAAAACGAACACAAGTAATGGCGGCAACTAAAAAAGTGAAACCAAAAAAGCAAATGATAAATGGCCAGTACATATCTGGTGTGATCGATGGTTTACCCATTTGTGAGACGGTAGAACCTTGATGCAAAGTATTCCACCACTCAACAGAGTATTTAATGATGGGTAAGTTAATAACACCAACAAGCGCTAAAATGCCTGCGGCTTTGCCTGCTTGAGTTTTGTCATCAAAGGCATTGTGTAATGCCATTACTCCTAAATATAAAAATAATAAAATTAATTCTGAGGTTAAACGAGCATCCCATATCCACCATGTGCCCCACGTTGGTCGGCCCCAAGCAGCGCCTGTCACTAGCGCAATAGCGGTAAAGACAGCACCAATAGGTGCTAATGCGGCTGATGAAGCATCAGCTAAACGCACTTGCCATACTAAACTGGTTAAAGCGGCTATCGCCATACCCCAATAAATGCCTTGCGATAAAATAGCGCTAGGCACATGCAAAATAAAATATTCTAAAACTATTACCTTGCTGGTAATCAGCTGGAGCAAATAATAATCCCCAAACAATGCCAATAGCTAAACAAATAGCAGCTAGACCGAAACACCAAGGTTTTAAGGTTTTGGCGAAGTTATAAGACACTTCAGGATTAGCGTAAGGATGTAACCATTTCCACATTTTAGTTGGTACTCACTTTCAAGGCTGAACTTACAGCAAAAGGGCTAAGGTTAGCGCCAGAACAAAAATCGCCGCAATTATAGCAAGTTGCCCACCATAGGGTAAGTACATTGCGGCGGTGTCGATAGCGCTAGTGGCAAAAATTAATACTGGAATATATAGCGGTAAAATTATCAAGCTTAATAATACGCCGCCTTTTTTTATGCCGACAGTTAATGCGGCACCTATTGCACCGATAAAGCTCAATATTGGTGTGCCAATTAATAACGTTACAAACAAGGCAAAATAACTGGCTTCATGTAAATGTAATAAAACCGCGAGTAAAGGAGCGATAATAATTAGGGGTAAGCCGGTGATCAGCCAGTGGGCAATAATTTTGGCTAATACCAAAATAAACACGGGCTGTGGACTTAACAACATTTGCTCTAAAGAACCGTCGTTGTGATCACTTTTAAACAAACGATCAAGCGATAATAATGACGATAATAACGCCGCAACCCAAATTATTCCGGGAGCAATTCGAGATAAGGTATTTGCTTCTGGCCCGATACCAAGCGGAAATAAAGTTACCACAATAACAAAAAATAATAACGGATTAAGCATGTCGTCTTTATGGCGAATAGCGATCATTAAGTCGCGCTTTAAAAACAACATAAAGGCTTTGCGATAAGGCAAGTTTGATGAATTCAACTCTGTAAGGTTAGGCATGGCTTCGGACATATTAATAAAACCTGTATGCGAGTTGAATTTTTCTAAAATTAGCTGCGCTAATTGTTAAATCTTGATGGCTGGTTAAAATCACACAACCACCACGTTGAGCATGTTCAACAAAAAGCGATTCAAGGTTTTTTACCCCTTGTTTATCAATGGCGGTAAAGGGCTCATCTAAAATCCAAATCGGCGTTTTACTTTGCCATAAACGGGCAAGTGCAATGCGGCGGTGCTGACCAGCACTTAAGTGTGAAGCTAAACTGTCTTCAAAAGCCGTTAGGTTCACTTTATCTAAGGTGCTTTCAGTTTTTTGACTATCTAAGCCGTGTAACGATAAATAAAACTCAAGGTTTTCTTGCGCGCTCATTTCACCTTTGATGCCAGGATTATGGCCAATATAAGTGAGCTGTTGATGAAACTCTTCTCTACATGCTCTGATATTTTTTGGTTGCGGCGCTTGGTTTAACAATACTTGGCCAGAATAAGGGGCAGAAAGCCCAGCCAGTATTCTTAATAAACTGGTTTTTCCGGCACCATTTTGACCTTCAATTTGCACGATATCACCAGCACAAATATCAAAAGAGAGCTCATCAAATAAGATCCGCTCCTCTCGAATACAGGTTAATTTATCAGCACTTAATAAGGCATTACTCGGCTTTTAAAAATGATCACTTCTATAAAAATTTCAGTCGGCAGACTATAGCAAAAAATACAATAAAATCGTTAACAAAGCTGCCTGTTAAGGTAAATTATAACGGTTTGTTACAATAAATTTGAGCGCGTTAACTAGGTTAAGCAAAGGCTAGCAAAAATTTTTTATGATTTTATTGATACAGATAAACATAATACTATAAAGGTTTTGCACCTTCACATGAATATTATACTTGTGGTTATTTGCTTATTTTAAATCAACTTTCTTATTATTAACGTTTAAAAACCCTGATTCAGTTAATGATTAATATGACAACTTAGTGATAGAATCATGCACAATAAAACTAGGGAAATGAAACGGTAAATACGCTGTTATTAGTAAGATAATAGCTCATTTTCTTAGTCAGTTTTGTGGTTAAGCGTATCGCGGCTACTCAACATCTTTACATACGTTTTCGGAGAACTTCATGATCCCTGAGTTAGGGCACTTTGCGCTTATTGTTGCCACAGCTTTTGCTGTTTGCTTAAGTATTATTCCGCTGATTGGTGTTTACAGCCAAAATTCCAAATTAACCGCTTATGCTAAACCACTCACGTTTGGTATGTTTGCTTTTACGGCAATGAGTTTAGTGATTTTAGGTTATAGCTTTGTTGAAGATGACTTTTCCGTTAAATATATTGCCGGCCATTCAAATAGCTTATTACCTTATTATTTTAAAATTAGTGCCGTTTGGGGCGGACACGAAGGTTCATTATTGCTCTGGGTGTTTTCGTTAACCGCATGGACTTTTGCTGTCGCTAAATTTAGTAAGGGAATTGAACAAGAATTTGTTGCCCGAGTACTGGCAATTATGGGCATGGTAGCGCTAGGTTTTATGCTATTTACCTTATTAACCTCTAACCCTTTTGAACGTTTGTGGCCTATGGTGCCAGCTGAAGGGCGCGACTTAAATCCGCTGTTACAAGATATTGGCTTAATTATTCACCCTCCTATGTTGTACATGGGCTATGTTGGTTTTTCTGTGGCGTTTGCATTTGCTGTTGCTGCCTTAATGTGTGGCAAGTTAGATGCGGCTTGGGCTAGGTGGTCACGTCCTTGGACAGTAGCGGCATGGATATTCTTAACTTTAGGGATTGCGCTTGGTAGTTGGTGGGCATATTACGAACTTGGCTGGGGCGGTTGGTGGTTCTGGGATCCCGTAGAAAACGCTTCATTTATGCCATGGCTTGTAGGCACAGCATTAATTCATTCTTTAGCGGTAACTGAAAAACGCGGCACATTTAGAAATTGGACCGTATTATTAGCGATATTTGCTTTTAGCTTGAGTTTATTAGGTACCTTTTTTAGTACGCTCTGGGGTGATTACCTCAGTGCATTCGTTTGCGGCTGATCCATCGCGAGGTGTTTTCATCTTGTTATTATTGGGCATTGCTGTTGGCGGCTCGTTAACCTTATTTGCTTTTAGAGCAAGAAGCGTAGCCAGTTTTAGCCGTTTTTCTCTGTATTCACGTGAAGCGGCATTATTAGTTTGTAATATTATTTTAGTGGTTGCTGCAGTGAGTGTTTTACTGGGCACACTCTACCCACTATTTGTTGACGCCTTAGGGCTAGGTAAAATGTCTGTGGGACCGCCTTATTTTAATGCTGTTTTTGTGCCAATTATGAGCATTTTGTTTGTAGTGATGGGGATTGGACCATTAATTCGTTGGAAAAAGCCAAGCAAGGTGAATTACGCAAGCAACTGAGTAAAGTGTCTATTGCCAGTGTGATTTTTGGTTTGTTATTTCCATTAGCTTATGGTGGTGAGTTTGATTTATTAGTGTCGATGGGCATGATCTTAGCTACTTGGGTTGCGTTAGTGGTTTTAAAAGATGTCCACAATTTAGCCACTAACAATCAAAGCCAAGCCTTTAACTTTTCTCGTGTTGGTATTAGCCATTTAGGTATGACATTTGCGCACTTTGGTATCGCAATTACCATTGTTGGTGTCACGTTAGTGTCGTCTTATGAGCAAGAAATTAATGTCAGAATGGCGGTGGGTGAGTCAATTAACGTTGAAGGCTACGACATTCAATTTAATGGTATTAAAAATGTTCAAGGGCCTAATTATAGTGCTGAGCAAGGTCAAATTGAAGTGTCAGAACAAGGTGATTTTATTGCCCTGTTAACACCAGAGCGTCGTACTTATTTAGTGCAAACCATGGGCATGACAGAAGCCGGTATTGATGCGGGCTTTTTACGTGATATTTATGTTGCCTTGGGTGATCCACTTAACGACGGAGCCTGGGCGGTAAGGGTTCATTATAAACCTTTTTATCCGTTGGGTTTGGTTAGGCGCAATTTTCATGGGTTTTGGTGGCTTTTTAGCGATTTTAGATAAACGTTACCGTCGCAGAAAAGCCGTAAAAAGTTCATCAACTAGCAGCGAAACATCCGCTGTTAAAGTTTAATTAAACAGAAAGTTTTAGGTAGTTGTGATGAATAAAATCATTCGTTTTATCCCGCTTGTTTTGTTTGTTGTTTTAGCGGTGGTGTTATATCGAGGTTTGTTTTTAAACCCCCAAGCGATGCCATCGGCATTGGTTGGTAAAAAATTACCAAGCTTTAACTTAAGCGAAGTGCATAGTGAAACGCATTTAGTGACCGAAGCCGATCTAGCTGAGGGAATTTTATTATTTAATGTTTGGGGTACTTGGTGTCCAACGTGTCGTTACGAGCACCCATTTTTTATCAAACTTGCTAAAGAAGGTCGGGTAAAAATTTATGGTGTGAATTATCAAGATGATCGCGAACTTGCAATAAATTGGTTAAAAACGTTAGGTAATCCGTATGAATTTTCTGTGTTTGATCCTCTAGGCCAATTAAGCCGAGATTTAGGGGTAACTGGCGCACCAGAAACCTTTGTGGTTGATCACAACAAAGTTATTCGTAAACGGTTTCAAGGTGCGGTCACGGAAGAGGTTTGGCAAACAGAATTTGAACCTTTGATTCAGTTAATAGAACAAGAGCAACGTGCACAGAAAGGGCAAGGATAAAAGATGAAAAAATCTCTATTAGCCTTATTTTTTGGCTGTTTAGCTAGCTGGTTAGTTGTTGCTAGCCCAGTTGATACTTACGAGTTTAAAGATCAGGTAACAAAAGATCGCTATCAAGCTTTAGTTAAAGAGTTACGTTGCCCTAAATGTCAAAATCAAAACTTAGCCGATTCTAATTCACAAATTGCTATCGATCTAAGAGCGCAAGTTTATACCATGCTTAATGAAGGCAAGGCTGATAGTGAAATTGTTAATTATATGGTGGCACGTTATGGCGATTTTGTTTTATATCGTCCGCAAGTGTCGTCGTTAACTTATATTCTTTGGTATGGGCCAATTGGCTTATTGTTAATTGGTGGTGTCGTCATGTTTTTAGTGTTACGTAAAAAACCGGAAGCCATTGAAGAAAAACAATTATCTGCTGAGCAACAGCAAAAACTTCAACAATTTTTAAAAGACAAATAAATCATGGCCGTTATTATTACCCTCGTTGTATTTATTCTCCTGATCTTACTGATTATTTGGGGGCATTATCTTAGCCAAGTTAAAAAAGATGATATTGACCAAGACAGTCGTGATCACACCAACAAAACACTTTATCACGAACATAAAGCAGAAATTGAAAGTGATTTTCTGCAAGAAAAAATCGACCAAGAAAATTATCAATATTTAGTTGCTGAGCTAGATAAAAGCTTTTACAAGACATGGAAGAAAACCAAGCACATAGCAATACGGTAAAAAAGAAGCAGCAAATTTCGGTAATTTGGCCAAGTGTTATTTCGGTTTTTGTTTTAGTGTTTAGTGTTGTGGTTTATCAAAAAATTGGTGCCTTTGAGCAGCTTTCACAACCACAAATTCAGCAAGATCAACATGAAAATTTAGCCCCAGAGCAGCAAGAAAGCATCAATCGAATTGAACAACTAAAAGCACAACTTAGTGCTACACCAGACAATTCAGAGCTTTGGTATGCGCTTGGCCAAGAATTAGTGGCTTTAGGTAGTTTTGAAAATGCGATGACCGCCTTTGATAAATCTATTGAAATTGAAGGTGTTGTTGCCGATTTAGTGGGGGCAAAAGCGCAAGCGGCTTATTATAAACATGGGCAAAAATTAACACCGGAAGTTAATGCTTTAATTGAGCAAGCTTTAGCTTTAGATCCGACGGATGCTTCAACAAACATTTTGTTAGGCATGCATGCCTTTAGTGAAGCGGATTATCAAGCCGCGGTTGATTATTGGCAAATTGTGCTTGAGGCAAACAAGTCAGTTAATACGGTTGCGATCACGCAGGCAATTAATGAAGCGAAAAGCCGTTTGGCTCAAGGTAGTGGTGTTGCATCACCACAAGAACAAGCGCCAAGTTCAGGGGAAGAAGTTGTTGGCTTAACCGTTAATGTTGCGATATCAGAAAAAATACACAATAAACTGATCGAACAAGGCGATAAAACCGTATTCATCTATGCTATTCCTGCTGATGGTCCAAGAATGCCGGTAGCCGCGGTTAAAATGATGGCGAGTGATTTACCTACACGTATTGTGTTAGATGATAGCCGCGCGATGAACCCTCAAGTGAAAATTAGTAATTTTGAACAGGTTCATTTATTTGCGGTTATTTCGCAGCAAGGTACACCAGGGATTAAACCGGGTGATTATCAAGGGCGATTAAATAACATAGCGGTAAACACCAGTACGCCAATTGATATTGTTATTGACACTATTGTTGAATAATTAGTGCGTGTTGCTGGTTGGATTGAATTCTACTTACAGCTGCTGTATTTCTTGGTGCTTTGTTAAACCTAATTATTATTTGAAAAGGAAAAGATCATGACAATTAAATTAGTACACGGGTTAGTTATTAGTATGTGTTTTTCATGGTCAACAGCTTTTGCCGCTGAGCCTGATCATAGCGCACCAACAAGTGCAGCGATTACACAAAAATCAGCCAGTTGCCCTGCATTTTTCAACAAACGATGCGCAAGTTACATTCATCTGAACGCGTTGATTTATGCACGTTAACCGCAGGTAAAACGGTATTAGCGGTAAATACGGCGTCAAATTGTGGTTTTACGCCACAGTTTAAAAGTTTAGAAGCCTTACATAAAAAGTATCAAAACCAAGGTTTAGTGGTTATAGGTTTTCCATCAGATGATTTTTTCAAGAAGAAGATGATGAAAAAGACACCGCCGAAGTGTGTTTTGTTAACTACGGCGTAACCTTTACCATGCTTGAAACAAGTGCTGTACGCGGTGATGATGCTAATCCAGTATTTGCTCATTTAGCAGAGCAAACGACAGCACCAAAATGGAATTTTTATAAATATTTAATTTCTGCTGACGGACAAAAAGTACAACATTTTAATAGTAAAGTTAAGCCATCAGATGATGCATTTATAGCAGCAGTAGAAAGCGCACTAATTAGTAAATAATACCTTAAGGATGTCGTGTAAATGTCTCGATTTGTTGGCCAAGATGAAAGTATTCATCAACAAACCCGTGAACAATCACCTAAAAAAATTGGTGTCTTATTAACAAATTTAGGCACCCCTGATGCGCCTACAACTAGTGCATTAAAACGTTATTTACGTGAATTTTTATCAGACCCTCGCGTGGTTGAAATTCCCCGGTTAGTTTGGCTGGTGATTTTACACGGTATTATTTTACGCGTTCGCCCAGCAAAATCGGCAAAGCTTTATCAAAGTATTTGGACCGATCAAGGTTCTCCATTAATGGTGCATAGCCTTGCGCAAAAAAACAAAGTTGCCGAAAAATTAACAGCACAATATGGCGAGCATGTTTTGGTTGATGTTGCTATGCGTTATGGCAAACCAAGTATTAAACACGCTTTGCAAAAGTTTCAGCAAGCGGCGGTGAGTAAAATTGTTATTTTACCTTTGTATCCACAATACGCAGGCCCTACTACCGCTTCCACTTTTGATGCAGTGGTGAAAGAAGTTCAACAATGGCGCTGGATCCCAAGTATTAACTTTATTAGCTCTTACCATGACCAAGCTGACTATATTCAAGCATTGGCCAATTCAATTACTGAGCATATTGCCGAACATGGCAAGCCAGATAAATTAGTACTTTCGTATCATGGTATGCCGGAGTTATTTTTAAAAAATGGTGATCCTTATTACTGTTTTTGCCATAAAACCACCCGATTATTAGCTGAAAACTTAGGATTGAATGAAGATGACTTTGTGATGACTTTTCAATCTCGTTTTGGTAAAGCGGAATGGTTAAAGCCATACACGGATGCCACGTTAGCAGAATTAGCTAAAGCGGGTAACAAACATGTGGCCATTATTAGCCCTGCTTTTAGTGCCGACTGTTTAGAAACCTTAGAGGAATTGGTGGCTGAAAACCGAGAGGTATTTATTGAAGCGGGCGGGGACGTTTATCATTATATTGCTTGCTTAAATGACCGCGATGACCACATTAATGCTATTACTAAGTTGATAGCGCCAAGTTTAATCGGTTAAATCGAGCTGAAAATAACCTCAGTTTAAAGTGTGAACTGAGGTTAAATAGCAGAAATTTAGCCTTGATTACCCTAAACTTAAACTACATCTAGCATCTCTCTGGTTTATACATCATTAAATAAACACAGGGTAATACAAACAAAGTTAATATCAAGGCACTGAGCATACCGCCAACCATAGGCGCGGCAATTCTACTCATAATTTCTGAACCTGTACCCTCGCTGGTTAATATGGGGATTAAGCCTATGATTATGGTGGTAACCGTCATGAGAATTGCTCGAATGCGTTTTGCTGCGCCTTTAGTTATTGCTTGTCTTAAGTCGGCTGAATTTAAACTTACGAGTTCACTGTTTTGGTTTGGCTTAAGGTCTTGCTGAGCATCAATAATTGCCTGTTTTAAATAGACGAGCATGATCACTCCTAGCTCGATAGCCACACCAGCAAGAGCAATAAATCCAACCGCGACCGCAATTGAAAATTTAAAATCTAATAAGTATATTAACCAAAAGCCGCCAATGAGGGCAAAAAGGTAAGGTGGTTAAAATCAGTAGCACATCACGCATTTTTTAAAATTAAGGTAAAGTAAAATCACAATTAAAATTAATGTTAGTGGGATCACCAATTGTAATTTATTCGCAACTCGTTGTTGATATTCATATTGTCCCGCCCATTGGAAATTATAGCCAGCAGGCAAAGTGATGTGCTCGCTAATGTGTTGGTTAATCTGCTCAATATAAGCGCTTATATCGTCATGGTTGGGCTCGATCAATAAGGTTGCTGTTAAGCGCGCATTTTCGCTTTGATCATGGCTGGGCCTTGTTTTATCGCAATGGTTGCAATATCGGCTAATTGAATAATGTCGCCTTTTGATGAGGTAAAAACAATTGTTCAATGGCTTGGTGATGAACGGAAATCTTGATAAAAACGCAGAGAAATCGGGTATCTTGCTAAGCCTTCAACGGTTTGAGTTAGCACATTACCACCAATGGCATGAGCAATAACTTGCTGTACTTCTTGCGCATTAATCCCATAGTTCGCCAATTTTATATCATCAAGTGAAATATCAAGATACCGGCCGCTAACGGTTTGTTCAGCATAAACTGAACGGGTGCTTGGCTCTTGTAATAACAATTGTTCAATTTGCTCAGACAAGGTATTTAAAACACTTAGATCCTCCCCAATAATCGTAAACCTAATGAGCTTTTAATACCGGTGGCTAACATATCAATGCGGGTTTTTATTGGCATTACCCAAGCATTACTAAGGCCTGGAAACTTAATTAATTGTTCAAGTTCCGCCATAAGTTTCTGTTTTGTCATGCCTTCGCGCCATTGAGATTGCGGCTTTAAATGAATAAAACTTTCGATCATGGTTAAAGGGGCGGGATCGGTAGCAGTTTCTGCACGGCCAATTTTTCCTAATACAGTTTCAACTTCAGGAATAGTTTTTATCAATTTATTGGTTTGTTGTAGCAGTTCTTGTGCTTTAGCAATAGAAATAGCAGGGTAAGTAGTTGGCATATACATAATATCGCCTTCGTCTAATTCTGGCATAAATTCATTGCTTAACTTGTTTAGCGGATAATAACTGACCAAAACTAATATGATGGCAGTACCGATGACGGTTTTAGGCATACGCAAACATAAACCTAATAATGGCTGATAAAGTGCAATAAAGGCTTGGTTGATGGGGTTTTGTTTTTCAGAGCGAATTTTCCCTCTGATCAAGTAGCCCATTAATACGGGGATCAAACTAATGGCTAAACCTGCTGAAGCTGCCATAGCAAAAGTTTTGGTATAAGCGAGTGGGGCAAATAAGCGACCTTCTTGTGCTTCTAACATAAACACAGGTAAAAACTGATCGTGATAATCAGCAAACTGAAAATAATGCTGGGCCAACTTCTTGGGTTGAGGTTAACAACAACTGCCAACGCTTTTCTTCTTCGAGCTTGTTATTAGGATGGCTTTCGTTAAAACGACTTAAGTGTTTATGGTAATTTCGGATCATGACAATCGCACCGTCGGTCATTGCACCAATGGCAATGGCAATACCGGCTAATGACATAATGTTGGCGTTAATACCTGCCCACTGCATGATAATAAAAGCACTGAGAATACCAAGTGGTAAGCTGACTACGGCAACGATGGCAGAAGGTAAATGCCAAAGAAATAATAAACACACCAAGCTAACAATAATTAGCTCTTCGCTGAGCTTGTCGGTTAAGTTATTGATCGCATTATCAATTAAATTAGCGCGATTATATACAGTAACTAGCTCAACTCCGTCAGGTAAGCCTTGTTTTAATTTTGCTAATTTAGCTTCAACATTTTTAATGACTTGCTGAGCATTTTCACCAAAGCGCATCACAACAATGCCGGCAACAGCTTCACCTAAAACCGTTAAATTCAGCAATGCCACGGCGCATTTGGTTAGTTAATTTAACTTCGGCAATATCTTTTAGAAAAATAGCTGTAGTGCTAGTACTGGTGGTGTTGGTGTTAGTTCTACTGATACCAATGGCGATATTTTGAATGTCTTCAATACTCGCGAGGTAATGTTCACTGGTGACAATATATTCGGCTTCAGCCATTTCAACTACGGCAGCACCAATGGTTTGATTGCTTTGCTTGATTGCATTGATGGCATGGCTTAGCGGAACTTGATATTGTCGAAGTTTAAAGGGATCAATCGTTACCTGATATTGTTTTGCCATGCCTCCTAAAGTTGCTATTTCCGGAAACACCAGCAACTGACTGTAATTCAGGCTTTAAATACCAATTTTGTAAGCTAGTAAGTTCACTTAAATCGTGTTGTTTTAATTTGATTCGGCAGAGTCACTCACGGTATTTTTGTTGATTAAAGCATATAAATAAACCCAGCCAACCCCCGTCGCATCAGGTCCTAAACTTGATTTAGCGCTACTTGGTAGTTGGTTATTAACTTGGTTCAGATATTCTAAAACGCGGCTTCTTGCCCAATATATGTCGGTGTCATCTTCAAAAATAATATAAATGTAAGAATCACCAAAAAATGAAAATCCTCGCACGGTTTTCGCTTTGGGTACTGACAACATGGCATTGGTTAATGGGTAAGTAACTTGCTGCTCAACCACTTCAGCTGATTGCCCTGGGTAAGAGGTTTTAATGATAACCTGTACGTCAGATAAATCGGGTATTGCATCAACGGCAGTATTTTTTAATGAGACTAATCCCGCAGCGGTCAGTAATACGCTAAGTAAAATCACTAAAACCCGATTATGAACAGACCATGCAATAATACGATTAATCATGAGCATGCCCACCGTTAGCTAAACGTATTTCTTCAATCACAAAATAGTTATCGTGTCGGGTAAAGGTAAAGCTGATTTGGTTATTGACTTGATAGTTGGCAATAGCATCTTGTTGGTGTAATTGATGCGATAAGCTAAATGTCATGGTCATTGCGGGTTGTTGCCATTGCTCAATAGCTTGGTGTGAAATGGTTAGCTGGTTATTTTCATGATCAAGCTCGGTGATAACACCCGTAACCAAGGCAAAGCATTTTTTCTGGGGTATGACTCATTTCATGTTCAAAGGGAATTATTGGCCGGTGCTAAACGGTTTAATGACTGCTCGATATTGGCTTGACTATCAATTAAAAATTGGCCGGAGGTGACAATAATTTCATCTCCTGTTAACCCTGAAATGACTTTTGCTAAGCCTTGGTGATAGCTGGCGACTTTAATGTTTTTGCTAATAAATTGTTGATCATCGGCTTGGATCACAATGCGTTCACTGTTACCTGTACGGATAACACTGTTGGCAGGCACCACTAAACTTGGTTGCTGGTCTTGTTGAATGAAATTAACTTTAGCTTGCATGTTTGGCCGGAACAATTCGGCTGTGTTATCAACTTGTAACCTAACTTTAGCTAAACGATTATTACTTAATAAACTTGGGTAAATGTAATCTACCTTTGTATTAAACACTTGTTGCGGGTAAGCATCTAAGGTGAAACTTGCTGGCATGCCAAGGCTGATTTTTTCTATTTGGCTTTCAAATACTTCAGCTATTAACCATAAAGAATCCATGGCGCTGATTGATAACATTTGAGTTTCAGGCTTTACGTACATACCTTGTCGAATGTTGAGGTGCTCAACATAGCCTGAGCTTGGCGCATAATACGTGATCACCGCTAACACTTTTTTATGCTTTTTAATATTATCTATATTTACTTGCGGTACATATAGCGACTTTAACTTTTTTTCAGCGCCTTGGATCAAGCGTTGATCTTGGCTTTTAAGCGCGAGTACTAATTCTTCTTGGGCATGGGCTAATTCAGGTGAATAAAAAGTATATAAAGGCTCACCAGCAAGCACTTTTTGGCCTTGGCTTTTTACATATAAGGTTTCTATCCAACCGGCGACTCGGCTATGTAAATGCACCATTTTTTCTTCATCATAGGTTAATTGCGCAAAACTTGTGATCGACTCTTGCCACCGCATATGTTGCACCTGTGTTGTTTTTACATTGAGTTGGCTGCTAACTTGCGCGGAGATGTTAACGGCACCGTCAATTTGCTCAGGCGTATTTGTTTCTTCTTTATAAACCGGCACAAGCTCCATCCCCATAGGCGATAGCCCCGGCTGGTCACGGCGAAAATTGGGGTCCATCGGGGCAACCCAATATAACGGCTGTTTTTCTTGCTCAGTTTGTTGAGTGGTGGGTGATGTTTGTTGTGCTGATAAAAAATAATAACTACCGAATGCCCCAAGGCATAAGGCAAATAAAGTCATTATAACGACAGTGAATGTTTTCACGACGATAACCTCTACTTAAAAAAACGATAAATGTAATCAAATTGGCATCATTACCAATTTTTAGACGGATCTATGCTAAGAAGTGTAGAGTGATATCGGAGGGCGGTATAAAAGTTACTGAGTACTGCTGGTAACAATAATGGTTTAACAAAAGAGTTAATATTTTGCTCGCGTAAATGGCTGTTTATTTCGAGCGTGAATAAAGGATTGTGGGAAAATAAAACATGGCAACACTGACAGTTATCGCATTGTGTATTATTTTCTGAATCGTTAGCCATTGGCATTGTGTCAGTTTGCGTTTGATGACAGGGCATAACATCAACGTCGACTGTTGTTTGCGGACTGGAAAAATGCTGCATAGCACAAGGGGTAACAGCATTAATTGCTTGTACAGAAAAGCACAGCAATAAAGCGGTTAACAACCAAGTTTTAATGAATAGCAAGCGAAGTTTCTCAATGAAAGTCCTAATTAATAGCTAGGTAAACGAGTTATATTAGTAGCTAGTTAAACGAGTCATATTAGTAGAGTGTAGCGGAAAAACGGGTATTAATTAAGGTTTGATTGAGCAGCTTATATAGAGTTTTGTAAAAATTTATAGCGAGTGTATGGCTTTAGCGTGAAGGTAGATTTGATATTGATAAAAATTAGAGATAAAAAAAGAGGACATAAAGTCCTCTTTCTCACTAATAGTTAAAAACTATTATAAAGCTGTTACGTTTTCAGCTTCAGGACCTTTTTGGCCTTGCTTAACTGAAAAAGATACTGCTTGACCGTCTGTTAAAGTACGGAAACCAGCACCAGTAATTGCAGAGAAGTGAACGAAAACGTCAGGGCCGTTTTCTTGCTCGATGAAACCAAAACCTTTAGATTCGTTGAAAAATTTTACTTTTACCATTAACTGTATCAGACATTACATTTATCCATATATCTTAAATTTAAATTGCGGCCTAATTTTCTAAATGAAAATAAGTACCATTGTTTTTCACGGAGTAAATGCCCTCTACCCAAAAGTACAGACAGAGGAAGGTATCCAATAACACTAGCGCGTAAGGGGTGGTCAACAAGTTGACTAGACCTTCATCCGAAACGCAAAAACTCAACGCGAAGCTAGATTACCACACAAATAATCTAGATGCTCTCTTTTTAACAATTATTTATTACATATTTCTTAAATTTATAAAAAAAAGCAGCTAGAAGCTGCTTTTTATCAGGTTTGATTGATATTTGATCTACTTTTGTTTTAAAAATGTACTTGTAAGTTATAAAGCCGCAATTTGTGCTTTTTGTTCAATCATTTTAGTTAATGTTGATTGAGCTTCTGCTAATTTCGCTTTTTCTTTATCAATTACCGCCGCAGGTGCTTTACTAACAAATTTTTCGTTACTTAATTTACCTTCAGTACGCTGTACATCTTTTTCAAGTTTTTCAATGGCTTTAGATAAACGAGCAAGTTCCGCGTCTTTATCAATTAAACCAGCCATTGGAATAAGTACCGACATATCACCAATAACGGCCGTGGCTGAGGCAGGACCTTCTTCGTTATCGGCTAATACACTTATTGCTTCAAGTTTTGCTAAGGCACTTAAAAACTGCTCGTTGTCAGCTAAACGGCGTTTATCTTCATCAGAAACATTTTTTAGCAACACTGGTAATGGTTTACTCGGGGCAATATCCATTTCGCCACGGATATTACGAATGGCAATAATAAATTGTTTTACCCATTCCAAATCATTAATCGCGGTTTGATCAACTTGTTCGGCATTATATTGTGGAAAGCTTTGGATCATAATGCTGTCGCCGTTTTTCTCAAACGAGGTTAACGGTACAACACGTTGCCAAATGGTTTCGGTAATGTATGGCATGATTGGATGCATTAAACGTAATAACGCTTCTAACGTTGATACTAGGGTATAACGCGTGCCACGCTGTTGCGCTTCAGTACCTTTAAATAATACCGGCTTAGTTAATTCTAAATACCAGTCACAGAACTGATTCCAGGTAAACTCATATAAAGCTTGTGAGGCTAAATCAAAACGGAAGTTAGCAAATGATTCATGTACAGTTTTTACGGTTTTTTGAACTGTGCTTGGATCCAGCGATCTGCTAATGAAAATTCTAGTTCGCTGCCACTTTCTTTCGATGAAGAGCGGCCACAATCTTGATCTTCAGTGTTCATTAATACATAACGACTCGCATTCCAGAGTTTGTTACAGAAATTACGATAGCCGTCTAAGCGTTTCATATCCCAACTAACATCACGGCCAGTTGAGGCTAAAGCTGAAAGGGTAAAGCGCAGGGCGTCTGTACCATGTGCTTCAATGCCTTCAGGAAATTCTTTTTTGGTTAATTTTGTAATTTTGGCCGCCAATTGTGGCTGCATCATATTACCAGTACGTTTTTCTAATAAATCGTCTAATGAAATACCATCAATCATATCTAATGGGTCAATAACATTCCCTTTAGATTTTGACATTTTATCGCCATTTTCATCACGAATTAATCCGGTAACATACACTTGTTTGAATGGTACTTGCGGTTTGCCGTTTTCATCTTTAATGAAATGCATGGTCATCATGATCATACGAGCAACCCAGAAGAAAATAATATCAAAACCCGTTACTAATACGTCAGTAGAATGGAATTTTTTCATCATTTCTTCTTCATTAGGCCAGCCTAATGTTGAGAATGTCCAAAGGGCAGATGAAAACCATGTATCTAAAACATCTTCATCTTGACGAAGTGGCATGTCGGCAGGAATGTCATTTTGCACGAACTTCTTCTTCAGTTCTGACCAACAAAAACATTACCGTTTTCGTCATACCAAGCCGGAATACGATGTCCCCACCAAAGTTGACGAGAAATACACCAATCTTGAACGTCACGCATCCAAGCAAAATACATGTTTTCATATTGTTTTTGGTACAAACTCAATATCGCCATTTTCAACCGCTTCAATGGCCGGCTTAGCTAATTTTCAACTCTCACATACCATTGGTCTGTTAATAGTGGCTCAATGATCACACCTGATCTGTCACCATAAGGTGCTACTAAATCATGATCTTTTACTTCAACTAATAAGCCAGCTTGGTCAAATTGTTCAACAATGGCTTTACGAGCGTCAAAGCGATCAAGCCCCACTAAATCAGCAGGTAAGCTAGCATCATAAACATCTGATGGTTCGCCATTAGTGGTGTAAACTTCCGCTTGCGCTAAAATAGCTGCGTCTTGATCGAAAATATTGATCATTGGTAAACCACAGCGTTTACCTACTTCGTTATCGTTGAAGTCGTGAGCAGGGGTGATTTTTACACAACCTGTGCCTTTTTCCATATCGGCATGTTCATCACCAACAATAGGAATTAAACGATTAACTAAAGGTAATAAAATATTTTTACCAATTAAGTCTTTATAACGTGGGTCTTCAGGGTTAACGGCAACGCCGGTATCACCAACATAGTTTCTGGGTCGAGTCGTAGCAACAACTAAATAGTCTTTGTCCATCAGCTGTTTTAGCACCATCTGCTGGCGGATAGCGTAAGTGCCACATGTGACCTTTTTTATCTTTGTTTTCAACTTCTAAATCAGAAATAGCGGTAGTGGAATTTGGATCCCAGTTAACTAAACGCTTGCCGCGATAAATTAAATCATCTTCAGTATAGCCGTACAAACACTTCTTGTACTGCGGCCGACATGCCGTCGTCCAAGTAAAGCGTTCACGCACGACCAATCAATTGAGTTACCTAAGCGACGCATTTGTTTACCAATAGCACCACCTGATTCTTCTTTCCATTCCCATACTTTTCGATAAAAGCATCACGTCCATAATCGTGGCGAGTTTTGTCTTCTTCAGCGCCTATTTTTACGCTCAACAACCATTTGAGTTGCAATACCAGCGTGATCTGTACCTGTTTTGCCACAGTGTACTTTTACCTTGCATACGTTGATAACGAATTAAGGTGTCCATAATGGTTTGTTGAAAAGCATGTCCCATATGTGAAGCTACCAGTCACATTTGGTGGTGGGAATAGCAATACAATAGCCGTCATCGTCGCCAGTTGGGCTAAAGTAACCTTTTTCTTCCCACGTTTGGTAAAGAGAGTTTTCGATGTCAGAAGGATTAAATGTTTTTTCCATGGGTACTTACTTATGGTTGCTCAGTAGATGTTGTTTTCGCTGTTTCAATTGCTTGAGTTTCGATATGAAAACCGGCTTGTCGGTATTGCTTAAAGCGCTCACGAGCTTGCTGTTTTAATAACGTTTCAGCGGGCACAAAATCTATAATATGTGAATAATTACCAGCAAAACTTGGTATTTGGCTGGCTAAATTAATAAGGAATGGACGGCGGTTTTTTGGTATTTGATAGCCAATTTCAACCGGTGCCCCCTGTGTTGAGCCTTCACCTACTAAATTGTGAGGCACAAAACTGTCAGGTTCAAAGCCCCATAACATTTCATCAATGGCATGGGCACTTTGTTGATCATCCGTGTGAATATAAACACGTTGATTGTTGCGATAACAAACACTGGCGTGCAAACAAGCTTGAAACAAATGAGCAGTTGCCATTGTTTCTTGCAGACTCTTCGGTAATAAGTAGAACATTACCTGTGTTTGCATGTGTTTAATTACCTAGTGTCAATAAATATTAGGTTAGGCTTCGCCTTGCTCAACGCCTGAACGATTCAGTAAAAACTGCGTTAACATACTAACCGGACGGCCAGTTGAACCTTTGGTTTTACCACCACTACGCCACGCTGTACCGGCAATATCTAAATGCGCCCAGTGATATTTTTTAGTAAAACGAGATAAAAAGGCAGCAGCAGTAATAGTGCCAGCACCTTTACCGCCTAAGTTAGTAAAGTCTGCAAACGGGCTTTCTAGCTGCTCTTGATATTCTTCCCATAACGGTAAGCGCCACGCTCTGTCACCACTTTGCTCTGAAGCATTTAATAACTCATGAGCAAGTGGGTTATGCGTGCTCATTAAACCGGAGGCATGACTACCTAAAGCAACAATACAAGCGCCAGTTAAAGTAGCAACATCAATAACGGATTCTGGTTCAAAACGTTCAACATACGTTAACGCATCACATAATACTAAACGGCCTTCAGCGTCGGTATTTAATACTTCAACCGTTTGTCCTGACATCGTGGTTTAGATATCACCTGGGTCGGTAAGCTTTACTACTAGGCATGTTTTCACAGCCAGCTAAAACACCAATCACATTAATTGGTAAGTTTAATTCTGCCAATGCATACATAGCACCTAAAACACCAGCTGCACCACCCATGTCGTATTTCATTTCGTCCATGCAGCGCGGGTTTAATGAAATACACCACTGTCGAAGGTTAAACCTTTACCAACTAGAACAATGGGGGCGCTGTCGTTATTAGCACCGTTATGCCAATAATGCTCATCATAGATTCATTCGCTGAACCACGACCGACCGCTAAATAGGAACCCATATTAAGGGCTTCCATTTCGTTTTCGCCTAAAACTTCGGTGCTAATGTTTTCATATTCATCCGCTAATATTTTGGCTTGCTCTGCTAAATAGGCCGGATTACAAATGTTAGGTGGCATGTTAGCTACGTTTTTACAGGTAGTAATGCCTTCAGATACTGCTAACCCATGAGCAATAGCACGCTCACCAATAGGTAATTCACGGCGAGATTGGTACGTTTAATACCATTTTTCGTAATGGGCGGCGCGGCTCTTGTTTGCGGGTTTTTAAACTGTTGAAACTATATAAACAGTCGTGCGTTGCTTCTACGGCTTGACGCACTTTCCAATAAGTATCACG
>JAYQHI010000049.1:0-60551 GCA_038141035.1 Alteromonadaceae bacterium
TACCGCCCAAGAGTTCATATCGACGGCGGTGTTTGGCACCTCGATGTCGGCTCATCACATCCTGGGGCTGAAGTCGGTCCCAAGGGTATGGCTGTTCGCCATTTAAAGTGGTACGCGAGCTGGGTTTAGAACGTCGTGAGACAGTTCGGTCCCTATCTGCCGTGGACGTTGGAGATTTGAGAGGGGTTGCTCCTAGTACGAGAGGACCGGAGTGAACGAACCGCTGGTGTTCGGGTTGTCATGCCAATGGCATTGCCCGGTAGCTACGTTCGGAACTGATAACCGCTGAAAGCATCTAAGCGGGGAAGCAGGCTTTGAGATGAGTTCTCACTGGGACTTTAAGTCCCCTGAAGGGTCGTTGGAGACTACAACGTTGATAGGTCAGGTGTGGAAGTGCTGTGAGGCATTGAGCTAACTGATACTAATTGCCCGTGAGGCTTAACCATACAACACCCAAGTAGTTTTACGAGAGTAAACATTGAGTTGTATGAGACTGACATAAGTTTAAAAGGTCGATGAAAAGCGTTCATCCATGAACAACATCGACATTAGTGCATCCTTGCACGTCATCACGTACTTACGAGTACTGAATAAGAGCTAAGGTATTTATGCGACAGTGTGATTGATAAACAACAACACACAATAAGCTTTCCAAGATTATTAATGTTGAGTGATAGATCACTTAACAACATGTTTTTGTCTAGCGACAATAGCATTGTGGTACCACCTGATCCCATGCCGAACTCAGAAGTGAAACGCAATTGCGCCGATGGTAGTGTGGGAGTTCCCATGTGAGAGTAGGACATCGCTAGACTTCTATTAAAAGAAGCCCGCAACACTGTTGCGGGCTTTTTGCTTTCCTGCGGTTAATTCTTTGATATAGTTTTTTTAAAATACCGTTCTGTCTTTAAAAGTAACTGAAACTAGCCAATAACCGCTTTCTATTCCGTGAGCGTTTAATTTATTCATGTATGTAAGTGTTTAGACGAGAATTATTTTATCTACGATAACTATCTTAGATATGCGTTTTGTTAAAAAAGGTTAAGATAAATCAAAAAAATAAGACTTTCTATGTGTTTTCGTTGTTGGCTAATTATTTTGTCGTTAAGTTCGTTTGCAGCCCTTGCAAACGATAAAACATATTTTTTAGATCGCCAAAATGGTGATATGTTGAAATATCGAGATGATCAAGCGATGCTTGATCTAACTATAAAGGCTAAGCATACAGATAATCATCTATATGAAAATGATGCTGATAAACAATCTACCGGTTATCTAGAAATTTCACCCAGCATTAAAGCGCAATATCATAATGATGAACACTATTTACAGTTAGGATTATGGCTTAAAAATCGAAAGTTTAATGATTTTTCTGAAGATGATACAACCGATAGATATGGCTTACTTAAGTATCACCATAAATTTCGTGCTAAACAAAGCGTTATATTGACAGGGGCGTTTTTCAATCAGTATTTAGATAGAGGTATAGGCTTATCAAAAGGCATTGGATCGAGCTTATTAGAAAGAGATAACCGTAAGTCTAACTTTATTAATATTGCACATCAGTTAGGTAACGAAAATTCTAATGCGACTCTTACTTCATTAATTGGTTTTCGCAATACTGAATATAAAAATCGTCCAGAGGTTACTGATGGATTAAATTTATCGGCAGTTTATTCAATATTCGACTTTCAATACCTATTAAGCGGCAAGTCTTATTTAACGGCTAAATTATCACTAGAAGACATTAACCATGACTTACCGTTGCAACAAGACCGTTTGGTAAGCACGGCATTAGTAGGTATTAAATGGCACAAAACTGAATTTACTCATTTTGATTTATCATTAGGGACGCTAAAGATAGATTTTGACGATGGCAGTTTAGCTAATAAACAAGATTTTAAGTGGGATTTTAAGTTCAAGTGGTCACCTATTGAAGCCATTGAACTGACCGCCATTAGTGTAAGAACTGTAGATGAAAACCGTCAAATTGAAAATAGTTATTTAATAAGTGACAAGCTGGGTTTAAATTTTAGCTATCAAATGAACGATAATATTGAAATTTATTTACAAAACAGCATGGATATATTCGATTATTATTTTGAAACGGGTAATGAAACGGAGCAAGGTTTTACTAGCGACATGACAGTGATTTATAAATTTAGAAGTAATATGTCATTATCATTAAGTTACTTTCACCAAAAATTGTCATCGTTTAATATAACTAACGAATATCAAAAAAATACCATTAGTGCGGGGATTAGTTTTGTTCTCTAAATTTTTACTGTATAAAAGAACATCCTTGTTGGTTATACTTTATACAGTTTTATCCAGCTTTAGTGTTTATTCCGCTGATTATAAAATTGGTTCAGGTGATACGTTAAAGATAGATGTTTATGATGAAAAAGACTTACAAATAACGATCAGAATTGATAAAGCCGGCATTATCACTTTTCCTCAACAAGGGGATATACCAGTGATAGGGTTATCAACTAAAGAAATAGGCGTTTTAATTGAAGAGGGCTTACGTGGTGATTATTTAATAGAGCCACAAGTAACCGTGTCAATTTCACAGTATCGCCCTTTTTTACATTAATGGCTTAGTTAATCGACCAGGCGGTTACCCTTTTCAAGAAGGTTTAACGCTGGATAAGGCAATTGCTTTATCCGGAGGTTTAGCAAGTAGAGCGTCTACTAGTGATTGGCAGATTACACGGATAGTTAAAGGAAAAACAATAACCATAGATGCAGTTATATCAACAGAAATCCAACCTGATGATATTATCAATATTGGACAGAGCTTTTTTTGACAACATTAAATAACAACACTATTTTTCAGCCAGAAGCGGACGATGTCTCGATTAAAGAGATAGTTAGTCCGTTGTGGAATCGTCGTTGGCTTATATTATTTTTTACGTTGTTTATTACTTTAATATGCGCAGTTTATGTTTCTTCGTTAAAACCCTCTTTCATCGCAACCGCGGTATTACAAATAGGTAATAATAAACCTAATCAAGCCCTTTCTATTAATGATGCCTTTGATGAATCGAAAGCTTCAACAGAACAAATACAAACGCAATATGAATTATTAAGATCTCGTAAATTTGCCGAACGGGTGATTGCTCAATTAGATTTACGCAATGATCGTGATTTTATCTCAGGTAAATATAAAGACAATTATCGAGAATTTTTTAACAAACCTAAAATTACAACCATCTCTATCGAAGGTGCAGTGGCTACCTTTCAAGCACGGTTAAATGTAACGCCTATTACCAATACTGAATTAGTTAAAAAAGTTTTTACTCCTACTCCCCTGAACTGTCAGCTAAAGTGGCTAATTATATATAGGGGCTACTTATTTACAGTATCAAGATGAATTGCACAGCATGTCACAAGAAACGACATCACAGTGGTTAGTGGATCAGTTAGAAGAGTTAGGTAAAAAGTTAGAAGCATCAGAACAAGCTTTGCAGACTTTTCGTGAAGAAAAGCAGATTGTTGATATTAAAGGTGTGGTTGGTTTAATTTCGAATGAATTAAATGAACTCATGTCAGAAGCATTAATTGCCGATAAACGAGTTGATGAATTAGCGATCACGGTCAAATACATTAAAGAAAACAAAAATGAAATTCGTCAATTGGTTGAGATCAGTGAAATTAATGAAAATATTATCTATAGCAAATTAAGAGAACAAGAAGAGCGTTTAGATCGTAAGTTGTCTGAAATATCTAAACGATATGGGCCCAAACACCCTAAAAGAATTGCCGTAGAAGCTGAATTTAAAAGTATTACAGACAGTATCACCAAGCAGGTTAACGATATCGTTTTTGCGATAGAAAAAGAATATTTGGAAGCTATTGCTCGGTTAAATGCAACACAAGAAAGGCTAAGTAAAGCGAAGCAAGACTTCTTAAGGTTAAGCCGTTTAGATAATAAATTTTCTCAGTTATTACGGAAGTGGAAACAAATAAAGAACTGTACAGCACTTATTTAATTCGTTTAAAAGAAGCTGATGCAATGGGCAATTATCGTGCTGATTTTTATGTCCGTTTTATTGATAAAGCACTACCACCTAAAGGGCCGTTCAAGCCTAATAAAACCCTATTAACTTTGCTTGCGATGGTTATTTCAATGGTGTTCATTTCGGCAGTTATTATTATGCGGGAATTGATGCTTGATACGCTGAATTCACGTCGTAAATTAGACAGTTTTACCGAAGCTAATATTCTGGCGGTGTTACCAAGAATAAAACGTGGTCGAGCAGGTGATAAAGATCAAGCGGTAGATCGCCGCTTTGTTGAAGCTGTTCGAACTTTACGGACATCATTAATTTTTAGCCAAAAGAAAAAGCCACCTAAAATTATCGCGGTTACCTCTTCAGAGCCAGGTGAAGGGAAATCAACGGTGGCATTAGAATTAGCTCGCTCATTTAGTGAAATGGAAAAAGTGTTATTAATTGAAGGTGATTTACGTCATCCAACGATTGCTAAAAACTTAGGCTTAGATCCTAACCGCCCTGGCTTATCTAATTTATTAGCAAAAACTCACCAAATAGATGAATGTATTGTTCGTGACGAGCATAAACGACTAGATATGTTAACCTCAGGTATTACTCCTTCAAATCCGTTAGCATTTCTATCGATGAAACGTTTTAATATGTTGATCAAAGTTTTTGGTAATTTTTATGATCGAATTATTATTGAAACACCACCGGTTAACGCGGTTAGTGATGCAGTGATTATTTCGAAGTTAGTTGATAGTGTTATTTATATTGTTCATGGCGGTAAAACAAGGCGAGAGCAAATTTTGTCAGGTTTAAGGTTGTTAAAACAAGTTAATGCACCTATCGAAGGAGTGGTCATCAACCATAGTGAAAATATTGATACCACTAAATATCAAAATAAATACTATAACGATATGGCAAACATCATTAAACTACCTACCAGAAAACAAGGGTAACTTGCCTCCGGAGTTATTCACATTATTTAAAAGCTATGAATAACCATAATATTGCATTACAAACATTAAATACTTTTGCCATTGCATGCTGTGCTAAGCAGTATGTTGAGGTGGCGAACGAAAATGATTTAATTTTATTATCAAAACAGTTCGAGAATAACTTAGCACAACAAAATTTTTACCTATTAGGTGAGGGGAGTAATACGCTTTTTGTTGATGATAAGGTTAACTTAATTGTTAAATCTTCCCTCAAAGGTATTTCAACATGGCAAAGTGATGACCATCATTTTGTTGAAGTGGCAGCAGGTGAAAATTGGCATCAACTGGTTTTATTTTGTTTAGAACATCAGATCTATGGTTTAGAAAATTTGGCGTTTATCCCTGGTAGTGTTGGCGCAGCACCGGTTCAGAATATTGGCGCTTACGGCGTTGAGTTTGCAGACTATTGTGAACAGGTTTCTTGGTTTGAGTTTGCGAGCGCCGATTGCAAAACCTTATCGAATCACCAATGTCAGTTTGCTTACCGTGAAAGTATTTTTAAAGGTGAATTAAAAAATAAAGGGTTGATCACGAAAGTTTTACTTAAATTTCCGAAAAAATGGCAGCCAAAATTAAACTATCATGGCTTATCAGATTTACCCAAACCTTATAGTGCTGAACAGGTAATGCAACAAGTTATTGCTTTACGACAAGCTAAATTACCAGATCCCAGTATATTACCCAATGCAGGCAGCTTTTTTAAAAACCCAGTGGTGACGACGAAGCAGTTTATTGAGTTACAGACAGCATATCCGTCCTTACCTCATTATCTGCAAGATAATGGTCATGTTAAGTTAGCTGCAGCTTGGTTAATTGAACAAGCAGGCTTAAAAGGCTATAAATTTGGTAAGGTTGCCGTTCATGCGAATCAAGCGTTAGTGTTAGTCAATCATCAGCAAGGCAGTGGTAAAGAGATTGTTGCTTTAGCCAAGCTAATACAAACTACTGTTTATCAAAAATTTGCCATTATGTTAATTCCTGAAGTTAGGTTTGTGGATATTGAGGGTGAATGTGATCCTGTTGAGGTTTTAGCCAATGAGCAGTAATAGTCGAGCACAAATTATTAAAGCGTTAGCCCGCGGCAATTTTATTTCAGGTGAAGAATTAGGGGCTGAGTTAGGGATTTCGAGAGCGGCAGTTGCTAAGCATATCGAAGCGTTAAGTGACATGGGGCTTGATATCTATCGAGTTACCGGTAAGGGGTATCAACTGGCGAATAAACTTGATTTATTATCACTGAATAAAATTTCTCAGTATTTAAATTCGGATATCGCAGCGCCGATAGAAATACATAGTGTTATCGACTCAACGAATAGCTATTTATTACGAAAATTACCTTACGATCTTCAACCTGGTCAAGTTTGTTTGGCCGAATATCAAAGTGCTGGTCGAGGGCGACGTGGTCGACAATGGATCTCACCTTATGGTTCAAACATATATTTATCGATGTACTGCTTTTTAGAGCAGGGCATGTCGCAAGCGATGGGATTAAGTGTTGTTGCTGCTCTTGCCGTTTTTGATGCGATAAAGGCTTTATATCAACATGATGTTGAGTTGAAATGGCCGAACGATATTTATTTAAAAGGTAAAAAACTCGCGGGAATTTTAATTGACCTTGATGGTCAACCGCTTGAATCTTGCCATTGTGTGATTGGTATCGGGCTCAATCTGGCAATGCCGGACGAAAGTGCTAAATTAGTTGATCAGCCATGGAGTGATCTGAGTCAGCTAACCAACGGTGAGATTAACCGTAACCAACTGGTTGCCGAGGTCATAAAACAGCTGAATATCCGCTTAGCCGAATATAAGCAAACAGGCTTAACAAATATGCTGCCGTGCTGGCATCAACACGACATTTATTTTAATCAACCAATCAAAATAGTCGCCGGTACCAAAGAAGTTTTTGGGGTAAGCCGTGGTATTGATAACCAAGGGGCATTATTAATGGAAGTTGACGGTAAAGGTGTCACCGGTTTATGGCGGTGAAGTAAGCTTACGAGGGGCTACGTGAAAGTTTTAGTAGATATTGGTAATACGCGATTAAAATATTGCCAAGTAGTCGATAATTTTACCATGCAAGCGAGCAGCGATATTAAAGCGATACATGTTAGCTCGTTAAATGTAGGTTGGCTTGATCAACACTGGAAGCAGGCAAAAAAAATAATAATTGGCTCTGTTAATCAACCAGCGCTGTTAGCAAAAATAATAACTTGGGCCGAGCAGAATAATATTGTGACTGACATAGTTACCAGCGAACAGCAAGCCTATGGCGTTATCTCCGGTTATGTTACACCTGAGCGTTTAGGGGTTGACCGTTGGTTAGCTATAATTGGTGCTCGGCAGTTATATCCTGAAAAAAACCTGATAATTGTTGATGCGGGTACGGCGACAACTGTTGATGTTATTAATGCGCATGGTCAACACTTAGGTGGTTGGATTTTGCCCGGCATCGATTGTATGCACCAAAGTGTGTTAAAAAATACCGCGCAAGTTGAGGGAAATTTAAAGCAAGCTAATTTAGCTTTTGCAAATAATACTGAAGATAATGTAAATAATGCCTGTTGGGCGGCAACAATTGGTTTAATTAAAGTGGCTGTTGAGCAAATTAATAAACTTAATTTAACATTAGATGACATTATTCTAGCCGGTGGTAATACATTATCATTAAGCAAGTTATTAGATGTTCCTCATCAATGTCATGAAGAGTTAATATTTTATGGCTTACAGTCTTATGCAAAATCAGCAATTTAAGTTGAAAAACAACCGTTTTGCATAAAAAAACAACAAACAATAAAAAAGATGCATTTTTTTTGTTTTTTCTATTGCAAGGACAAAAGCATTACAATAGAATGCGCAGCACTTAATGTAGTGCCGACTTAGCTCAGTTGGTAGAGCAACTGACTTGTAATCAGTAGGTCGCCAGTTCGACTCCGGCAGTCGGCACCATTAGTACTTACTTTTAAAAAGTAATGGAGGGGTTCCCGAGTGGCCAAAGGGATCAGACTGTAAATCTGACGGCTCCGCCTTCGGTGGTTCGAATCCACCTCCCTCCACCATTTTTTTTGCAGAGATATTCTGACAGTAGTGCGGACGTCGTATAGTGGTAATACCTTAGCCTTCCAAGCTAAAGCTGCGGGTTCGATTCCCGCCGTCCGCTCCAATCTTTGTATGTAGTGCTGATATAGCTCAGTTGGTAGAGCGCACCCTTGGTAAGGGTGAGGTCGGCAGTTCGAATCTGCCTATTAGCACCATTTCATCGATCTCCTGTCATTTCTTATCTTTAATATATTTTATACTTAAATTATTACCTCGAGGTATTTTAAAGTGGCTAAAGCAAAAATTTGAACGTCTAAAACCGCATGTTAACGTTGGTACAATCGGACACGTTGACCACGGTAAAACAACATTAACAGCTGCTATCTCTGCAGTATTAACAAAAGCATTCGGTGGTGATGTAAAAGACTTCGCACAAATCGATAATGCTCCAGAAGAGCGTGAGCGTGGTATTACAATCAATACTTCTCACATCGAGTACGATACAGAAACACGTCACTACGCACACGTAGATTGTCCTGGTCACGCCGATTATGTTAAAAACATGATCACAGGTGCTGCACAAATGGACGGCGCTATCTTAGTAGTAGCAGCGACAGACGGTCCTATGCCACAAACACGTGAGCACATCTTATTATCACGCCAAGTAGGTGTTCCATATATCATTGTTTTCTTAAACAAATGTGACATGGTTGATGATGAAGAATTATTAGAATTAGTAGAAATGGAAGTTCGTGAACTTCTTTCAGAATACGATTTCCCAGGTGATGATTTACCAGTAGTTTTAGGTTCTGCATTAGGTGCATTGAACGGCGAAGCACAATGGGAAGAAAAAGTATTAGAATTAGCGGGTCACTTAGACACGTACATTCCAGAGCCAGAGCGTGCAATTGACGGTGCGTTTATCTTACCAATTGAAGATGTATTCTCAATTCAAGGTCGTGGTACTGTTGTTACAGGTCGTGTAGAACGTGGTATCGTTAAAGTTGGTGACGAGATTGAAATCGTAGGTATCAAAGATACAACGAAAACAACTTGTACTGGTGTAGAAATGTTCCGTAAGCTTCTAGACGAAGGTCGTGCAGGTGAGAACTGTGGTGTATTATTACGTGGTACTAAGCGTGAAGAAGTTCAACGTGGTCAAGTATTATGTAAGCCAGGTTCAATCAACCCACATACTAAATTCGAATCAGAAGTTTATGTATTAACGAAAGATGAAGGTGGTCGTCATACGCCATTCTTCAAAGGTTATCGTCCACAGTTTTACTTCCGTACAACTGACATCACAGGTGCTGTAGAGCTTCCTGAAGGTGTAGAAATGGTAATGCCTGGTGACAACCTTAAGTTTGTTGTTGAGTTAATCAACCCAATCGCGATGGACGAAGGTTTACGTTTCGCTATCCGTGAAGGTGGTCGTACAGTAGGTGCTGGTGTTGTATCTAAAGTAATCGACTAATTCGTCTGGAACGAATTAGAACGCACAAGGTGCGGCCGCGAAGCGGTGAGGGCATGGATAGCCTGAATATTAATTGATACTTTAGTTCACACTAGAACTTAAGAAAAAGGATGCTTCGGCATCCTTTTTTGTTATTAGTTGTTAAGGTGCATATTTGCTTAGCAGTTAGGCACAGTCAAAGCCGATATATTAACGGTACTTATCGCATCAAATTCACATCAAATTACGCTTTGTTAGGAATTATTTGAATTTCAACGCGGCGATTAAGGGCACGATTTTGTGCATTGGTATTGGCAACGATCGGTGATGATTCACCTAACCCCGTTGTTTTTAAACGCGTATCAATAATGTTTTTACTAACTAAGTAGTTTTTAACACTTTCTGCACGTTGTTCTGAAAGCTTTTGGTTGTAGTCTGCACTACCAGTATCATCCGTATGGCCGACGATACTTAATAGGGTTTTATCAAATTTAACCAATACTTTAACAATATCGTCTAATGTTGAGTGAAATCCAGCAGAGATATACGCTTGATTGGTGGCGAAAGTAATATTTGATGGCATGACTAGGCGTAAGTTATCCCCTTCTCGAATAATATCGATGCCAGAGCCAGATAATTCTTGGCGAAAAGCTTCTTCTTGCTCATCCATGTACTTACCAATAGCAGAACCGGCGATTGCACCAATAGCCGCGCCCCAAACTAACCGTTTATCTTTATGATTACTTGTTGCTTTACCTAATACTGCTCCAGCAATAGCACCAATAGCGGCACCTTTTTCTGTGTTTGTAGAGGCGCACCCTGTCATGATAAGAGACAAAGAAACGACAGGAACGAGCACATTTTTAAATAGCATAAATACTCCGTTATTATCTTAAAAAAGTTGGCTTATGATAACAGAATATAATGGCTGAGCAGAACAAGGTTAGGCAACCGATTTGTAAATAGTTGTAATCATTACAAACCCGTGAATTATAATTATCGGAATTTTATCTGGTGAACACATGACTGAATTATTAAAGTGAAATTTATCCTTTGCAGATATTTAAAATTACTCCTTGACTTGATAGGCGACAATTTCCGGTGTTCAAAACAAGGGAAATGAGTTTATTGCACGTGTAAGTAAATTTTTCTTGAGTAAACTAGGCGACTCAGTATAATAGCGTCCTCACTTCTAGAGTTACTCTTAATTTTCCCAAAACAAACTAAGAATCACTCGGTAAGTGTATATAAATTTTAGGGGTATAGTTCCAATTGGTAGAACAGCGGTCTCCAAAACCGACGGTTGGGAGTTCGAATCTCTCTACCCCTGCCATATTTGAGAAGCGATAGCTTTGAATGGTTCTCGTAAAAGGCAATAATGTCTAAAAGACGTGTAGTTAGGTCAAAAATATGAATGCAAGCACAGAAAGTCAACCAAGCAGTTCTTTTGATTCAGTAAAGTGGATTCTTACTTTTCTATTATTAGGTGGGGCTGTTTTTGGTAATTATTATTTTAGTAATGAATCCGTTTTAGTTCGCGCTCTTGCGGTAGTTGCTGCTGTTATTGTTGCCGGCTTAATTGCTGCACAAACAGAAAAAGGCAAAAACACCATTCTTTTTGCCAAGGAAGCTAGAACTGAAGTGCGTAAAGTTGTTTGGCCAACACGCCAAGAAGCAATACAAACAACGTTTGTTGTTTTAGTTGCCACTTTAATAATGTCATTAATTTTATGGGGTCTTGATTCACTTTTATTTGAAGTGGTTGGTTTCATTACAGGTTTACAGGTTTAGAGGTAATTATGACTGAAGAAATTACAAATACCGATGAAATGAATACTAACTCAAGCCAACCTGTTGAAAATACTGGCCCTAAATTGCGTTGGTATGTTGTTCAAGCGTTTTCTGGTTATGAAGGGCGTGTACAAAAAACCTTATTAGAGCACATTCAAATTCACGGTTTAGAAGATAAGTTTGGTCAAATCTTAGTACCAACCGAAGAAGTGGTTGAAATGCGTGCCGGTCAAAAACGTAAATCTGCGCGTAAATTTTTCCCTGGCTATGTTTTAGTACAAATGGCGATGGATGAAGAAGCATGGCATTTAGTTAAATCAGTACCACGTGTATTAGGTTTTATTGGTGGCACTTCTGATCGACCAGCACCGATCACACAAAAGAAGCTGATCGTATATTACAGCGTCTTGAAGACTCAACAGATAAGCCGAAACCTAAAACGTTATTTGAAGTGGGCGAAGTTATCCGTGTTATTGACGGACCATTTGCTGACTTTAATGGTGTGGTTGAAGAACTTGATTATGAGAAAAACCGAATCAAAGTTTCTGTGCTTATTTTTGGTCGTTCGACACCAGTTGATTTAGAATTTGTACAAGTTGAAAAAGGTTAATATTTAATTAGTGAAAGCAGTGATTTGGCTTAACTAAGCAAAAAGTTGTCCATAATTTGATAACTTTAAAAAATAATCCTTGTAACGGCAGCGTTGATTAATTTATAATCCGCTGCCGTTTTTATTTGTCGGACTGTAAAGTTGGATAAAGAAAACGTATTTTAACCCACGGGGAGCTGAGGCGAATAGGTTCAAACAAGTAACTATAATATGTTGTTTTGTTAGGTACTCAGTAGAGTAGAGCGTTTGTACCCAAACATAGGAATATTGAAGATGGCTAAAAAGTCCAAGCTTTAATCAAGCTACAAGTAGCTGCTGGTGCAGCTAACCCGTCACCACCAGTTGGTCCTGCATTAGGTCAACACGGTGTTAACATCATGGAATTCTGTAAAGCGTTTAACGCAAAAACAGATTCATTAGAAAAGGGTGCTCCAGTACCAGTTGTTATTACTGTATACAACGATCGTTCTTTCACGTTTGACACAAAAACACCACCAGCTTCTTACTTATTAAAGAAAGCTGCGGGTATTAAGAGCGGTTCAGGTCGTCCTAACACAGAAAAAGTTGGTACTGTTACAACAGCACAACTTGAAGAAATCGTTAAGATGAAAGAACCTGACCTTACTGCTGGTTCATTAGAAGCTGCAGTGCGTACAATTGCGGGTTCTGCTCGTTCAATGGGTTTAGTGGTAGAGGACTAATCAATGGCTAAATTATCAAAACGCGCTCGTCTTATTCGTGAAAAAGTAGACGTATTAAAAGATTATGAAATCAACGAAGCAATTGCACTTTTAAAAGAATTAGCAACCGCTAAATTCAAAGAAAGTGTTGATGTTGCAATTAACTTAGGCATTGATGCTCGTAAATCAGATCAAAACGTTCGTGGTGCAACTGTACTACCTAACGGTACTGGTCGTGAAGTTCGTGTTGCTGTTTTCACTCAAGGTGCAAACGCAGATAAAGCGAAAGAAGCAGGTGCTGACGTTGTTGGTATGGAAGACTTAGCTGAGCAAGTTAAAGCGGGTCAAATGGACTTCGACGGTAGTAATTGCAACTCCAGATGCAATGCGCGTAGTTGGCCAGTTAGGTCAAATTTTAGGCCCACGTGGTTTAATGCCTAACCCGAAAGTTGGTACTGTAACACCTGACGTAGTAACTGCTGTTAATAACGCAAAAGCTGGTCAAATCCGTTACCGTAACGACAAAAACGGTATCATCCATACTACTATTGGTAAGGTTGATTTCGAAGACGCTAAGTTACAACAAAACTTAGAAGCATTGTTGGATGCGCTTAAGAAAGCAAAACCAGCAAATGCTAAAGGTCAATATATTAAGAAAGTTTCAATCTCGACTACTATGGGTGCTGGTGTATCTGTAGATCAAGGTACTTTAACTTTTTAAGACCTTACAGGGGCGAAAATATGAACTATAATTTCGCCCCTTATTTTTGGTAGGAACTGCTTAAATTCTCTAATTATTTGTAAAATAAATTAAAGAAAACAAGCAGTCCCGTCAAAGACCGTAGGTGTTATTTCTGTATTTTTTATCGGAAGAACTTAATTTTCCTACGTAGATGGTGATTACCCAGATATTTCCTTAAATTCTGGCTCTCGCCGTAATGGCCTAAGCGGGTTTATTTTTATAAATTGGCTTAGGAGTTGTAAATACCGGATTTTTCCGGTTGAACCAGGAGTTAAAGCCAATGGCTATCAATCTTGATGACAAAAAAGCAATTGTTGCTGAAGTTCAAGAAGCGGCTAGTGGCGCTCAATCAGCTGTGATCGCGGATTCTCGCGGTGTAACAGTTGAAGCAATTACAGTTTTGCGTAAACAAGCTCGTGAAAACGGTGTATGGATGAAAGTTGTCCGTAACACATTAGCACGTCGCGCATTAGAAGGTACGGCTTTTGAATGTGTTTCTGACACATTAATTGGTCCTTCATTAATTGCATTTTCAAACGAGCATCCAGGTGCAGCAGCACGTTTATTCTCTGATTTTGCTAAAACAAATCCAGAGTTTGAATTAAAAGCAGCCGCATTTGAAGGTAATTCTGTTGATGTGTCGGTACTTGCTAAGTTACCTACATACGACGAAGCAATTGCACGTTTAATGAGCGCTATGAAAGAAGCATCAGCGGGCAAATTATGCCGCACTATTGCTGCAGTACGCGATCAGAAAGAGCAAGAAGCTGCTTAATTGTTGTTTACCTCTGCGACTTACAAACACGCAGAACACAACTTATGCTTTTTGTATTAAATAGTTATTCTAACAGACCTTTTTATATAATTTAGAGGCTGTTACTTAAAAAACAGGAAATTTAAAATGTCTATTTCTAAAGACGATATCCTAAACGCAATTGCTGAAATGTCAGTAATGGACGTTGTAGAATTAATTGAAGCAATGGAAGAAAAATTCGGCGTATCTGCTGCTGCAGCTGTTGCTGTTGCTGGTGGTGACGCTGGTGGTTCTGCTGAAGAGCAATCAGAATTCGACGTAATCTTAACTGGTTTCGGCGATAAGAAAGTTGCTGTAATCAAAGCAGTACGTGGCGCTACAGGTTTAGGCCTTAAAGAAGCTAAAGACTTAGTTGAAGCTGCACCTAAAGCTCTTAAAGAAGGTGTTGATAAAGCTGAAGCTGAAGCGCTTAAAGCTGCTCTTGAAGAAGCTGGTGCTTCTGTTGAGATCAAATAATCTGTTTTATAACAGATTAACTGCCTAAAAAGGCAATGGCTGGTGATTTAACGTCACCGGCCTTTTTGCGCTAAATAAAGTAGTTTTTTTCTTGCTTTAAACAGTGCATTATTAGTTAACACTTTTGCTAAGTTGATTAAATAACTAGTGTTTTTAGTATTTAATCAACTTGGCATTTGATGTCAAAGCATTAAGCCTGCTCTCTATTAGTCGACAAATAGAGAACAGATTCGGTACAACCAGCTAGCTGAGGAACCCCATGGTTTACTCTTATTCTGAAAAGAAACGAATTAGAAAAGACTTTGGTAAAAGTGTACAAGTAATGGATTACCCATTCTTGTTATCTATCCAACTTGAATCTTTTCGCAAGTTCATTGATATAGATCCAACCGGAGAAACAGGGCTAGAAGCCGCGTTTCGTTCAATATTTCCTATAAAAGCTTATTCTGGTAACTCAGAATTACAATACGTAAGCTACCGCCTAGGCGAACCATTATTTGATGTTAAAGAATGTCAAATACGTGGTGTTACTTATTCAGCTCCTTTACGCGTAAAATTGCGCTTAGTAATTTATGATAAAGAAGCTGCTGCCGGTACTGTTAAAGATATCAAAGAACAAGAAGTATACATGGGCGAAATCCCATTAATGACGGATAACGGTACATTTGTTATCAATGGTACTGAGCGTGTAATTGTTTCTCAATTACATCGTTCACCAGGTGTTTTCTTTGATCATGATAAAGGTAAAACACACTCTTCAGGTAAAGTGTTATATAACGCTCGTGTTATTCCTTACCGTGGTTCTTGGTTAGATTTTGAATTTGATCCGAAAGACAACTTATTTGTTCGTATCGATCGCCGTCGTAAATTACCTGCTTCAATTATTTTACGTGCTTTAGATTATTCAACAGAAGAAATCTTAGACATGTTCTATGACACAACTATGTTCGCGATTAAAGGAGATAAGTTGATCATGGAGTTAGTACCTGAGCGTTTACGTGGTGAAACAGCGACATTTGACATTAAAATGCCAAATGGTGAAGTTGAGCAAGGTCGTCGTATTACCGCTCGTCATATCCGCAGTTTAGAAAATGAAAATGTTTCAGAATTAGAAGTTCCAGCTGAATATATTGTTGGTAAAGTACTTTCTAAAGCTTATGTTGATGAATCAACAGGTGAAGTTATTGCTGAAGCAAATGCGGAAATCACGCTAGAGTTATTAGCTGAACTTAGCCAAGCTGGTTATAAAGAATTATCAAACGTTATACATGAACGATTTGATGTTGGTTCATGTCAGATACCCTTCGTGTTGATAGCACAACAAATCGTTTAGAAGCGTTAGTTGAAATTTATCGCATGATGCGTCCTGGTGAGCCACCAACAAAAGTCTGCTGAAGGTTTATTTGCTAACTTATTCTTTCATTAGAACGTTATGACTTATCAACGGTTGGTCGGATGAAGTTCAACCGTCGTTTGGTTATTGAAGAGATCAGTTGGTTCTGGTATCTTATCAAAGAAGATATCGTTTCAGTAATGAAAACATTAATCAACATTCGTGATGGTAAAGGTGAAGTTGATGATATTGATCATCTAGGTAACCGTCGTATTCGTCTGTTGGTGAAATGGCAGAAAACCAATTCCGTGTTGGTTTGGTTCGTGTTGAACGTGCTGTTCGTGAGCGTTTATCGCTTGGTGATTTAGACGCAATTATGCCTCAAGATTTAATTAATGCTAAGCCAATTTCAGCTGCGGTTAAAGAATTCTTTGGTTCATCACAATTGTCTCAGTTTATGGATCAAAACAACCCGTTATCAGAAGTTACGCATAAGCGTCGTATTTCTGCTTTAGGCCCAGGTGGTTTAACTCGTGAGCGTGCTGGTTTTGAAGTTCGAGATGTACATCCAACTCATTATGGTCGTGTTTGTCCAATCGAAACACCGGAAGGTCCAAACATTGGTTTGATTAACTCACTTCTTGTTATGCTCGTACTAATGATTATGGTTTCTTAGAAACACCATATCGTAAAATTGTTGACGGTAAAGTAACAGATGATATTGATTATTTATCAGCGATTGAAGAAGGTAATTTCGTTATCGCTCAGGCATCGGCTGAAGTTGATAGTGAAGGTAAATTAGTTGACGGCCTTGTACCTTGTCGTCATAAAAATGAATTTACTTTAAATCGAACCTGAACAAGTTCAGTATATGGATGTATCGCCACAGCAAATCGTTTCTGTTGCTGCGTCTTTGATTCCATTCCTTGAGCATGATGATGCTAACCGTGCCTTGATGGGTGCGAACATGCAACGTCAAGCTGTTCCAACATTAAAAGCGGATAAGCCGTTAGTTGGTACAGGTATGGAAAAAGTGATTGCTGTTGACTCAGGTGTTACTGTTGTTGCTAAACGTGGTGGTGTTGTTGAATATGTTGATGCATCTCGTATTGTAGTTAAAGTTAATGAAGATGAAATGACTGCTGGTGAAGCGGGTATTGATATACCACAACTTAACTAAATACGCTCGTTCAAACCAAAATACATGTATTAACCAACGTCCACAGTGTCGTGTTGGTGAGCCAGTAGTTCGTGGTGATGTATTAGCAGATGGTCCTTCGACTGATATGGGTGAATTAGCGCTTGGTCAAAACATGCGTATCGCATTCATGCCTTGGAATGGTTACAACTTTGAGGATTCAATGTTGATTTCTGAGCGTGTTGCTCAAGAAGACCGTTTTACACTATCCATATTCAAGAATTAAGCTGTATCGCTCGTGATACTAAGTTAGGTTCAGAAGAAATCACTTCTGATATTCCTAACGTTGGTGAATCAGCATTATCAAAACTTGATGAGTCAGGTGTTGTTTATATTGGTGCTGAAGTTAACCTGGTGATATCTTAGTTGGTAAAGTCACTCCTAAAGGTGAAACACAATTAACTCCAGAAGAAAAATTATTACGTGCTATCTTCGGTGAAAAAGCAGCTGATGTTAAAGACACCTCTTTACGTGTTCCAAACTCAGTATCAGGTACAATCATTGATGTTCAAGTATTTACACGTGACGGTGTTGAAAAAGATGAACGTGCTTGAAATTGAAGAAATGAAAGTTAAAAGAAGTTAAGAAAGATTTAGGCGATGAATTTAGCATTTTAGAAGATGTATTTATGCACGTGCTTCTAATTTGGAATTATCTGCTGGTAAAAATGAATCTGAACTTTAATGGTATCAAGCGTAACAAGTGGTTAGAGCAAAACTTAAGTGATGAAAAAGCCAACAATCTGAATTAGAACAGATTGCTACAATGACAGATCAAAGCAGACTTCGACAAGAAGTTTTGAAACTAAACGTAACAAAGATCACTCAAGGTGATGACTTAGCTCCTGGCGTATTAAAAATTGTTAAAGTTTATTTAGCCGTTAAACGTCATATCCAACCTGGTGATAAGATGGCTGGTCGTCATGGTAACAAAGGTGTTATCTCGAACGTTGTACCAGTTGAAGATATGCCTTATGATGAAAACGGTACGCCGGTTGATATCGTAACTTAACCCTTGGTGTTCCATCTCGTATGAACATTGGTCAGATTTTGAAACTCACTTAGGTATGGGCAGCCAAGGTATTGGGAAAAAATTGAAAATGATTATGGCTGAACAAAAAAAACGAAGTAACTGCGCAAATTAGAAAAATATTTACGATGGAATCTTCTGGCAAAACGTTGATATTGACAATTTCTCTGATGATGAAATTCAACGTTTAGCAGAAAATTTACGTGCAGGTCTTCCAATTGCTACACCAGTATTTGATGGTGCGAGCGAGCGTGAAATTAAAGACTTATTCAAATTAGCGGATATGCCAGAAAGCGGTCAGTTTATTTTAACTGATGGTCGTACTGGTCGTGAATTTGAACGTCCTGTAACGGTTGGTTATATGTACATGCTGAAACTGAATCATCTTAGTTGATGACAAAATTCATGCACGTTCTATTGGTTCTTACTCACTTGTTACTCAACAACCTCTTGGTGGTAAAGCACAGTTCGGTGGTCAGCGTTTTGGTGAGATGGAAGTATGGGCACTAGAAGCTTATGGTGCTGCTTACACCCTTCAAGAAATGCTTAACAGTGAAGTCGGATGATGTTTCTGGAAGAACAAAGATGTATGAAGAACATTGTAGATGGTGAACATAAAATTGAAAGCAGGTATGCCTGAATCTTTAACGTATTGTTAAAAGAAATTCGTTCGTTAGGTATTAATATCGAACTGGAAGACGATTAACTGAGCAGAGCTTATCATTGACACTTTTATAAAGAAAAAACGTGGAGAGGGCGGTTTACTTAAAAGGAGCTTAACTGACAGGAGATAATGAAAGATTTACTTAAGTTTCTTAAGCAACAAAATCAAACAGAAGAATTCGATGGTATTCGCATCGGATTAGCGTCACCAGATCAAATCCGTTCATGGTCATTTGGTGAAGTTAAAAAGCCTGAAACTATTAACTACCGTACCTTCAAGCCTGAGTGATGGACTTTTCTGTGCCAAATTTGGTCCAGTAAAAGATTATGAATGTCTTGTGGTAAATATAAACGATTGAAGCACGGTGTAATCGTTTGTGAAAAATGTGGTGTTGAAGTAACACTTATCTAAAGTACGTCGTGAGCGTATGGGTCACATTGAATTAGCAAGCCCAGTTGCTCATATTTGGTTCTTAAAATCGTTACCATCTCGTATCGGTCTTTTATTAGACATGACGTTACGTGATATTGAACGTGTTCTATATTTTGAATCATATGTTGTTACCGAACCAGGTATGACAACATTAGAAAAAAGCCAAATTTTAACGGAAGAAGAATATCTTGGAAGCGTTAGAAGAGCATGGTGATGAATTTGACGCTTAATGGGTGCTGAAGCCGTACTTGCTTTATTGAAACAAATTGACTTAGATGCAGAAGTTGCTCAAATGCGTGAAGAATTACCAGAAATTGGTAGTGAAACAAAATTAAAAAAATAACAAAACGTTTAAAATTTTGGAAGCTTTCAGACTCAATCTGGTAACAAACCTGAATGGATGATTTTAAATGCTATCCAGTTCCACCGGATTTACGTCCATTAGTGCCTCTTGATGGTGGCCGTTTTGCAACGTCTGATCTTAACGATTTATACCGTCGTGTGATCAACCGTAACAACCGTTTTAAAGCGTCTTTTAGACTTAGTAGCGCCAGATATTATCGTACGTAACGAAAAACGTATGTTACAAGAATCTGTTGATGCTCTTCTTGATAACGGTCGTCGTGGTAGAATTATTACTGGTTCTAACAAACGTCCATTAAAATCGCTTGCTGATATGATTAAAGGTAAGCAAGGTCGTTTCCGTCAAAACTTACTAGGTAAGCGTGTAGATTACTCAGGTCGTTCAGTAATTACTGTTGGTCCTACATTGCGTTTACATCAATGTGGTTTACCGAAAAAATGGCACTTGAGTTATTCAAACCATTTATTTACGGTAAATTAGAAGCACGTGGTTTAGCGACTACAATTAAAGCGGCTAAAAAATTAGTTGAGCGTGAAGGCGCAGAAGTTTGGGATGTACTTGACGAAGTAATTCGTGAACATCCAGTGATGCTTAACCGTGCACCAACACTTCATAGACTTGGTATTCAAGCATTTGAACCTGTTCTTATTGAAGGTAAAGCCATTCATTTACATCCATTAGTTTGTGCGGCATATAACGCCGACTTCGATGGTGACCAAATGGCGGTACACGTACCGTTAACGCTTGAAGCTCAACTTGAAGCTCGTGCGTTAATGATGTCAACAAACAACGTATTATCACCAGCTAACGGTGACCCAATCATAGTACCATCACAGGATGTTGTTTAGGTCTTTATTACTTAACGCGTGATCGTGTTAATGGTAAAGGTGAAGGTATGGTGTTTGCTGATACGAAAGAAGCAGAAAAAGCTTACCGTACGGGTGCTGCTGAATTGCATGCACGTGTAAAAATTCGTATTACTGAACATGTTCGCAATAGAGAAGGTGAGTTAATCGCCAATACTTTACGTGATACTACCGTTGGTCGTGCTTTTTATGGCAAGTTTGTCCGAAAGGATTATTTGATGATCTTATCGAAAGCCTTTAGGTAAAAAGCCAATTTCAAAATTAATCAACCATTCTTATTAAATTGGTCTTAAAGATACGGTAATATTTTGCTGACCATATTATGTATACCGGTTTCCATTACGCGATGATCGCGGGTGCGTCAGTTGGTATCGACGACATGGTTATTCCTGATACTAAGTACACCATTATTGAAGCAGCGGAAGAAGAAGTTAAAGAAATTCAGGAACAATTTGAACAGGTTTAGTAATCTGCTGGTGAGAAGATACAACAAAGTTATTGATATTTGGTCATCTGCAAACGAAATGGTTTCGAAAGCGATGATGGACAACTTATCAAAAGAAACCATTATTAATCGTGATGGTGAGCCGGAAGAACAAGATTCATTCAACTCAATCTTTATGATGGCTGACTCTGGTGCTCGTGGTAGTGCGGCTCAGATTCGTCAGTTAGCAGGTATGCGTGGTCTGATGGCTAAACCAGATGGTTCAATCATCGAAACACCAATTACCGCTAACTTCCGTGAAGGTTTGAACGTATTACAATACTTCATCTCAACTCATGGTGCTCGTAAAGGTTTAGCTGATACGGCACTTAAAACAGCTAACTCTGGTTACTTAACTCGTCGTTTAGTTGATGTTCACAAGATTTAGTGGTAATTATTGCATGACTGTGGTACAACTGAAAATTAATGATGAACCCACTGATTGAAGGTGGTGATGTTGTTGAACCGTTAAGAGAACGTGTATTAGGTCGTGTAGTTTGTGATGACGTGTTGATCCCAGGTACTGAAGAAGTGTTACTTCCTCGTAATACCTTAATCGACGAAAACTTATGTGATGTTATTGAAGAAAATTCAGTAGACCAAATCAAAGTACGTTCTATCATTACTTGTGAAACTGACTTTGGTATTTGTGCTCACTGTTACGGACGTGATTTGGCCCGTGGTCATATGATCAACCAAGGTGAAGCAATTGGTGTTGTAGCGGCACAATCAATTGGTGAGCCAGGTACACAGTTAACGATGCGTACGTTCCATATCGGTGGTGCGGCATCAAGAGCTTCTGCTGAAAACAGCGTACAAGTTAAAAACAACGGTACCTTGAAGTTACAAAACGCTAAGTTTGTTACTAACCCTGATAATAAGTTAGTTATCACTTCTCGTTCATCTGAATTAACTGTTATTGATGAACATGGTCGTGAAAAAGAGCGTTATAAAGTACCTTATGGTTCAATTCTTTCTAAGAAAGATGGTGAAACACTTAATGCTGGTGACGTGATCGCAAATTGGGATCCGCATACGCATCCAATTATCACGGAAGTAGCAGGTAAAGTTCAATTTGTTGATTTAGTTGATGGCGTGACTATGGTTCGCCAAACTGATGACTTAACAGGTTTATCAAGCTTAGTAGTTACTGACGCAGGTCAACGTAACTCTGCGGGTAAAGAAATGCGCCCAATGGTTAAGTTAGTTGATGCCAAAGGCAAAGACGTGATGATCGCTGGTACTGAAATTCCAGCACAATACTTCTTACCAGGTAATGCGATTGTAAACCTTGAAGATGGTGCTGAAGTTGGTATCGGTGATGCGTTAGCACGTATTCCTCAAGAGTCATCAAAAACTCGTGATATTACCGGTGGTTTACCACGTTGCTGACTTATTTGAAGCGCGTAAGCCTAAGCTTCCAGCTATCTTAGCTGAGAAAACAGGTATTATCGGCTTCGGTAAAGAAACCAAAGGTAAAGTTCGTTTATTAATCACCCAGCCTAATGGTGATGTTTACGAAGAGATGATCCCGAAAATGCGTCAATTAACCGTGTTTGAAGGTGAATCAGTACTTAAAGGTGAGGTAATTGCGGATGGTCCAGAATCTCCCACATGATATCTTACGTTTACGTGGTGTTGCACCAGTTGCAAACTACATCGTAAACGAAGTACAAGAAGTTTACCGTTTACAAGGTGTAAAAATTAACGATAAGCACATTGAAGTAATTGTTCGTCAGATGATCCGCAAGTGTGAGATCTTAGATGCTGGTGACAGTGAATTCTTGAAAGGTGAAATCATTGAAGTTGCACGTGTAAACATTGCTAACCGTGAACTTGAAGCGGCAGGTAAGAAACCAGCAGAAATAGAAATGTTGATGATGGGTATTACTAAAGCTTCATTAGCAACAGAATCATTTATTTCAGCGGCGTCGTTCCAAGAAACAACGCGCGTATTAACTGAAGCTGCTGTTGCAGGTAAGAAAGATAACTTACGTGGCTTGAAAGAGAACGTTATTGTTGGTCGTTTAATTCCGGCCGGTACTGGTTATTCGTACCATCAAGAACGTGCGCGTAAGCGTTTAGCTGCTTTAGAGCCAGAAGTTGAAGCAACTGTAAGTCAAGACGACGCAGCACAAGCATTAACTGATGCTTTAAATGCTAGCCTTGACGACTAAATTGGTTAAAAAAGGATCTTTTCAGCTGTCATACTTGACAGCTTAGTCCTTGACCTATAGAATTCCGCGACCTTTTATTCTGTACTCATTGTACGAATAATATATAGGTCGCGGTTTTTCACGTTTATGAGCAGATAAATTCTTCCATTGATTGGAATTTATCTAAATTTAACTAATCAGGAGCCCTAAATGGCAACTATTAACCAACTAGTACGTAAACCACGTGTTAGACAAGTAACAAAAAGTAACGTTCCTGCGTTACAAGCTTGTCCACAACGTCGTGGCGTATGTACTCGTGTGTATACTACTACACCAAAAAACCAAACTCAGCACTACGTAAAGTAGCTCGTGTACGTTTAACTAACGGCTACGAAGTTACTTCTTACATCGGTGGTGAAGGTCACAACTTACAAGAGCATAGCGTAATCTTAATTCGCGGTGGTCGTGTTAAAGATTTACCAGGTGTGCGTTATCACACCGTTCGTGGCGCACTAGATTGTTCTGGTGTTAACGACAGAAGACAAGGCCGTTCTAAATACGGTGCTAAACGACCTAAATCTTAAGTTTCCCTTTCTTATTACTTGTAAAAGGTAATAGAGATAAGAAACGTTAAGTAAGGCCAAATTACTAATTTTATATTTTGGATTAATCCTGAATACAACGGAGAATTAAGATGCCAAGAAGACGTCGTTGGGCAACGTAAAATATTGCCAGATCCTAAGTTCCATAACGAACTTTTAGCAAAATTCATCAACATCCTTATGGTTGATGGTAAAAATCTAATGCAGAAAAAATTGTATACGGTGCATTAGACATTTTAACTGAAAAAATTCTGATAAAGAACATTTAGAGCTTTTTGAAATTGCTTTAGATAACATCCGTCCACAAGTTGAGGTTAAATCTCGTCGTGTTGGTGGTTCTACTTATCAAGTACCAGTTGAAGTTCGTCCAGTTCGTCGTAATGCATTAGCCATGCGTTGGTTAGTTGATGCAGCTCGTAAACGTGGTGAAAAATCAATGGCTCAGCGCCTAGCTAACGAAATGTTAGATGCGTCTGACAACAAAGGTTCAGCGGTTAAGAAACGTGAAGACGTTCACTGTATGGCCGAAGCAAACAAAGCATTTGCTCATTACCGCTGGTAATAACAACGGTAGTCAATGGATAAGCGTAGTGACTTTTAGTTACTACGCTTTTCTGTTCATAACAATGTAAGAAATGGCTAGTAAACTAACATCAGTATTTCATAACGTTGATGTTGATGTTAGGTTATTAAACCTCAGTTATTTAGAAGGAAAACAGTGTGGCTCGTATAACCCCTATAGAGCGTTACCGAAATATTGGTATTTGTGCGCATGTAGATGCCGGTAAAACGACAACAACAGAACGAGTTTTATTTTATACCGGTCTTTCACATAAAATCGGTGAAGTTCATGATGCGTGCCGCCACCATGGACTGGATGGAGCAAGAACAAGAACGAGGTATTACTATTACTTCGGCAGCAACAACTTGTTTCTGGAAAGGCATGGAAGGCCAATTTGATAACCACCGCATCAATATCATCGATACCCCAGGCCATGTTGATTTTACCATTGAAGTAGAACGCTCACTTCGAGTGCTCGATGGCGCAGTATTAGTACTGTGTGCTTCTTCCGGTGTCCAACCGCAAACTGAAACTGTTTGGCGCCAAATGGAAAAATACCAGTTCCTCGCCTAGTATTTGTTAACAAGATGGACCGCACCGGTGCCAATTACTTAAATGTTATACAGCAGCTAAAAACACGTTTAGGCGCTAATGCTGTTCCTATTCATTTAGCCATAGGTAGCGAAGAAGATTTTACCGGTGTAGTTGACCTCATTAAGATGAAAGCCATTAACTGGAATGAAGCTGACCAAGGTATGACCTTCAGTTATGAAGAGATTCCAGCTGACATGCAAGATCTTGCTGAAGAATGGCGTGATAATTTAGTATCAGAAGCCGCTGAAGCTAATGATGAGTTAATGGAAAAGTACCTTGAAGAAGGTGACTTAAGCGAAGCTGAAATTAAAGTTGGCTTGAGAGCAAGAACACTTAATAACGAAGTTGTTTTATGTACCTGTGGTAGCGCCTTTAAAAATAAAGGTGTGCAAGCGGTACTTGATGGTGTTATTGAATATTTACCCTCACCAATTGAAGTTCCGGCTATTACCGGCATCAATGATGATAAAGACGAAACTGAAGGGGTGCGTGAAGCTGATGACAATGCACCTTTCTCAGCACTAGCTTTTAAAATAGCTACAGACCCATTTGTAGGTACCTTAACCTTTTTCCGTGTTTATTCTGGGGTTGTTAAAACAGGCGATTCCGTTTACAACCCAATAAAGGGCAAAAAAAGAGCGTTTAGGTCGCATAGTACAAATGCATGCTAATGATCGCCAAGAAATTCAAGAAGTACATGCTGGTGATATTGCCGCAGCCATTGGTTTAAAAGATGTTACCACGGGTGATACTCTGTGTGACGCTAATAATGTCATTACATTAGAGCGTATTATTTTCCCAGAACCCGTAATTTCAGTGGCGGTTGAGCCTAAAACTTTGGCTGATCAAGATAAAATGACCTTAGCTTTGGGTAAACTTGCGGCTGAAGATCCTTCTTTTCATGTTGAAACTGATGAAGAATCAGGACAAATGATTATTTCAGGTATGGGCGAGTTACATTTAGAGATCATAACCGATCGTATGATGCGAGAGTTTAAGGTCGATTGTAATATCGGTAATCCGCAGGTAACGTATCGTGAAACGATTCGAAATGCTGTAGAAGCAGAAGGTGAATTTATTCGTCAACAAGGAACTAAAGGCCAATATGGTCATGTTGTTCTAAAAATGGAGCCTACCGAAAGTGGTGAAGGCTTTGAATTTGTTAACGATATTGCCTCTGGAGTCATTCCAAAAGAATATTATCCAGCGATAGAAAAAGGTTTTCATGAGCAAATGGATTCAGGGGTTTTAGCCGCTTATCCAATGCAAGGTATTAAAGTCACCCTAATAAATGGTTCATTCCATGAGGTTGACTCTAATGAAATTGCTTTTAAATAGCAGCTTCTATGGGCTTTCAAAATGCGGTTATGGCAGCAAGTCCAATATTATTAGAACCCATGATGAAAGTAGAAATTACCACACCAGAAGAAAATATGGGTGATGTTGTTGGCGACTTAAACCGTCGTCGAGGCATGATTGATGGTATGGATGAAGGCCCTTCTGGGGCAAAATTAGTAAATGCAACAGTGCCGCTGGCTGAAATGTTTGGTTATGCAACAGCATTGCGAAGTGCAACACAAGGGCGAGCTTCATATTCAATGGAATTTTCACATTATTATGAAGCACCAAAAGTTGTTGCACAAAAAATTATTGAATCACGCGGTGGCTCTTATTCGTAAGAACTATTCGGCTTAATCGCCGAGATTTTGATTAATACATTGTATTAATTACTTTGTCTTTTGAGCATTGTCAGTGTTTTTAAGATGGCGGGATTTAAGTAAAAAAGGTGTTTTATGAGTTTTCTCATGTTGCACCAAAAACACTGACAAATTCCCTATGTGGAAGAATAAAGTTCAGGAAATGTGTGAATGGTTTTGACAAGCCTTTAAGGCTTAACTAAAATCTACACCCTGCCTCTGAGCCTTTAATTTTTGCAAAGGGGAACATACATAAATTTAATTGTTTAATCTTAAGGTACAGTAAAATGGCTAAAGCAAAATTTGAACGTCTAAAACCGCATGTTAACGTTGGTACAATCGGACACGTTGACCACGGTAAAACAACATTAACAGCTGCTATCTCTGCAGTATTAACAAAAGCATTCGGTGGTGATGTAAAAGACTTCGCACAAATCGATAATGCGCCAGAAGAGCGTGAGCGTGGTATTACAATCAATACTTCTCACATCGAGTACGATACAGAAACACGTCACTACGCACACGTAGATTGTCCTGGTCACGCCGATTATGTTAAAAACATGATCACAGGTGCTGCACAAATGGACGGCGCTATCTTAGTAGTTGCTGCTACAGACGGCCCAATGCCACAAACACGTGAGCACATCTTATTATCACGCCAAGTAGGTGTTCCATATATCATTGTTTTCTTAAACAAATGTGACATGGTTGATGATGAAGAATTATTAGAATTAGTAGAGATGGAAGTTCGTGAACTTCTTTCTGAATATGACTTCCCAGGTGATGACTTACCAGTAGTTTTAGGTTCAGCGTTAGGCGCATTGAACGGCGAAGCACAATGGGAAGAAAAAGTATTAGAATTAGCGGGTCACTTAGACACGTACATTCCAGAGCCAGAGCGTGCAATTGACGGTGCGTTTATCTTACCAATTGAAGATGTATTCTCAATTCAAGGTCGTGGTACAGTAGTAACAGGTCGTGTTGAGCGTGGTATCGTAAAAGTTGGTGACGAGATTGAAATCGTAGGTATCAAAGATACAACGAAAACAACTTGTACTGGTGTAGAGATGTTCCGTAAGCTTCTAGACGAAGGTCGTGCTGGTGAGAACTGTGGTGTATTATTACGTGGTACTAAGCGTGAAGACGTTGAACGTGGTCAAGTATTGGCTGCACCAGGTTCAATCAACCCACACACTAAGTTTGAATCAGAAGTATATGTATTAAGCAAAGATGAAGGTGGTCGTCATACGCCATTCTTCAAAGGTTACCGTCCACAGTTTTACTTCCGTACAACTGACATCACAGGTGCTGTAGAGCTTCCTGAAGGTGTAGAAATGGTAATGCCAGGCGACAACCTTAAGTTTGTTGTTGAGTTAATCAACCCAATCGCGATGGACGAAGGTTTACGTTTCGCTATCCGTGAAGGTGGCCGTACAGTAGGTGCTGGTGTTGTTTCTAAAGTAATCGATTAATTCGTCTGGAACGAATTAGAACGCACAAGGTGCGGCCGCGAAGCGGTGAGGCAAGGATAGCCCGAATATTAATTGATACTTTAGTTCACACTAGAACTTAAGAAAAAGGATGCTTCGGCATCCTTTTTTGTTTTTACTTGTTTATTAAAGGGTAAAATAAAGGTAGTACTGGTTATTGGCTGCATATTGGCCTAAAAGTGAATGCAACTAAATAAAGTTATAAATTCTATTCGTATTCTTTTAAAATAGCAGGCTGTTTATTAGAACAAAGCTCAGTAGGAATTAATTTGTATTATGTAGTGATTGCTGTATTCAAAATATTTGGTTTATTACCGTTATTATGGATACAAAATATTAGCCGTTGTTTAGGGGCGGTATTACTTAAAATTAATAAGCGGCCAATAAATAGAATTAAGCAAAATTTAGATCATATTTTTCCTGCATTATCTTCTGAAGAAAAATCAAAAATATTACAGCAGCGCCTGATGTGTATGTCACAAACTATTTTTGAAATGTCGTATGTCTGGACAAAACCTGAACAAGAATTACAGGCAAAGATCACAGCAGAACATAATGAAAGCTTTAGACAAGCCATAGATGCAAACGAAAGTGTTATCATCTTAGGGCTGCATATTGGTAATTTTGAGGTATTAAGTGTTTATCTGTCGAAATTACGACAATTAAGTACGTTATATCGGCCTTTTAAAGATGAAAAGTTTGATTTATATATTCGACAAGCACGCGAACGAACAGGGGCAAAATTTTACCCTAATAATACCCATGGTATCCGTACGGCTTATAAAGATTTAGCTCACAAAGGTATGTTTTTAGTTGCGCCAGATCACGTCCCAGGCAAAGGGCTGGCCGGTATTTTTGCGCCTTTATTCAACCAACCAGCATATACCACAACTTTACCTCAACGCTTAGCACTTAAAACTAAGGCTAAAGTTTTTATGGCGGCTGCTTATCAAAATAAAGGTGGCTTTCATATTATTATTGAGCCGGTTGCTGAGGAGTTTTATCAACCCGATGAATATATATCTGCTTGTGCGATGAATACACAAATTGAGCAATTTGTGTTGCGTGATTTAGCGCAAAGCCAATTGGAATATAAAAGGTATCGCACCCAGCCGCAAGGGCAAAGTTCGCCTTATAAATAGGGTTAAAAGGTGCGACTATATTTTGAGTGAAACAGCTGAGTTTTGTCGACGATCATGTTTAGTACGAAGGTCAAAACGTCTTTGTTCTTGCCGTGTTTGACGGCGGTCTTCATTTTTTCGTCGGTCAACGCTTAGCTCAGTTTCAGCATTATTTAATTTGCTTTGGTTGACCCTTGCTTTTTTGTTTTGCGCGTTTTTATACTTTTGTTCGAAGGCCTGCTGCTTTTTATCTTTATTTGTTTTAAAGGTTTGCTCAATTAACGTGCGAGCTAACAAGTCTGAAACTGGTTCCATTGTCCTTACCGATCATCATTTTTACTATATGCTGTTTTTATCGGCAGATTCAGAAAAAAATAAAGTTTTTTCTGAATCTAGGGGCCATTTATCTTTGTTTAATATCATACAGTTCTAAATGAGCACTTCTTTATACGGAATGGTATTACTCTATCATTAATTATAAGAAACTCGGACCGGTAGCGTTAAAATTTGTTTACCGAACCTTTTTAACCACAAGTAAATGCTAAATAAAACTGCTAACACGGCACCAATACAAATACTCGCGAAGACAGGTTCATGGCTAAAGTTAACTAACTGATATACAAAGGTTGCCGAAATATAGGCAAGGGTGAAGCTCCATAGCGCTGCAAATGTCGCCCATCTTGTTCCTACTTCATTTTTAATAGCGCCCATGGCAGCAGCACAAGGGGTATATAATAAAATGAATAATAAGTAACTAAACGCGCCAATTTGACCGTTAAAGGCTGATTGCATGATGGTAAAGGTTGATTCATTAACACCTTGTTCTTCAGCCGCTTTATGAATGTCAGAAACATCACCAATATCAGTACCTAATGGATCGTCTGCTTCAATATCAGACATATTATTACCAATAGAATCGACAGCTTCTTGCCATAATAAACCAAATTCTAATGGAGTATCCTCTTCGCTAGAAGGGCTTGAATATAAGCTGTTAAATGTTGCCACTAAGGCTTCTTTAGCGAATAGTCCCGTGATAATGCCAACACTTGCTTGCCAGTTATCTTCTTTTACACCCATAGGTGCAAGTAGTGGTGTTACCGTTTGTGCTGTTTGGCTTAATATAGAACCCGCTTCATCATGGTGACCAAATTCACCATCAGTGCCCAATGAATTGAAAAAGTTAAGAATACAAACAACAACAACAATAGTTTTACCAGCACCTAAAATAAAAGATTTAGTGCGCTGTGCAACCCGCTTAATTAGATAACCAAGTTTAGGTAATTCGTATAAGGGTAATTCCATAATATTGACAGAGTTGATGCCCATTAATATGGTGTGTTTAAGTAATAAGCCCGTTGCTAATGCCGCAGCAATACCAATAAGGTATAACAAAAATACGAGGTTTTGACCTGACTCAGGAAAAAATGCGGCAGCAAATAATGCATATACGGGTAAACGTGCGCCACAAGACATAAAAGGAGACATCATAATGGTTGTAATACGTTCGCGTTCACTATCTAAAATACGCGCCGACATTACCGCGGGCACTGTACAACCAAAGCCAACAATTAAGGGAACAAAGGCTTTACCAGGTAAACCAATTTTTTGCATAAAGCTATCAACCACAAAGGCAGCTCGGGCTAAATAACCACTGCTTTCTAAAATTGATAAACCAATAAATAAACAAGCAATAACAGGTATAAATGTAGCGACGGTTTGCAAGCCTAAACCTGCACCTTCAATTAGCGTTAATAACAAGCCGGCAAATCAAGGTTTGCTAACAAGCTTTGTGGGTAATCAACAAAAATGGCGCCAGCTAAAATATCGAAAAAATCAATAAAAGCACTGCCCACATTAATGGCAAACATAAACAGTAGATACATGGCAGCGAAGAAAACAGGCAATCCTAACCAAGGGTGTAAAATAAACTTATCTAACTTATCACTAAACGGAATTTTTCTGTTTGCGGGTTGTTATTTTGTGACAACAAACGTTGAATAAAGTCATATCTCGCTTGCATAATTGCAACGCTTTCAGGTGTAGTTTTCTGACACCCTTGGCTATCACAGCTATTCTTTTCAAGAGATAATAAACTGTTTTCTGGTGTTAATTTTGCGGTGACCGCCTCTGGCAGAATCATGTCTGCAGGTCGAGAGGTAGTCTTAGGTAAATTAATTAAAGTTTTTTCAACCGAAGCTAAGGTTGCTTTATCAAAGCTATTCGCCGTAATAACTGGGCAGCCAAGTTGCTCAGCTAACAGTTTAGTATCAACTTGGCTTGCTTCTGAACGATCCGCTTTATTAATCACAATTATCATGGGGAACCCCAGCTCTAATAATTGTGTTGTTAAATAAAGCTGTCGCTTTAATTGTGTAGCATCAACGACATTAATCAAGCAGTCTATCGTTTGATTCTTGAGAAAGTCTTGGGTGATTGAAAAGTCTTTACCCTGATGCTGGCGATTAGTTAATGAGGTGATGCCAGGAAGATCAATTAATGTAGTGCTTTCACCATTAAAAATAAATGATTGTTGTTTCTGCGCAACCGTGACACCAGTCCAATTACCGGTTTTTTGATTAGCGCCAGTTAAACAGTTATAAAAAGTACTTTTACCGGCATTTGGGTAGCCAACTAATGCTAAGTTTAATTGTTTAGGCATGAGTTACTTCCACACCAATTTGTGCAGCAATGTCAGAAGGTAAACACATTTTGGTGCCGTGTAGACGAAATGCTAACGGACCATTAAACGGTGCTTTATGAGCTAATGTAATTTCAGTTTTTAATGCAAAACCTTGCTCGATCAATTTTGCTGTTAGATCAAAGTTATCAGGTAAGCGAGAAATTGTCGCTTTTTGGGCATGCTGTAAATCTGTTAATGTCATATTAGCTCAAAATCAAATAGTAATCATTATCATTAATTTTACTGTGTTGAAGAAAAATGAGCAATGAATAATCAGTAATTAGCCGAATAAATTGCGAAATAGGGGGTAAAAAGCGGATTAACGCTTAGCGCGAGCGTAACGCAGCCAAATATAAATGCCACTTAAAGACAATAACACTAAAATAACGGCGATTATATCCATAAACAAGACGCCAAATTTACCAAATATTCGCCCCGAATGTGAGTCAACCACCAGTCGTTCTAGTGTTAAATATTGCGAACGGTAAGCTTGCTCGGCTTGTGTAATTTGAGCGTCGTTGACATGACTAGGTGTTAACCACCGTGGTGATTGCTGAGGGAAAAACTGTTTGCCATGTTAATAAGTCGGCATCACTTTGGTAAATGCTGTTTGCTGTTTTTAACAGAATACCTTGGTTAGTTAAGGCCATAGCGCTAGGAAAGTTGGGTAACCCCGTTGTGCTATCAATTGTTTCAACAAGCTGACCTGCTAAAGTAAAAATTGATAAGCTTGATTGACTTAAAATCAGCCAAAACTCTTGGTATTTTCCGGCACTAATAATAGGCTCGTTACTTTCAACTAACATATTATCGTCAAGCCAAACTATTTCGTTGGTGACTACAATCCGACCTTGATGATAAAAACGAATATCTTCAGGTGCTTGTATTCCATAATGGTTAAGTAACCAATTGTTAGTAATAGGCGTTTTTGCGAGTGAAAAATCTTTGGTGTGATTAAGGGCAATACCGCTGATTGAGAGGTAAATAAGAAAAAAAGCAGTAATAATACCTAATTTACGATGCCACTCTCGTAAATGACGAATGATAATATTGCGAAGTGGTTTTGTTGATTTTTTTGAGGCAATACGTGTCATTTGAATGCTAATAATATTTTATGAGAGTTTATGGTCACCATTAACTAATTTTATGATTAAGCCATAAGGCTAAACGGGCAACTTTAGTTAATGCTCGAACAGATAGCGTAGCACCGGTTATGCCATCAATATGCTGACTAAGCTTATTGTCTTTTACTAAGCGTGCATTTTCAAATTGTTTAGTAAAAAATTGATGTTTAACTTCATCACCGCGACTTTCACGGTAAGTTAAAACCTTTAAACTTGCAATAGTGTGGTTTTTTATATGCACACCAATGGTAATTGGTTTTTCTTTACCTATTTCGTTAAGTACCCAAACGGTTTCACCTTCATGTTGCCAATAACGAATACGTAAAAAATTAACTTGGTGGTTGAGAATGTCGGCAATAACGACTTTATCGGCTTGATCTAACCAAAGCACTTTTGAATTTGGTTTTGTGATTTAAAGGCTTGCTCAATAAACTGCTCGGTACTTTGATAAACAGTATCAGCTTGAGAAAAGCTGGCGAATAAACAACAAAAAATTAAAATAAAATAATGCACGTTTGCCTCAATATTTTTTATACAAAAAAGCAAAAAGAGTGAATAAAGAAAATTCCTTATTCACTCCAATTAACAATTAGCTTTGATTACTTATTTTAGAATTGGTAACCAAAACCTAAGTTAAAGCCTTGTTTGTCAGATTTACCTGAATAATTTTCAACATCTAACTTAAATACAACGTTTTCATGTAAGTAGTAATTTACACCAAGCGTTGATACTTTTTCTTCAGTATCACCATTTAAGCCAGCTTCATTGTCATATGCAGCATAACGAGCAAATACACCAAACTCTTCATTTAAACGATATGAAGGTTCAACATACCAACCAGTTTGCTCATCACGACCTAACGCTTTAGCTTCATCACCGTCAATATCCCAAGAAGCGTATAAGGCACGAACACTGAAAGCATCAACATTATAGATAGCGTGAGCTTCAATTAATGTTGCCGCGGCACTATCAACAGCGCCATTGCCTTGAGTAAGATCTTCTTGATACTGTAATGTTGCTGCTAATTCTAAACCTGGGATGGCTGTATATTTTACACGACCAGTATAGGCTAAGTTTTCAGCCTTAGCGCTAGCTACTTTTTGACGACCGCCACGAATTTTATAGTCATCACCTACTTCTAAACCACTTGTGATAGTACCATCAAATGTTAAACCTGGCGCCGCGCGGTAAGTAAATGCAGCACCTGCTTCCCACCATGTTGCTGGAATGATGTTTTTCTCAACGGGGTTACGCTCTACACCATAAAATGTTGGTGGTTCATGCGTTTCATTAATAATACCTACAGGTACTAAAAATAAACCAGCTTTTGCGGTAATGGTTTCGCTGTAATCATATTCAACGTAGGCTTGCTCAAGTTCTACTTCACCTGGCTTACCTTCACCTGCTAATGAATGCTCTAATTCAAATTCAGAAAAGAAGCGAATTTTGTCAGTAAATTCATGACCAATGAATAATACAAAACGGTGAAAATCGATAGACTTGCTGTCGCTGCCTTTATTGTTTTTAATGTTGTTATAGTGAAGTTCACCATAACCGCCAATAGTAGTAGCACTTGCTGAACTTGAAGACTCAACTGCTACGGCAGTGCTTTCAAGGTTTTTTTCAGTTTCAGCTAAACGTTTTTCAATAGCGGCTAAAGCTGCTTTTTGTTGTTCAATCGTTTTACGTAATTCATCAGTATCGTTATTTGCAGAAGCAACATTGCTGAACAATATTGCACTAACAGCTGAAGCAAGAAGAGCTTTTTTCATGTTTTAAATACCTAAGTATGTTTAATGTTTAAAGAGTCATTATTAATTATTATGGCGGCATCATACCGACATGCTCATACAAACGCAAAGCATTCGCATTAAGTTTTTGATTTCAAATCAAGTAAGCTAGTGATTGAAAAGAAAAGTTAAAGGCAAAGTTAGCGCCCGTTTAAGTGAGTTTTGTTATCACTTCAGCTAAATGTTTTTGATAATTTTGCCAGTAACCGACTGATTTATTGTTAATCGGTTGGCGCACTTGTACTGCGCTAGCAGTTGCTACCGGTGATTGATTGTTAACTATGTTTAAACACGATGGTTGCCAAGATAAATCGCAAAAGTGAAGTAGCTTTTTAGCTTCGGCTTCTGGCTGGTTAACGAGGGTTTCATAATTAACAAGATAAAAGTTATCTGAAACTTTTGCTGCCAAAAATCAGCTAACTTTTTGAATAAAAGATAAAATTCTGCTGTCCAAGTTAAACTATAAGCATAGTTATAATAGGATTGATTTACAGAGAATAATTGTTTGAAATTACTGAGCACAGTATCTAATGGGTTGCGATCTAAACAGATGATCTTGGCATTAGGTAAAGCTTGAATAATAAAGCCGGCATACAATACGTTTAAAGGCATTTTATCAACAAATTTTGCCGTTTTTCCGGTCAGCACTCGTGTGCTGTCAAGGTAGGCTTGGCCTAATTTTTCAAAATCTATCGCGTGGCTTGCCGCCACAGTTTCAGCGTCAATAACCCGATGAGTTGTACTTTGGCTAAATTGTTTAAATAATAAACCAAAGTTTTGCAATTCACCGGCACTGGTGACAGCTTGATGATTTGACAAAATTCGCTCAACGAGGGTTGTACCGGTTCTTGGCATACCAACAACAAATAATGCTTCATGATTGTGTTGATTCGTATTATGGCTGTTCGCGTTGAATAACTTGTCATGATCGTTAGCAAACATTGCCATAATGCTATCAAACATTGTTTGATCATCTTGGAGCGAATAATCGAGTGAGGATAGTTTATCGGCTTTCGCGGCAACTAAGGCATCAAAAGCTGTTATCAAAATCTTTCAAGGCTTCGTATTCACGTGCCATCGCATGGCCGATATAGAGTTTATCGTCTGGGTTAGTTAACTCATTAAATAATAACGTTAGTTGCTCAAGATGATTATTTTCTGCCGTTATACCACCTAAACTTGAAAGGGCGGCGTGGGCTTTATAATGATGTGGGTTAAGCGCTATCGTTTGTTGGTAATGCGCTCGTGCTTGTTGAAATTTTCCTGAAAATTTTAATGATGCTGCTAAGTTAAATTGAAAATCTTGATTAGTAGGTTTTAATTTAACTGCTTGTTGGAAATAATCAACCGCTTGCTGGTGTAAACCAATACGACTAAAAGCAACGCCAATGGTGTCGAGAACGATGGCGCTTGTTATCGGAAGCTGGGCTAATTTATCTAATGTATTTTTTGCTAAAACGGCTTGGTTATTTAATGCATAATGTTTGGCTAAATAACCAATGTATTCGGTGTTGTCAGGCTGTAAAAGATGAGCCTGCTCAATAAGTTGTATACTTTTGGTGAGATTATTATGACAGCTGGCGATGATCCCCAATAAAAAATAGCCATCAGCAAAATACTTATCTATCGCTAATATCTTGATTAAACATTGATGCGCCAAACGGTAATCTTGTTGATTAAGTGCTTGTTGTGCTTGGCGATGTAAAACGGCAATTTGATCAGTCATGTTAAATCGTTTGGTATACAGAGAAAATAAAAAGGCATTGTGATCATACAATGCCTTTTGTTAAAAGTAATGTTAGGTTTTATGGTTGCAATTATAAGTCGAAATTATAAGTGACTCGTAAGCCAATTGTTCTTGGGTCTCAATGTAGTGACCATAATTTCTTTGCATATCATAACCATTGGTTGCATCTGTGATTATAGACTTGTTTTGCTCACTGATGTATACGCGTATTTATCGAACAAGTTGTCAATATAAAGAATAGCTGTCCATTCATCTTTAGTTATTTTTTGCTGATAGGTTACTCAATGCGTAGCTTGGTAACTTTTCACCACTGTCGCTTAATCCAACACTAGTATAAACATCACTTTGGTAAGTTAAGCCATAATTTACATCTAAGAGGTAATCATCATAAAGTTCAGTATTATAGTTTAAGCCAAATGAAAGCTGATGTTCGGCCGTACCAGGTAATCTATCACCTGCTAAGGCGTCTAACAATATAGCGTCTTCTGACAGCTTAGCTTTTGTATAAGCGTAGGTTGCGTAAGCCATAATGTTGTCATGAATAGCTGCGCGAGTGGAAACTTCTAGACCTTTAGACTCTGCTTTAGCGGCATTAATAGTGATGGGAGATTGGCCATTTTCTGTGCTCGAAGACACTTGAGCATCATCCCACTCTACGTAATAAAGTGCGGCATTAAAATGAAATTTATTTTTAAGCCAGCTACTTTTTAGTCCAGCTTCATAGTTGGTAGTGGTATCTGGCGTATAAGCGTATTCATATGGCAGTGCACAAATTATTTGCCTTTCAATGTCGTCGATATTATCGGGGCATGCCGGCGTACCGTTTGACCCTCCTAATCTAAAACCTTCACTGATAGTAAAGTAAGATAAAACATCTGAAGTATTTTGATAACTGACATTCAGCTTAAATAAATTACCATCATCTTCAACTTTAATATCTTCAAGAGCTAAATCAATATCGGTAGGTCCTGCTCCTTCATATAAGGTATTATATAAAGGTAAATCGGAATCCGCAGCGTAACTTGATTTATATTTGTAAAAACGAGCACCTAAGGTGATATTTAATTGCTCTGTTAATTCAACGTTTAATTCGCCAAATAATGCTTTTTCAGTGGTTTCAGTGCGACTAGGGGCAATATATTCCAATTCATCTGGCCTGATTTGCTCACCACCAAAATTATCAACGGCAAATTGACTAAAGCCTGGAGTAAATTCTTTCGCCAACTCAGAAAAATTTAAAAATTATTGTAATAACCGCCAATGATCCATGAAAACCTTGATTGATTTTTTGACACTAAACGGAGTTCTTGGGTAAATGAGTCCGCTTCATCGGTATCACGGGTGAAAGCTGAAAATGCTGGGAATTCTTCGTAGCTATAATCCAAGCGAATTAGTAGGTCAGTTTGATCACGTTGGTAGCTTGATTCAGCACTTGATTTACCTGTGGCAGAAGTCAGCTCAGCAAAACCTAAATCAGCAACCACTTCTAAACTTAATAATGAACTCTCAGCTTCTTTTGGCTCAAGGTAGCGATAGGCACCATCATACTTGCCAATTTGCTGTGCTAATGGGTTGTCATCACTCAGGCTTTGGTAATGGCTGATACCGCGGCCACCAAATTCATCTTTTTGATAAAGGTAAGCTAAATTTGCATCAACATTATTATTGACTTGCCAGCGTAAAGTAGCGCGAGCTGTAGTTGTTTTTTGGTGGTTAATGTCTTGTTTGCTAGTTAAGTTTTCAGTAACTGCTACGGGATCATTCCAATCAGGATCTGCTAGTGAAACACCGGGTGTTTTAAGGAGGTAATTATAATCAATATAACCGGGGTCATCTAAATAATTAAAGGCAACTCGTAAACCTAATTTGTCGTTAACAAGAGGTTGGTTAAAAATAAAACCCGCTTCACCGCCAGTGTCTGAACTTTCTTTGACTGAAAAAACATCGCCATAAATTGAGCCGGATGTTTCATCTAAAATTGGCTTTTTTGGTAAATAACGAATCGCACCACCTAAGGTGCCGGCGCCATATAAGGTGCCTTGAGGGCCTATCAGTACTTCAACTCTTTCAACATCAAGAATTTTCATGTCGATGTCGAGCGGTATTTCTCCGACATAAGTGGCAACCGTGCCACCATCGCTACCGGGGTTTGAAGCGTTAGTATTAAGACCACGGACAATAATAGGCGAACTGTAATAGCCGCCTTGGTCTGGAATGGTTAAACCAGGAACCCAACGGGCGATATCAGATAATTGAGTGATATTTTGGTCGGCCATAATATCGGCATCAAGTGCGGTGATATTTAATGGCGCTTCTTGTACGCTTGACGAACGACGCGAACCAGTAACCTCAATGCGCTCTATGCCTTGCATTGCATTTTGTTGTTGTGCAACAACAAAATTACTGACAGTAAAACTGGAAGTTAATGCAAGATATAAAGCAGAACGCTTAAAGATCGTTTGGTGTAGAGCCATTTTTGTCTCCTTAACGGTATATCATGTTTAGTCAATGTTTCTTAACGGAAAAAAAACAGAGCTTTTACGTAAATATTGAAATTAGAGCATCTCATAAATACCACTATATGTCTCGTAAAAAAAAGGAGATTAACGTTATGCTTATTGGCACGAGTGCTATCTCAAAAAGTATGATAAAAACGTACGCAATTCTTTTTTTGAAATGGCTAAAATATAGGTGTTTTATCATTAGCGCCAAGCTAAAGGTTCAACAATGGTTACGGCCTTAAGCTATGTAGGATATTTATGTTGGCGAAATTATTGAATTACATTCCAAGCTTTTATTTTGATGTAGTTAACGATTATATTTACCGCATTAAAAAAGATCGTATTCATATTACGGCACGGCTATCTAGCTTATGTGAGTTTGATGTCGTTAGTGCCTTTATTGGTTGTAATGTTTTCTGTGATGACAGCATTTCCACTGTTTGCTGACGTTAGAGAAGCGATGGAAAGTTTTGTTTATGGTAATTTTTTACCCACTTCAGGGGGATCTTATTCGTGAACATATGACAGGCTTTGTCCAAAATGCCTCAAAAATGTCCGTGGTCGCTTTATCTTTTTTATTTTTATTTGCCTTATTATTAATTTCAGCCATTGATAAAAGTTTAAATCATATTTGGAAAATTAAAGAAAAACGTCGTTTAATTGTCTCATTCTCTATGTATTGGTTAGTACTTACTTTAGGCCCTGTACTTATTAGTATGAGCTTGGCGTTATCGTCTTATATTTTGTCGTTAGTTGCTGGCGAGCAAGTTGACACCAGTGGTATCAGTAATGCTTTTTTATTTATCCTACCGTTTTTTGTTTCGGTGGTGGCGTTTTGTTTTTTATATTTAGTTGTGCCCAATAAAGATGTGCCACTTAAATATGCCTTAGTTGGTGCTTGTTTTGCCGCTTTGTTATTTGAAATAGCGAAAAAAGTTTTTGCTTTTTATGTTTTGCAATTACCTTCATATCAAGCGATTTATGGAGCCTTAGCAACTATTCCTATTTTGTTTCTTTGGGTGTATTTATCTTGGTTAATTGTTTTATCTGGCGCTGTCTTAACGGTTTCAATACAAGAGGCAGCGAACTCAACAAAAAGCAGCTAAACTAATGAAACAACAAATAATTAGGCGCGCTTCATTATTATGACCAGAACCTTATACCCGAAAATATCGGTCAATCAGTCATTTCAATTACCTGTGGGAGATGGTCATGAGCTTTATGTTGAATGCTCGGGTAATGATAAAGGCATTCCGGTTGTTTATCTCCATGGTGGCCCAGGTAGTGGTGCTTCAGAGCACGTACGACGTTATTTTGATCCTGAAAAGTACCATATTATTTTATTTGACCAACGTGGCTGTGGCCGTTCAACACCTTCACCGTCAATTGAAAACAATACTTTAAACCACTTAATTGCAGACATAGAAAAAATTCGACAGCATTTAAATATCAATAAATGGTTAGTGTGTGGTGGCTCTTGGGGCACAACATTAGCCTTAGCTTATGCGGCTGAGCATCATCAAGTGATCCGTGGTTTGTGCTTAGAGGTATTTTTTAGGTACGCAAGAAGAGTATGACTGGCTTTATAAAAGCAAGGTGCAGCTTATTTTTCCCAAAATATTATCGTGACTTTACCCAATTATTAAATGATCAGCAATTGACCGATCCCTTATTAGGCTATCAAGATTTATTAACATCAGACAATGAATTATTAAAAGTGGCGGCTAGCAAAGCATGGTGCATTTGGGAGTCACTATTGTCATCTATTGAACATTCAGCAAAAGCTTTGTCACATATTGAAGACTCACATCAAGCGTTATGCATGGCGCAGGTTTCAAATCATTATTTTGTTAACAACTGCTTTTTAGCCGAACCCCTGTTATCACAAGTAGAAAACTTTAAACATTTGCCTGCTATTATTCTTCACGGCCGTTACGATATGGTATGCCAACTTCATCAGGCGGATTTATTAGCGCAAGTATGGAAAAACGCGCATTTGCAAATTTTACCTTGTGCCGGTCATAGTGGTTTTGAACAACATACTATTGATGCTTTTTGTAAAGCCACCGATACTATGGCAAATTTTATTGCAGAATTAGATGAATGATTGCCTTAATACAACGAGTTAGTGAAGCAAGTGTTGAAGTAGACAAGCAAATTGTCGGTGAAATTGAGCAAGGTATTTTAGTGTTATTAGCAATAGAACCCGATGACACCGAAGCGAAAGCCAAGCGTTTGGCTGAGCGCATTGCCGGTTACCGAATTTTTGAAGATGACCAAGGAAAAATGAACTTAAACGTGAAACAGGTTGGTGGTGATATTCTGGTGGTGTCGCAATTTACCTTAGCTGCTGATACAACTCGCGGCATGCGACCGAGCTTTACCAATGCGGCTAAGCCGGAATTCAGCGATAAACTATATCAATATTTTACGGCACAATTGCGCCAACAAGGTTTTAATGTTCCAACCGGTGTTTTTCGAGCAGATATGAAAGTACGTTTATTAAATGATGGTCCAGTGACTTTTCAACTGACCATTTAGTTATCCCGTTATTACGTTATGCCGAGTTCAGGTTAATTATAATTGTTTGCCGTATTGCCAGAGCTGTTGCCAACGCTTTTGTTGATAATGGGGTAAGTTACTTTTAATAACGGCTGAAATGTTTAATGATTTAACCACTAAGTGGATGATGATATTTGTATAGTGAGGCACTTCAAAATAGCGAATATGATAACTGTCTTTCCATTGTGCTAATTGCGCTAATACCTGTTCAATTTTTTCTTCTGGGAAATTAGGGAGATTTATGGATATTACCTTGAGTTGAGCATTGTAAGGTAAAATAGCTAACACTTCGGTTAAGGCGGTGATATCGGGATAAACATCACAGATTAACCAATCGCTTGTTTTCATTGTGGCTGAGTGAAGAAAATGCTGAGCAGTATTATTGACTAATGTCACATCACAGCTGTTGGGATTAAAAAACTGTTGGAATATTTTAATAACCTCGGGTTCAGGTTCCACACTGATAAGTTGGCTATGGCGATTTACTTGCTGAATAAAACGTAACAAATTACCACCACCTAAACCTAATTCCACAACTTGCTGTGGTGAATACCATAATAACGGTAAACAAAGGGCAATTTGGTGCGGTAATGGCAGCTTGTTAGGAATGCGCTTTAACATAATACTTTGCACCGTATTATCAAAGGTTAGCCAGCGATAATGCTGATTTTCCATTACGGTGACAGACATTGTCGGAGAACGCAGAAAATGAAGGACATTGCCTTGTTTTATATGGGGTAAGAGTTTCATTGAATAACGATTATGTCCTAAATATTTTCACTATTGATTATTCATTAAGCATAGTCAAAGTGTTTTAAAAAACTGATTTAATTTAAGGAACTACATGACACTGCCAACAGTGGGAATTATTGGTTGTGGCTGGCTTGGTAAAGCACTGGCTAGCTATTTAATAACTAATCAATATCAAGTAAAAGTTACGGTTAGAACACCTGAAAAGCAACAAGTATTACAGCAAGCGGGTTTTGACTGTGAGCTTCTTAAAATGTCGGCGGATGTAACTGAGCCACAAGCTGATTTATCCTTAGCTATTTTTCAACAGGATATTCTTGTTATTGCTATTACGCCAGGTTTTAAACAAGGGCGGAAAGATTATGCCAATAATATTCAAAACATCATTTCACAAGCAGAAGCTGGACAGGTAAAAAAAATCATTTTAATTAGCTCTACTGGTGTCTATCAAGGCTTACATGGTCAGGTTGATGAATTAACGCCTTTGGCATTAACAAATGAAAAATCCCAAATTCTAGGGCAAGCAGAACAAGCAGTAGTTAATTTTTCAGGACAAGGTCAGGTTTTACGTTTAGCAGGCTTAGTGGCAGAAGATCGAAAACCGGGTAAATTCTTAGCCGGAAAAGTCGGACTTGCTGGCGGCAAGAGTGCGGTTAACTTAATTCATCGCGAAGATTGTATTGGTTTGCTCGCTAAATTAATTGCACATGATATTAACCAGAAAATATTTGTTGGGGTCAGCCAAACTAAAGCCACCAAGGCTGATTTTTATCAGGCCGCGGCAACAGCCTTACAATTAATACCACCCTAGCTTTACACAAGACAATGAGACTCACGATATTCGACAAGTGCTTGGTGAGCGTACTCGTGATTGGTTAGCTTATCAGTATCAATATGATGACTTATTGGCTTGGTTAGCAAAAAAAGTTAACACAGAAAAAGACAATAAATTAACAATATCAATAAATTAAAAATTGAGAGAACAATGGAATTAACCGTTTATTTTATTAATGCCTTTACTGAACAGGTTTTTAAGGGTAACTCAGCCGCTGTTATTATTACGGATACTTGGCTAGATGAGAATTTAATGCAATCAATAGCCAGTGAAAACAATCTCTCTGAAACGGCATTTGTGGTTAAAGATGATGCAGGTATTTATCATATTCGTTGGTTTTCACCGCTGACTGAAATCGACTTTTGTGGCCATGCGACTTTAGCGTCAGCTTATGTTTTATTTCAACAAAACCCAGGTTGTGAACAACTGGTTTTTTCAGCTAAAGCGGTTGGCACTGTTACCGTTAAGCAAGCGGCTGATGGCTATATTGAAATGAACTTTCCTAGTCGCAAACCTGAACCAGTTAGTACTATTCCTGCCGCTTTACTTGATGGTTTATCGATAAAGCCTGAGCAAGTGCTCAAAAATCAACAAGCTTATTTGGTGGTTTTAAAAGATGAAACCTCGGTACGAACCGTTAAATCTGATAGTGAGTTATTAAAGACGTTAGCACCTTTTGATGTCATGGTAACTGCACCAGCCGATAGCCATGATTATGATTTTGTTTCTCGTTATTTTTGGCCAGCTAATGGTGGTGATGAAGATCCGGTTACCGGTTCAGCTCACGCGGGCTTAACACCTTATTGGGCTGAGCAGTTAAATAAACAACAACTAACTGCTTATCAAGCTTCAAAACGTGGTGGTCATTTATTATGCCAAATACATGATGATCGCGTATTGGTATCAGGTAAAGCGGTACAGTATTTAGTAGGAACGATAGCCGTTGGTTAACGGCTATCGTTAATACTTAAACTTTTCCGCTATTATTTTTCTGTTACTTTATGGATTTGACTGCTGCCAATGTTGGATCCAAGGGGTTAACTGGGACTCGTCGATATTAGGTGAAATGATATTGCCTTGTGCTAACGTTCCACCGATTTCGTCGAGTATTTGTAACGTTGCGCCGTTATTAATATTAAAACCAACTATTGGAATATGCATAACCTTACCAAGGTTAATCAAGGCATTAATAATGGCCTTTTCAGTTTGCCGATCTTCATTAATCATCAATAAACCGCAGTCAACTTTTAGTTGTTTTACGGTTAGTTTGCGTAAATACCTTAGCGACTCATAACTACCGGAAAAATCATCAATAGCAATGCCAACACCAATACTACGCAATTGAAAAATTAATGATTTAGCGCGATCGCTGGCTGATGAAATTACCGCCTCAGGGATCTCAATAATAATAAGTTCAGCACTGATATGATGCTTTGAAATTTGCCCATCGATAAATTCAACAAGGGTATCTTCAAATAAATCCAAACAGGAAAAATCGATAGTGATTGGTATTTCAATGCCTTGTTGTTGTTTGTTATTAGCAACAATCTGACAGGCCTTGATGATCATGGATTTAATTAAGTGATAAAGCTCTCCGCTGTTTTCGGCAAGTTCATAAAAGTCATTTAAGCGATGGAGTTCATTATTACTTTGTGGCCAGTATACACTTAACTCGATACCGGCGATTTGCTTAGTATGGATATTAATTTGAGGTTGACACTGCCAAACTAACTTGTCAGCGTGTAAGTCTTGTTTTAATTGCTCCATTTTTAATAGCTTATCTTCGGAGTAGTGATTTTTTTGGTGGTTGAAAAAAGATAAACTTTGTCGAGAGTTTTCGGCATCCATTAAAGCATCACAAGCCCAAGCAATACATTGGTTGATATCAGCCGATTTTTGGTTGAAATAATCGGCGCCAAACGCTAATTCAAAGTTTAACGAAAAACTTTTTTGAAGCTAATAGCATCGGGAACGGCTTCAGATAAGTTGCGGCATAGTTCTTTAACATATTCTTCAGGTGCATGCTCTGCCGTTGATAAATCTAAAATAATAATAAACTGCAAGCTTGATAAACGGGCAATTCTAACGGGATGATTTTCAATATCAAAATTGATCAGTTCAAGTTTTTTTTCAACTTGCTTTTGCAAACAATAAGCGAGCTGTAATAATAATAAGTCGGAGTTATGGTGACCTAATAAATGATTTACTTTGGCAAAGTTTATCGGTTTAAAAACAATGACTGCGTATTGATAGCTTTCTTTATTGGCGAGCTGTTGTTCAAAACATTTAAGCGCTTGTGCTTGAGATGGCAGGTTGGTTATTGCATCTCGCGATAAGTTTTTTAGTTCGTTAATTTGTGGGGCGTATTTATCTTCTAATTCTTTTTTTACCCGTTTAGTGACTTTTGAAGTTAATAACCAAGTGTAGTTAATAAAAGAGACGAGATAACATGCAACACCTGTTACCACAATAGAATAAATGGATAGCTGCCAGTGCGGTTGCATAAATACTAAAGTGCTAAACATTATGGTTAATAACCATAAAAAATGATAGCGAAAAGTATCTTGTTGATGGACCTTGTTAATGCTACTAAGGCGAATAAAGCTAGTAACAACAAGGGTACCAGAAAGTGCAGCCCACAAATAATGATCAGAGACGAGTTCAATAAACCATGTATGTGTTAAAAACAGTATGGTGATCAGTAAAGTAAAATAATTACACCACAAAACCTGTTCAATTTTATTATCTTTGCTTAAAGAGCCGGTTCGAGGTTGAATTGAAATTAATAGGATAAAAATAGCGCTGGCACTATACACGCTTTATTAAGCTGCTCAGGAGAAACGGTTAATTGATAAAAAATAGTTAACAGTGATGCACCTAATAATACCAGATACCACCACGAATTGATGATACGTTCTCTTATTACAAAAGCAATAATGATGAGGGGTAGTGATAAGCCTAAAACAAAAGCGGCGTTGTATTCAATAAAACTAAATTTTTCAGCTGCTTGTGTTGGAAAACAGCATAAAGCAAAAAGCAAAAAACAAGCGTTTTTTATACTGTTCTTCATGTGAGCAAAAGGTAACTCTTCCATATCTAGCCTATAAGTACATCCACAACCCTCCTAGACTAATCAATATCAAATTAATTGTACAGCAGATGAAAATAATTCACGCTATACTTTGACATAATATGTCATTAGGTGTAGCTTAAATAATCAGTGATTTAGCGGAGGGACAATGATGAATAATTTTTTAAAACGTTGGTTGCTGTTAATTATAGTGTTATTTATCGCCATTTTTTTTATGGGAGCAGCGAGTAAATCAGGCATTGTCGCTTTGTTTGTGCTGGGCATTTTATTTGAAGGTGTTTTTTGGTATTTGGCGTTAAAAAAGAAGAAAGTAAATACGGAGGGGTAAATCATGGATTATTTGATGATGTATGAAACCTGGCTAATACTGGCGATCATTTTTGGCGTCGCCGAGTTTATTTTACCAGGAGGGATTTCGCTGAATTTATCAATTTCATCCTTATTAGTTACTTTAGGTTTACGGTTAAACTTTTTAGAAACTTGGGTGTCCGTGTTAACGGCTTGGTTTTTAATAGCCTCAATTTTGTTTTTTGTGATTTATTATTTCACAAAAAAAATATTTAAATCTGATGAAACCATTGGCAACGTCCATGAAGAATTAGATATTTTTGGTCAAGAGGTGCAAGTGCTTGAAAATATTGGCCCTGGTGAGAAAAAAGGGCGTGTTGAATTTCAAGGTACCACTTGGAGTGCGCTTGGTGATGGTTCTGAAATTCCTGCCGGTACGCAAGTTCGTATTATTTGCAAAGATAATATTTCATTGGTTGTTGAAGTTATTTAATACCATACCGTTTTATGTGAGCACTTCTTTATACGGAACGGTATAACACCAGCAAACTACATTTTTTACAGCATAGAAAAGGAGAAAACTATGTTAGCTATTTTGACTTTTAGCTTATTAGTCATTTTATTTATTGTATTAAAACTTGTGCTGATCGTGTCAATGCGAGAAGTAGCAATTATTGAACGATTAGGCAAATTTAAAGCGGTGATGGAACCCGGGTTACACTTTTTAATTCCATTCGTAGACCGTGTTGCTTATCGTCATGATGTTCGAGAACAAGTTTTAGACATTCCAGCGCAAAGCTGTATTTCCCGTGACAACATCCAAATTAACGTGGATGGCTTAGTGTATATCAAAGTTATGGATGGCATGAAAGCAAGTTATGGTATTGAAGACTACCGTAAAGCGAGTGTGAACTTAGCCCAAACCACCATGCGTTCAGAAATTGGTAAATTGAACTTAGGGCAAACCTTCTCAGAACGTGACACCTTAAATGAAACCATCGTCAGAGAAATTGACAAAGCCTCTGATCCTTGGGGTATTAAAGTACTACGTTATGAAGTACGTAATATTATTCCATCAGATAATGTTATCCATACCTTAGAAAAACAAATGGAAGCGGAGCGCCAAAAACGTGCTGAAATTACCTTAGCGGAAGCTGAGCGTGAATCCACTATTAATTTATCAGAAGGTCAGCGCCAAGAAGCAATTAATTTGTCAGAAGGTGATAAACAACGACAAATTAATGAAGCGCACGGTAAAGCGGCTGAAATTGAAATAATCACCGATGCCACCACAGAAGGTATTAATTTAATTTCAACTGCGGCTAATCAACCCGGTGGCGATAAAGCAATAAAAATGCGCTTGTTAGAATTATTTATTCAGCAAACGGGGATATTTTAAAAACGGCCGAAGTGTCTGTGTTACCCACTGAATTAGCAAAATTAGATGGATTTTTTAGCGGCATGGAAAAAAGTCACCAATGCGGCGTCGGTGAAATCAGGAGGTCAGTTATGATACCTATTAATGCACAACAGTTAGATTATTTTGTCATGGCGGTATGGGGTACTATTTTTTCATTCTTGCTTATAAAGTCATTAAATCTATTTGTTTGGTACCAACCAAATCAGCTTATGTTGTCGAACGCTTAGGTAAATATCGCGGTACTTTTAGAAGCCGGCTTTTTACTGTTGCCGTTTATTGGATCGGTCGCTTTTATCCAAGATTTAAAAGAAGAAACTATTGATGTACCACCGCAAGAATGTTTTTCAAAAGATGAGGTTTATGTTGAAGTTGATGGCGTTATTTATATTGAAGTGATTGACCCAGTTAAAGCAAGTTACGGCATTACCGATTATCGTTTTGCCGCTATGCAGTTAGCACAAACTACGACACGTTCAGTCATTGGTACGCTTGATTTAGATCGCACTTTTGAAGAGCGCGATGTTATAAGTGCAAAGGTGGTTGAAGTATTAGATAAAGCTGGCGAAAGTTGGGGTATACGGGTACATAGGTACGAAATAAAAATATTTCGCCCCCTTTGACGGTAAAAAATGCTATGGAAATGCAAGTAAATGCTGAGCGAGAGCGCCGTGCTATTTTAGCGAAAAGTTTAGGTGATAAAGCTAGTCGGATTAATCGCTCAGAAGGTTTAAAAATGGAAATGGTTAATATTTCTGAAGGTGAAAAACAGCGACGAATTAATGCTGCCGAAGGTAAAGCGGCTGAAATTTTAGCTATTGCTAAAGCCACCAGTAATGCCATTAGTAAGGTTGCTGTTGCTATAGAACAGCCGGGCGGTGACAAAGCGATAGAAATGCAATTATCAGAGCAATACTTACGGAAGCTTGAAGGACTAAGCCAAAAAGATCGCAAAGTTATTTTGCCAAGCAATTTATTAGATTTTGAGCAATGGCTACAAAATATAGGGTTAAAATAAAAGTTAGGAGCGACAGCTAAATAAGCGCAATCAAGAACCGCGAACATCGCGGTTTTTTATTCTTTACTATTACAAGATTAAATTTGATAATTATCTGTTCAAAGAAAAAATGAGAGTTTGACGTTTTTTAGTTTTAAAATAAAACCAAATAAATGGAAGCGGCTAAACATAATGAACACAACATTAAAACATTGTCGTGTAATTTAAGTTTGCCACTTTTATAAGCTTGACGAAATTGCACTGTTAACCAACAAACAATTAATGAGCTAAACGCAATAAATAAATGAGTAAAAAAATGTGCTACTTTAAATTTTTCTTCAATTAAAAACCGGCCCTTTGAGTGTGACAAAAAAAATAAATCTAATAATGAGATGTGTAAATATAATGAGAAAAACTAATAAGTATTTTTTGTGGCTGATCATTAATTGAATTCTGTGAAGTATTAGATAAAAGTGTTGTTATTAGCGTTTTCTATCAGTGAAAGCAATGAGCTCGCTTTTTAAGTAGTAGAAAACGCTAAGGTAAGGAAACACTAAATTAAGAGTCTATTCTATATCGAGAGGGTCAGGAGATAAAATAATACCGGTGTTGTCAGCATAAATATGATCATCAGGTAATATTGATACGCTGGCAAAATTAATGGGTACGTCAGTTTCACCTTCTAAATTATCGCTTGCGCTTACCGGAATTGATAACAGTGCTTGAATACCAATATCAACATCTTCTAAAGCATCAACGTCTTTGACACTGCCATAACAAACAATACCTTCCCAATTATTTTTTGCTGCGGCTTCGGCAATATAAATATCAATTAATGCTCGGCGAGATGAACCTCCGCCGTCAATCACCAGTACTTTACCTTCACCATCTTGTTCAACTGCTTGGCAAATTAAGCCGTTATTTTCAAAACACTTAATGGTGACAACGCTACCACCAAATGAACTTCTACCACCATAATTACTGAAAATAGGCTCGACAACATCAATAAGTTCGGCATAAATATTACATAATTCAGAGGTGTTATATTCCATGATTGACTCTCAAATAGTTTACTGGAGGAGGTAATGTATAACGCCAGTATAACGTGCTAAGTTTCAGGTACAACCGCTTGTTTAATTTTTATTAAAAAATACCTTGCTTGTATTTAACAAGAAAAACCTATTTAATTATTTATACATAATAATAATGAATAAAAAGTGCCTGTTTAATGTCGGTATATTTTTTAGCCCAACCTTTTTTGTATTTTAGTCAAGGGATTGTTTTTCTCATTCTGACCTTTTTTTGTGGCTGTTTTATCAAGGGTTTGGTCGTCAATATGTCAAACTCTGGATGCTGAGTTTGTTGTCTTTGAGTTTAAATTACACTACCTTAGCGATTGAACTAAGTCTGCAAGATAATTCCAATATCATCATTTCGACGTTATCTTTGCCATCTTTCATCAATTATTTTTATACCTTTTTGTTTTTTTGTTTATTCAAGGTTTGTTTGCCGTTAAGTTAAAAAAGGATTTTTCTCGTCAATATTTAACATTGAGTTACGCGATAATCGCTATTGTTGCGGTATTTTCTGCGACTTTTTATGCTTTTTGAGCCTTAGCTATTTTTAACCGTTTTTATTTAAGAGAAAGATTGCCGTATTTTTTTTGTGCATTTTTTAAGCGGCAGTCTTTTTATTATTAGTGCATGCTCCGTTTTTTTTCGCCGGTAAAATAATCATGGTGTTAAGTTTGATCATCGGCATACGTTATTTGCTGTTTCTTTTTCATCAATTGTTTTTTTGACCGAAGACGTGTTTCGAGAAATCATTAAAGCATTACCTTATTTTGATGTAGCAAGCCATGCAGTGTTGGGTTTTTCAATGTTGATATGGATGCAAGGGACGGAACGAAAAAGTGCTATTTTGGCGATAAACAGAGCAAAATACTTAGGTAAACACGATCCGTTAACGGGAGTGATGAATCGAGATCAGGTGTTAGAAACTTTACCTGAAGCCATTGTTAACGCGGATAATAATAATGCCCGTATTGCGCTGTTTTTAATTGATATTAAACGGTTTAAGTTTATCAATGATAGCTACGGTTTAAGCACAGGAGATTATATTTTAGGAGAAATAGCTGATCGGCTTAGTCAAAGTGTGCTATTGCCAAGTATTGTGGGTCGTTTAAGTGGTGATGCTTTTGTCTTTTGTATTGAGTTTTTTGATGATGAGCAAATTGACAAAGCAACACGGCATATTCATGAATTATTAGGTCGTAATTATTTACATGATAATAAAGAAATCACCTTACAGTGCCGATTAGGTTATTGTCTTTATCCTGATCATGGTACTAAGGCGGAAGACTTATTACAAAAAGCTCATCTAGCACTCTTTCATTCGGTTAATGAAAAACTTGATACGGTTGTTTATGCATCCGGCATGGAAACACAAGGTCGACATTTATTAACTATGGAAACCGAATTACGCAAAGCACTGGGCAATAATGAATTTATTTTATATTTTCAACCGCAGCTGAATTTGATTACTAACCGTTTAGAAGGAGTTGAAGCGCTGATCCGTTGGCAGCATCCAGAAAAAGGCTTGTTATACCCAGGTGATTTTTTAAATGATATTGATGCTCTTAATTTAAATAGTCAGTTAGATGAGTATGTTTTAGAAAAAGCTGTGAAAAAATAGCTCAATGGAGCCAAACTTATCAACGCCGTATTAATGTGGCGGTTAATATCACAGCGGTAGAGTTTCAAGATCCGCAATTGGTTAGCCGTATTCAGTCGTTATTATTTAAATACGATATTCCGGCGAAATGTTTGGAATTAGAGATCACCGAAAGTGTTGTAATGACGGATATTAACAGTGCCATGGATACCATAGTGCAACTGCAAAATATGGGAATTAAAGTCTCAATCGATGATTTTGGTACTGGATATACATCATTAGCATACTTGCGTGATTTACCAATAGATAAAATCAAAATTGATCGGAGTTTTATTCAGTATGTTTGTAAAAATGATTCGGATGTTACGATTGTTAAAGCAATGATTAAACTCTCCCATGGTTTAGGAAAGCGCGTGCTAGCTGAAGGGGTTGAAGATGCTGACCAGCTTGAACTATTACGAACCATTGGCTGTGATGCCGTACAAGGCTTTTATATTGCTAAGCCGTTAACGGAAGAGGTTTTAGCTAAGTATTTAAAACGTAAATAAAATTAAGGTTTTATTTCGAATAATTAGTTTTTTGTCTATACTCTCAATTGATAAGGATCCTGATCATTTAAATGAGTTAAAACTATGTTAATTAAACACAAATTATACGCGAATACGAGTGTCGTATTGGTGTCTATCGTATGCATGTTGTTACTACTGCTATATTCGGTAAGTTCTTCGAAAAAAGAGTTAGAGCTATCTCGGTTAATTGGTGAAGTAAAAGTACCATACTTGAGTTGCGACGAGATGAAAAAGATTTTTTAGCGCGAAAAGATTTAAAATACTTTGATCACTTTAATCAAAAAATGGCTAACTTACTTAAAAGAGATTTAGGAAGCCTAGCGAATGCTTTTGATGATCTTAATATTCAGCAGCAAGAAACCAATACGTTAAAAAATGTCTTAAGGGAATATGCTCAGCATTTCACTGCGTTTGCGGAGTTACAAAAACGCATTGGTTTAACTCCCAAGATGGTTTATATGGTGATTTACGTACTAAAGTTCATAATGTTGAAGAAAAAATTGGTACACAAGATTATTTCTTATTAAGTGGTATGCTGCAATTAAGACGTAACGAAAAAGATTTCATGTTACGTAATGATGAAAATATATTACTCGTTTAAGCAATAATACTAGCCAGTTGATAGATGATGTTAATGATAGTGATTTAGCGAGTAACCTTAAAACGGATATTGTTGAATTATTAGAAGCATATCAACATTCTTTTGGTAATTTAGCACAAGCGCAAATAGAACTAGGCTTAACGGCAGATCTTGGCATTCTAGGTGAAATGCGAGCAACCGTACATAAAGTTGATACTAGCCTTGATAAGCTTGTTGAAAAATCTCTACAGTCGGTTTCCGAACATGCTGCCTTTGTTAAAAACCTATCACTTTTATTCTTTATTATTATCGCTTTAGTGACAATTGTGCCAGCTGTGTTAATTGGTAAAAATATTACTAATAGTATTGATACCTTGAAAAATACCATGAAAAAAATTGCTGATGATAATGATTTATCGCAAGAAGTTAAGATCACTAATCAAGATGAACTTGGTGATATGAGTAAAGTATTTAACCAAATGTTAGGAAATTTTAGAAACTTAATTGTTGAAGTGAATCATTCGGTTAATACCGTTAATCAAGCAACACAAAGTTTATCTGAAAATATTCATTTAGCTAACCGTGGTGTTGATGAACAAATACAACAAACCGACTTAGTGGCGACAGCAGTGACTGAAATGGTGGCAACGGTAGATGAAATCGCCGCCAATACCAATGAAGCAGCGCAAAAGGCAGAGCTAACTAATCAAAATGCCGAAAAAGGGCGAGAAGGGGTGACTCATACCATTGAAATGATCGACCAATTATCACAAAACTTATTAGAGTCTGAGCTTGTTGTTAATGAGTTGGCGAAAGATAGCCATACCATAGGTTCGGTATTAGATGTCATTCGTGGTATTGCAGAGCAAACCAATTTATTAGCACTTAATGCGGCGATTGAAGCGGCTCGTGCTGGTGAGCAAGGTCGAGGCTTTGCTGTTGTTGCCGATGAAGTCAGAACCTTAGCAAGCAGAACGCAAGATTCGACTAAAGAAATCGAAACGATTATTGCTTCATTACAAAGCCGCACGAAAGAAATTGTCGAACATATGGCCAGTTGTCGTACTCAAGGACAAGAAAGTGCCGATCAAGCAAGTTCCGCAGGCTCTATGTTAGAAGAAATTAACCAAGATGTAACAGCAATAATGGAAATGAATACCATGATAGCAACAGCGATTCATGAGCAAAGTATGGTTGCCTCAGAAGTTAACAAACACGTGGTAGTTATTCGTGATGTTGCGGAACAAAGTGGTGAATCAGCGAAACAAAATGGCCAAATGAGTGAAGAGTTATCTCAGCAGGCGATGGTATTAAACAATGAAGTAAGCCGTTTTATTGTTTGATATCATTAGCTAGAAGCTAGAAGCTAGAAGCTAGAAGCTAGAAGCTAGAAGCTAGAAGCTAGAAGCTAGAAGCTAGAAGCTAGAAGCTAGGATAGATTGACTATGTCTATCTTAGCTTCTCGTGTCATTTTATTACTGCTTAATAATTCTTCATATTTCTGCCAATTCCTTTCCTGGTTAGTGGTTAAACTAACAAAATCATCAAAGGTGAAAATACAGCTGTGATTGTCGTCAAAATTTAACCGAAAACCATGTTTACCAACATTTTCAATGGTGTTTAATTGCACCAATTTTTTATTACCAATTACTTGTTTACTTGCTATTTGAGCGGGCGAAAAAACCCGTAAATATTCATAGCTAAGTTGCCATTGTTCTTGTTGATTTGTTTCAATTGTTAAGTTGTGGCTTTTAGTATGAAGAACAAAACGCGTAATGGTAGTCATAAATTTTTCCTGTGCAAAAAGCAGAATAAATAATACCAATCCGTATAAGAAAGTGCTCGCTTAGCGAGAATTTAAAGGCTTAGAGGCAAGGCATTGATTGAAGACGAAACCATGGATGGTGGAGGTAGAGCGACTCAGGAGACAAAGCCGAGAATGGTTATTCTCGGTAACTGCTCCTGCGTTACCCTAATGTCCCACAACCATATGGGAACCTTGTCAAAATCAATAGCGCTGTATATAAGCCTTTAAAACTCGCCCTTTGGGAACGTATGGACACCATGATAACTACACAAAATTTATTTGATGTAGAATAACTATATCTTCACAAATTTTGTTTGTTTTAATGCTGCTCATACCGTTCTAAGTAAGCACTCCTTTATACGGAATGGTATAACCTGAGCTTCGGATAATGTTTACCCTAAGTTCAGGTTAAAGTTAATGGAATAGCTATTATAGAATAAAACGGCTTAAGTCTTCGTTTTGTACAACATCACTTAATACGCCATTAACAAACTTTTCATCAATGGTGAATGTTTCGCCTGATTTATCGTTAGCTGAAAAAGACAGTTCTTCAACTAAGCGTTCCATCATGGTATGTAATCTTCTTGCACCAATGTTTTCAGTGTTTTCATTGACATGCCAAGCGGCTTTGGCAATCGCTTCAATACCATCTTCGGCAAAATTTAACGTAACACCTTCTGTTGCCATTAAAGCAATATATTGCTCAGTTAACGAAGCATTAGGCTCGGTTAATATGCGAACAAAATCATTAGCCGATAAGGCTTCTAATTCTACACGAATCGGTAAACGGCCTTGTAATTCAGGAATTAAATCTGATGGTTTTGCCATTTGGAAAGCGCCAGAGGCAATAAACAAAATATGATCAGTTTTTACCATACCGTGTTTAGTGCTAACTGTTGAGCCTTCAACTAAAGGTAATAAGTCACGTTGAACACCTTCGCGTGAAACATCAGGGCCTGAGCTTTCACCGCGTTTACAAATTTTGTCTATTTCATCAATAAAAACAATGCCATTTTGCTCAACGGCATCAATCGCTTTGGCTTTTAAGTCGTCTTGATTAACTAGCTTCGCCGCTTCTTCTTCTTGTAGTGCTTTAAATGCATCTTTAATTTTTAACTTACGCTTTTTGGTTTTTTCACTCGACATATTTTGGAACATGCTTTGTAACTGTGAAGTCATGTCTTCCATACCTGGAGGGGCCATGATCTCTAAACCTATTTGAGGTGCCGCTAAGTCTAGTTCAACTTCTTTATCATCAAGTTGGCCTTCACGTAATTTTTTACGAAAAACTTGGCGAGTAGCGCTATTATCCGCGGTTTCTTCATTGCCAAAAGTATCACGTGGTTTTGGGAGCAAAATATCAAGAATACGTTCTTCAGCAGCTTCCTCAGCTAAATGTTTTACTCGCGCCATTTCTTGTTCTTTGGTGAGTTTAATCGCCATATCGGTAAGATCACGGATAATGGTTTCAACTTCTTTTGCCAACATAACCAACTTCAGTGAATTTTGTCGCTTCCACTTTAATAAAAGGCGCATTGGCTAATTTTGCTAAACGGCGGGCAATTTCAGTTTTACCAACACCGGTTGGGCCGATCATTAAAATGTTTTTTGGTGTTACTTCAGTGCGTAGCTCTTCATTGCTGCATACGGCGCCATCGGTTTCTTAAGGCAATAGCAACAGCACGTTTTGCTGAGTCTTGGCCAATAATATGGTTATTAAGTTCGTGAACAATTTCACGTGGGGTCATGGTAGACATAAAAATTCCTTACAACTCATCAATAGTGTGGTGATGATTAAGTAAATACACAGATATCACCCGCGATTTTTAATGATTTTTCAACAATTTCTTTTGCCGAAAGTTCGGTGTTTTCTAACAGGGCGGTGGCGGCTGATTGCGCAAAATTACCACCACTGCCAATGGCAATTAAATCGTGCTCTGGTTGCACAACATCACCATTACCGGTAATGATTAATGACGCTGTTTCATCGGCAACAGCTAATAATGCTTCGAGCTTACGCAGTGCACGATCACTACGCCAGTCTTTGGCTAACTCGACCGCAGCTTTAGTTAAATGACCTTGATGCATTTCAAGTTTACTTTCAAAACGCTCAAATAGGGTGAATGCGTCAGCTGTACCGCCGGCGAATCCGGCAAGTACTTTATCGTTATATAAACGTCTAACTTTACGGGCGTTACCTTTCATTACGGTATTACCAAGTGATACTTGGCCATCACCACCAATGGCAACTTTACCATTACGTCTTACAGATACAATTGTAGTCACGAATAAACCTCAATTAGTTGGCTGGTATAAATTTTCCAGCATATGCTATTGAAGAATAAGTTGGGGTCTTATTAAAAATTCAAGTAATAAACTGTGGTTCTAATAATATTAACGCCATAACCAAATTTGGCAGCCGTTAATTTTGTTGCGTGAAAGTTTGTGTTTGTCGCTTTCCAGACGTTTTCGCTCGTATGGGCCTAACACGACTTTATACCACAGGCCATTACTACCATTGGTTTGTTTTACTTTGTGAAGAAATACCACCTAAAAGCAATGTTGGCTTTTAAAGCTTCGGCTTGAGAGCGTTTTTCTAAAGGAGCCACACTGCATTAAAAAAGGCCCTAGATCATTAACTTCGTATTTACCGGCTTCAACTTCTTTTTCTTTTAGATCACTCATAAAGTCAAATTCATCGTCTTGATTAAAACCGGAATTTCAACTTTGTCTGTTTTTTTAATGGTTTCAGCAACAGGAGTAGAAGGTTGATCCGTTGCTGAGCTAGGTACATTATCTTTAATTGACCATAAACCGAAAGCAAAGCCTAATAATAAGATCACGGTAACAACCGCGATAACTTTAGCTTTAAATGACATGCCACTTGGCTCAGCAGGGGCTTTTTTATAAGGGTTATGTTTTTTGTTTTTTTGTTGCTTTGAGCGGGCAACGTAATCTTGATGAGCCATGGAAAATATACTAAAGGGAAAATTTCGCTCTCATTTTAACTAAGCGTTTTTTAAAAAAATCAGTAAAAGTTGTAACTATTTTTACCAAGTCAATTCTTGTGGGTCAATATCTAAACTCCAACGGACTTTTTCGCTAACGGGTTATCCGGAATATGGTGTAATAATTGGTGAATATAGCGGTGTAAATCGCGTCGGTTTTTACTTTGTATTAATAAATGAAAGCGAAACTTGCCAGCCTTTTTTCCATCGGTGCCGGCATGGGACCTGCCACCATACAAGTATCATTGTATTGCTCAGTTAATGAGCGTAAAAACTGCTCAGGATAAGAAGGGTAATTTGCTTCGGCCCGAATAAGGACTTGATGGCAAAATGGTGGCAACAAGGCTTGCTGGCGTTCAATTAAGGCTTGTGCGGCAAAATGTGGATAGCCATTATGGATAAGGTCTTGCAACAGTGGATGATCAGGATATTGTGTTTGCAATAGCACCTTACCGGGTTTACTTGCTCGTCCGGCACGACCCGCTACTTGAATTAATAATTGTGCGAGGTTTTCCGAAGCTCTAAAGTCATAACTGAATAAAGCACCGTCAGTATCTAATACCGCCACTAAAGTCACATTGGGAAAATGGTGACCTTTGGCTAACATTTGTGTACCCACTAACAATTGATGTTTGTTGTCGGCAACTTCTTGTAAAATTTTCGCTAGTTCACCTTTTTCGAGTACTGTCACGATCAATTCGGATAGCTTGGTAGTCAGGAAATAAACTTTGTAAGTGTTCTTCTAACTGCTCTGTACCTTGGCCTATGCCAGCCATACGGACACTGCCACACTGTTGGCATTGTTTAACCACCCGCATTTGATGAGCACAATGGTGACAAATTAGCAGCTGTTGTTTTTTATGTAAGGTATAAGGATGATTACAGCGAGTACATTCCGCCACCCAATGACATTCTTTACAAGCAATAGCCGGCGCAAAACCACGACGATTAATAAATACTAATACTTGCTCACCGCGGGCTAAGGTAGTTTTGATTTGATGAATCAGTTGGCCGGATAAACCATTTTCAACTTGTTGTTGAGCTAGGTCGATTAATTCAATGGTTGCTTGTTTACTGGTGCCCGGCCTTTTTTAATAATTGATGATAACGATATTTACCTGATTTTGCATTTTGTAAGGTTTCAAAGCAGGGAGTGGCACTGCCTAATAATATCGGAATATTCAGCTGTCTTGCCCGCATAACGGCAATATCTCGACCGTGATAGCGAAAACTGTCTTGTTGTTTAAAAGATGCATCATGTTCTTCATCAACAATGATCAAACCTAAGTTTTTCAGTGGCGTAAAAATGGCTGAACGGGTACCAATAATTATCGCGGCACTGCCTTGTTGGGCCGCCAACCAAGTTGATAAGCGTTCGCTATCGTTTAAGCCTGAATGATGTAAGTGAATAGGGACATTAAAGCGCTGCTCAAAGCGTGAAAGCGTTTGTGGTGTTAAGCCAATTTCGGGTACTAAAATGAGCACTTGTTTACTGGCAAGGAGTATTTTTTCAATCGCTTGCAGATAAACTTCGGTTTTGCCACTTCCGGTGATGCCATCAATTAAATGGCAAACATATTCATCATTTGATTGATTAATGCCAGCTACAATACTGGCCTGCTCCGGTGATAGTACTAATTTATTGCTTTCGTTAATGGTTGTTTCTGTGGCTTTAAAAGGCTGTGTTTCTCGTGGCCTCGCTGAAATATAAGACTTGCTTTCTAAAGCCTTTAATTGTGCTTTGCTAAAACCTAAGGTGCGTAATTCTGGCCAACTTAAACCTTGATGTTGCTCAATTAAATTTAATAAACTAGTCTGTTTAGCGGCTTTTTTTGTTAGTTTTTCTTTCGCTTCATCGGCAATTGTTTGCGCCGTGATATATTCAATTTCAGGCGTAATATCAGGTTGTTCAATATCGAAGCGCTACCGGTAATGCTTGTTTTAAAAACATCACCAATGGGGTGGTGATAATAATTAGCTGCCAACTTTAACAGGTTTAATAATTGGCTATCAAAATGATACTTATCAGCGACGCGGGCAATAATAGGTTTTATTTTAGATAAATCAACGTCTTTGCTAAGCTGGTCGTGTTTTGGTGTTGCCATCACAATACCAACTACTTTGCGAGGCCCAAAAGGGACAATGACACGTTCACCTAAAGTTATTGGCGAGTTGACCATTTTTTCAGGCACAGCGTAAGTAAATAGCTGCCTTAACGGAACAGGAATAGCAACTTCAACAAAAATAGCATTGGGCATGTCAGACAAGAAATAATCGCAGTATTAGTGAATTTTATTTAGTCATTCTGACGATTAGCATGCTTGCTGCCAAGTAAAAATCGAATAAAAACCAAGAAAAGTTTCGATAAAGTGATGATTCGTTAAAAGGTCGATAAATAGGTTATTTATTTACCGTTTTCTATTGCAGTTACGGGCAGCGATCCTTTATTATTCGCCACCATTATTTTTTAACTCGTATGGTGCTTAGCTGGAAACAATGTCTAGACTAAGCGGCGATACGGCCTTAACCGAGGTTACCCCATGAAAGACGGAATTCATCCAAATTACGTAGAGATCAAAGCAAATTGTTCTTGCGGAAATGTTATTACTACACGTTCAACTGTAGGTAAAGACTTACACTTAGACGTATGTTCAGAGTGTCATCCATTCTACACTGGTAAGCAAAAATCTGCTGAAACTGGTGGTCGTGTTGATAAATTCAACAAGCGTTTTGGTGCTCTTGGTAAAATAAGTCATTATTTATTACCGATAAAAGCGTCTTTATGGCGCTTTTTTATACCTGAAATTTAAAAAGAACCACAAGCTTTCGTAGTGTTCAGGTAAATAATTTGCTACATTAATTGGCTTAGAATTAATCCCTATTTATCTCATCAAGGTAGTTCAATATGGCGGAAAAGTCGTCAACAGATTATAAGAAAAAAATCCCGCCCAGCGTGATA
>JAYQHI010000050.1:0-253500 GCA_038141035.1 Alteromonadaceae bacterium
CATATCGACGGCGGTGTTTGGCACCTCGATGTCGGCTCATCACATCCTGGGGCTGAAGTCGGTCCCAAGGGTATGGCTGTTCGCCATTTAAAGTGGTACGCGAGCTGGGTTTAGAACGTCGTGAGACAGTTCGGTCCCTATCTGCCGTGGGCGTTTGAGAATTGAAGAGGGCTGCTCCTAGTACGAGAGGACCGGAGTGGACGAACCTCTGGTGTTCGGGTTGTCATGCCAATGGCATTGCCCGGTAGCTACGTTCGGAACTGATAACCGCTGAAAGCATCTAAGCGGGAAGCAGGCTTTGAGATGAGTTCTCACTGGGACTTTAAGTCCCCTGAAGGGTCGTTGGAGACTACAACGTTGATAGGTCAGGTGTGGAAGTGCTGTGAGGCATTGAGCTAACTGATACTAATTGCCCGTGAGGCTTAACCATACAACACCCAAGTGGTTTTACGAGAGTAAACATTGAGTTGTATGAGACTGACATAAGCTTAAAAACAGAATATCACGTACTTACGAGTACTGAATAAGAGCAAAGGGTATAAGCGAGTTATCGCACAGCTTTCTAAGATTATTAATGTTAAGTGTTGATAATAACAACTTAACAACATGTTTTTGTCTAGCGACAATAGCATTGTGGTACCACCTGATCCCATGCCGAACTCAGAAGTGAAACGCAATTGCGCCGATGGTAGTGTGGGAGTTCCCATGTGAGAGTAGGACATCGCTAGACTTCTATTAAAAAGCCCAGCTCAAGTAGCTGGGCTTTACCCTGTTTGGAGGGGTTCCCGAGTGGCCAAAGGGATCAGACTGTAAATCTGACGGCTCCGCCTTCGGTGGTTCGAATCCACCTCCCTCCACCATCATTAAAAAGCCTGCTGTTTAGCAGGCTTTTTTGTTTCTGTAATCCAGAATTCAAGTTTATACGGAATGGTATAATAATTTATTAAAAATAAAAAAGCCGGTAATGTTAACTACCGGCTTAGATACTCTTTCGAAAATATATTTATAACAAGCTATTCGCTGCTTTGCGCTAATTTACTTTCTAGTTCCGCAAGTTTTGTTTCTAATTGCGTTAATTGAGCTCGGGTTTTTAATAGGACTTGAGTTTGCACATCAAACTCTTCACGGGTAACAACATCAAGTTGTGATAATTTATTTTGTAGTACTGTTTTTGTTTTTTCTTCAAAGTCATTAGCTAAGTTTTTTAAACCTGGTGGAATAGCCTCAGTTACTTGTTTTGCGATGTCTTCAATTTTTTTGCATTTATCATGACGGTTCTCATTCGTAGTTCATTATGACTATTGTGAACACATTTACTGATTATATAAGTGATTATTTTAAGCTAACAGTATTGCCATGGCATAAAAACAGGTAAAATTGTTCTTTTGATTAATACCTAGTTATTTCCATGAAGTTAAACCCTCGCCAAGATGAAGCTAAAAAATATGTTACCGGTCCTTGTTTAGTACTTGCTGGTGCGGGTAGTGGTAAAACCGGTGTTATATGTCAGAAAATAGCTTACCTGATCCAAAAGTGCGGTTATAAGGCGCGTAATATTGCAGCCGTTACCTTTACGAATAAAGCGGCTCGTGAAATGAAAGAGCGGGTCAGCAAGATGCTAGGTCGAGATTTAACCCGTGGATTAACTGTATCTACCTTCCATTCTCTTGGCTTAGAAATTATCCGAAAAGAAATTAAAACCTTAGGCTATAAACCAGGTTTTACCTTATTTGATGATCAAGATACCCTATCGCTATTAAAAGAGCTGACCATTGAAGAGTTAGATGGTGATAAAGATTTATTATCTAAATGTCAGAATATGATTTCGCATTGGAAAAATGAATTAATGTTACCTGATGCCGCTGTTAACATGTCGACAGATTCTGATACGGCACAATATGCAGAATTTTATGCTCGCTATCAGCAACACATGAAAGCTTATAACGCCCTAGATTTTGATGATTTAATTTTAATCCCAACGTTGATGATGAAAAACTATCCGGAAGTGAGAGAGCGTTGGCAGACCAAAATTCAATATATGCTGGTTGATGAATATCAAGATACCAATGCTAGCCAGTATGAATTAGTAAAACAGATCACGGGTAAAGAAGGCTTATTAACTGTGGTTGGTGATGACGATCAATCAATCTATTCATGGCGTGGCGCTAAGCCTCAAAATCTTGTTATTAGGTAAAGACTACCCTAATCTTAAGTTGATTAAGTTAGAGCAAAATTATCGCTCTAGTGGCCGAATTCTCCAATGCGCTAATATTCTTATTGCTAATAATCCACATGATTATGAAAAAGCCTTATTTAGCGAGTTAGCCTATGGTCCTGAACTGAAAGTTATCGCGACCAAAAACGAAGAAAACGAGGTTGAGCGTTTAATTGGTGAACTTATTGGTCATCGTTTTATGAATCGCACTCAGTACCGTGATTATGCGGTATTGTATCGTGGTAATCATCAATCACGTTTGCTTGAAAAAGCCTTAATGACTAACCGTATTCCATACAAAATAAGTGGCGGTACCTCATTTTTCTCAAGATCAGAAATTAAAGACGTTATGGCGTATTTAAGGCTGTTAGTTAACCCAGATGATGATAATGCCTTCATTCGTGTTGTTAACGTGCCACGACGCGAAATAGGGCCTGCTACGTTAGAGAAACTTGGTAGTTATGCCAATATGCGACAGATCAGTATGTTTGCTGCCAGTTTTGAATTAGGACTTGAGCAACATCTAACAGGGCGTGGTTTAGCACACGTACAAAAATTCACCCGTTGGTTAGTTGAAACTGGTGATAGTGCGGCAAGAGGTGATACTCCTGCGGTATTACGTGGCATGATCCGCGCGATGAACTATGAAGATTGGTTATATGATTCATCACCGAGCGCAAAAGCGGCGGAAATGCGGATGAAAAATGTCACGGAACTGTTTAGTTGGGTAACCCAAATGTTAGAAGGCAGTGAAACCGACGAGCCAATGACGTTACCCGAAGTAGTTACGCGCTTAACTTTACGTGACATGATGGAACGTAACGAAGAAGAAGAAAATACCGATCAAGTTCAATTGATGACTTTACATGCTTCAAAAGGTTTGGAGTTTCCGTTTGTTTTTCTTATTGGCATGGAAGAAGGGTTATTACCGCATCAAACGAGTATTGATGAAGGCAATGTTGAAGAAGAACGTCGGCTTGCTTATGTGGGGATCACCCGTGCACAAAGGGAACTTATTTTCACTTATGCTAAAGAACGTCGGCAATTTGGTGAAGTAGCGCGGACAGAGCCAAGTCGATTTCTACATGAATTGCCGCAACAAGATCTGATTTGGGAAAAAGCGCCAAGCGCAGCTTCAAAAGAGCAGATTCAAGAAAAAGGTAAAATGGGCGTTGCAAGTTTACGCGCTATGTTGAATAAAGGTAAATAGGCCAAATATGACACAGACTAAAGTCTCGAAAGAAGTACAAGAACAAGCAATGAAAGTAGCTAAAGCAACACAAAAACCTGGCCAAACAAAAAGAGCAAACTAAATTAATTGCTCAAGGTATTGAAAAGGGTATTGCGGAATATAAAAAACAACAAAGTAGAAAAAACGTGAACGGGATAAAGCCAAGAAGCAAGAATTAAAAGCAAAAACCAACGAAATAATTGATGTTGAAATAAGCAATAAGACAAACGAGAAACATGGGAATGCCACATTATCTTGGCTATTGTTAAGTTTGAGTTGGTTAGGTTTTTTTATTTTTATCTGGTTAAATTAATTGTCTTTATCGGAAATTAATTTTTGGATCACTTTCAATTTCACCATCCATATCAACGGTAGCTTTTGCATCACCACAACTTAATATTGCTAATCCTTGATCGCCTTCAATTTTACGAATAAAAGAGAGCTGATAGCCATAGTTATTTAACGTGGTTACGGCTAAGCGTTGAGAAGGGGTTAAATGTCGCCATAACGAATGAGCTTCTGGAGTATATTGTCGTCGTTCAGGCGTTTGTTTTTTATCCATTATTTCCCTTGGTTTTTTAAGATGTAACGATTGTAAACTACTATAAGCATAAGCGTTTATGGGCTTAGCAAAAAGGTTTTTAGCATTTAATTTTTATTTGGTAAGGCCGCTTGATAGGTTTTTATGTTTAAATTATACTCAAGGCTCATTGCTTGGGGAGTTAAGATGAAAAATCATTTAACACATAAAAAATTATCATTGATAGCCAGTATTATCATAAGCTTGGTGTTATCGGCATGTGCTAATACTAAAAATAGCTCACTGGCAATGCCTGTGGCTGCGCCAATTAACCTACCGTATAATTCGTTTATGACAAAGTCAGAAGTTGTTTTACAAGCCGATGGTGAAAATAGCGGTGATACTGCTTATGAGTTGATTAAACAAGCTTACGGTAATAAATCGATAGAATCACCGGATCTTTACCGCAAAGACCATAATGATGTTACTCATATCATTGAAGCCACAGACAGTGTTGTTGGCCATCATTTTGTTTTTTAGCTCATCGCGATTTAGATCATAACAAGGGGGTTGCTTACGATCGTCAACGTAATGAAATTAAAGTTTATGATAGCTCTGATGATAAGTTAAAAGCATATCAAGGCGAAACTATGCAGTACCGTTGGCAGTTTAAAGTGCCACATGCGCTAGAATTATCACGCGGCTTTTCGCACTTTTTTCAGATTAAGGCAAAAAATAAAAGTGAAGATAACAGTAATGGCAATGATAACCAGCCGATTTTAACGATTACTGGCACGGAACAACACAAAGGTAAACAATTAGAAATTCGCCATAGTACGGGGTATCAGCCTGATGGTGGTAAAGCTATTGATACTTTTTTAGTAAAAGAGGACTGGTCTTTATTGGCGGGTCAATGGGTGGACATATTTGTTGAGATCACTTATGCAGAAAAAGGTGAGTTAAAAGTGCATATAACACGATTAAGTGATAAACAAGTTATTGTTAGTTTACATGAAACAAATATCGATATGTGGCGTGGAAATGAGCGTACTGATTTTGCTCGACCTAAGTGGGGAATTTATCGTTCATTAAAAGATAAATCGAGTTTAAGAGCTGACGAAGAGCAAGTACATTTTGCTAATATTTCAATAAAAAAAGGTGTGTTGAAATAATTAACGCCAATTAAAATCAATAATTGACCAGCTCTAGTATGGAGCAATGGTATAAAGCCAGCAATTAATAAGCTGGCTTTTTTGTTTGAGTCAGAGGTATTATGTATAGCAGCCGGAGGTTGTGTCGGTGATTTACAGGATGTAATGATGAATAACGAAGTTCAAGCGCTAAAAGAAGAATTGATTTTACTCAAGTCGCAATTCAGTGAACGAGTTGAGGCGGTTGAGCAGCGTTTAAATATCTTATTAGCAAAAGAATTAGCCCAGCAACAAGTAGAAAACACTTCCTCCGAGTCAGAAGCGACTGAATCGAAAACGGCCAGCCGACAAGCAAAAATTCCTGAACAATCTAAGCTAGAAGATAAGCAAGAAAATTCTTCAGTTGATCAGTCTAGTGTTCAATGGCAATTAGCTGAGCAAGAAGAAGTAGCGCACAAAGACCCTATTCCTTCATTTATTCAGGTGTTTTTTAATACCTTATTAAGCGCATTATTTGATTGGCTATCGCCATTAATAACCGTTTATCACTCATATAAAGAGCGTGGCATGTTAGGTATTTTTAGCTTAACACTGGTTGGTATTGCTTTAACTCTTGCTGGCTTTGGCTATTTAATGCAGTTGTTAATTGATCAACTTGGGGTAGGCCTTAAAGTTTTATTGATGTGCATTGCCGCTGTGTCGGTTATCGGTTTGGGAATTATAATAAAATTAAAAACGCGCTTTAGTGAATTTTCAACGGCTATTGTTACTCTAGGTGTTTTGTTGTCATACAGCACTGTGTATTTTCCGGTAGTGTTTATGGTCTTTTACCGAATATGGCCATGCTGTTGTTATATTTAGTTGTAGCGCTAACTTGTCATGGCTTAGCGTTGTGGTTAGACACCAAAATAGTAGCGGGTTTGGGTGTTATAGGTATTGCTACTATGCCGATTTTATCAAACACCTTACAATTAGCGACTTTTTATTATTTATTATCGTTAGCGTTTATTACTGCCAGTAGCTTAATCTTGGCTTATCGACATACTGGTCGTTGGCTAGCACAGTTGAGTTTGGCGTTTACTTTTGTTGCCCTTGAATGGATCCTAAGCGTTGAACATGTCCAAATTTCTGCTTGGCTGGTAGATGTTTTCTATTTGTTATTTTTTGCTTATGTTGTGGTGGCGTTATTTCAAAATAAAGACTCAAGCAAAAGTTTATTAATATTTTTATCGGCTTTAGTTGGCGCGACTATTTTATTATTTTTCAAGCCAGTGATGTGCTCTCGTCTAGCGTAAGTATTTGGTTTTCATTGAATGCCTTGCTAGCCATAGCAGTGAGTTATGTATTTTATAAAGTGCGTCACCAACAAAGCCATTTTCTCATTCTACTGGCGGCAATATGGTCGGTGTTAGCTGTGATCAGTGCCATCAGTGATGCTTATTGGGGCATTGCTTGGGCAATTGAAGGTTTGCTGTTGTTATTTATTGGCCGCCAATACTTGTTACCGCCAGTGGTAAATCAAGGGCAAGTGTTAGTTGCCATTGCGTTATTATATTCATGGTCAGCCTTATCGTTATACTTCCCTTTGCCTGCGTTAAAGTCGCTTGATGGCTGGCTATTATCGTTAGTAATTGTTGGAGTTATTGCGGTTTGGCAACGAATGATTAATAGCTCTGCTGTATTTAATCAGTTGACTTTAACCCGAATAAAGCCGGCTTTACAATGGCTGGAAGTTACTTGGTTAACCATTTTGTGCTTGGCTAGTGCTCACCTCTGGTTAGGGGAATGGACCGGGGCTGTGTTCATTTTGGTACAACTAGCGATATTATTTCGAGCACGTTATTGCCAACAAATAAGCATCGAAATATTGGCTGCTAGTTTGATCTTAGTACCTTTGTTTTACGTTTATAATGGTGCCATGCTCGTTGGTAGTTTTCGTTTCACTGAGTTACCGTTATTTGCTCAATTATCACTGCTGTCAGCTTTTGTCCAATTATGGCTGTGGTCAGCTTTTTATCGTAAATATTATCCAAACAGTTCAGTAAAAAAGTGGCTGAAGTGGCACGTATACTGTTTTATTTATTGCTACCGGTTTGCTGGCTAGGCTCGGTAATACGTCGATTGGAAGAAGATGCTGTATTGCTGTTATGGCTGTCGCCGTTAGTCGCCTTAATTTTATCGTTAGTGATCAAACACCGTTATTTGTTACTTGAAACAAAAATTTTAACCGGCCTAAGCTAGTTTAAGCTTGATCAGCTTGATTGCTTTTTAACCCCGTTAAACAGTGTGATTGCATTATGTGGCTTTATCCTCTTCTATGGTGTGGCTTATTATCAGCATAAACAATTAAGCCAAGTTTTAGCTGAGCCGCCTGATGGTAATGAGGAACATTCGCCTGAGGTATTTACGACTTTAAAAAATAGCTTGTATCAATTTATTTGTAGCTGGGGGTTAATCACTTTAGGCATTGCATTACCTGTTACTATGGGTGTTTATACCAGCAGCTTTTGTAGGCTTTATGTTTGCCGCCGTATATTGGGTAATACTGTTTAAATTATTACCGGTTTCTGCTCATGTGAGACGCAATGAAAGGACGGTAACGCTGAGTAACTTCTTACTGATTCTTAGTGCTTGGTTTTTAATTCAGCAGGATGTTTATTTTGCCTTGTTACCTGGATTATTTATTGTGGCATGTTTATATCAAAAACAGACCACGTTTAAAGACCGAATGTTAGGTAAACGTTTAGGTTTAAATAGTGATTTGTTTTTACATTCTATTGCCGCGATAACTTATGTTTTATTCTGTTTAGCGGTTAAACAATACCCTTGTGACTTATTAATTGCCCCTTGCTTGCGGTACATGGTGCGATTATTTTATTTGTTAAAGATCGCCGCTTAACCACTGTAAAGTATAGTTTTTTCTTAATGTTGTTAGGTATTGTTAAATTAGCCTTTTTTGATGCAGCAAATGCGTTACTTTGGCAAAAAGTGATTTTATTTATGGGGATCGGTGTTTTTATTTTAGCGGCCTCATTTTGGTATCAAAAATTAGTGAGTAAAACGGAATGAAATTATTAATACTAATTTTGTTTGTTTACTGGTGAACGCGCCTAAGGTGATTGCAACAGGAAAGTGTTTGTTACGGTACTACTTTAAAAAGGCTATTTAGTTAACGGTGTTGAGCTGCCAAGTTCAGGCGAAAACTTTGTTAGTTATAGTTTTATTGCTCGATTGGCGGGGCGTACTTATGTTCATTCAACAGTAAATAATATTATTGTTGACGCCTACCAAAAGCTGGCGATTGAACAGCCAAGTAAAATATATAAATATGCTGAAACCGGCTTGGAAGAGGGCGGGCAATTTAAACCTCACAAATCGCATCGTAATGGCTTGTCGGTTGACTTTATGACACCAGTCATTGATGAAACTGGTGCTTCAGTGCATTTGCCGACCCATCCTTTTAATCGTTTTGGTTACGATATTGAATTTGACAATACTCATCAATTTGACGGTTACCGTATTGATTTTGAGGCAATTGCTGCACACTTAGTGGCGCTCCACCAAGCGGCAATAAGCCATGGTGTTGATTTAGGTATTATTACTTTTGATCCAAAATTACAACCGGAATTATATAAAACACATTATGCTGATTATTTAACAAAATACCTCAAGTTTTCAACAAAGCCGTCTTGGGTGCGTCATGATGAACATTATCATGTTGATTTTGCTGTGCTTTGCCAAGCCTACGATAAAAAGCCGTAAATAACTAAGCTGTTCTACGTTATTATGTGTTAACTGTTAGGGTCTGTTGATCTTTGTTGATATTTTCAGCAATAGGCTATTTTAAGTGATAGCAAAGCAGAATGAACGTTGTTTGCTTATTCCAAATGCGTGAATTCCAAATCAGTGAAATTCTAATGCAGCTAGCGCACAAAATATCCATTGACCTGTGGGCTGAGGCTAAAATCGCTTTACTGGGCGTTAAAAATTATTGGTTTAGATGACTAAACGACATAATTTCAGCCTTAATTAAAACGATTTTATCTCTCAGCTGAATTATTAAACAAAGATAAACAGACCCTAATTAATCAGGTTGGCTATGACGTTAGAAACTCAATTAAAATCCTTACTCAACGACCCTTCCATTGTTTGCCAAGAACAGCTTCAGTCGTTGTGGAGTGGTTATGGTCAGATTGTCCGCTGTCAAAGTATGGCAAAACAGCAAAGTTATATTGTTAAAGAGATAATTCCGCAAGCTGCAGGTACTCACCCTAGAGGTTGGAATACTGCAACCAGTCATCAGCGAAAATTGCAGTCATATCAAGTTGAGGCGAATTTTTATCAGCGTTATGCGGGTTTAGTGGATCAGCATAACAAAATTCCTAAGCTAATCGCGTGTTGTCAAACTAAGGATGTTAATGTGCTGGTGTTGGAAGATCTTGATGCTGCCGGCTACTACATCCGTAAAGATGCAGCTTCGTGGCATGACTTAACTATTGCTATACGTTGGTTAGCCTATTTTCATGCACGATTTATGGGGTGCGAGGCAACAGAGCTTTGGCCGGTAGGCTGTTATTGGCATTTGGCAACACGACAAGATGAATTTTCAGCCATGCCAGCAAGTGAGTATAAGCGTTATGCCCAGCAACTTGATGATAAGTTAAATAATGCCACCTTTAAAACGCTAGTGCATGGTGATGCTAAATTTGAGAACTTATGTTTTCATCACAATGGCAAAACAGTTGCTGCGGTAGATTTTCAGTATGTGGGGGCGGGAAGTGGTGTTAAAGACTTAGCGTATCTTGTTGGTAGTTGTTTATCGCAAGAGCAACTTATTGAGTTTGATCCGTTAATTTTGCCGGAATATTTAAATCATTTACAACAAGCATTAGCACATTACCAAGTGGCGGTTGATTTTAACGCTCTTAAAGCCGAAAGCTATCAACTTTACCCGATCGCTTGGGCCGATTTTTATCGGTTTTTACTTGGCTGGAATCCTCAAAGCTGGAAAATTTGTCAGTTTATGAAAGCCAAAGCAGCGTTAGGGCTGAGTTTACTTTAGCTTTAGTTTCTTAACTTACTTCAGTCGTAAACTTGGGCTGTGTTGTAACAGGTGCATATAATTATCTACTAAAGGTTCAACCATGTTATCTAGGTCAAAACTTTCAGGTAAAAATAACCAGTTGTTGATCAAACCTGCAAAATAAGCGTGTTTTACCACTGCAGCTTGATGAACATCTAGGTCTTTTGGTAATTGTCCTTTATTAATGGCATTTTGTAAGCTGCGTTCAATGCGGTTGGTGCATTCGATAAAAGATGTAATTTGTTTTTGTTCTAATTCTTCCGCTTGACCATTTTGTTCAAATTTATGAAATAAAATAGAAAATACCCGTCTTTTACTTTCATTTTGAGTAAGGTCTCGAAGGAATAAAATAGAAAAGTCACGCAGTTTACCTAAAGGGTCTGGTTCATTAATATCAGCGCATTGTTCTGCTAATGTTTCTAAGGGTAAGCGCACACGTTTAACAATAGCTTCAAATAAATCGACTTTATTTTTAAAGTGCCAGTAGATAGCACCACGCGTCATACCAACATGTTTAGCAACATCCATCAATGTTGTTTGTGAATAACCTTTATTATAAAAAACGACTTCAGCGGCCTCTAATAATTGGTTACGTGTTGCTATTGTTTCTTCTTTTGTCTTTCTAACCATGTTTTTTCCCAAAAATTACGGGCTTTTCATATTTTCAATATTTCGTTATGAATTGATTCGCATTTATCGCTTCGAGCAATTTCGAGAGTGAGGTGGCGATTGTAGCGGTTAATTGTAACAAAATACTAATAAATTAAATCAAATGAATTAATCAGTTGAAATTGTACTCAAATACATTCTAAAATACAAAACATTCATGAATGTATGTTTAATCATTGTTCATAATTCAGACATCAAAAATTCAATTAATTGAGCGTCGGCTTGATTAATATTTTGCCATTTTAAAGACAAGTACTAATTTATTAGAGGTTTATATGAAACTAAATATCAGCTCGATATTGCTGACGACAGGGCTCGCTATTTCGATATCGGCATGTCAACCAAGTAATGCTGAAAAGCAAGCGCCTATGGCTAGACCTGCGCAACAGGTTGATGTAGTTACATTAACCGAACAAGACGTGGCTTTGACTGAAGTTTTGCCAGCTCGAGCGGTTGCCTCCAAAAGTTGCGGAAGTACGTCCACAAGTAACGGGTATTATTTTAAAGCGAAATTTTGTGGAAGGTGGTCAAGTAGTTGCAGGGCAAACCTTATACCAAATTGATGACGCCATTTATCAAGCGAATTTAGCATCAAGTAAAGCACAGCTTGCACAAACACAAGCAAATTTAACTACGGCAGCAGCAGAATTAAAACGCTATCAAGCGTTAATTAAAGATAAGGCGGTTAGCCAACAAGTTTTAGATCAAGCCCAAGCGCAATTTGATGCTTATAAAGCAGCGGAAGCTATGGGAAAAGCTGCCGTTCATAAAGCAGAAGTTGATTTATCTTATACCAAAGTATTAGCACCGATTTCTGGGCAAATTAGTAAGTCAAACATTACTGAAGGGGCATACGTAGCAGCAGGTCAAGCAAATAGCTTAGCAACAATCACTCAACTTGATCCGATTTATTTTGACATGAAGCAAGCGAGTGTTGAAATTAACACGCTTGAACAACGCATTGCTGCTGGTGAATTATCGCCATTACCCCCTAAAGCTGAACTTGAATTAGCTCATCAGACACTATCTGGAGAATTATTATTTCATGAAGTACAAGTTAATCCAGCAACAGATACGGTAACGTTAAGAGCTCAGTTTAATAACGCTTCAAAGCAACTAATGCCAGGCATGTTTGCTCGCATTAAATTAACTCAAGTGAAACGTGAAAATTCTATTTTAGTACCACAAAAAACGGTTCAGTTTAACCGTCAGGGTGAAGCGAAAGTTTTTGTTTTAGGCGCAGATAATAAAGTTGAAGAACGAATTATTACCATTGGACGCTCAATTGGTAGCGATTGGTTGGTGTTGTCAGGTTTACAAGCTGGCATGCAAGTGATCACAACAGGGCTGCAAAAAATAGCGCCTGGCGTGGTTGTTTCACCAATTCAAGCTAATTTGTCGGCGGAGTAAATCATGGCAAAAACATTTATTGATCGCCCAATTTTAGCTTGGGTAATTGCAATTATGATAATGCTTGCCGGTTTGCTGTCGTTATTTCAATTACCTATCGCCCAATATCCAGATGTAGCACCACCAGCGGTAACGATCTCTGCTAGTTATCCTGGAGCATCAAGTGAAGTAGTGCAAGATACGGTTGTGCAAGTTATTGAACAAAGCCTAACCGGTATTGATAATGTTCAGTATATTAGCGCCAGTTCTGATTCTACCGGTAATGCGAGTATTACCTTAACCTTCACTGCTGGTACAAATCCTGATACAGCACAAGTACAAGTGCAAAATAAACTGCAAACGGCAATGCCATTATTACCGCAAACAGTACAGCAAAATGGTATTAAGGTTACTAAGTCAACCTCTGGCTTTTTAATGGTGATCGGGTTTTATTCTAATGACGGTAAAATGAACCGTAATGATATTTCTGATTTTATTGCGGCGAATATTCAAGATCAGATTAGCCGAGTTAACGGTGTTGGCCAAGTACGCTTTTTTGGTTCTCAATATGCGATGCGTATTTGGCTAAATCCTGAAAAATTAACCCAATATGCTTTAACGGCACAAGATATTACTAGCGCTATCACCAGTCAAAATGCACAAATTGCGGCGGGTGAGTTAGGTGGTGCACCGGCAGTAAAAGGGCAGCAAATAAATGCCAGTATTATTGTTGAAACGGGTTTAAAAACACCGGAAGAGTTTGGCAATATTTTAGTTAAAGTGGCTGAAGATGGTTCAACGATTTTACTAAAAGATATCGCCCGTGTTGAATTAGGTGGTGAAAGTTATCAGCTATTAACCGAATATAAAAACCAAAAAGCCGCTGGATTAGGGATTAGTTTAGCATCAGGTTCTAATGCCTTAGATACGGCTGAAGCAATTCGAGCGCGTATGGATGAGTTGTCGGAACTTGTGCCTGATGGTATTAGTGTGGTTTATCCTTACGATACAACGCCATTTGTTCGTTTGTCGATCACCGGAGTGGTACAAACACTGATAGAAGCCATCATTCTTGTTTTCTTGGTGATGTACCTATTTTTACAAAATTTCCGCGCAACCTTGATCCCTACCATTGCAGTACCTGTGGTGCTATGTGGTACTTTTGCCATTTTATGGATGTTCGGTTACTCAATAAATACCTTAACTATGTTTGGTATGGTACTGGCGATCGGATTGCTGGTGGATGATGCCATTGTTGTGGTTGAAAACGTTGAGCGGGTCATGCATGAAGAAGGCTTATCACCTAAAGAAGCTACTCGTAAATCAATGAAACAAATTACTAGCGCCTTGATTGGTATTGCCTTGGTATTGTCAGCAGTATTTGTTCCTATGGCCTTTTTTGGAGGTTCTACTGGGGTTATTTATCGTCAGTTTTCCATTACTATTGTTTCGTCAATGGCCTTATCTGTTGTGGTCGCGTTAATTTTAACACCGGCGCTATGTGCCACTATGTTAAAACCGGTTGAGCATACGAAAAAACCACAACGAGGATTTTTGCTTGGTTTAATCGCCGTATCGATAATTCAACTCGGCGTTACCAATCAAGTTTAGCTAAAATTTTAGCGAAAACGGGTCGTTATATGATCATTTATGGTTTGTTGATTGGCGGATTAATTTTCCTTTTTAGTCGCTTGCCAACCTCATTTTTACCTGATGAAGATACCGGTATTATGTTCACGCAAATGGTATTGCCACAAGGTGCGAGCCAAGAACGCTCAGCTGAAATTATGAACTCGGTGGAAAAGTTTTACTTAGAAGATGAAGCGGAAAATGTGGAATCTGTATTTTCTGTGATCGGTTTTAGCTTTAGTGGTAGCGGGCAAAATGCTGGTTTAATGTTTGTGAAACTAAAAGATTGGGATGAAAGAACTCGTCCGGATCAACATGTACAAGCGGTTGCTGGCCGTGCCATGGCGCATTTCTCTCAATTAAAAGAAGCATTTGTGTTTGCATTTGTGCCACCAGCTATTCGTGAATTAGGGAATGCTTCGGGCTTTGATTTTCAGTTGCAGGACTTATCAGGTTTAGGACACGAGGCGTTATTAGCAGCTCGTAATCAAGTGCTTGGTATGGCAGCACAAGATCCACGTTTAATGGGCGTGCGTCCAAATGGCCAAGAAGATACGGCACAATTTAAAATTGATATTGACCAACAAAAAGCGATGGCGTTAGGTGTTGCCTTAACAGATATTAACCAAACGTTTACTACCGCTTGGGCTTCTAAATACGTTAATGATTTTGTCGATAACGGCCGAGTTAAACGTGTTTACGTACAAGCTGATGCGCCATATCGCATGATGCCTGAAGACTTAAAGTATTGGCGAGTACGCAATAATAAAGGGGAAATGATCCCATTTACCGCCTTTAGTAGCGCCCGTTGGATCTACGGCCCTGCGAAATTAGAGCGATACAATGGCGCATCATCAATGCAAATATTAGGGCAAGCAGCTCCAGGCTATAGTACTGGTGATGCTATGCAAGCGATGACCGAAATAGCGTCTCAATTACCTAAAGGTATAGGTTTTGAATGGTCAGGTATGTCATTACAAGAAAAACAATCAGGTGCACAAGCGCCAATGCTTTATGCTTTGTCTATTTTGATTGTGTTTTTATGTTTAGCGGCTTTGTATGAAAGTTGGAGTGTACCTTTTTCTGTCATGATGGTTGTACCGTTAGGTGTGCTAGGTGCATTGTCATTTGCTTTAGCACGAGGTTTATCAAACGATGTTTATTTCCAAGTAGGCTTATTAACGACAATAGGGTTAGCCGCTAAAAATGCCATATTGATTGTTGAATTTGCCCGTTCATTATATGAAGAAAGCAAAGGTAAATTGACTTTAGTTGCTGCCACAATAGAAGCTGCTCGTTTACGTTTACGTCCAATTATTATGACCTCGTTAGCCTTTATGCTAGGGGTAACACCATTGGTATTAAGTTCAGGTGCGGGTTCAGGCAGTCAAAATGCTATTGGTACGGGTGTATTTGGCGGTATGTTATCGGCAACAGTTTTAGCTATTTTCTTTGTACCAGTATTTTTTGTGGTGGTGATGAGGTTAGCTCAAAAGTTAAACAACAAGTCAGGTGAAAGTTTATGATGTTATGTAAGTATTTAACAACAGCAGCTAGCGCGGTGATTTTATCGGCTTGTTCGCTGGCGCCTGATTACCAACAACCTGAGTTAAATGTGTTTGAGCAAAGTGTAGCTGCTAGCCAAGAGCATATAGCTGCGCTTGATTGGCAAAGCTTCTATCAAGATGAACAACTTAAATTGTTGATCAGCGTTGCACTAGACAATAATAAGTCATTAGCAATTGGTGACTTGCAACTGCAGCAACTACAAGCGAAATATCAAATCAGTCGTAGTGAAAGTTGGCCTGATATCAGTGTTAACGCTGGTGTGCAAAGACAAAAAAATTCGCTTAACCAAAGTAGCGCTTTAATGCCTGAATATAGTACTAGCTATAATGTTAACATTGGCTTTACTGCTTACGAGTTAGACTTTTTGATCGTGTAGGCAATTTACAAGCGAGTGCTTTAGCGGAATATAAAGCGAGTGAATTTGCCCAGCAAACATTAGCGCAAACATTAGCCGCACAGGTTGCAAGTGTGTATTTTAGCTATCAAGCTAATCTTTATAAGTTAGGTTTACAGCATGACTTATTGACTAGCGCTAAAAACAAAACACGTGTTGCTAAATTGCAATTTCAGCAAGGTTTACTTGATGAAAGTGAATATCGCCAAGCAGTTAATGCTGAGCAAAGTATTAATATTCAGTTGAGCCAATTAAATAATATTCTCCGCAATTATTTAACTGAGTTACAACAACTTATTGGTTATGATGAAAATATTGTACTGGATAAATTAACGGCAAACTTTAACCCTAAGCAATTAAATGCTTTACCTGCGCAGCTACCGGCGTCAATTTTATTAAATCGTCCTGATTTAGCACAAGCTGAGCAAAATATTGTTGCCGCGAATGCTAACTTAGGTGTGGCACGAGCTGCGTTTTATCCAAGTATTAGCTTAACTTCTAATTTGGGTTTTGCGAGTCAGTCGTTATCTGATTTATTTAAATCAAACTCACAAACATGGGCGTTTTCACCGCAATTAAATCTACCCGTTTTTAATTTTGGTCGTTTAAATGCACAAGAGCAAATTGCAGAGCTACAACAAATGGTTGCAGTGAAGCAGTATCAAGCTGCTGTTGAAAACGCATTTACTGAATTCAATCGCCAGTTAAATGACCAGCAAATGTTGTTACAGCAACGCCAGTTACAAGAGCATGTGGTTGAGAATAAAGCCCGTCAGTTAGCATTAAGCCAATTACGTCAGCAGCAAGGTTTAGAGGAACCAACGATATTTGAAGAGAATCAGCAAGCGTTGCTGAGTGCTCAACAAGTATTAGCGGATTTACAAGCTGCTTATTTACAGAGTCAGGTTGCTTTATTTAAAGTTGTTGGAGGCAATTACGAAGAAAAAAGTGATGTGCTAGCAAGACTCATATTGGAATAATGGCACAAACCAACGCGGTATACGGTTAATGTAGATCGTTTAAGTTAATTGCACGAACTTTCAAAGGCTTCATAATAGACCATAGCTTAAGTTGTGTTCTATTTTTAGGTTTTAGCTCCTTTAATAGTTACAATTTACCTCTGGAGCTTCTCAAGAACGAGAGCTCGATATATTTACTAAACATATTCCACTCGAATGAACTGAAAAAGCTGCTAATCAAATGAGAAAAGCCTCAGTTTGTAACAAACTGAGGCTTTTCTTGATGTGAAGGGTGAACTTCTGTTATTACCAGTATTATCATTAAAAGAAAACTAGGTGTTGAGCTAATGAAGTATTTATTTAGCTAAAAACGCTCGATATGCAGGGTTTTCAGTTTCTTCATGCCATTGATACCCTAAGGTTTTTAAATGGCGGAAAAATTCTAATTGCTCTGCTTCAGAGACCTCAAAACCGGCTAATACTTGGCCAAAAGCTGCACCGTGATTACGGTAATGGAACAAGGTAATATTCCATAATTCACCTAAGGTATTTAAGAAGTTATCAAGCGCACCTGGGTATTCAGGAAACTCAAAACGAAATAACCTTTTCATTGGTTGAATTAGGATTTGCGCCACCGACCATGTAACGGACATGCAGCTTCGCTAATTCATTGTCGGTTAAGTCACAAACAGTTAAAGATTTTGCTTCTAACTGTTCAATTAAGGTGTTTTTTTCTGTAGCGTTAGCAACGCGGACACCAACAAAAATATCAGCTTGTGCTTTGCCGGCATAGCGATAGTTAAACTCGGTAATGACACGACCTTCCAAGGTATGACAAAAGTGACGGAAACTGCCTTTTTGCTCAGGAATAGTAACCGCTAAAACCGCTTCCTTTTGCTCACCTAGTTCACAACGTTCAGAAACATAACGCAACTATGAAAGTTCATATTTGCACCGGAAAGCACGCTAATAGTGACTCATTACCAACACTGGTTTGGCAATATTTACTTACGGCTGCTAGCGACAAGGCACCGGCAGGCTCAGCAATAACACGGGTTTATCGAAGATGTCTTTAATGGCGGCGCAAATTTCATCGCTACTTACGGTAATCACATCATCACAAAGTGCTTAATCACGTTAAAGGTATGTTCACCAATGCGCTTTACGGCAACGCCATCAGCAAAAATGCCGACTTCATTTAAATCTGTTGGTTGGCCAGCGGCTAAGGCAGCTTTTAAACAAGCCGAATCTTCTGCTTCAACCCCAATCACTTTAATGTCTGGGCGAATTTGTTTGATGTAAACCGCCATGCCAGCTAATAAGCCACCACCACCGACAGGTACAAAAATGACATCAAGTTTCGGGTGTTGTTGTAAAATTTCTTTTGCAACAGTGCCTTGCCCAGCAATCACATCAGGATCATCAAAAGGATGGATAACTTTTTTCTGGTGCTCTTGGGCAAAAGCGATTGATGCGGTTTGTGCTTCGTTAAAGCTTTTACCCACCAGTTTAACTTCTGCGCCAAGTCGGCGGACGTTATCCACTTTAATGTCAGGTGTGGTCAGCGGCATAAAAATAGTCGCTTTAATGCCTAATTTACTCGCCGCTAACGCTAACCCTTGTGCATGATTACCCGCTGAAGCGGCAACAACACCATGGATACATTCACTTTCGCTTAAGCTAGCAAGCTTGTTATAAGCACCACGTAGCTTAAATGAATGTACCGGTTGTTGGTCTTCGCGTTTAAGAAATATTTGATTTCCCAAACGGCTTGAGAGTTTAGTCAGTGGTGTGATGTCACTTTCAACAGCAACATCATAAACTGGCGCAAGCAAAATTCGACGTAAATAATCAAAGCCTAATTCTGCTTTTGATAAAATTGTGCTGGTTTCGTCGAGCTTGCTTGTTGTCATTAGTCTTCACCATCCAATAATTTACGGTTACGTACTGCGCCTTTGTCAGCACTGGTAGCTAACATTGCATAGTTTTTAAGGGCGTAGCTGATTGGGCGAACACGGTCTACTGGTTTCCAACCGTCCTTACCTTTAGCGTCCATAGCAGCTTTACGCGCAGCTAATTCTTCATCTGATACTTGTAACTCAATACTGCGGTTAGGGATATCAATATGAATAATGTCACCTTGCTCAACTAATGCGATTGTTCCGCCGTCAGCCGCTTCAGGTGAAACATGACCGATTGATAAACCTGATGTACCACCTGAAAAACGACCGTCAGTTAATAAAGCACAAGCTTTGCCTAAGCCCATTGATTTTAAGTAAGTGGTTGGGTAAAGCATTTCTTGCATACCTGGACCACCTTTAGGGCCTTCGTAACGAATAACAACAACTTCACCAGCAACAACTTTGCCATCAAGAATGCCAGCTACAGCATCATCTTGGCTTTCAAAGATATGGGCAGGGCCGGTAAACACTAAGTTATCATCAGCAACACCAGCGGTTTTTACAACACAGCCATCAACAGCAATGTTGCCAGAAAGTACCGCTAAGCCACCTTCGGTAGAAAAGGCATTATCTATACTACGAATACAACCTTCTTCACGATCATCATCTAAGGTGTCCCAACGACAATCTTGGCTGAATGCTTTAGTAGTACGAATACCAGCAGGGCCAGCACGGTAGAACTTTTTCACGTCTTCATCGTCAGTCACTTTAATGTCATATTTAGCGATAACGTCAGCGAGTGTTGTACCGAGTATATTTGGTACATCAGTGTTTAATAAGCCGGCACGAGCTAATTCACCTAAAATACCAATAACGCCACCGGCACGGTGAACATCTTCCATATGATATTTTTGAGTTGAAGGTGCTACTTTACATAACTGTGGTACACGACGTGATAATTCATCCATGTCAGTCATGGTGTAATCAACTTCCGCTTCTTGTGCGGTTGCTAATAAATGCAAAATGGTATTGGTTGAGCCGCCCATGGCAATATCTAAACACATGGCATTATGTAATGCTTCTTTACTGGCGATATTACGTGGTAATGCAGACTCGTCGTTATCTTGATAATAACGTTTTGTTAAATTAACAATTTCTTTACCTGCACGTAGGAACAATTGTTCACGATCGGCATGCGTTGCTAACATAGAGCCGTTACCTGGGTAAAGGCTAAACCTAACGCTTCGGCTAAACAGTTCATTGAGTTAGCGGTAAACATACTTCCTGAACATGAACCACAGGTTGGGCAAGCAGAACGTTCTACTTGATCTGATTGTTCGTTTGAAACTGTTGATCAGCACCTTGGATCATGGCATCAACTAAGTCTAGTTTAATAATTTGATCTGAAAGCTTGGTTTACCTGCTTCCATTGGGCCACCAGAAACAAAGATCACCGGAATGTTTAATCGCATTGCTGCCATTAACATACCTGGGGTGATCTTGTCACAGTTTGAAATACATACCATGGCATCAGCACAATGTGCATTAACCATGTATTCAACCGAGTCAGCGATTAAATCACGTGACGGTAAGCTATAAAGCATACCACTGTGACCCATAGCAATACCGTCATCGACGGCAATGGTGTTAAATTCTTTTGCAACACCGCCAGCTTCTTCAATGGCGCCAGCTACAAGTTGCCCCATATCTTTTAAATGAACATGGCCAGGTACAAACTGAGTAAAAGAGTTAACAACGGCAATAATCGGTTTACCAAAATCACCATCGGTCATACCTGTTGCACGCCAGAGCGCACGGGCACCGGCCATATTACGGCCTTGAGTTGAAGTTGCTGATCTTAATTTAGGCATAGTTTGTATCCATTAAATTGTTCATTTATGTGTTAAAAAAAGCAATGCTTTAACACGTTAAAATTTGCGACATATAATCAGTGTAGTCGGTGTTATGCTACCGGTTCTAACCAATTATATTTATCTTCTGTTTCGCCGGTAAATAAGCCGAAGAAACGTTCTTGTAATTGCTTAGTGATCGGGCCTCTGTCACCGGTACCAACAGGTAAACCATCAACCGTTTTAACCGGTACAATTTCTGTTGCCGTACCAGTCATGAAAAATTCGTCACTAAATAAAGCGCTTCACGGGCAATCGATTCTTCACGTACTTCATAACCTAAGTCTTTTGCAAACGTGATCACTACATCACGAGTTAGGCCTTGTAAAATTGAAGCGGTACCTGGTGGTGTGTAAATGACGCCTTTACGCACTAAAACAAGTTTTGGACCAGCACCTTCACTCACCATGTTATTTACATCTAAGGCTATGCCTTCGGTGTAACCATGGCGCGCAGCTTCGGTTGAAATTAATTGTGAAGATAAGTAGTTACCACCGGCTTTAGCGGCTGTTGGCATAGTGTTTGGTGCTAAACGATTCCAGCTAGAAACACCAACATCAACACCGTGTTCAATCGCATCAGCACCTAAATACGCTTCCCAGCTAAAAGCGGCAATCATCGCATCAGCAACAGCATCAATGGGTGGACGTAAACCCATACCAATATCACCTAAGAAAAATAATGGGCGTAAATAGGCTGATTTTAAGTTGTTTTTAACAACTGAGTCTTTACAAGCTTGAATGATTTCTTCACGAGTAAACGGCACATTCATACGGTAAATTTTAGCTGAATCGAATAAACGATCAACGTGTTCTTCTAATCGAAAAATACAAGTTCCTTTGTGAGTATCATAGGCACGAATACCTTCAAATACTGACGAACCATAATGTAATGCATGGCTCATAACGTGAACAGTGGCATTTTGCCAAGGCATTAATTCACCGTTAAACCATATTAAATCTGCACCTACTTTTGCCATAATTTTTCCTAAATAGTTAAATGCTTAATTATTGTGTACGCGAAACTACAGAGTTAAGCGCGGCATTGTAATTGTTCGGTAGTCGCTACCTTGATTGTATTTACGTCGTATAACTTATTAAGCTGTACGGTTAGCTTGTCGATCGATTGTACTGAACTCACTGATAATTCAATATCTAAAAGAGCAGTGTCGACGTTTGGAAACATTGTCATACCATTGACTGCAAAACCACGGTAACGTGTTGCTTGAAGTAATTTTTCCAACACCGTTGGTTGCTGTTGGGCGGTAATTTTTAAAGTATGTTGTTTCACGTTGTTCTCTCCAGTATTTTCGATCTTGCTTGTACTCATATCTTACGATGCGTCTTCAATCATTTCGTGATTGGTATTTGGCGGAACTAAAGGCCAAACATTGTCTTGAGCGTCAATTTTTACCTGTAATAAATATGGGCCATTATGACTTAACATGTCATCAATAGCGGCCGATACTTCTGCTTTGGTGGTAATTTGTTTTGCTTTAATATCAAAAGCTTGTGCCAACATCACAAAGTCAGGGTTGTCTGATAAATCAGTTTCACTTAAACGACCATCAAAAAACAAGTCTTGCCATTGGCGTACCATGCCTAACTTACTGTTATCAATAAGTAATATTTTTACTGGTAACTGAAAACGTTTAATTGTTGAAAGCTCTTGGACATTCATCATAAATGAACCGTCACCCGTGACCGCAATCACGGTATCGGTTGGGCGGCTTATTTGTGCGCCAATAGCCGCAGGCAAACCAAAGCCCATAGTGCCTAATGAACCACTTGATAAGAAGTTTTCAGGCGCGGATACATTCATGTGCTGAGCCGCCCACATTTGGTGTTGACCAACATCCGTAGTAACAATGGCTGAATGTGGCATTTTTTCGCTAATTTCATTTAACACGGCCGGTGCATAAATGGTTTCACCTGGGTGATTATAATCCCAAGCACATTCTGCTTGCATGGTTTGGCATTCTTGTTGCCAATCGGCAATATCAATGTCACACACTAGCGATAATAAGTTATCTTTTAAATCGCCCACAATTGAGACATCGGCATCACGGCGTTTATTAATTTCAGCTTGATCAATATCAAAATGAATCACTTTAGCATGTGGTGCAAATTCATCTAATTTACCGGTAACTCGGTCATCAAAACGGGCGCCAACAGCAATTAATAAATCAGACTCTTGAACCGCAATATTTGAAGCGCGCGTACCGTGCATACCTAACATGCCCATATAATAAGGGGTGTCTTTTTCAATCGCGCCTAAACCTTTTAATGTTGCCACGCTAGGGATTGGCATTTTAGCCATAAATTCACGTAATTCAGGTACAGCATTGGCCATGCCTACACCACCACCAACATATAATACTGGTTTTTGGCTTGCTTGATTAAAGCAACTGCAGCACTAGTGTCTGCTGGTGCAAAGGCATCAGATAATTTATTTTTTGGTTAAAACATCTAATTTTTTTGTTACTTGTGCAATTTGAATATCTTTAGGAATATCAACCAATACTGGACCTTGGCGGCCAGATAATGCAATTTCAAATGCTTGATGAAGAATTTTGCCTAAATCGTTTACGTCACGTACTTGGAAGCAATGTTTAGTACAAGCTAATGCCATACCGACAATATCAACTTCTTGGAAGGCATCAGAACCCATGGCTGAAGTTGGTACTCGGCCAGTAATTGCAATAACTGGAATCGAATCGGCCATGGCATCTGCTAAGCCGGTTAATAAGTTGGTAGCACCGGGGCCCGAAGTTGCTAAACAAACGCCAATTTTTGCCAGAAGCACGAGCATAACCAACAGCAGAAAAAGCAGCACCTTGTTCATGACGACATAAAAAGTGATTTACATCACTGTCATACAAAGCATCGTATATCGGCATGATGGCGCCACCTGGATAGCCGAAGACATGCTCGACACCGTGCTCTTGTAATACGGTGAATAATAATGATGCCCCTGTTTGTGTGCTTGTACTTGTCATTAAACTGCTCTACTTCTTCTTTAAAATTTCAAATGTGCTAAAAGCAACGAACCCCCAGACCTTACGGTGCGGGGGTTCGTTTAAATTGTGCATAATAATTAACGCAATAAACAGCCCCGCAGTGGTTTTTCCACCACGACGACGAGAATAATGTTGATAATTAAAGCGTTAAAAATGCGCATAATTTTGTTTCTCTAGGTCTTGTTAAAACGAGCGTATTCTACATGTATTTTTAAATTATTACCATAGCTCTGTTGTTTTTCGCAAGCGTTTTAATTTTTTTGTTATAAAAAAGATTAAAACAGTGTTTTTTATTATAATCGCACAACGCTTAGTGTTAAGCGTATTTTTTATGTTGCAGTGATTAAACAGGATTTTTATGAAACATTTATTAATAAGCAGTATTTCGGCGTTAATGTTAACCGCGTGTGTTAGCAATGATTTATCAACAACTCAGATAGATAGCGCAGTACAAAAAAATTATCGGAATCATCAATTACACCAGAACAAGCACTTAATAATGCCCGTGCCGCTATGGCACAAGCAGGAATTGATGAGTTAAATTTTTATACACCTTTACATTATCAAGATGCGCAACAGCATTTAGAAGATGTTGAAGCGTTACAGAAAAAGCAAAATGTCGCTGATAAAAATACAGAAATTCTTAAACTAGCGTTAAAAACAGAAACGTTAATTGCAAATGCCTATCAAGTTAAAACAACGATATTATCCACATTAGCTGAATCATTAAGTCATAAAGAAGTGTTATTGGAACTTGGGAGTAAAACGGAATTTCCTCGTGATTATCAAAACCTGATTGACGATTTAGAAGATTTATTTAAGCTAATTGAAAATAACAAGGTAGAGCAGGCGAGAAAAGAACAGGTTGCTTTACTTGCCGATATGGTTGAGGTTGAAGTTGATACTTTAATTAAACAGCAAGTTTTTCCGGCTGAGGTGATTTTAGATAAAGCGGAAGATAACAATGCTGATGATTATGCCGAACAAACTTATGAAAAAGCCGAATTAGCGATTGAGCGCGCGAAAAAATTTATTGCGAGTAACTATCGTCAGCGCGACGAGGTTTCTGCAATCGCGAATGAAGCGGTAGTTGCCGCTAAACGCGCCCTAAATATTGGCGCAGAAGCAAAGTTAATGGTAGAAATGAACGAAGAAGCAGCTGAGCAAAAAGCACTCGAGCAAGAAGCCTTGATTGCGATGATTATTAAAGGCATGCAACTGGAAGGGTTAGCGGGTTTAACCTTACGTGAACAAGTACAAAAAATTACTGAGCATGGTCAGTTTACTAAAACTGAAGTGACACAATTAACTGAGCGTTTGTCGCAATTGGAACAAGCCCAAGCAGTAAGTACCGAAAAGCTTAGTAACTAAAAACTGAATTTTTATTGAAAAATAAGTTCGAGTAAGCGCTATTTCAAGGTAATGAAATGGCGCTTTTCGTTTATAGGCATTATATTTAAAGATTACAGGGATTAGAAAAATGGATTTTTTATGTCACTTGCTTGTGTTTATAGCCGTGCTAGAGTGGGGTTGGAAGCCCCGTTAGTTACAGTCGAGGTACATTTAGCTAACGGATTGCCTGCCTTTAATATTGTTGGTTTACCTGAAACTTCGGTTAGAGAAGCAAAAGATCGTGTGCGCAGCGCTATTATTAATTGTGGCTATGAGTTTCCTGCTAAACGCATTACTATAAATTTAGCGCCTGCTGATCTGCCAAAGAAGGTGGACGTTTTGATTTACCTATCGCGGTTGGTATTCTTGCCGCATCTGCACAAATTCCTATCGATACCTTATCACATTATGAATTTGCCGGTGAGCTTGCACTTTCTGGTGAATTAAGAAGTGTTATTGGTGAAATCCCTTTAGCTATGGCCTGTAAAAATAGCGGCCGAAAATTAATTTTACCGAAAAAAGTGCAGAAAAGGCTTGTTGGGTTGAAGGAGCGCAAGTGATTTCGTTAGATCATTTATCACAACTTTATCCGCATTTTATTGGCCAACAGAATTTACCTATTTCTGAAACAAAAATGCCCGCCGAGAAAAATAATTTAGCCAGCTATGGCGATTTATCCGATGTGGTTGGTCAGCCATTGGCAAAACGGGCTTTGAAATTGCTGCCTCAGGTAATCATAATTTACTCTTTATTGGCCCGCCCGGCACGGGGAAAACTATGCTGGCGAGCCGCTTACCCGGTATTTTGCCGCAAATGAGTAATGATGAAGCCTTGTCTTCAGCGGCTATTCGTTCCATCAGTAATCAGTATTTTGATGAGCAGGCGTGGTTAATTCGTCCGTTTCGTTCACCGCATCATACAGCCTCGTCAGCAGCACTCATTGGTGGTGGTAGCCAGCCACAACCAGGTGAAGTATCACTGGCACACAACGGCGTATTATTTTTAGATGAATTACCCGAATTTGAGCGCAAAGTATTGGATGTTTTACGTGAGCCGTTAGAGTCAGGTGAAGTCACTATTTCTCGGGCGATGAGTAATCAAACTTTTCCGGCAAGGTTCCAATTAGTAGGGGCCATGAACCCCAGCCCAACGGGGTTTTATAACGATAATCGCAGTACACCAGAGCAAGTATTACGTTATTTAAATCGCTTGTCAGGCCCGTTTTTAGACAGAATTGATATTCAAATTGAAGTGGCGCGTTTACCGCGAGGTATGTGGGCAAATGAGCAAACAGATAATGAAACCAGTGAGCAGGTACGGATGCGAGTAGAGCGTTGCCGTGCTCGTCAGTTAGCTCGGCAACAAGTTCCTAACGCCCATTTGTCGAGTAAACAATTAAAAAGCGTATTGCCAGCTAAGTGAGGCTGATAATGAATTTTTAGAATTAGCGGTTGAAAAGTTAGGCTTATCTACCCGAGCACATCACAAAATTTTAAAAATAGCCCGCACTATTGCTGATATGGCGGAGGCTGAACATATTGAACATGCTCATATTATTGAAGCGTTGTCGTATCGTGCTATGGATAGAATTTTACGGCATTTAACAGAAGCGATAGCCTGTTAACTATCACTTCTGTAAAATTAGCTTGGTAATTATTTTGCGTTATCGGGAATTTGATATTCACAACCTTCAGTAGCAAAGGCTTTGGTAAATTCCGGTAATTGTTTTATTTCGTCTACTAATCGTAAAACGTTTTTACCAACCGGTATCGATAAGCTTGGAAAAAAAGTTACCCCAACGGACATAAATTGCTAATAAGTAATCAATAATACTTGCTTCATCGCCTACCATATACTTTTGTGTGGCGAGGCGATTATCAACAATTTTCCATGTGTCAGCTAATTTTTCGGCAAAAGCTTCCATCAACGCTTGCTTTTCTTGCCCTTCTTTCATGACTTTAAAAACACCAATGATTTTCGAGTATGCAGGGTGTAACGTGGCATAGTTGAACATTAGCCATTGAATAAATTCCTCTTCTTGCCAAACATTTTTATGCGGGTGTGGGTGTTTTGCCAATAAATGTAATGCAATGGCAGCGCCTTCGGTGATTAATCTATCTTGGTCTTGCAATGCAGGCACTTGATTGGTTGGTACAATGCTTTGATAGTTTGGCACGTCATCTCGTTTTATCACTTCAAAAGGGATTGCTAATTTGTTTAATAACACATGAATACCTGTCGAACAGGTGCCAGGGATTGTATAAAGTTGGTACATAGTTTTTTCCTTGATTAACTTGGGTTAAATAATTATTTACGTTTTCTAAGCTCTGCAACACTAACTCCACCAAAGCCCCAGTTTTCTAATGGTACTTCTTCAATTACAACAAAAGTGCTTGATGGCGGTTTAGCTAAAATATCTTCCAGCATTTTTGTGGTTGCTTGGATCAATTGCGCTTTTTGCTCGGTTGTGACATTTTCGTCAGTCACTTGAATATTGACGTAGGGCATAGCTTACTCCTGATGAGTTATTAACTCGTAGTGAAAAACTTTGGCGATGATCTGCCATTGGTTGTCGATAAAAATCAAGCTGAGGTAATCAATAAAGGCTTTTGTTTGAATGGAACACTGGACTTTGGCAAATGCCGTATGATCACCTGCAAAGTCTAATGAAATGATTTTATCGGTACGTTGATGATTCGCTTCTGCTGGAGAAACACGTGTTGCAATTAAGCTAAAATATTGCTCCATGCCCATGTGAGTCAATTCACCATTCGTCGCACAGGTATATTGCGCTTTGGTATGAAACACATTGTTAAGGCGGCGAATATCACCCCAATACAAACCGTCAAAATAGATCTTTAACACTTGTTTTAATTGCTCCGTGTTTGTACTCATCTTGTGTCTCTTTGACTGATTAAAGGTTGGATAGCAGTGTACAAAAGCTTCGGCTGTTGATAAATTCACAATAAATACACAAAGAGTATGCAAAAATGCACAGCTGGGATGATTTTAGATATTTTTTAGCCGTTGCTAATTGTGGCAGTTTTTCTGAAGCGGCTAAGCAACTTAAGGTTAATCACTCAACGGTTTCTCGGCGTATTCAAGCACTCGAAGCCAAACATGGGGTGCGTTTGTTTGATCGTACATTAAATGGTTATAAAATGACGGAAGCGGGGGCGGCTATATATGAAATTACCGAACAGCTACAAGCAAGCGCTTTAAAAGCTTCTCGGATCTTGCAAGGGCAAGATGCTAGGTTAGAAGGTGGCATTAACTTAACTATGCCTCATGAAATTTTTGATCACCTACTTGCCAAGCCATTACATGACTTTCATCAGCTAAATCCCAATATTCATTTCAATTTAATGGTTTCTAAAGGGTTAAGAAACATGGCGAATATGGAGGCTGATTTGGCGGTTAGAATAACCGCGACACCACCGGATTATTTAATTGGTACGCGGGTGACCAAAATGCAACATGGATTGTATCAAGCACGTTCGTTAGTGATCAAAGATTATACGCCATTAGTCGTTTGGGCTGTTGAAAAAGAGGTTCCACGCTGGGCTTTTGAATATTTTGACAATCCAAGGGTTGTATTACAAGTTGATGATTTACATTCAATGTATCAAGCCGTTAAGGCGGGGTTTGGCATAGCGAGAATGCCATGCTTTATGCCGGATGTATTAGCCGAAAGTGATGTAATGAGATTAGCTATCAACCTACCCTTGTCTGATTGGGGCATATGGCTGTTGCATCATGTCGATTTAAGAAATACGGCGCGCATCAATGCGGCACGTGCTTTTATAAAAACAGCACTAGAAAAGCAGCTCCCCTTGTTTAGAGGAGAGCTGTCAAATATGGAACACTAGTGACTAGTTGGGGTTTGTCCGGTAATTTTGGTATAAATTTTATTTTCTTCGATAATGGCATTTAACATGGTATTTGGTGTTTTAATGGCGATGCCATCTTCATTTGCTGTGATTTGTCTTATGCTTGATTGCGTTTGAGCTTGTACTGGGCAAGACCCTGTTTGAGCATAATTAATGGCCGCTGCGAACAAAGCTTCGTTTTCATCACCTAATAGATAACTATAATCATCTGTTACCTGACAACCTAACACATCGCTTGGCGATACAGGGTTAGGTGTTGGTGTAAACCCTTGGCTATATTCACCAAAACCTTTGTCATTCACTCCTGAAAACTGAATGGTAAAGTAAGTAGTGCCACAGTTATCTTGTGGATAAAAACCGTATGGTTTACCGCAGGTGGTATCACCAATTAAAATCACTTCAACATCGATACCACGTAAACCATTAATTAATGCTTCACTGGCTGAGCAGGTATTTTCAGTACTCAGAATAAATACTCGTGCTAAGTTTAAACTAGGTAAGCTTGTGGTGGTAAAAGCACCAATACTCCAGTCAATTTCTTTATCGTAAAACGGGGTTGGTGTTAAGGTTTCGTTAGTGATCGGATCTTTGCTTGGGTATTTGTCGTTAAATTGAGTGGTTTCAAAAGTTAAACCGCTACTTTGTGCTTGTCCGGCAACCATATAAGCTAACTGAGACGACATTACTAACAAACCACCGCCGTTGTAGCGTAAATCGATGACTAAATCACTGACATTGGCATTGCTGAATTGTTGAAAAGCTGAAATTAATTGTGTTTGGGCATTACGGTTAAAAGCATTGAGTCTGACATAACCGATCTCGCTTTGGCCAGCACTGGTTTGTTTAATATTTTGCACATAACTTAAATTAATATCGGCTGAGGTGATGGGTAGGGTTACTTCTCTGTTATTTTTAGAGTCAGAAAAAGTAAACTGATGGGTTTGGCCAACATCAGATGGAAATAGTGCCGCATTAATTTTATTAATATTACTGATTGAGTTGGTATTGATAAAATCAATACCATCAATTTTAGTCAGTTCAAAGCCTCTTTTTACATTCGCTAAGGCAGCAGGTGAATTATCGTCGGTGTAATTAACAATGAGTTTACGTGGCGACATTGTGCTGACAAAATTCCAATCAATACCATAACCGGATACTGTGCCACCTTGACTGGCAGCATTATATTCGTCAGTAGGCTGGGCAAAATGAAAATTGTCTTTTAACTCGCCACTTTGATTACGCTCTGTCGTTTTTAGCTGTTCAAAATAATCGAGCACTGAAAATGGCTCTGGATTAACATCAATGATTTCGTTATACCAGAGGTAAGTATCATTGCTCCATGAACGTAACCACATTTTTTCATGCATGCTGGTGCCGGTTTTATCGGGAAAACGCGTATTTGTGTATGGGTCGATTCCACTCCTTGGATTTTGACATTGGTTTTTATAGCTGTCGGCAGAGTTAAAGACACCCTGCGACCATAATGAGGTATTGTTTGTTGAACTGTTATTGTTCACGTTATTAGACGATGAACCACCACCGCCACACGCACTTAATAATAAAACCTGTAAGCTAATAACAAGCCCAAATTTCCAACCATTAACTGGCATAAATGAATTCCTTTTCTTAAATGATATTTATAGCGCTTTATAAACAAGTGGCTAAAAACGCTTTGATCAGTAAGTTTTCTCGTTTGATATTTAAACAACAAAGTCCTAATGCTAAAGGCGAAAAATAATTGTAAGCTACTAAATTATAAATCCGTTCTTTTACCGGGCTATTTTCTACCACAACTTTTGGCGCAATGCCAATTCCACAGCCTAACGCAACCATGGAAACGATTGCCTCATGACCTGAAACCGTGGCATAAATATTGGGTTTACCAAATTGTAAACTACGGAACCATTTTTCAAAACAAGTTCGGGTTGAGCCTGATTCTGGCAATATAAGAGGGACTTTCGACCAATCAACAAATTTCTCTTTTAGCTGTTGTTGAACCTTACAAGTAATGGTTGGTGCAATAACCGATAACGGAATTTCGGCTAAATGATGAAAAAAGTAACTTGCGGGTAAATTGTCGGGTTTGGCAGCAATGGCAATATCCACTGATTGATTTTGTACTTGCTGTAAAGCGTCAGAAGCATCACCTGTGGTTAGCATAATTTCAACTAAAGGATGTTGCTGGCGAAAGTTATCAATCAGCTCAGGTAAATGGCTATATGCAGCGGTTACTGAACAATAGATGTGTAATTTACCGGTTAATTCTGCTTGTTGTTGGTTAAGTGATAGCTGCAATAATTTATATTGTTCAAGTTGTTGCTCAGCATACACTTTTAATTTTTCGCCGGCTGGCGTTAAAGTAACTGAGCGGTTATCACGGATCAACAATTCACAGCCCATTTCTTCTTCTAAACGTTGAATGGCTCGGCTTAGTGTTGATGGACTCACATGGTTTTTTTGTGCGGTTTGTGAAAAGTGCAAACTGGTGGCCAGTTGTTGAAACAAACTTAATGATTTTAAATTCATACACTTCTCTTAAAAATAATTGAAATTTACCAACAGCAATAAGTATATTGCAATTATTGCAATGCGATAGTGCAAATATATCATTTTAAGCAACGATAGATCTAGGGTAAAGTGCTTGCACTGAAAAATCCAAATAACGTTTGTAGGAATACTCATGGGTCAAAATTACTTTAATACTTTAAGTTTACGTGAAAAATTAGACCAATTAGGTCAATGTCGTTTTATGAAGCGCGAAGAATTCGCTGACGGTTGTAACTTCTTAAAAGGTTGGAACATTGTTATTGTTGGTTGTGGTGCTCAAGGTTTAAACCAAGGTTTAAACATGCGCGATTCTGGCTTAAACATCTCTTACGCTTTACGTGAAGCTGCTATTGCTGAAAAACGTCAATCATGGCAGTGGGCTACTGAAAACGGTTTTACTGTTGGTACTTATGAAGAATTAATTCCTACCGCTGACTTAGTATTAAACTTAACGCCTGACAAACAACATACTTCTGCTGTTTCTGCGGTTATGCCGTTAATGAAAAAAGGCTCTGCATTAGCTTATTCTCACGGTTTTAATATCGTTGAAGAAGGTATGCAAATTCGTGAAGATATCACTGTTGTAATGGTTGCTCCTAAGTGTCCTGGTACTGAAGTACGTGAAGAATACAAGCGTGGTTTTGGTGTACCAACACTAATTGCTGTTCACCCAGAAAATGACCCAGAAGGTAACGGTTGGGCTATCGCTAAAGCATACGCTTCAGCAACTGGTGGTGACCGTGCTGGTGTTTTACAATCTTCATTTATTGCTGAAGTTAAGTCTGACCTTATGGGTGAGCAAACTATCCTTTGTGGTATGTTACAAACAGGTGCTATTTTAGGTCACCAACAATTAGTGGCTAACGGTGTTGATGCCGGTTATGCCCGTAAGTTAATTCAATTCGGTTGGGAAACGGTAACTGAAGGCTTAAAAACACGGCGGTATCACTAACATGATGGATCGTTTATCAAACCCTGCTAAAATCAAAGCGTTTGATATGTCTTTAGAATTAAAAGAAATTTTACGTCCTTTATTCCAAAAGCACATGGATGACATCATTGAAGGTCGTTTCTCTGCGACTATGATGGAAGACTGGGCAAATGATGACGTTAACTTATTAACTTGGCGTGCACAAACTGCTGAAACTTCTTTTGAGCAAGCGCCAGAAGTTGATACAGAAATCACTGAGCAAGAATTTTACGACAAAGGTATTTTCTTAGTTGCTATGGTTAAAGCCGGTGTTGAATTAGCGTTTGAAGCTATGGTTGATTCTGGCATTATCGCTGAATCTGCTTACTATGAGTCATTACATGAAACTCCGTTAATTGCTAACTGTATTGCGCGTAACATGTTACACGAAATGAATGTTGTAATTTCTGATACAGCTGAGTACGGTAACTACTTATTCAGCCATGCTGCGGTACCATTACTTTCAGACTTCGTAAGCAAGTTAACATTAGCTGACTTAGGTGAAGGTTTATCAGGTTCAAATGGCGTTGATAACAAACGTTTAATTGAAGTTAACGAAGAAATTCGCAGCCATGGCGTTGAAGCTATCGGTAAAGAATTACGTGGCTACATGACAGATATGAAAAAAATCGTTGAAGGTTAATTAATCTTTAATGCTTAAAAAGCGGCATTTGGTTAATCCAGATGCCGCTTTATTATTTTAGATACAGGATGTATGTTCTGCCGTTACAGGATGTAGACAAACGGCCCCAACACAACTTAAGGAATTCCAATGAGCGATTTTACTAACGTATCAATCCCAAGAGCAGCTAATGTATATTTTGAAGGTAAAGTAGTTAGCCGTACTATCACTTTTGCTGATGGTAGCTTTAAAACTTTGGGTGTTATGCAAGCAGGTGAGTATAATTTTGGTACAAAAGAAGCCGAGTTAATGGAAATCACTGCCGGTGATTGTGAAATTTTACTTGCGGGTGAAACTGAGTGGAAAACCATTAAAGGCGGTGAGTCATTCAATGTTGACGCTAATAGCTCGTTTGACATCAAAGCTAAAACAATTATTGATTACTGTTGTACCTATATTGCTGAATAAACAGATCTAATCGTTTAATCATCTTTAAAAAGCCGTTATTCAGTAACATGAATAGCGGCTTTTTAGTTTTCCTAAATCTAAAAGGCTAATTGGTAACCAACGGTGAACATATTGTCCATGTCCATTTGTACACCATTAACCTTGTTATCTACTGGCACAACATATTCAAAAGCAATACGATGCTGATTAGCGATAACGGTATTTAAGCCGAGTGATAAATCTATCCGTTCACCACCATAGTTTTGTGGATTAGCCGTGGTAACTGGTGCCATGATCATTTTATCCATGCCATCAATTGCATCTTGATCAAGGTAATTCACTCTTACTGAAGCGCTATACGAATCAGCAAAACGATAAGCGTACCATGCCGTTAAGTTAAGTTTGTCACCCACTTGGTAATTTTCATCGTTATCATCAATAGCTGCGCTGTATAACATTTGCGCGCCCCAATTAGTACGATTAGCATAACCATTGTAGGTAGTACCTAGCTCGATAATATTTGATCCACTACCAAGTTGCATACCATAAGGTAGGCGCATACTCATTTGCATATTCATTGGCGTTAGGGCGGTGTCAGTTTCATCAATTGATCCGGTTGGAATAGACCAGTTGGCATTTAAATGAAAGTGATGCGTTTGGTTATCAAATAAACGGTATAACAAGCCTAATTTGGTATCACCAAAACCTGAACTTTTGGTGGTGAAATCACCTAAGGTATTAGTCCCCATCATGCCTTGATAAGTGGTTAAATCCATGTCTTTGGTTAAATAATTCACCATCGCCATTAAGGTAATATCATCACTAGGCGCATACATAAAACCGAGCATATGCATATTGGTGCTCATTTTTTGTGGTACAACCCGTACTGTTGGCGGCATCATTGGCATGCTAGCAAAAGGGTTGGAAACAGTAGTGGCAATTTCGTCAGACGAAATACTGTTGTCGCCTTGTAAGTTACCAGACATAGACATAGTCATGAGGCGGTAAGAAAACATAAACTCACCTGCTTTATGCATGTGATCGCCCATTACGCCAATAGGAGCATGGGTTTCAGGTAAGGTAGTGTTATGATTCTGGTCGGCAAAAACATTTGGAGACAATAATACGAATCCAACAGCAAGGGCTGCTTTATTAAAAGTAGACATAGGTTTTCCTAAAAAATTAAAAGTTAAAAAATAAGATTAAATTTCTAAGAAAATAACGGCGGCGCACGCGCATTGGCGCTAGCAACTTCTTGTTTAAAGTAGGCTTTAGTGAGGGAACTAATGGATGAAAATACGGCTTTATCGAAAAGCAATATTGCGTTTGTTAACGCTAAATTATCATCAAGTTGTGTGAACAAAGAGCAAATAGGGCAGGAGTTATTCGAGTTGCTGGCATTGTCATTTGTAGGGTTTGGTAATTCAACAAAGGTGAGCTTACCGGTTTGATAATAGTCTGATAATTTGATCCAATGAATTTTACCTGTGCCATTACATATAGGGGCATAATCTTCATTTTGAACCGTATTATGTAAATTTTGCATGCTGGCATTTGCTGGCGCAATTATAGCCAGTAAATGTGATACTAAAAGTAAAATTAGCAATACGGATTGTTTAAAATAAAACTTAGGCACTAATGGCTACTATGTTGATTCAATAGAGATAAGTAGAATTTATTCTACAGCTTAACGCTTAAACCGCAATCAATTATTTATGCTTATACCAATATCTTGAATGAAATTAGTATAACTAAGCCTGGCATAAAATACCGGCATAAAAAAACGCGCAATAACAGCCGTTAATGCGCGTTTTTATCAAAAGCTTAAAATTAGCTTCGTACTTGGCCATCACCAATAACAACAAACTTTTCAGTTGTTAGTGAGCTTAAACCCATAGGGCCATAAGCATGCAATTTACTGGTTGAAATACCAATTTCAGAGCCTAAGCCTAATTGACCTCCATCAGAAAAACGTGATGACGCGTTCACCATAACTACAGACGAGTTAATTTGGCGGACAAATTTTTGGCTGCGGCTAGTGTCTTGAGTAACAATAACTTCGGTGTGATCAGACGTATATTTATTGATATGTTCAATGGCATCGTCATAACTTTCGACCACTCTCACCGCAATTTCTTGTGCTAAATACTCAGCATGGAAATCTTCTTCAGTGGCTAAACTCGCATCAGCAAAGTGTGGTTTACTTAATTCACAAGCGTGCACTTTAACATTAAATTCCGCTAGCCCTTCTGCGGCAATCGGTAAAAATTGCTCGGCAATATCTTGATGAACTAATAAGGTTTCCAGTGAGTTACAAGCACTTGGACGCTGGGTTTTACCATTAACTAATATATTGGTCGCTTTAGTTAAATCGGCAAATTTATCAACAAATAAGTGACACACGCCTTTAAAGTGTTGGATCACCGGAATTTGACTGTTTTCAGTTACATAACGGATCAAGCCTTCGCCACCACGTGGGATCACTAAATCAATTGATTCACGTTGTTTTAATAAGCCTTCAATCACAGTTCTGCTGGTATCAGGAATAACACAAACAATGTGCTTGTCTAAATCGTTTTCAATTAATACTTTATGTAAACAATTGGCGAGTGCTAAGTTACTATGAATTGCTTCAGAGCCGCCACGTAAAATAACTGCATTACCTGATTTTATACAAAGTGCTGCAGCTTCTGCGGTGACATTTGGGCGTGCTTCATAAATCATAGCAATAACGCCTAAAGGAATGCGCATTTTACCTACTTGCATGCCATTTGGACGTAAAATAACATTGGCCATTGAGCCAACAGGATCCGCCAAACTAACAATTTCACGCATAGCATCGGCAATGTCTTTAATGCGTTGTTCGGTTAATAATAGGCGATCAAGCATAGCATCAGACAAACCTTTATCACGGCCTGTTTGAATGTCTTTTTCATTTTCTTTTAAAATATCAGCGGTTTGCGCTTCAATACCAGCAGCCATTGCCAATAATAAATTGTCTTTTTCAGTAGTGGTTAACTGAGCCACTTCTCTGCTTGCGATACGTGTTTTTTCTGCCATGTCGGCAATATCAAATTTGCTTGTCATGTTTCTTTCCTTCGTTGGATGCATTGGTGATATACATACGCTGTAAGAATTAAGCGACGATCACCATATCGTCGCGATGCACAATTACTTTACTAGGACAATAACCTAAAAGTAGATCAATTTGATCACTTTTATGACCTTTTATTTTTTCTAAATCACGATAGCTATACTGGCTAATGCCTTTGGCGATCACTTGCTGATTTTCCCCATTGATAATATCAATAGACTCGCCAGCGGCAAAATGACCGATCACCTTTTTAATGCCTGAAGGTAATAACGAAGCACCTTTATGCAACACGGCATTGGTTGCGCCCGTGTCTAAAATAAGCTGGCCATTGCTTTTTAAGGTATGCTTTAACCATTGCTGTTTGGCTTTGGTTGCCGCTTGTTTCGCAATAAAGCGAGTACCTGGATTTTGGCCCTGTAATAATTGTGTAAAAACGGCAGGATTACTACCGTTGATGATGTAAGTATCTATCCCATTTTCGGTTGCTTTGTCAGCTGCCTGAATTTTGGTTTTCATACCGCCAGTGGCAATGACATTGGTTGTTGAACCTGCCATAGCGTAAATTTCAGGCGTAATGTCAGGTATTTCACTGAACATTATAGCATCAGGATTAGAACGCGGATCAGCGTTATAAACACCATTAATATCACTTAAAATAAATAAGCAGTCAGCTTCACTGACTAAAGCGACTAAAGCGGCTAAGTTATCGTTGTCTCCAACTTTTAACTCATCGGTAGCTACTGTGTCGTTTTCGTTAACTATGGGTAATACGTGATTTTCTAATAAAACCCGTAAGGTGTTTTTAATATTGATATAACGCTGGCGGTTTTTTAAATCGGCATGGGTTATCAATAATTGGCTACACGGTTTTTCAATGTATTTTTGCCAATTAGCCATCATTTGCATTTGGCCGACTGATGCCATTGCTTGTTTTGTTGGAATTGATGGAATAGGCGAGCCATGCTGAATTAATGTACGACCAGCAGCAACACTGCCAGATGACACTAAGATGATTTCTTTACCAGCTTGTTGACATTGATTAATAAAGTCAGCAATAGCGGCGACATATTGCCCGCTACAACCATTGGCATCAGGCGCAACCAGCGCACTACCTACTTTAATAACCGCACGGTTAAAGTTCATTTTGGCTCCCAATTCCTACCGAGTAAGCAAGTCTTAAAAATTGGTAAATGCGCTTGTTTTATTCGCATCTATTTTTTAAGAATGTTGATTTTAACGCTTTTAGCGATAAAAAGCACAATATTGCTCATTTTTAATGTTTGAATCACTAATAAAAGGCAATATTGTGCAACTTGATACTAAATGTGTTGTAAAAACACACTTAGTTATTTGGCTTGAAACGCTTTTTTGACAAAGTTTGGTAGCGCTTTTGCCCCTTGGTGAATGTCACTATTGTAATACAATGTGTCTAATTCAGCATTGTCAGCATCATTACGTCTGAAATCACCAAATTGCTCGCCTTTTATGGCAAAAGTACAACTCCACCAACCACTTGGGTAAATAGGTTGTGGAAAACTTAACGTTTGTAAATCGGCGAAGCCTGAATCTGTCATGGCGGTGCGCATACTGGTTAATAACTCTAAGTGGTATAAAGGAGATTCACTTTGTTGTACTAAAATACCACCGGTACGTAATGCTTTAAGACATGAGCTATAAAATGCACGATTAAATAAACCTTCACCTGGGCCAATTGGATCCGTTGAATCAACAATAACAATATCAAATGATTCAGCTTCGGCTTCCGCCATAAATTTAATACCATCATCAAATAAGATATGGGCGCGTGGGTCACCATTTGACTCACATAATTCAGGGAAGTATTTTTCTGACATGCGGGTAACAACTTCATCAATATCAATTTGATGAACACTTTCAATGCCAGGGTGTTTTAATACCTCTTTTAAGGTGCCACAGTCACCACCACCAATAATAACAAACATTTTTAGGGGCTTTATGAGTAAACAGCACCGGATGTGTCATCATTTCGTGATATAAAAAGTTTTCACGTGTTGACACCATAGTGCAGCCATCTATGGTCATTAAGTTGCCAAATTGCGTAGTTTCAAAAATTTCAACTTTTTGAAATGGTGATTGCTCTTCATCAATTTTTTGCTGATTTTTAATGAATAAGCACTATCTACGTCATGGTGAACTTCAGTAAACCATTCGTTTGTATTAAAAAAGACGCCATGCGATCCTCGATATGTTGGATTAATTTTAACTATTTTGGCGATTTATACTGAAAGAAAGATAAAATGTCATTAAAATTATTCGTCTTCTTTAATTTAGAGTTTTTATCGTGGCGTCAAAAAGTTTACAAGCTGAGCAAATCTACAATGTTGATGAATGGAGTTCAGGCTATTTTTCAATTAATAATCAAGGTCAATTAGATGCTCACCCTCATGGTCGAGATGATAATCGCGACATCATTCTTGATGATTTAATTGCGCAATTTTCTGATAAAAATTTAACGCTACCGGTTTTGGTTCGTTTTACTGATATTTTGTTGCATCGTATTGATCGTTTGATCAATGCGTTTGCTAATGCCAACGAGTACAAAGAATACCGCGGTAAATATACTGCAGTGTATCCTATTAAGGTAAACCAGCAGCGCAGTGTGGTTGAAAAGCTGTTGAGCCAAGACAGTAATAATGTTGGTTTGGAAGCCGGTAGTAAGGCGGAAATGCTTGCTATATTAGGCGTTTCTACTAAGCCTATTCGCATCATTTGTAATGGTTATAAAGATACCGAGTTTTTGCGTTTGGCAACTATTGGTAGCCATATGGGGCACCAAGTATGCATTGTGATTGAAAAACTCTCAGAGCTGAAAAACTTTTTAGCGGACTTTGATGCCAATAAAGCGCACCCTGAATTAGGTATTCGCATTAAACTCAATTCTGCCGCAAAAGGTAAATGGCAAAATACCGGCGGTGAAAAAGGCAAATTTGGCTTTACCGCCAATCAATTATTACAAGCGATTGAGTTGTTAAAACAAGCTAATGCTTTGCACTTATTAACCTTAGTGCATTTTCATATTGGCTCTCAAGTGGCGAATATTCGTGATATCCATAATGCGGTTGGTGAGTGTGCTCGTCATTATGCCGAGTTACGTCAGCTAGGCATCAATATTACCACGGTTGATGTTGGTGGTGGGTTAGGGGTTGATTATGAAGGTAGTCGCTCAAGAAATGCCTGTTCAATGAATTATTCTATGGAAGAATATGCCCGTAATATTGTTGGCGCGTTTGCTGATATTTGCCAACAGTTAGAGCTACCACATCCTGATATTATCAGTGAATCAGGTCGGGCAATGACAGCACACCATGCAGTGTTATTAACGAATGTTATAGAATGTGAAAGTGCGCCAGGTTTAACAACACCTAAAGAACCTAATGAAGAAGCAGCATCGGTTATTCAAGCATTGTGGCAAGCAAGCCAAAACTTGACTGAACGCTCTGCAGTTGAGGGTTATCATAATGCCCTACATTTTTTTACGGATGCTCATTATCAATATACCAGTGGTACTTTATCGTTAATGGAGTGGGCACACGTTGAGCAATTATATTTTTATGCCTTGCGCAAAACCCAAGCGATATTAAACCCTGCCACTAGAGCGCATCGTGAAATATTAGACGATTTAAATGAAAAATTAGCCGATAAAATGTTTTGTAACTTTTCATTATTTCAATCGTTACCTGATGCTTGGGGGATTGAGCAATTATTCCCAATATTGCCGACCTCAAGAATGGATGAAGATTTAACTCAACGTGTTATTATTCAAGATATTACTTGTGATTCTGATGGCCAAATTAAACAATATGTGGATGGTGCAGGTATTGAATCGAGTTTACCATTGCCACAATTTAACACCGGTAAACCATACACTTTAGCGATGTTTATGGTGGGAGCTTATCAAGAGATACTGGGTGATTTACATAATTTATTTGGTGATACCGATTCAATTCATGTTGAATTGACGGAGCAAGGCTATCACATTGGTCAAGTGTTAAAAGGAGAGTCAGCCGAAGATGTATTAAAAACAGTACATTTTGATAAACCGCAACTATTAAGAAATTACCAACAGCTCTTGAGTGTACAAAAGCACGACGCCTTGGTAATAAATGAGTTAATGTCAGAGCTTGAAAATGGCATTGATGGGTACACTTATTTCGAAGAATAAATACTATGTTGAGTTTTTTACCTAGCCCAATCACTGGGCTGCTTTCATTTGTTTTTTATACCGCGAACACCTTGTTTTGGGTGATCCCAATTATTGTTTTTCGTTACTAAAGGCTTTAGTGCCGTTAGTGTTTTGGCGAAAAATGTTAAGTTATTTATTAGATCATAGCGCGAGTGGTTGGGTTGCGGTTAACACGCTGATTCAAAAGTTATTCATTAATACCAAAATTAATGCGACCTGGTCAGGTGACTTAGCGATGCATGATTGGTACATGGTAATAGGTAATCATCAAAGCTGGGTAGATATTGTGATTTTGCAGCGTTTATTGCATGGCAAAATTCCTTTTTTAAAGTTCTTTTTGAAAAAAGAGTTAATGTATGTGCCAATTTTAGGTATTGCATGGTGGGCGTTAGATTTTCCTTTTATGAAACGCTATAGCCAGTCATTCTTACGAAAAAATCCGCATTTGATCGGTAGTGATTTTGAAACAACTCGTAAGGCTTGCGAAAAATTTAAATATAAACCTGTTAGTATTATGAACTTCATTGAAGGTACACGTTTTACTGACGAAAAACACCAAAAGCAGCAATCGCCATTTCAGCATTTATTGCGTCCGAAAGCGGGTGGTATTGCTTATGCGTTAGATGCGATGGGACAACATTTAACTAAATTAGTTAATGTAACCATTCATTATCCTGATGGTATTCCAACGTTTGCTGACTTTTTATGTGGAAAGGTTAAAGCGGTGAATGTTGATATTGAGGTATTACCGATCCCTGAAGAAATGATTGGTGATTATTTCAACGATAAAAAATTCAAACAAAATTTTCAGCAATGGTTAAATGTTCAATGGCAAGAGAAAGACAAAAAATTATCAGAATATAATCAATAATATTGTCGCAATAGTAGGAATAAATAATGGTTAATGAATTAATCGCATCATGGTTAGCAGCACAAGGTATTCCTGAGCAATGGCTTGCTAGTAGCGCTGCTGCTATTGGCGTGATGTTGATTATTATTAGTGCGTTATTGAGTCATTATATTGCTAAATATCAATTATTATATTTTGCTCAGCGTTGGGCTTCGAAAACGAAAAATACTTTTGATGATAAATTAATAGACCATAAAGTTTTTGCTCATATTGCTTCACTCGTGCCGAGTGTATTGATCATCGTCATTACCCCTTACATTATACCTGTAGAGCATGTATTAAATGGCTTGTTAGTGGTGTTGGCAAAGATTGCCATTTGTTTTCAAGTAGCTGCTAGTATTAGCGCTTTTTTAAATGTTTTTAACTATATTTACCGAGATAAGGCACATCAAAAATATATTCCTTTAAACTCCACCATTCAGGTGATCAAATTAATTTTGTATATTATTGCGACTATTTTGGCCGTTTCTTACATTATTGATAAATCACCTATCTATTTATTAAGTGGTTTAGGCGCATTAACAGCGGTGTTAATTTTAGTGTTTCAAGATACCATCAAAGGGTTAGTGGCCAGTATTCAAATATCAGCTAACCGTATGGTGGCACCAGGTGACTGGGTTGAGTTACCTCATTATGGTGCTGATGGTGATGTTATTGAAATAGGTTTAAATACCGTAAAAATTCAAAACTTTGATAAAACCATTACCACAGTACCAACTTATGCCTTGATCAGTGGCTCATTTAAAAACTGGCGCGACATGTTCCATTCTGGTGGTCGTCGTATTAAACGGGCAATTATTATTGATATTAGCAGTATTCAATTTTATCAATCTCAAGATATTGAACGATTAAGTTCGGTAAGGTTGTTGAAAGATTATTTAGCGGGAAAACAAGCAGAAATAGCAACATGGTGTCATGATAAAGGCATAGCCGATCATGATGCGGTAAATGCCCGACAGCTAACTAATATCGGCACGTTTAGAGCGTATATTGAAGCTTTATTTAGCTTCCCATGAAAAAGTACATAAAAATATGACTTGTATGGTTAGGCAGCTACCTGCAACGGCAGCGGGCTTACCATTAGAATTATATTTTTTAGTGCCGAACAAAACTGGGTTGCATATGAAGGTATTCAAGCCGATATTTTTGATCATTTATATGCGATGGCACCGGTATTTAATTTACGTGTGTTTCAACATCCAACGGGCTATGATTGGCGCGATAAACCGTATCAAACAATTGGAAAATAATGTTGTTTAGTTTAGCTCGCATAATAAACAACAAATTAGCAGCGGAATTGTTGAATTTTCAATCGATCAGGTTAATGTGGCGAAATATAATCAAAAATAAAAAATATTTCTATAGTTTGGGGACGTAAATGCAAGCATTATTAGAGCGTGAAGTGTTGCTTGAAAGAAGGCAATACACACCAGAAAAAGCAATGTTGTGGGATAAACTAACGTTAGCGCAAAAATTTGCTGCGAGTAGTTTAACGCAATTTGGTTATGATCTTGCCTTTATTCGTAGTAGCAATGCTGGTAGTTTAGCTATTTTATTATGTGATGGTAATGCTGCAACTATCCATGATGATGGTCAAATAGATACCGCACCAGACATTCATATTCGTCCATAATCATTTACCGTACCTGATTTTAAATAAAAGCACTTTAAAAGTGCTTTTTTTATGCTTTAATTTTTTTATTCAGCTGGAGCAACAAGGCTTCAACCAAGGAAATAAATCCTTGTAAATTATTACTGACCCACATTTTTTTTAAAGCACTGTCTTGATTATTGATAAAAAAGGAGAAGCTATTAAAGGTTCCTGATGCGTAATTATCTAAACAGTTTTTAGTGACAGTTTTTAATTGCACATTACCTTTTAAGCATTCTTTATAAATGGTGCCGTAATTGGCTGTTAACAGGGTAATAAATTCCAGCTCCTCTGTTAATTCTTCCGTTAGTTTTTCATCCATATTATTTTTCATTTCTTGTAAGCGAAATTTAGCAAATTCTTCATTTTTATTTGCAGAAATGATCATGGCATCAATGAGGGCGCTATTATCTTTTTTGATTTGTTTAGATTCACGTTTGGCTAAGGTTAAGTCTGATTGTAGGCCTTCAGCCCGAAAATACAGGTAAATACTGATCATAACAAAGACAGCAATCAGTGATACAACGATAAACATAAAGGTTCCTATTATTAAAAAATTATTTTTTACAGATTCGGTTAATCGAGACAAAAAGATAAAAGGGTCAATATCTTGAACATTCAGAGTTTCCAAACCGTAATTGATATTAACAGCAACTTCACCTAAGTTGGCAAAAATCTCACTTTGAGTGCTTCTGTTAAAGCAGACACTAATTTATTAACTTGTTCTTTATCTTGATGTGGAAAAATCAAAATATACTCGCCGTCATTTAATAAGCCCGCTAAATCAAACTCACCTTTATATTCGTTTATCACGGTGGCTAATGTATTACGCACTTCGTTTAATTCTTTTTTATTGCACTTAAAGGTGAGTTCTTGCCAGTTGTGAATAATTAAATACGCGACACTTAATTTATATTGATATTTTCGTGCCATTTTATAGGATTTTTGATAAAGCTGCTTAGTTTGTGCGCTATTAGGCAGTATATGGAGGGGTTGCTCGATATCATTTTGGCTATCACTTAAGCGCTGGTTACGCCTTTTAAGTAATGTCACAAGTAATAAACTGGTTAAAATGATAATTACCAACACTAATAAATCAGTTAACTGTTTACGTTCACGAAACTTTTCTGCGTATTGTGCTTGTAATTCGCTTTTAAGTGCGAGTTGTAAAGTGACTTTACGATTGTGTTGACTCGCTTGCTCAGTTTGCAACTGTTGTTCGAATATTGAGTGCCGTTGTTTATGTAATTCTCGGTACAATGTGATGTATCGATTTAACATTTGCCATGCTTTTTTCTGTTGATTTTGTTTAGCATACATTTCAGACAATAGCTGATATAACTCGATCTGTTCCACGGATAAATCTAAATGTTTGGCGATATATTCTGCGCGAATTAATAATTGGTCGGCAACTTTATGTTTTTTTAATTGTATATTTACTTTAGCTAAAGTGATCAAAGTACTTAAATAAGGTTTTGATAAATTACGGCCACTAAATAATTGTTTCGCTTTGCTTAATCGTTTAAATGCTTGTTGATAATCTTTTTGTAGAAATAATACTTCACCTAAGCCTAATTCAGCATAAGCTTGTTTGATGGGAGAGTTAGCTGCCTCAGATGCTTTTTTAGCTTGCCAGAAAGCATCATAAGCATCATCCAGTCGATTAAGCTGCTTATATGCCGAAGCGAGAGCAAAGTAGCTATTACCAATATCACTCGTTTTAGCAAAACGATAACGTAAATTGAGTAACTTTAAATGCATTGAAATGGCGGTTTCATAATCACTTAAATAATGATGTGCAGTAGCTAATATCTCTAATAGATCAATATGATCTAAGAACTCTTGATGAATATCTAGGATCTTTTCAATTTGTGCTAAGTCTTTTGAGGCGTTGGCATAATCGACAATAAGCGCGTAAACAACGGCGCGATAACCAAGTGCCTTTAAACGATAATTGATTAAGCTTTCGTCTTTTGCTAGCAGTATAATGTTATCTGCTATTTTTTTTACTTCTTGAAACTTACCTTTTGCGTAATAACCTGATGCGGTTTTAAGTAATAGATTTAGTTTAATGCGTGGCTCTGTAATATTAAGGCTGAGACCATCTTGTGAAAATTGCAGTGCTTTTGCGAGATCGCCGCGATTAATCGCAATGTCAGCTAATAAAATATAACTTTTTGCAAGAGTGGTTTGATCGTAATAATGACGCTGTTGAATGATATGACTTGTGAGGGCTAATACTTCTTGATGAGGTAATTCCTCACTATCTAACTCTAAAAAAACTTTGTATTTTTAATATGTTACCATCAATATCTTCTAATGAATTATTGTTGGCATGAGAAAAAAAGGGAATAATTGCAAATAAAATAAATAGTAAAATTTGGCTTGTTAAGTTGTTGAATATCAAGTCTCTTTCTCACAGTCAAACCGATGAACCAGTAACTAATCTGAACTCAAGGTAGTTTTTCTTTGTACTAGTGGTATTACCTTTCGCTAGAATAAAACAATAAAAGCATATTTATTTCATACGGTTAGTTAAACTCTTTTCTCATCTTTTCTTAATCTAAGAGTCGTTAAATTAAAAACAATCAGGATAAATAACACTATACTTTAGCTTTAAGGGTTTACAAGTCCTTTGGCTTGATTAATAATGCCAATAGAGCTACTAAAGCTTGAAAAGGCAAATCTAGTGAAAACTAGAGACGCAAAGTTACCGGTCTAAGGGGAAACCTACGACAGCGGGAACTGCCAAATTTAGATATAGTGGGGGCTTATCTTTATTAAGTCAGTTGGCTATACGGTACTTTGCGTGCTTCCTTTTCCTTTCTTCACTTCCTTAGTTAATTTCATAAAAAAATGCAAGATAAAGCTTTACAATATTTTATCTAAAATTCAGAATGGTTAATAAGTCATCAACATTAGATGACATTTTTTAATAATAATAATAAAAAAGTTAGCTAATTATTTTGAAGTATAAAGATAATATACCACAAGCTAAAAATAAGATGGCGCTGGCTATTCAGCAGCTTGAAGAGTGGTGTATTCCTGCAAACCCTATAAACTATTCAATCAGTTATCATTACGTTGCTGGCAGCCATGATAAACTGATGAGTGATATCGACTCCTATTTACAAGTACAAAACTCCCTCGATGAATTTTTTCTTGAAGAGCTATTTCGGCAATATATTTTAGGGCAGAGCCAGTTTCGTGATGATTTAGTAACAGATTTAGCCAATGTCTTATCTGAAGTTAAGCAGCAATGTGAAACATCATCAGGCTCAGTTAGTCAGTTCATCAATCATATCAACGAAAATCTCACTGATTTACAATCCAAAAATAAAGCAGAAATTACTCAAGCTATATCATCAATTTATCATGCCTCTAACGCTCTTAAAGTTAAGCAAGAAGCGGTAGCTAAACAATTAGCGGTAACGCAAGAGCATACTGAGCAGCTAAAAGCGGAGCTTGAAGAGATCAGAAAAGAAATATTTTTAGACCCGCTAACCGGTTTATACAATCGTAAAGCGTTAAATAAACATATGGAAACCTGGGTAACTGAAAATCCAGAGCAAAATATTGCTGCGATTGTTATTAATGTTGATCATTTTAAACAGCTGAATAACAAATTTGGCCCACTTATTGGCAATGTTCTATTATCTAAAGTGGCTAAAAAAGTCACCAGTTATGTTGGTGAAAGTGGCTTGCCGGTAAGAACTGGAAGTGATGAGTTTTTAATTTTATTACCGGGTGTTGAAAAAGCTACCGCGGCTGAAATAGCTGAAAAAATACGTCATGGGGTAGAAAAGTTAAGGTTTATTAGCAGTAAAACCGGTGTTCGTTTACCGCAATTAACTATTTCTCTTGGTGTAAACGAATTAAAAGCTAAACAAAACGTACAAGCTTTGTTAGCCAAAACGCGAATTTTATTAAAAAACTTCCAAAGAAAGCAGCACAATCAAGTATTAGCTAGCTAACTTTCCCGCAGTTTTAGGTCAGCAATCAGTTCGGCTATATTTTCTTCTGAATACACGCGTATGTTATTTTTTCTTAATAACTGGGTGGTGATGCCCGCTCCTGCAACTTTTTGTTGAGAAAAACTGCCGTCATATATGGTATGGCTGCCACATGAAGGACTATTTTTTCTTTTAATAATGCAAATTCAATGTGATGATTTTGGCATAATGTAAGCGCTGTTTTGGCGCCTAAGTGAAAAGCATCAGTGACATCAACACCGGTTGTGGTAATGACTTTATCAAGCTGTTTATTGTATTCAGCAGGGGCTCGTGGTGTTGATAAGCCGCCAACAACCTCAGGACAAATAACCACTAAGCGGTTTTCTGCTTGCCATTGCTTGAGTACTTGATGTTCTAGCTTTTTTGGTTACGCCATTATAACGCACGTTTTTCGCCTAACAAACAGGCGCTGATTAAAATCTTATGCATTTTAAACTAGGTGGCCTTATTAACAGTTAATGGTTTTGATGTTCTATATTCGGAAATAACGGTGATGTTTCTGCCTTTATCTTTAGCTTTATATAGCGCTAAATCGGCATTTTTTAACAAGGCGTGACTATCTTTACCGTGGATTGGGTAAATTGAAATGCCGGTGGAAATCGTGATATTGCCTAATATTTTTATTATCAAAAATAAGGGATAAGTTATTAATATATTCTCTAATTTTTCAGCTAAGGCATAAGCGCTTTTTAAATCACTGTCTGGGCAAATAATACAAAATTCTTCACCACCTAAACGACAGGCCATATCTTCTAGTCTAATTTTTAGTATTTAATATATTGGCTATTTCTATTAACACATGGTCGCCAGTATCATGACCGTGAATATCATTAAATTTTTGAAATCATCAATATCTATCATTAGTACAGCAAGGGAGTTATTGTGCCTTTCCGCGCTCGATTTATTGCTTGTTCAAAGGTTTCAAACATAAAACGTCGGTTATAAAGGTTTGTTAAGGGATCTCGAATAGCTTGATTACGTAATTGGTCTTTAACCGAAAGGTTAACAAGGGCTAAGCTAATTTGTTGGGTGATATTTTTTAATAATTGCTGTTCAGTTTCCGAAACATCGGCTGTTGGACTAATTAAGTAGATGACTCCTAAGTCGGTATCTTGAGTTTTTAAACCGGCATAAATAACATTATTAATAATGTGTAGATCCTCGGTTACTATAAGATCTATTTCGGATGATAATTTTTGCCGCCATCGGCTTGGTACTGAAATATCATCAGACCAACTTTTTCCCCAATGTGAAAGTTGCTGTAATAAGCGATTGTTTTCTTCTTGCAAAAAAATTGCACCACTATAGTTTGGCAGCAATTTAGGTAAAATATTACTGATAACTCGATTGGCGTCGTGAATACATGTTAAGCCGTTTAACATGGCTGATAAGGTTTGTATTAATGTTATTTCTCGTGTTTTTTTGGTTAATATTTGCAATTGGTTTTCGCGTTCTTTATCTACCGCTTTAGTAATTAAGCGCATTGATAAAATGCCAAAATCACCATCACAATGATGGTAATGATACTTATAATGGTAAATCGCCAACGTAAATTTATGATGGTGTGATGGTATATATTACTATTAAGGGCAACACGGGCAATGTAGCCAGTTTTAGCGTCATAAGAAGCAAAATAAGCCATATTTTGCGCCAAAGTTTGACTATAACGAATACTGGAACCGGTACCAAATTTGATGGCGTTAATAATTTCGGGTCGGTCATTATGGTTTTCAGCGTTAGCTAATTCGTTTAAAGCTAGCTCGAGTCTCCCATTATCGTACCCGTTTTTGGCGATAAAAGTGACTCTAATATTGTTTGAGTTACCAATTTGGTCTGCTAATAAGTCAAATTTAGGTTGATTGTTTCAGGCGATGGATTATCAATAAGTTCTATAGCTGCGAGAGAAAACGAAGATAAGGCTTGAAGGCGCGTTTGTAGATTTTTAGTCAGTTCATTTTTTAAATAAAACTCAATACTTATCATGCCGACAACAAAAATAGCCAACATGATGATAGTCGGTAATATTATGACTTTATTACGTAAATTCATTTTAATTATACGGCCTTTTAGGCTCTTTTTTGTCGTTATTATGATTTTATTGCTCAACTATTAAGTATAGCTGATAAATATTAGTTGTAATGTTTTTATTAATTTTTATCCATGAGGTTGAAAGATAGCTATCAATTTTGCCAATAAAGGTTGATCGTTTGCCGTTTCAATATTAAACCAGCAAGACTGGCTGTAATAATCGAAATGTAATAAGACATACTGGTTATCGCAGGTTAACCGATAGGTTTGACGATCGGCACCTAATAAGGATTCAACCAAGCTAAAGCCGGTTAATTGTTCAAACAATAATTGATAAAGCTGTTCAATATCTTCTTGATACCAATAATCTTTAAAACGAATTTCTAGGTTGTCATCGACAAGGCTTACATTGATTAACTGCTGCATGATATTTCCAATTCTTTGCTCCAACTAGGTGGTTTTTTCGCATAAGCCGCCATGTTGGGTTGTTCGTCAAAAGGTCTAGATAAAAGCTTTCTTAATAGCTCTATTTCTGAAAAGTCCCCGGTATTGGCTGAACGTATCGCGGTTTCGGCTAAATAATTTCTTAAAATGTATTTTGGATTGGCGCTGTTTTGTTGGCGATGACGAACGACATCATCAAGGTTTTGGCTTTGTATGCGCGCTTGGTACTCAGTTAACCAAGCTAAAATGTCATCATTATTAAATAACGCAAGAAAGGCTTGGCAATGGGTGTTTTCATTGTCGTTAAGCATGATGGTATTTAATGATCTAAAGGTATTGGTGTAGTCAGCGTTACTTTTTCCATTAGTTTTAATAGCTTACCGAGCAGGTATTTATCTTCAGCTTGCCATGATAAGAACCCTAATTTGGTTGCATTAATTCATGATAATGGTTTAATAATGTCGTTTCATAACGGCTTAAAACAGTACGAATATCGTCTGGTGACAACCATCTTGAAAAGGTATAAGCGAGTGCATTTAAATTCCATAAGCCAATACTGGGTTGTTGCTCAAAAGCATAGCGCCCCTGATGATCGGAATGATTACAAATATATTTAGGCTGATAATTATCTAAAAAGCCAAAGGGGCCATAATCTATGGTGAGCCCTAAAATCGACATATTATCGGTATTCATAACGCCGTGAGCAAAACCTACCGCCTGCCATTTTGCCATTAATACGGCTGTGCGCTGAGTAATTTTGTCTAACATGGCTAAGTGTGGTTGCTCAGTTTGCAGACATTCTGGGTATAATTCATTTAGGCAATAGTTGGCTAATTGATCGAGTTCATCGAGCTTGTTATGGTGAAAAAGTATTCAAAATGACCAAAGCGGATATTTGACGGCGTGAGCCGAGTCATGATGGCACCGTGTTCAGCCTGTTCGCGAAAAACGGGCTGATTTGTTGAAGTAATGCATAAAGCGCGAGTGGTAGGAATATTGAGCGCCGCCATCGCTTCACTGGCTAAAAATTCGCGGATACAGGAACGTAATACAGCTCTACCGTCACCCATGCGTGAATAAGGTGTTGGTCCTGAGCCTTTTAACTGAATATCAATTACTTGCTGTTGATTATTTTCTACTTCACCTAAGGAAATGCTACGGCCATCACCTAGTTGTGGCACAAAGTGGCCAAATTGATGGCCGGCATATACTTGTGCTGTATATCGCCCCCTTTGGGTAACAGTTCACCACTAAAAATTTTAACAAAATCAGGATGCTTATTAATTGTTTTAGGTAGCGCGATATATTCTGCTGCGGCTGGGCTGTATGCCGCTAAATAGTTATGACTGAATGGCGTGGTGTTAACATCTTGAAAAATAAATGGCAGTGCTGTCGTGGTGATATTTTTAAAAGATAAGTTGAGCGATTCAGACATATTTTGACTTCAATTTTAAATTCAGTCGCTATGATACGAAAAAAAACCAACGACAGCCCAGTAGTTTTTACATATAATCAATTTAGCTTTGTAAATCAATTCATAAAATAGAGGGAAAAAAGCTATGAAAAAACTTAGTTTAGCTGTTGCCGCTACGGTTTTAATGGCAGCTCCTAGCTTTGCTGCTGACGTTGCAGCAGGTAAAGCAAAAGCAGCAATGTGTTCTGCTTGTCATGGTGCAGAAGGTGTTTCTGCCGTACCTATGTATCCAAACTTAGCGGGTCAAAAGAAATGTACCTTGCTAAGCAATTAAAAGATTTTAAATCTGGCGCTCGTAAAGATCCTATCATGGCACCGATGGCAAAGGCGTTATCAGATGCTGACGTTGCCAATATTTCAGCCTATTTTGCTAGCTTAAAATAAGACTTAATTTCAAATTTAGTTTCAAATTAAGCTAAAGGGCGTGACTATTTTATAGTTCACGCTTTTTTTATGCCGAATTTTAATGCATTAAAAGCCTTGGTGTTCATGAATAACATCTAAAAATGGTCGGCCATAGCGTTGCAGCTTAGTATCACCAATACCACTTATCGACAACATTTCCATTTCTGATTGTGGCTGCACTCGTGCCAATTCCGATAATGTTTTATCGTTAAAAACAATAAAGGGAGCAATATCTTCGGCATCAGCAATGGTTTTTCGTAAACTACGTAATTTAGCAAATAACGCTTTGTCGTATTGTTTTTCAGCTTTGTTATGACGCCAATAATTGGCATTTTGTAACTTGGCGCTGCCAGCATTAAGGGTTCAGTGGCTTTTAAGATGATCCTTGACGCTTCCGTTAAGCAAAGTGCTGAATCGTTGGAAATGTCTTGCTGTAAATAACCTAAATGGATCAGTTGGCGAATAATAGCAAACCAATAACTAGCCGGTTTATTACTGCCAATACCAAAAGTTGAAACTTGTTGGTGATCGAGCTGGATCATCTTAGGTGTTTTTTCACCCCGTAGTACATCAATAACATGGGTGATATCACCTTTTTGATTGATGCGATACACGCATGATAATACTTTTTGTGCCGGCTCGGTGGCATCAAATTGACTAGGAGGATCAAGGCAAATATCACAGTTACCACAAGCATCTTGGGTATATTCGGCAAAATAATTTAAGACTACTTGACGACGGCAGGTTTGTGCTTCGATAAAACCTGACATGGCATGAAAGCGCTGTAATTCCACTTTGACTCGCTGTTCGTTTTCACCTTCATTAATGCGTTTTTTAATGCGGGTAACATCTTTTTCATCATGTAAAAATATTGCCTCTGCCGCTAAGCCATCACGCCCAGCTCGGCCAATTTCTTGATAATAAGACTCTAATGTACGAGGGGCTCATAATGCAATACAAACCGAATATTGGGTTTGTTAATGCCTAAGCCAAAAGCAACTGTGGCAACAACAATGTGAATATTGTCTTTGGTAAAGTCATCTTGCACTTTATTACGTAAGCTAGTGTCTAAACCGGCATGATAAGCGGCGGCTTTAATGCCTTCATCCTTTAATATTTCAGTTAGCTTCTCTACTCGCCAGCGGCTATTACAATAAATAATGCCACATTCATCTTTTTTCTGGCGCACGTAACCGATGACTTGTTGCTCACCCCGGTATTTTTCTGCCAAGGTAAAACGAATATTCGGCCGGTCAAAACTATCTAGATGAACATAAGGTTGCTGCAATTGTAATTGCTGTAAAATATCTTTACGAGTGGTGACATCAGCTGTTGCCGTAAGTGCCATCACCGGAATATGTGGGAACTGGCGCTTTAAACAACTCATATTGGTGTAAGCAGGTCTAAAATCGTGACCCCATTGAGAAATACAATGGGCTTCATCAATAGCAAATAAGCTGATCGACAAATTAGCTAAGCCTTCTAAAAGTACGGGCTGTTTAAGCGTTCTGGTGAAATATAAATTAGCTTGATTTCACCATTGGCCATTTGCTGAAAAATTTGATTAATTGCCGATTGCTCTAATGACGAATTTATATAGGCGGCAGGAATACCTTGTCGTATTAAGCCATCTACTTGGTCTTTCATTAACGCAATTAAAGGAGAAATAACAATGGTAATACCAGGTAATAAGGTCGCGGGTAATTGATAACATAAGGATTTACCACCACCTGTAGGCATTAATACTAAGCTGTCTTGTCCGTTCAGCATGGCTTCAATTACGGCTTGCTGCCCTGTGCGAAAAGAGCTGTAACCAAAATAATGCTTTAAAGCATCGTGTAAAGAAGCAGAAATAGAGGAATGCGACACAGAAAAAATTCATTAGCTAATATTAACTACATTTTACCTCAGCTTGCCCATCAAAACATGCCTTATTTTTCCAGCTGACATTTTTAAAATTAAGGTTTACACTAGATGTCCGACCAGATTGAGTTGTGATATGTATGAGGTGGTTATGACATTAGATAGTATTTATCAAGAATTAGCGGATGCATGGACTAACCAAATGCCTTTTAATCAACTATTAGGTTTAAAAATCACCTATTGTGATAAAGATCGGGCAGAAGTCCATTTTGATTGGCATGAAAAGCTTATTGGTAACAAATTACAGAATATTCTTCATGGTGGCGTTACCGCATCAGCGCTTGATTTAGCGGGTGGTGTGGTAGCGGCGGCGAATATTATTTCGCAATTAGAGGATCACTCAAAAGCCAACTTAATAAAAAACTTAGGGAAATTAGGTACCATTGATTTAAGAACCGATTTTTTACGTCCTGGCCGTGGTGAAAAATTTATTGCGACATCGCATATTATTCGTAGTGGCAATAAGGTTGCTGTTGCGAGAATGGAGTTACATAACCAAGACGGTACTCATATTGCCTTTGGTACCGGTACTTATATGGTCGGTTAAGCTTTGTGAATGTGAGTTAATATGAAAAAGTTAGAGCAGACTTATTCACTCTTAACTTAGCTTTTCACTTAATTTATCCTCTATTTATTATAAAATATTAACCACTTCACCTTGTTGGTCAAAGGTAACCGTTTGTGTTGCTAATTTGTTGTTTGCTAAATATTTGGCAATGGTGGTAAAAGTTGCCGTTTGTATTCTGCCCTGATGATCTTTAGTGGTAACGTCATCCATAAAGATACTGCCCAAGGCTAATTTAAAACGATTAGTACTAACCACTTGCGGGCTAAAATACTGCTTAGCATTTAATTTTAATTGTTGTTTGTTAGTGCTTTGATAAATTGCAGCATTAATAACATCTAAGGTATGCTCGGTACAGTTTTGCAATTCATTGGTAAAAGGATTGGCAATTACCGAGTAATTTTCATTGTGCAGTGTTTTATTTTTGCCACTAGCAATAAGTTTTATTATACGGTTTTGTAATTCTGGTGTCGGAATAATAATACCCGCTTTCATTTCTTGCGCGCCCCAAAAAAAGTCGACCGGATAATCGATAATTAAATCACTTTTATCTAATTTACCTTCACGCTGGTAAAGATTGTGAATGGCGTAACCTTTTACCGTTTTACCGTTATCTAAAGTGATGGCCGAATAAACCGCAATTGCAGTATGAGTAAATGTAATGCCTTTGGGTAATTCTTTTTCTGGCCTGCCAACACGAGCAATAATAAAGGCACGAGCTTGTTGTTGGGCGGCATATTTTTCAACACTTTTAGCAAACCTAGTAATTTCGTCAGTTTGAAAAACTGCCTGAGCTTCTTGTTGGCTGCCAGCAAAACTGCTGATAGAAGTACAGGTAATGGCTAAAATAACGAGATGAAGATAAAGTTTCATTATTTTTTCTCCACGGTTGTTGTTGTCACCATCACTTTATTAGGGGCAGGATCCGCAGTAATGGTGATTTCAGTAATTTCAATAGGCTCTACTTTTTTACTTTTATGATGTAGTGAATCAGCAGCAGCCACACTGGCTACACCTGCACTACCGGCAACAACTAAAGGTACTGCAACGGCAACACTGGCAACTTTCGCGGTCGAAACAACACTTGTGCCTACGGCTAAGGCTGAATGTTTAATGGCTTTCCCTGAATGTTGAACGGAATCGGCTGCACATGCTTGGTTTGCCAATAATGCCATGGTAATCAAAGTGATTGATTTGAATAAGTTCATTGTTCTCTTCCTTATAGAATATAAATTATGTCGACACTTAATTGTGCTGAAAGAAAAGAGAATAAAGATGAGAGTATATAGTGTAAACTTTGTTGGTAAATGTAGCGTTCAATACCACCTAAAGTATATTTATAGTATCCTTTTGGGGTTTTAAATAAATATATGAGTTGTGAACTTTTTTATATGAGCCAGATAAAACAAATTAGCCAAGTGTTAAAGCAGCAATTACGGCAACATCAGATCACCTATAAACAGGTGGCAGGTGCTTTAGGCATGAGTGAAGCTAACATTAAACGTATGTTTGCCAATGATAATTTTTCCATGAGCCGTTTAGAGCAAATTTGCCAATTGGTTAATTTAACCCTCTCGGATTTTTTCAGTTAATTGCTCAAACACAAGCGCGTTTAACACAATTAACCGAAGAACAAGAGCAAGAATTGATTAATGATACTAAACTCTTTTTTAGTGGCGGTTTGTGTTCGTGATGCTTGGAAATTTTCAGAAATTATTCAACATTATCAAATTACCGAGCATGAATGTATTCGCTTGTTGGCTCGCCTAGATAAGTTAAAAATGATCCAGCTGTTACCGAATAATGAATACAAATTATTAATTGCACAAAACTTTCGCTGGCGAGTGAATGGGCCGTTAGAGCGCTATATGGCTAATGAAGTTATTTCGCAATTTATGGTTTCTCGGTTTAATGAAAAAAACAGCTTTCGTTTTTATTTACGCGGGACTTATTCACAATCATCGATTGATGTTATTAGTAAAAAATTAGATCAATTAACCAACGAAGCGGCTTTTTTAAATCAAGAAGATGCTAAACTACCATTAGCTAATCGGCAACATGTTGGTTTACTGATAGCGATGCGGCCGTGGGAATTATCAAGATTTGCAGCATTAAGAAAAGCATAAATTATAAGAATAATAAGGAAATAAGAAGTAGATGTTAAAAAAAATCTTAGTTTTTTTATTTATTATCAGTGGGATAGTATCTTCTTTTGCCAATAGTAATAATTTACCAACCGAATTATATGGCCTTGATTGTTTATCGATTAATCAAAATACTGATGCCTTAGTTGATTATATTGATGATGGTACCTTCCGTGAATCATTTGATGTTGATAGCCAATTATTGCCAGAATTTAGTTATGATAAAAATATACCTTTTACTGACTATATTCATTATGCCAGCCAAGTTGTCGCCTTAAAGAAACCGTTTGCGCAGCTACCTTGCCCACTTTATACCGATACTTATAAAGTTATTGCCATGCAAAATAATTGGGCGGATATTACTAAAGTTAAACATCTTGTTTCGCCTTTTGAATTGCAACAAGCCCATAGTAATAAAGCCATTTTGTTGATCCATGGATTAACCGATTCGCCATATTTATTCCATGATCTTGCTTATTTTTATTATCAGCAAGGGTTTAATGTACGTACTCTTTTATTACCAGGGCATGGCACCTCACCGAGCGACCTTATGGATGTTGACTATCATGATTGGCAAGCGGCAACAGCTTATGCCATAGAACGTACCTTGCTTGATTATGAGCAATTGTATCTAGGTGGGTTTTCAACCGGCGGAGCATTAATTTTTGATTATTTAATTAATCAGCCACAGGTTAGTGAAAAAATTACCGGCTTAATGATGTGGGCGCCAGCGTCAAAAGCAAAAAGTGAGTTGGCTTGGCTTGCCGGTTATATTGATTATCTGCCCCTTTGTAAATTGGGTGGATAAAGATGCAGATATTGATTTTGCCAAGTATGAATCTTTTCCCTTTAATGCTGGTGCACAAGTACATGCTTTAATGAGTGAAGTGACAGATGCTTTTGAAAATGATGCTTTACTTTCGTGATATTCCTCTGTTTGTGGTAGCAAGCGAACATGATCAAACAATTTCAACTGAGGCAACTATTAAGTTGTTAAATCTTTGGCATAGTCCTCAAAACAGCGAAAAAAAACTTTAGCAACAACCTTATATTACCTTGGTGAAAGCGATAGCCTAACAGAAAGTTTGGCTGCGTCTGTACACAAATAACCCCGACTTGTCAGCAAGGTATTTGTTTAATGATTCATGATGTGGCTCATACCGCCGCCACGAATTCACCGGAAAACCCACATTACGGCGTGGCAGGCCAATACCGAAATTGTGGTCATTATATTTCAGAACTTGAGCAATATTTAAGTTGTAAAACAAGTCGAAAAATTGCCGTTGGAGAGGTAACACCAGAAAATTTAGCGAAGCACAAGTTAATGCAGCGATTGACCTATAATCCTTATTATCAAGACATGCTAGCGGCGATAACCACATTCATTCGCCAAACGAGTGCTGAGCATTAACTATGTGGCTCCATATCAAAACATAAGACATGGGTTTTCCTAATATTTTAAACGCCACTGAGATAGTCGAACATAGTCCGTCGCCAGTAATTGAACGGTAAGGGCGTGAAATATACATCCGGCTTGGGTGTTCAATGGCATGACGAATGTAATGCTTACGAAACCAGTTGGCATTTTCGCTTAGCTTTAACTGCTTAAATTTACCATTGCTAAGCGAGTTATCTTTGAATAAGAGTGTATTGGTTATTTGATTACCTAATTCATCCGTTAAAAAGCAGCGGATACTTTTATTCAGCTCAGCTAATGGCTGGCAGGCGGTAATAAAGTTTAGCCCTTGTTGTAAATTTAAAACAGCTTCTCTAAAACTACGGCAATAGCTTTCCACAGAATCGGCATGTTTTTCATTAATTTCTTTTTGTTGATTAATATATTTATTTGCCAGTTTTTTAAAAATATCTGTTTTTTCTAGTGACGCGAGTGCTTTTTCTTGCGGCTTGGCAAAATAATACCCTTGAATAAAGTCAGCACCACTGTCCATAGCGATTAAGGCTTGATCTTCGTCTTTCAACGCCTTCAATTACCACTAAACAGCCTGCTTGATGTAATAAATCTACTAAGCTATTAAGCAAGTTTTTTGTGTTTTATCGGAGCTTAAGGCTCGAACTAATAATGTTCTATCTAATTTGACGATGTCAGGTTTTAAATTCCATACCCGTTCAAAATTTGAATGACCTGCACCAAAATCATCAATGGCCAATAAACAGCCCATATTTTTGTAATAATTAGCTGACGCTAATGGTGGTCATTATCTGTGGTTGGGTCTTCTATTATTTCTACCACGACATTCTGTGGTTTGATATTAAAGCGTTTTAATAATTCGGCAAAAAAATAAGCCGTAGCTTCTACGCTTTTTACTGAAGCTTGCGCTGATATATTCAAAAATAACCAATTATTATCGTCACTTATTTTTTGAAAGTTATTAATATGTAAATAGCGGCATAACCTGTCGAGATAAATACTTTCTTCTTCGTTACTTGGAATATCTAATAAATCAATTGCTGAAACAGGTTGAGAATTTTTATCTTTGCCTCTTATTAAAGCTTCATAACCGATAATTCTTTGATGATCGATGCTAAAAATAGGTTGCAAAAGCGGTTGCTAGCGTTAAACCCGCATAATCAGCGTTAAAGTGATCTTGATGTTTTTTAGTTACTTTTTCAAAGTCAGTTAGGTCGAGCTGTTGCCCAATAGTAAAGCACTGCCAATGTTGTGGAACTTTATGTACAAAACTTGTCTTGTTATTAAATTGGATACCGATGGTTAATATCGGTAATCATGCTCCAAACAAAAAATATGGTAATTAGTAAGCAGTTTTCGTACCTAATAGTTAATGATGTTAGTGCACAAAAATAAACATAATAATATCAGTAGTATAGTTGTTTTTATCTACTTTTTTTAAATCGAGATTGTTAATTTTGCACCATAATGGAGCGTAAAATTTTATTTGTTGCTCGTAAGAAAGGAGGTTGACCTCTTGCTGCGAAAGCGCCGCACTAAAAAAATAATAAGGTCTTTTTATATTTGTTTATATTTTCAGCCTTGATTAAAACGATTTTATCTCTCAGCTGAATTATTAAACAAAGATAAACAGGCTCTAGGCGTTGGAATATTTTTCTTTGTTACCTAACCAACGATTAATTAATGCCAAGGCATTCTCTGGATATTGCCGCCAGATTTGATAAGCACTTTGTTGAACTTGGGCGATAATGTCGGCGTCTCGTACTAAGTCAGCAATTTTTAGGTCGGCTAAGCCCGTTTGTTTGGTGCCTAGAAGTTCACCTGGGCCGCGAATTTCGAGATCTTTTTGTGCAATGACAAAGCCATCGTTGCTGTCGCGTAATACGGCTAAGCGCTTGGTGGCGGTTTTTGATAACGGACTTTTGTACATTAAGACACAATGGGAGGCAACTGCACCCCGACCAACACGCCCTCGCAATTGATGTAATTGGGCTAAGCCTAAACGTTCAGGATTTTCAATGACCATTAAACTGGCATTAGGAACATCAACACCAACTTCAATGACTGTGGTGGCAACCAGTAAGTGTAATTCGGCAGCTTTAAAGGCTTCCATTACTTGTTGTTTTTCTGCCGCTTTCATTCGGCCATGAACTAAGCCGACTTTTAAATCAGGTAGTTGTGCTTGTAGATAAGTAGCCGTGTCTTCAGCCGCTTGGCATTGCAACACTTCAGATTCTTCAATTAGGGTACATACCCAATAAGCTTGACGATTATCTTGCTTACAACCTTGTCGAATGCGCTCAATAACATCATCACGGCGTGAGTCGGGTAGAGCAATGGTTGTGATTGGTGTTCTGCCGGGCGGTAACTCATCAATCACTGATGTGTCTAAATCAGCATAAGCTGTCATGGCTAAAGTGCGAGGAATAGGGGTTGCTGTCATGATCAGTTGATGTGGATAATTGCCATCAAAGGCGCCTTTTTCACGTAGGGTTAACCGCTGATGGACACCAAAACGATGTTGTTCATCAATAATGATTAATACTAGGTTTTTAAAAACAACTTGTTCTTGAAATAGCGCATGAGTACCAATGGCAAGTTGCATTTCACCACTGGCCATTTGCTCTAAAGCAATACGGCGCTCTTTTACTTTACTTTTACCTGCTAGCCAACCAACTTTAATCCCTAATGGCTCAAACCATTTTTGAAAATTTAAGGCATGTTGCTCTGCTAAAATTTCAGTTGGTGCCATGAGGGCAACTTGATAACCTTGACCGATGGCAGTAATCGCCGAAAGGGCGGCAACCAGGGTTTTCCTGAGCCAACATCACCTTGTACTAAGCGCATCATCGGAATATTTTTTGCTAAATCTTTTTGTACTTCATTCACCACTCTTGCTTGTGCGTTGGTTGGGGAAAAAGGTAATGAAGCTAAAAACTGCTGATTGAGCTGCTCTTTTAAGGTTAAGGCAATCGCTTGATGTTGATCGCTCGATTGCCTGAGTTTAAGCATGCTTAAGTTATGCGCTAATAACTCTTCCTTCTAATTAAACGCAGCTGCGCTGGGTGTTTCCCTTCTTCTAATTGTGATACTGAGGTATCGGGTGGTGGCCGATGAATTAAGGTCAACGCTTGGGCTAAGGTATAGCGTTCGTTTAAATACGCTTCAGGGACTAGTTCTTCTACCTGACCACGTTGCAAACGTGCTAATGCTTGTTCAGTTAAATTACGCAGGGTAATTTGGCGTAAGCCGTCAGTGGTTGGATACACTGGCGTTAAGGTTTCTTCAACGGGGGTTAACTGATTGTCTTGTGCTAATGGCTTATATTCAGGGTGAACTATTTGAAAACCCTGTGGACCTCGTTGTATTTCACCATAACAACGAATGTCGGTGCCTATGGCTAAATTGTTTTTTTGTGCTGCGGTAAAGTGGAAAAAACGTAAGGTAACAGTACCGCTACCATCATTAAAAGTAACCACTAACATGCGGCGTTTACCTTGCACTATTTGGTTGTTGGTAACCTCGCCAATAATGTTGGTATGAATGCCTGGAATTAAATCACGGATCGCCATAACACCGAAGGTACGATCTTCATACCTGAGCGGTAAGTGAAATAATAAATCTTGTAAAGCTTAGTAGGCCAATTTTTCTAACTTAGCCGCCATGCTTGGTCCGACACCTTTTAATGTGCTGGTTGCAATGGTAGCTAAGTTAGTGAGACCTTCCCTTTTCATTGTTCTGTGCGGTTAGTCGTCTAGTGCTTGCCAAGCATCTTGGGTCATTTGCATTTTTTGCCACCAGTCATCTGAGGCTTTAATTTGACCATCTTCAGTAATGTGTGGGTAAGGTAAACCTTTACGCTGGCAGGCTTGAGCAAAAATAGGGTGGCCGCCTTCAAACAAAACTTTTGGCGTACTTGCTCAGAAATGGTTGCCCGTTCATACATACCAGCTAATTGGCGTTGTCGTTGTGCTTCATATAACACTACCGAGCAGGCGACTGAAACGTTTAACGATTGTACCATGCCGACCATAGGAATAATGATGTCTTGATCGGCAAGTTCTAAGCGCTTTTTCTGACGCGCCAAACTTTTCTTGACCAAGAATAATCGCGGTTGGTTTGGTGTAATCAATTTCACGAAAATCTACTGCACTATCAGAAAGGTTAGTCACAAGCACTTGCATGCCTTGTTTTTTTAACTCGCCAATGGCGGTACTAGTATCTGAATAGTTATGCACATCAACCCAGTTTTGGCTACCGGCGGCACTGCCACCACGAACTTGCATTTCTTTACTTTTCCAAACAGCGTGAACATCACTAACGCCAATAGCGTCACAAGTACGGACTACGGCGGCAAGGTTATGATGTTTATGAACACCTTCCATACAAACCGTAAGGTCAGGCTGGCGGTGGTTAAGCATGTTGTTAATTCGTTCTAATCGTTCTGGTGTCATCTTTTTCATTTTGCATTGGTACTGCATGACATAGCGTTTTTATTGTCATATATCGCTAGGTAGTATGACAATAAATAGTTGGGTCATTGCCTAAATGCAAACTGTTTATTTAAAGGGTTTGCTTTTAGTTGGTAAAAATTAGGGATGTTAGGTAGATAAATGTTTTTGCAAAGGTGACTATTTATCTACCTTAGTTGTTAATTAACGTTTGGTAATTCCATCACGCCATCAATTTCAATAGCAACCGCTTTAGGTAGGGCTGAAATTTCGATGGCAGCACGTGCTGGGTAAGGCTCTTGGAAATATTGACTCATGACTTCGTTAACCGTGGCAAATTTAGATAAATCCGTTAAAAAGATATTTACCTTCACCATGTCGTTAATGTTACCACCGGCTGCTTCACAAACACTTGAAAGGTTCTTGAAAACTTGATGCGCTTGTTTAGCAAAATCGTCAGAAATAACTTCCATTGTTTCAGGTACTAAGGAATTTGGCCTGATAAATAAACGGTATTACCCACTTTAACGGCTTGGCTATAAGTACCAATGGCACTTGGTGCTTTGTCAGTATTAATAATTGTTTTCATAGTATGTCCTAAATTATTTGTTACGGATGACTTTTTGTACGTCAACCATAACTTTGATTTTACGAATAATGTCAGCGAGATGAACCCTGTTACGACAGGTTATTTCCATATCGATGGCGTATAAATTAGAGTCTTTTTCACCGGAATTAAGTGAATGAACATTTGAGTCACATTTAGCGACAACATTGGTTAATGCAGCTAACGCCCCTTGATGATTGATGATTTCAATGCGGAGTTTAGCGATAAAATCACGGGTAATATCACTATCCCATTTTACTGGGAATACTTTACCTGGTTCTTGGCCTTTAATGTTTCGACAATTTTGTTGATGCACGATCAAGCCTTTACCTGGGCTAAGATAAGCAACAATGCTATCGCCAGGAATAGGGCGACAACATTTGCCGTAGCTCACTAACATACCTTCAGTACCTTTGATCGGCATTTTTACTTTTGAATGTGTGCTGGCGGGCGATTCATGATCTTCAGTAAATTCATCGGTTAAACGGCGGGCAATACCAATACTTAAGGTATTACCTAAGCCAATATTAATTAAGAGATCTTCTAACGATTTGTGACCACTTTCTTTGATCACTTGGTTAAATTTGTCTTGGTCAATATCGTCAAATTTAGTATTACCTAAAGCATGGCTTAATAAGCGCTTACCTAAGGTGAGTGATTCATTTTTTTCTTGTGAGCGCAAGTATGTACGAATTTGTAAACGTGCTTTAGCTGTAACAACAAAGTTTAACCAAGAAGCATTTGGTCTTGCTGCAGGTGAAGTGATCACTTCAACGGTTTGGCCAGAATCAAGCGGCTTACTTAATGGGAAAGGTTTGCGGTCAACTTTCACACCAACGCAGGCATTACCAACATCCGTATGTACGGCATAGGCAAAATCGACAGCTGTTGCCCCCATGGGTAATTCAATAATGCGGCCATCAGGTGTGAAAACATAAATTTCTTCTGGAAATAAATCAGTTTTTACGTTTTCAATAAATTCAAATGAGCTACCGGCACTCTGTTGTAATTCAATTAAACTTTGCATCCAACGACGAGCTTTCATTTGTGCGGTAGTGCCAGATCCGGCTTCACCATCTTTTTTGTAAAGCCAGTGTGCCGCTACCCCTTTATCCGCCATTTGATCCATGTCGTGGGTACGAATTTGAATTTCTACAGGAATACCATGCGGACCAATAAGTGAAGTATGTAATGATTGATAACCGTTAGTTTTTGGAATAGCAATGTAATCTTTAAAACGGCCTTCAATGGGTTTAAATAAGTTATGAACAGCACCTAGTGCGCGATAACAATTATCAATTTTTTCCGCCACAATAATTCTAAACGCATAAACATCCATCACCTCATTGAACATTAATTCTTTGTTCTGCATTTTGCGATAGATAGAGTAAAGGTGTTTTTCGCGGCCAATAATTTTGGCCTTGATACCACATTCAGCGATCCGCGAAATAAGCTCTTCTTGAATATTATTGATAATTTCTTTGCGATTACCACGAGCTTGTTTAACTGCAGATTTTAAGGCGCGAGAGCGCATTGGGTACATAGCTTCGAAGCCTAAGCGCTCAAGTTCATTTTTAATATCATGAATACCTAAACGGTTGGCTATTGGTGCATATATTTCAAGGGTTTCGCGCGCAATACGACGACGTTTTTCAGGCCTTAATGACTCTAACGTCCTCATATTATGGGTACGGTCAGCTAATTTGATTAAAATAACACGAATGTCTTGCACCATGGCAAGTACCATTTTGCGGAAGTTCTCCGCTTGCATTTCTTCTTTGTTATCAAACTTTAATTTGTCGAGTTTACTAACCCCTTCAACTAATTCTGCAACTGTTGAACCAAATAATTCAGCAAGCTCATCTTTAGTAACTGGCGTATCTTCGATAACATCATGCAACAAGGCCGCCATTAAAGTTTCGTGGTCAAGGTGCATTTTTGCTAAGTTAATCGCAACAGCGACAGGGTGAGTGATATAAGGATCGCCACTTGAGCGCATTTGACCGTCATGAGCATCACGCGCGACGATATAAGCTTGTTTTAACAAATCTATCTGAACTTTAGACAGATAAGTTGAGACCAATTCTTTTAACGGTTCAAATAGGTACACCTATTAGCTCCTTAACAGCAGAGAATTTTCAGGAGTTTGCATTGTTAGAATACGTTTATTTATGCGGTATGCCAATAAATTATTACGAGTTAATTTAAACGAATTTTAGCGAAAAAAAACGTGTAATAGTTATTACACGTTTTTCATAAAATATTAGGTATTATTAGCTGTTGCCACCAACAATAGCAGCAACCGCCGCTAATTCAGCTGATTCTTGTTGTACTTGCTCATATTTGTCGGCTTCGTTCATCACTTCAGTGGTGATCAAACCTTCTTCAATTTCACGAAGTGCAAGTACCGTTGGCTTGTCGTTTTCACGCTCAACTAATGGCTCTTTACCGCCAGTTGCAATTTGACGAGCACGACGTGATGCAATTAATACTAAGTCAAAACGATTGCCTACTTTATCTACGGCATCTTCTACTGTTACGCGAGCCATTAAGTTACTCCACTTAAAAAATTTATATCGAATAGCCGCGCATTGTACTATGCGCTTAATCGTTAGCCAATAGATCTTTGAATAAATCTTGATGTTTTTCTATTTGCTGGCTGCGTTTTAAGCGTTGGTTGTTTACTATGGTGGTTAAATCATTAACGGCTTGCTCAAAATCATCGTTAACTATGATGTAATCAAACTCTTGGTAATGAGAGCATTCTGACTGTGCTTGCGCCATTCTGCCGGCAATAATTTCATCGCTGTCTTGGCCTCGGCCGCGCAAACGTTTTTCTAACTCAGCTTGTGAAGGCGGGGCAATAAAAATAGTGGTTACTTCAGGTTTTTTCATTCTAACTTGTTGTGCACCTTGCCAGTCGATATCTAAAAACACATCAATGCCTTGGGCTAGTTGCTCATCAATAGCTTGCTCAGAGGTGCCATAATAATTACCAAATACTTCAGCATGTTCATAAAACGCTTTTTGATTAATCAGTTTTTCAAAAGCACTTTTATCAACAAAATGATAATGAACGCCGTTTTCTTCACCTGGGCGAGGGTTACGGGTGGTATGAGACACGGAAACTTGCATCGGTCTGGCTGATTTTTGCTTTAACAGTGCCGCAATAAGGCTCGACTTACCTGCACCACTAGGAGCGGATAAAATAAATAAATTTCCTTTGACGGTCATAATTTGTTCACTCTGGTAACTTCACTTGATGATAAGGCGGCACTATACCGTAAAATCAACGTGTTTTTCTATGATAAAAGATAATTGTCTTTATTTAGCCCATAATTTTGGTATGGTTATTTTATGGTTTTTTTGAACATTTCTTATTTATTTTAAAAAAAAGTCTGCAATAATTTTTCTCGAGACTAGGGTTTATATATGCAAAAAAATTGGTGGGAAAAGTTTATAAGTTTAGAATCTAGTGAAAGTGTTGATATTAAACGTAAACAGTTAGTTCTTAATACTTGTAGTTATATTGGCGGCACTATTATTTTATACTTTGGTGTAAAAACCTCATTTGAACAGCAGTTTTTGTTAAAATTAGCGTTGTTTTTTTCTGCCGCCTTTTTATATGGTAATGTCCTTTTATCCTATCTCCATAAAAAAAAGCAATTAGCAATTACCATTTGTGGTTTAGGCATTATTCCCTTAGTTTTTGCCATTGTTTATACCGGTGGTTATGAAAACACAGGTTTGTATTGGACATATCCATTCCCATCACCATATTTGTTTTTTTCGGTTATTACCGCGGTTTATTAATTAATATCTTTATGTTTTTTGGTGATTTGGCTGATGTTGGCTAATCCTGAATTAATTGACGCAAATTATCGACCCGAAGAAATCTCTCGTTATGTTGCTTCATATATAGTTAATATCCTATTTTGTTTAATCAATGAGTTTTTCCGTTCTCGTAGTCATGAAGAGTTGGCAGAAATTAATTTTGATAAACAGCGGCAAGCAAATTCAGATGTATTAACAGATTTACCCAATCGTCGATTTATAGATTCAGTATTTTTCCAAGCGAGTAAATCTGAGCCAAAAGCTTATTTTCCAATGACCTTGTTGTTATTGGATATTGATCATTTTAAAAAAGTGAACGATGAATATGGTCATGATGTTGGTGATAAGGTACTAACTCACTTTGCTGATATTTTAAAACAACATACACGGGCTACTGACGTAGTGGCGCGAACTGGCGGCGAAGAATTTATAATTGCCTTTCCTAAAACCGAAATAACTCCAGGGTTAAAAATAGCAGAAAAATTACGAGAAACGGTTAGTGAAAGCCATTTTCAAGAAGAAACCAAAAAGCAAAGTTTAGATATAAAAATTACCGTAAGTTTAGGCGGCGTTTGTGTTGAACGCTATGAAGATATAGAAACAGCGTTGAAGCAGGCGGATGACTTATTGTACCAAGCGAAAGCGAATGGTCGTAATCGCTTAGAGCATCAAATAGCTGAATAGGTCAGCTTAATTGATCAAAAAAGCCACTTCAGTAAAATTGTACTGTAAGTGGCTTTTTTAATAATAGTGTTGAGCTTTAAAGCTTATAAAACTTTAGCGATAGACTCTGCTAAGTAATCAACATTCGTTGGCGAAATACCAGCAATACTCATACGGCTTGAACCTACCATATAAACACTGTATTCGTCTTGTAACTGTTGTACTTGCTCAGGGCTTATACCTAAGAAAGAGAACATACCTTTTTGTGTTGAAATGTGGCTAAAGTCACGAGTTACACCTTTCTCAATTAACTTGTTCACAATAACAGCACGGTTATCGTTAATGCGGTTACGCATTTCAGCTAATTCTTGATGCCATTCTTGCGTTAACTCGTCTGAGCTTAAAATAGTTTCAACTAAGGCAGCACCGTGCGCTGGTGGCATTGAGTAAATTGTACGCGCAACATTTAAAACAATCGATAAAGCGATATCTGTTGTTGCTGGTGTTTCACCAATAACAGTACAAGCACCAATACGTTCACGGTATAAACCGAAGTTTTTCGAACATGAACTACATAAAATCATGTTTGTAACAGTGTCAGCCATTAAACGAACGCCGTAAGCATCTTCTTCTAAGCCGTCACCAAAACCTTGGTAAGCCATATCAATTAATGGCGTAAAACCAACTTTTGCAACTTCAGCAACTTGTTGCCATTGCTCTTGTGATAAATCCATACCTGATGGATTATGACAACAAGCATGTAAAAGTACGAAATCTTCAGCATCAACTTGTTTTAATGCCGCTAACATAGCATCAAAATCTAAGGTTTTGTTTTCGTAATCGTAATAAGCGTATTCTTGGATCTCTAAACCAGCAGCACTAAATACACCTTTGTGATTAGCCCAAGTTGGGTTTGATAACCAAATTTTAGCGCCTTTTTTACAACGACCAATAAAGTCAGCCGCTACACGTAAAGCACCAGTACCACCTGGCGTAGATACTGTTCTTACGCGGTTTTCAGCTAATACTTTGTGATCACCAAAAATTAATGATGTCATTTTTTCATTGAATAAAGCAGAGCCACCACCGCCAATATAGGTTTTGGTCGTTTCATTTTCTAAACGAAATTTTTCAGCTTTTTTGACACAATTTAAAATGGTGGTTTCACCGGCTTCGTTTTTATAAACACCAACACCTAAATCAATTTTTAACGGATTCGTATCCGCTTTATATTTAATCGATAATCCTAAAATTGGATCTTCTGGTAAAGCTTTTAAGCGACCAAACATGGCTGAAATCACCTTATTACAAAGAGGGGGATTTTAACTAAAACGCACTATTGTGTGATAGTTAAGCATTATCCCAAGAAAATAAAGCGCAAGGATACCTATAAAAGGGCGAAAATTAAAGAGTAAGCGCTAAAAAATGAGCGATTTTATTATGCTATTTTTAGCGCTTTTTAGCTGAAAAGGTATGAATGGTTAATTATGCTTTGTTAAGTTATTAAAAATTATTCGTTAATGCGGCAATAGCACCAATAAGACCACCAAAAACACCACCCCAAACAACTAACCAACCTAAGTGTTTTTTGATCATCGCTTGAATAATTTCTTTCACTAATTGTGGTGTTAATTCGTTCAGGCGCTGCTCGATAATATCGCTGACTTTCTCGCGAATACCATCAACAACACTCGGTTGCTCTAATGAGCTGCGTAAGTTTTCCGGAAATTCTTCGGTTTGTGCAATTTGTTTGACCGATTCTTTCATTTTTTCAATAAAAGGTTCACGCATAGGTTGCAAAGCTTCACTCCCACCTACCATAGCTAACATGCTGCCAAATGACGAGTTTTCGATAACTTCCACTAAGCTATCAAAGGCGGGGCTTAAATTGACGGTGTCAATCACTGGTGCTAAATCTATGCTAGCGGCTTTGCCTTGGCTGTCAGATAAAACCGGTCGATGTTATGGGTAAAAAATTGCTCCATCATTAACTGACGAATACCGAGCTTAAAATCTTCAAAACGTGATGGAATAACTCCAGAGCCATATAAACCAGGTACTTTTTCAAACAACATATGAATAGCAACCCAGTTGGTAATAGCACCAGATAAAGCAAATAAACCAATTGAAAAGATAAGCGGCTGGGCAAAAAAGTAGCCTAATAAAGTACAAAGTAGTGCTAGTAGGTTAGTAATAAAGCTTTTGTTCACGTTAATTTCCAAGCAATGAAAAATTGTCGCTATGGTATATCATCGCCTGATAAATTCAATAGTGGGCTGATGATCTAGAGACTAGGTTTTGTGCTCACTTTTTTACCAAGCCAATAAGCATGACAACTTGCTGTCAACCAAATAAGCAGCAAATAAGTGGTTAGGTTATTTAAGGCAGCCATAGTTAAACTGTTGGGAGCATTATTAATTGCTTGCTCCAATGGCGGTGATAGTTAACGTAATTTCACCTTGTTGTAGTTTAGCCATTACATATTGCGTTTTTTGACTGACATTTTGAATAATAAACGCGAACAAATGATAAAGCTGATAAAAAACAGCACGCCACTGTGATACTTTTTAACCAAAACTGGCCGGCACCAGGGCAAACAAGTGCTGATAATAACGCTGCTTTTGTTGACTTTTTCATCCTGAACCTGCCTGTTGTTCATAAGGGTAATGTAGATTTACTGTTGGTATAACTCTAATGGTAAGCCATCAGGATCATTAAAAAAGGTATAAGCTTTACCGGTATATTCATCAATTCTTATTGGTTCAACCTTGATACCTTGGCTGATCAGATATTGTGCGGTTTCTTCAACTGAGTCTACTAAAAAAGCTAAATGCCTTAAGCCTTGAGCTTCAGGATAGCTCGGCCTTTAGGGCGATTAGGAATGAAAAACAACTCAATTTGGCTGTTATCGGGTAATTGTAGATCTAACTTATAGGAATTACGCTCAGCGCGATAATTTTCAGCCAGTATTTTTAAACCTAAAATTTCACTGTAAAAATGTTTTGACCTGTCATAATCAGCGCAAATAATTGCGGCATGATGAATAGCTTTTAACATGCAATATTTCCCTTGTTGGGTGCTAGCTAATTTTTATACGAGTTATTTATAACGAATCGCAATTACATCAAAATAGCGTTCACCTTCTGGCGTTTTCACCATTACTTCGTCATCAACCTGTTTACCAAGTAACGCACGCGCCATTGGTGAATCGATACTGATTTCCCCTTTTTTAACGTCCCATTCATCAGGGCCTACTAAACGATAAGTAACTTCTTTATCTTGCTCGTTTATTAAGGTAACCCAAGCACCAAAGTATACTTTGCCTTCTTGTTGTTTTTCAGGATAAACAATTTTTAAGTCGTCTAAGCGTTTCATTAAAAAGCGTACACGACGGTCAATTTCACGTAAGCGCTTCTTACCATAAATATATTCTGCATTTTCACTGCGGTCGCCTAAAGCCGCGGCTTCTGAAACTGAACGAGTGATCCTTGGGCGCTCTTCTTTCCACAAGTATTTTAATTCTTGGTCTAATCTTATCCCAGCCTTCGCGGGTAATGTAATTACTTTTCAATGGTATTATTTATAACTTAATTAAACAGGACGTTGTCCTAGTTTACTGGAAATTACCGGTAAATAGCTATGTTTGTTAGCAATGTGTTTTATTGAAATAATTATTTACTTACTATGGCTGAAAAGCCTTGCTTATTATTGTTTAGGTTGTTGATAATAGCGGCATTGGGAATGTGTTTCCGTAACGGTTTTTCACCTTATTATTTTAAATTTTATCAAAAGATATTCTTATGACCTTAATTGCTGAGCAAATCGCTCAAGAAATTCAAAGTTAAACCTGCTCAAATTCTCGCGGCTATTGCCTTATTAGATGAAGGCGCAACCGTGCCTTTTATTGCTCGTTACCGTAAAGAAAAAACCCAAGGCTTAGATGATAGTCATTTACGTTATTTAGCGCAGCGTTTAACTTATTTACGTGATTTAAATGAACGACGTGAAGTAATCCTGACTAATATTGAGCAGCAAGGTAAATTAACCGCAGCATTAAAAGCGGAAATAGAACAAGCAGATAATAAAACCCGATTAGAAGATTTATACCTACCGTATCGCCCTAAACGTCGTACCAAGGGGCAAATTGCGATTGAAGCAGGGCTTGAACCATTAGCAGACAAACTTTATCAAAATTGGCAATTAGTGCCAGAGCAAGAAGCCAGCGCTTATCTTGCTGACGGCTTTGGCGATGAAGCCGCAGTACTTGAAGGAGTTACGGCAATTTTGTCGGAACGTTTTGCGGAAGATGCGAATTTAATTCAAAAATTGCGTCAGCATTGTTTAAAGCAAGCGCATTTAGTTAGTAAAGGGGTAAAAAGTAAAGCACAGGAAGGAGCAAAATATCGTGATTATTTTGAGCATTCTGAAAAGCTACAAAAAGTACCATCGCATCGCGCTTTAGCCATGTTTCGTGGTCGTAACGAAGGCTTTTTACGTTTATCGTTAGATGTTGACCCTGGCCAAGAAAATAACAGCACCTCAAGTGCCGAGCAGCTAATTATCGAGCATTATCACTTGCGGTTATCAAGCCAAGCAGGCGCGCCTTTTATTACCTCAGTTGTACGTAGCGCATGGAAAAATAAACTTAGCAGCACGTTAGAAACTGAATTATTAGGTAAGCTGCGTGAAGAGGCGGAAAAAGAAGCCATTAAGGTGTTTTCTACCAACTTAACTGATGTTTTGATGTCGGCTCCGGCTGGTGAAAAAATTACGTTAGGGATTGACCCTGGTTTACGCACCGGTTGTAAAATTGCCGTGGTTGATGCTACCGGTAAGTTATTACAAACCGCCACCATATTTCCGCATGCACCACAAAACAGTTGGGATAAATCTGCCCGTACTATTGTCAATTTAGTGAAGCAATTCAAAGTAGAACTGATTGCGATAGGTAATGGCACGGTTCACGTGAAACCGACAAATTGGTTGCCGAAGTTATTAAATTATTGGCCGATGGCGAAAGCACGCTTAAACCAGCAAAAATCACGGTAAGTGAAGCGGGCGCGTCAGTTTATTCAGCGTCAGAATTTGCCGCCAAAGAATTCCCTGATTTGGATGTTTCTATTCGTGGTGCGGTCTCTATTGCGCGCCGTTTACAAGACCCATTAGCCGAATTGGTTAAAATTGATCCTAAAGCTATTGGTGTTGGGCAATATCAACATGATGTTAGCCAAAGCCAATTAAGCCAAACTCTTGATGAAGTGGTAGAAGATTGTGTAAACGCGGTAGGTGTTGATCTTAACAGTGCTTCAGCGGCGTTATTAACCCGTGTTGCGGGTTTAAATAAAACCATGGCGCAGAATATTGTTAATTACCGTGACCAACATGGTCGTTTTGAAGAGCGCCAACAATTGTTGAAAGTAGCACGTTTAGGACCAAAAGCTTACGAACAAGCGGCTGGTTTTTTGCGTATTCGTGACGGTAAAAACCCATTAGATCAATCCGGTGTTCATCCTGAAACCTATCCGGTCGTTGAAAATATTATTGCCCAGTTAAACAGCCAACTTACCGATATTTTAGGTAATAGTGAGGCGTTAAGTCAGGTTGATATTAGCCAAGCAAGCAGTGCTGATTTTGGTGAAATAACCATTAAAGATATTATTGCCGAGCTAGAAAAACCCGGACGTGATCCTCGACCCGAATTTAAAACAGCGAGTTTTCAAGAAGGCATTGAAAAAGTTTCAGACCTTAACGTGGGTATGATTTTGGAAGGGGTGATTTCCAATGTTGCCAACTTTGGTGCTTTTGTTGATATTGGTGTTCATCAAGACGGCTTAGTGCATATTTCATCGTTAACCGATAAGTTTGTTAGTGACCCACGTGGAAGTGGTCAAAGCTGGCGATATTGTTAAAGTGAAAGTGTTAGAAGTTGATGAAGCCCGTAAACGCATTAGTTTAACCATGCGTTTAGATGAAAAAGTGACGGCTAAGCCAGCACATGCAAACAAGCCAAATAAAGCAGAACATCATTCGAAGGTGAACAAGCCGGCAAATCAGGCATCAAACAAGGCAGCTAAAAAACAACGTGAGCCGAGTAATGCTATGATGGGCAACGCCTTTGCAGAGGCTTTTGCTAAGCTGAAAAAATAACTTAATACTTTTGAAACAGGTGGCAAGTTTTTCGCCACCTGCTTTAACTTCAATATCTTCTTAAGTTCGATAACTTCCTAAATTTTATTCTGATAATCAGCAGATTAGAACAACTATCCAGCTAAAATTTTTTAGCTGATTTCTTGTTAGTCAATAATCTTGCCCTATACTCTATGTTTGTGAAAACAAATTGTTTTACTTAACCTTACTTAATTAAGGCGAAACTTAATTGTTAAGTTCATTGCTTTCCCATTGGAACCGATGAATTTATCGTCATAAGTTAGGTGCTCACTAACCTTATTAATTTAATTATTGATACTTGCAGATGGATTATTATTATGAACACGGATGTAAAAGAAAAAAACAAAACACTCAGTCTGATTATAATGCTGCTTTGTGTCTGCATAGTGCTTTAGATCTTTCACTCACGCCTTTTTTAATTATTGATCAGCAGTTAAGAATTAATTATTTCAATCAAGCTTTTATCGATTTTTTACAAGCCAATATAACAGCGTTTAAAGCTCAGTGGCCGCGCTGTACGGTAAATAAACGCTCACTGTTAGGCTTAGATATTTCAGATATTGTTGAAGAGGTTAATAATAGTGAAATCTCGTTAACCAATGTCAAAAATTTACCTTGGCAATCTGCGATTGTATTAGAAGAAATTTCATTTAATGTTTCAGTATCAGCGATACTTGACGATCATGATAAATTAGCCGGTAATTTAGTTGAATTTAAGCAAACCTCAGCACAAGAAAATATCGATATCGCGGAATACTCAGCCAAAATGGCGGCTATTGATAAAGTTCAAGCGGTGATTGAATTTAATATGGACGGCACCATTATCACCGCCAATGACAATTTTTTACAAACCGTGGGTTATCGCTTAGAAGAAATTGTTGGCCAGCATCACAGTCTTTTTGTTGATGAAGCCACGAAAGCTAGTCAAGCCTATCGTGATTTTTGGCAAAAACTTAATCGTGGTGAGTTTGAATCACAAGAATATAAACGCTTTGGCAAAGGTGGTAAAGAAGTGTGGATTCATGCTTCATATAACCCCATTTTTGATGTTAATGGCCAACCTTATAAAGTGGTGAAATTTGCCAGTGATATTACAGAGCAAAAATTACAGCAAGCAAATTTTTCTGGCCAGCTTGCTGCAATAAACAAATCCCAAGCGGTAATTGAATTTAATATGGATGGCACCATTATCACCGCCAATGATAATTTTCTTAATACCTTAGGTTATCAGCTTGATGAAATTCAAGGCCAGCACCATCGCATGTTTGTCACACCAGAAGATAAAAATAGTGCTGAATACGAAGACTTTTGGCAGCAATTGAATGACGGAAAATATCAAGTGAATGAATATAAACGGCTTGGTAAAGGAGGCAAAGAAGTTTGGATACAAGCCTCATATAATCCGATTTTAGATCTTAATGGAAAGCCTTATAAAGTGGTGAAATACGCCACGGATGTGACGGCTGAAAAGCTTAAAAGTGCTGACTTTTCTGGTCAACTTGATGCCATCAGTAAATCTCAAGCAGTGATCGAATTTAATATGGATGGCACCATTATTACTGCCAATGATAATTTTCTAAATACCTTAGGTTATCAGCTTGATGAAATTCACGGCCAGCATCATCAAATGTTTGTTACGCCTGAAGATAAAAACAGTTATCAATATCAAGAATTTTGGCAAAAATTAAATCAGGGTGAATACCAAACCAATGAATATAAACGGCTAGGTAAAGGCGGTAAAGAAGTGTGGATTCAAGCCTCGTACAATCCGATTTTAGACCTTAATGGTAAACCGTTCAAAGTAGTGAAATACGCCACGGATGTCACGCAAGAAAAATTGAAAAATGCTGACTTTTCCGGGCAAATTAGCGCCATCAGTAAAGCACAAGCGGTGATCGAATTTAATATGGATGGCACCATTATCACAGCCAATGATAATTTTTTAAATGCTATGGGGTATCGTTTAGATGAAATACAAGGTCAACACCATAGCTTGTTTGCTACGCCTGAATATAAACAAAGTCAAGAATACCGTGAATTTTGGCAGCAGCTTAACAAAGGCGAGTATGATACGAATGAGTATTTGCGTTTAGGTAAAAATGGCAAGCAAGTATGGATTCAAGCGTCTTATAACCCCGTACTCGATTTAAATGGTAAACCGTTTAAAGTGGTTAAATATGCCACGGATATTACAGCAAGAAAACAAGCGGTTGCTGAAATAAAAGATATTTTAATGTCGATGTCTGAAGGTGATTTATCTAAAAAAAATTGAGCATGAATTAACCGGTGAATTTGGCATTATCGGTGAAGCAATGAAATGGCTTAATGACTATTTTAAATAACATGGTTGGTGATATTAAACAAACAGCAACCACGGTTTATGATTCATCGCGCGAGTTAGCTCACGGCAATACAGAATTAAGCAGTCGTACGGAACGACAAGCGGCAAGTTTAGAAGAAACGGCAGCGGCGATGGAGGAATTAACTTCAACTGTTCGGCAAAATGCTATCAATTCAAGTGAAGCTTTTAAATTGTCTGAGTCGGTTATTGATAAAGCGAGTAAAAAGGTGGTAGTGTCGTTAAAAATGCCATTGTTGCCATGGAAGATATTAATAAATCGAGTAAAAAAATTGCCGATATTATTAGTGTTATTGATGAAATAGCCTTTCAAACTAATTTATTAGCGTTAAATGCTGCGGTTGAAGCAGCAAGAGCTGGTGAGCAGGGCCGAGGCTTTGCAGTGGTTGCCTCTGAAGTACGTAATCTCGCTCAACGTTCAGCCAGTGCGGCTAAAGAGATCAAAGGCTTGATTAACGATAGTGTTGAAGCCGTAGGGCAAGGTACAGACTTAGTTGATAAAACCGGTAAAACCTTTACCGAATTGGTAAAAGCAATTGAAGCTGTTGGCACTATGATCGGTGATATTGAAGGTGCAGGTAAAGAGCAAGCTATTGGTATTGAAGAAGTCAGTATTGCGGTTAGCCAAATGGATGAAATGACACAAGAAAATGCGATATTAGTTGAAAAATCGGCTGAGGCAAGTGGTGCTATGGAAAGCTTAGCTAAATCATTATTAGAGCAAGTAGCTTTTTTTGATAACAACCATAAAAAGTAACTTTCATGTTTGGTTGAGACAATGATATGGTTTTGAATTCAAAATTATAACTGGAAATATTAATGACAATAACTCGGATTAATGAATTTACGGCTGCTGACGGTAAAGAAGCGGAATTGTTTGAATTTTTGCAAGACTTAACGGTTTATATTAGCAATTCAGCAGGCAATGTCAGTTGTGAAGTATTAAAAAATCAACAAAATGCTAGCCATATTGTAGTGATTGAAAAATGGCTAGATGAAGCTGCCCATAAGCAGAGTTTAGCTAATTACCCAGCAGAAAAAATGCAGGCTGCGGTGAGTTTGATTGGTTTACCACCTAAAGGTGAATATTTTTTATAAGCACTTATTAATGATTAAATATACACTCAATTTTGACCCCAGCAGGGTCGAAAATAAATAATTGGGTGATGTGAATTTCATTATTTATTATGCTGCGATAAGGAATGTCATATTCCGCTAAGCGTTGTTTAAAGCCGACAATATCTTTTAGTTGAAATGCGACATGATCTAAATAACTTTGTCGCTCGCCCGTTAATGCCGCCGGTCTCTCAAATAAGTGTAATAAGGGTTTATCTTGATAATACAGCCAGTAACCTGGGCGAGAAAGGGTTGGCCTACTACCGGCTCGTAAATCAAAAATATTCTCGTAAAAAGCTTTGGTTTCCGCAATTAACTCGGCAGGTACATCAACATTAAAGTGGTCAAAAATCACAAGTTAACTCCTTATTTTTTAAAGGTGAAATAACCTGCAACAGCCGACATAAACAGGGCAATTAAAGCAAGGTTATTTTGTTGCTGATTAAATAACAAAGTAGCACTGAGCAAACCACCAACAGCAAAAATACTATAGATAAGTTTACGGTTTTGCTGATGTTGGGCTTGAGCTAATTGCTCAATCATTTGTGCTTGTTTAACTTGCGCTTTCTTTACCTGACTTTAAATAGTCGTAAATTAAGTCAGGAATTTCAGGTAACTTTTCGTTCCAAAAAAGGCAGATTATCTTTAATTTTTAAGAACACGGCTTTAACGCCCATTTGCTCTTGTACCCAGTTTTCTAAAAAAGGTTTAGCGGTTTGCCACAAATCAAGCTGAGGGTAGAGCTGGCGTCCTAACCCTTCAATATAAAGTAAGGTTTTTTGTAACAGTACTAGTTGTGGCTGTACTTCCATGTTGAAACGACGAGCGGTATTAAATAAATTTACTAATACTTGTCCAAACGATATTTCTGCCAGTGGTTTGTTAAAAATAGGTTCACAAACGGTGCGAATAGCAAATTCAAACTCATCAACACTGGTGTTGGCGGGTACCCAACCGGAGTCAACATGTAGCTCGGCTACTTTACGGTAATCACGATTAAAAAAGGCAACAAAATTTTCGGCTAAATAGCGTTTGTCTTCGCGATTTAACGTTCCAACAATACCACAATCTATAGCAATCCAAGTTGGATCAGCTGGCTCGGTAGCATCAACAAAAACATTACCAGGGTGCATGTCAGCATGAAAAAAGCTATCACGAAATACTTGTGTGAAAAATACTTCTACGCCACGTTCAGCGAGTAGTTTCATGTTCACACCAAGCTGGTTTAGTGTGTCAATTTCACCAACCCCAACACCATAAATACGTTCCATCACTAGCACGTTTTTATGACAAAACTCACTGTAAATTTCAGGCACGTAAAGCACTTTGTCTTCTGAATTGCCTTGACTAAAGTTACGCTTTAATTGAATCGCGTTAGCTGCTTCGCGTAATAAATCGAGTTCGTCTAAAATGGTTTTTTTGTATTCAGCAACCACTTCTTTTGGGCGTAATCGTTTGCCGTCAGCTAACCAGCGGGCCATGATATTGGCAAATAAGCCCATAACGTTAATGTCAGCTAAAATGGTTTTACTGATGTCAGGTCGCAACACCTTGATAACCACTTTGGTCTCTTGTTGGCCTTGTTTCATGGTAGCGGTATGCACTTGGGCAATCGAGGCAGAAGCCAGTGGCGTTAAGTCAAAGTCGATAAAATTAGCGTTGAAAGCATCTTCACCAATGGCCGCAATAATAATTTTTTCAGCTTGCTCTCCTGAAAACGGTGGTACTTGATCTTGTAATAATGCCAGTTCATTGGCGAAGTCGTCAGGTAATAAATCACGACGGGTTGATAACATTTGCCCAAATTTAATAAATACCGGGCCAAGTGCTTCAATGGCTAAACGAAAACGCTGGGCTTGGCTTTTATCTTTGTGTTGGTTACGTAACCAAAAATACTTAACCGTGCGAGTTTGACATACCAAGGCAAGCGCTTTTTCGGTAATAATTCATCAAGGCCGAATTGTAGAAACGTTTTTACAATTTTATAAAGTCTTAAGCTACTCACGTTTTCCCTTATGCTCTGATTATGAGACTGACAATTTGTTAGATAATTGATTAATGCGCTGACTCAGTTGTTCAACCGCTTGGCTTGTTTTATCAACTGCTTGATTGAATTGTGATAATTCAGTGTTGGTGACTAATAAACGTTTTTCATGAATAAGCCATTCACTAGCATCACTTGAAATTTGGCGGGCGGCAAAAGTTGCTTTTTTATGTACCAAGCCAATTAACTGAGACAATTGATAAGTCGGTATATCACCAATATGTTTGGCTAATTCTGACTGCCAATCAATATCAATATTTTCAAACAAGCTTGCAAATTGCTGAGCAATTTTAATATCACCTTGTAAGTCGAGCTTGTCTTGTTTGATCAGTTCGGTTAGTTGTTGTTCTTGTTTTAGTTGCCACAAGGTTTCTAAGCTCGTGCTGATGATGCAGTTATTCGAACTAGCATTAACAGTAGCATCGGCGTTGACTAAAATGCTGTGGTTGATCACCGTTAATGTTAACGGAAAGCCAAGTTCAGCTAATAAAATCGTTAAGCTTTTTCCATTAAGCGTTGTTAATGCCGTATTACCATTAATGTTTAATGCTAAGGCTTGCTTGATGATTTTTTCAAGGGCTGAACACAGCACTTGTTGTGGCATAAAAAAAGACATTAATTAAAATTTATAACCTTTATGTAAAGCAACAATGCCACCCGTTAAGTTTTTATAACTGGTTTGTTCAAAACCGGCATTGTTCATCATTTCTTTTAGGGTTTCTTGATCTGGATGCATACGAATTGATTCAGCTAGGTATTGATAGCTTTCACCATCTTTTGCGACTAACTCGCCCATTTTGGGTAGAATGTTAAACGAATAGAAATCGTAGGCTTTATTTAATAACTCGTGCTCAGGTTTTGAAAACTCTAATACCAATAAACGGCCTCCAGGTTTTAATACCGAAAAGATCGAACGTAGCGCTTTATCTTTATCGGTAACATTGCGTAAACCAAAAGCAATGGTCACTACATCGAAGGTGTTTTCTTCAAACGGTAACGCTTCCGCATTTGCTTGTACATATTCAATATTTTGCACCAAACCTTTATCACGTAATTTATCGCGGCCAACATTGAGCATTGAACTGTTAATGTCGGCTAAAATTACCTTGCCTTGGCTGCCAACTAACTGCGAAAACTTCGCCGTTAAGTCGCCAGTACCACCTGCTAGGTCCAACACTTTATTACCCGGACGAACACCACTAGCGTCAATTGTAAAGCGTTTCCATAAGCGGTGAACACCAAATGACATTAAATCATTCATTACATCATATTGGGCAGCAACCGAATGAAAAACGCCAGCGACTTTCGAGGCTTTTTCTTCTGCTTTGACCGTTTGAAAGCCAAAATGTGTGGTGTTTTGTTCGTTGTCTTGTGACTGTTGTTTTTGCTCTACCGACATGCTGATGTTCACTGCTAACTAAAATTGTAGCTAGTTTACTGCATGCGTTGGCGTTCAACAATCTAGCAAAGGCATTTGTCGATGATTTATATCAAAATAAACGTTAAGAAAGCGGCAAATATCAATTTATCACTTAGAGCGTGTTGATCAAAGTTATTGAGCGGCTCATAAATGAAAGGTGATTAAATTTTCGCTTTTAAACGTTAGTCAGATAAATGTTAAAACTAACATAGCCGCTAGAGCACGTCAGTTTTGACTTAGATAATTTAGTTATTTGGTAAGGTAATATTACTTTAAAAAAACTTAATAATTATCTGGTATTGCTGCTTTTTTCTGGTAACCTTTCATGCGTTATTTTCTCGAAGAAGAAAAGCAACGCAAGAATAAAGTGATACTTTTTAGGCAATCGAAAAGTTTTATTCACAATAAAAATAATAATAATTTTGCATAAGAAAGGGATTCTTAAACTCACCTTTTTAAACAAAATCATGAACTTACAAGTAATTAACAGAATCGGTTTTTATTTCGATGCTGCGCTTTCCCGTGTTTGTCAACAAAGTTATCCACAGTTTTTATCTATTTATCAAATATCCATAATAGCCATGGAGCTTAGCGCTCGATTGTGGCATGCTTAGCCAAATTTTTTGTGACAGTTTACAGGCACATGGCAACTTCAAAGTTATCCCCACTTATCCTAGTTGATGGTTCATCATATTTGTTCCGCGCGTATCACGTTCCTTATTTACAAGCATTATCCACTGCTGATGGTCAGCCGACCGGTGCGATCACCGGCGTTTTGAATATGATCAAAAGCCTGAAAAAAGATTACCCTAACGGTAATATTGTTGTGGTTTTTGATGCTAAAGGAAAAACTTTCCGTAATGATATGTACCCAGAGTACAAGGCTAATCGACCACCGATGCCAGACGATTTACGTACCCAAATAGCGCCATTGCATCAGATTATTGCCGCGATGGGCTTACCGTTATTAGTGATTGAAGGCGTTGAAGCTGATGATGTGATTGGTACATTAGCCGAACAAGCGAGCCAACAAGGCATTGAATGTGTTATTTCAACTGGCGATAAAGACATGGCGCAGTTGGTTTCACCACATGTTCGATTAATTAATACAATGACCAATGTTGAGTTAGACGAAGCTGGCGTTATTGAAAAGTTTGGTGTTCGTCCTGATCAAATTATTGATTATTTAGCCTTGATGGGTGACAAAGTTGATAATATTCCAGGGGTGGATAAATGCGGTCCAAAAACCGCGGTAAAATGGTTATTAGAGCATGGCACGTTAGAGAATGTGATCGCCAATGCTGATAGTGTTAAAGGTAAAATTGGTGAGAATTTACGTAGTGCCTTAGCCCATTTACCTTTATCGTATCAACTTGCCACCATTAAGCTTGATGTTGAATTAGAACAATCTGTAGAGCTGTTATTACCGGCTGAACCGGATGTTGAAACATTTACTGAGCTTTATACACGTTATGAATTAAAACGTTTATTAGCAGACTTAAATGCACCGGCTAAAGCTGAAGGTGCTGCCGCGCAAGTATTAGCAGAATCTGCCGATGAACAATCCTTGCCAGACGGCATTGCTGCTAATTATGAAATTATTTACAGTGAAGCTGTTTTTGAAGCTTGGTTAGATAAGATTAGCCAAGCTGACTATTTTGCCTTTGATACAGAAACTACTAGCGTTGATTATATGCAAGCTGAGCTAGTGGGTTTGTCGTTTGCATGTGAAGCAGGTAAAGCGGCTTATGTGCCATTAGCACATGATTATTTAGATGCACCTGAGCAGCTCTCAATTGATTATGTATTAAAATTGAAGCCAATTTTAGAAAGCACCAGCATTATTAAAGTGGGTCAGCATTTAAAATATGATGCTAATGTTTTAAGTCATTACAACATAACCTTAGCGGGTGTTGGCTTTGATACTATGTTGGAGTCTTATTGCTTAAATAGTGTTGCCACACGCCATAACATGGATGCTTTAGCGGAAAAATATTTAGGTTATAAAACTGTTCATTTTGAAGACATTGCAGGCAAAGGCGCTAAGCAATTAACCTTTAATCAAATCGATGTTGAAAAAGCCGGTCATTATGCGGCTGAAGATGCCGATATTACCTTACGTTTACATTTAGCCATTTTTGAAAAATTGGCGAAATTACCTGGGCAACTCAGTGTTTTCAAAGAAATTGAAATGCCATTGATGTCGATCTTATCGAAAATGGAACAAACTGGGGTGTTAATTGATAGCGATTTGTTAGATCAACAAAGTGCAGCTATTGGTCAACGTTTAATGGCGTTAGAAAATGACGCCCATAACCTAGCCGGTAAAAACTTTAATTTAAGCTCGCCTAAGCAATTACAAGAAATATTATTTGTTGATTGTAAAATACCGGTCATCAAAAAAACGCCAAAAGGTGCCCCTTCAACGGCGGAAGAAGTATTACAAGAATTAGCCTTAGATTACCCCTTACCTAAATTGATTTTAGAACACCGGGGATTAAGTAAATTAAAGTCAACTTATACAGACAAGTTACCTTTAATGATCAGCAAAAAAACGGGTCGAGTTCATACATCGTATCACCAAGCAGTTACGGCAACAGGGCGTTTATCGTCTACCGATCCAAATTTACAAAATATTCCAATTCGTAGTGAAGAAGGACGAAAAATTCGCCAAGCCTTTATCGCACCTGAAAATTATAAAATAGTGGCTATTGATTATTCCCAAATTGAATTACGGATCATGGCACATTTGTCGGAAGATAAAGGATTAGTATCGGCATTTTCAGACGGTCGAGATATTCATCAAGCAACCGCGGCTGAAATTTTTGCTGTCCCATTAGAAGAAGTTAGCACTAACCAACGTCGTAGCGCAAAGGCAATAAACTTTGGCTTAATTTATGGCATGTCAGCGTTTGGCTTAGCAAAACAACTAGGTGTTGGTCGTAATCAAGCACAAGATTATATGGACAAATACTTTGAGCGCTATCCGGGTGTTTTACGCTATATGGAAGACACGCGTCAGCAAGCAACCGAGCAAGGCTATGTTGAAACCTTATTTGGTCGTCGTTTGTATTTACCTGATATAAAAGCAAAAAATGCGATGCGTAAAAAAGGCGCTGAGCGAGCCGCGATCAATGCTCCCATGCAAGGTACTGCTGCGGATATTATTAAAAAAGCGATGATTGCCGTGGATGCTTGGTTAGTTGAAAATAATGATCCGCGTATAAAAATGACCATGCAGGTGCACGATGAGCTGATATTTGAAATTCACCAAGATATTTTAGATGAAACGATCAGTCAATTGGTTGAATTAATGAATAATGCGGTTGAGTTATCAGTACCATTAATTGCAGAAGCAGGCTTTGGCGATAGTTGGGATGAAGCGCATTAAGCTGAGTTTAATGGTCTAGTTATCCCAAAGTCAGGTTAGTTTTATGGCCTAAAAAGTAAAAAGGTAAGATGAAATAGCTAGCCTCAAATCAATTTGGGGCTTTTTTATAGTTAAAATTACTTTTTGTAACATTTATCTACGAAAAAATAGGTATTAAATGGTTGTCTACTATTGTCTTCGTAGAATAACTACTCTATACTTTCTTCATTGCTTCGGCAACACTCTCTTATTTTGAGTTTTATTTTTATTAAGCTTCCCCTTATAGCTTTAGGCCAGTGTTTAGACACTGGCCTTTTTTTATCTCCTATTTTTATACTGAATGGTATTACTCTTAAATTCTGATTTAGATCATTACTCATTGTTGATTTTTGTTTTATGATCTATCTGTAGTACGAGTACTGTTATCACTTTATTGGTCAGGAGCATAAAATGTTTAAAGTTGCAGTGTTTAGTAGTAAACAATATGACAAGGATTTTTTACTTGCCAATAATCATTATCAGGAGCTTGAATTAACGTTTTTTGACAGTAAATTAACGCAGGAAACGGTTGAGCTTGCCAATGGTTTTGACGCGGTTTCTATATTTGTTAATGATGAAGTTGATCAGCCCGTACTGACTCAGTTAAATCACTTTGGTATTAATATTATTGCATTACGTTGTGCTGGTTTTAATAATATTGATATTGAACAAGCCCAAAATTAAACTTTCAACTTTGTCGTGTGCCAGAATACTCACCTGAAGCGGTGGCTGAGCATGCAGTAGGTTTGATGTTAACCTTAAGTCGCAAATTTCATAAAAGCGTACAATCGAGTTCGTGATGATAATTTTTCTCTTGATGGGCTGATGGGCTTTAATCTACATGAAAAAACCGTTGGTGTTATTGGTACCGGTAATATTGGTTTAGCAGCCTTGAAAATTTTAAAAGGCTTTGGCTGTCAGCTGTTATGCCATGATCCGGTCGAGAACCCTCTAGCGTTAGCATTAGGGGTTAACTATGTTGATTTAAATACGCTATATCAAAATGCGGATATTATCAGTTTACATTGCCCTTTAAATGCACATACTGCACATGTAATTAACGCAGAATCGCTTTCTTTAATGAAAAATAATGTCATGCTGATCAATACGAGTCGAGGTGGTTTAATTGACAGTAAGGCGGTATTACAAGCGTTAAAGCAGAAAAAAATCGGCTATTTAGGGCTTGATGTTTATGAGTTAGAAAGCAAATTGTTTTTTGAAGATATGTCGGCAGAAATTATTGATGACGATGTTTTTCAACGCTTTTTAACGTTTCCAAATGTATTAATTACCGGTCACCAAGGCTTTTTTACCAAAGAAGCATTAAATACGATTGCCAAGGTCACGTTGCAAAACCTTGATAACTTATTACATAAAAAAAGCTTGTCAGAATTTGATTTAAGCCATTATTACTAAAAAAAACTAATAATGGCTTTTGGCTTTGGCTTTTGGCTTTTGGCTTTTGGCTTATCGCTTATCGCTTATGGCTTATCGCTTAATGGTGCTCTTCTTCACCAGAAACAACAATTTGATTACGGCCATTTTCTTTTGCGGCATATAAGGCTTTATCAGCAAGTTGTATGTGATGCGTTAAATCACCACTATCACTAAAACAGACACCAATACTGACGCTAGTCGATATTTGATGATCTTGATATTGCATGACAGAAACGGCGACATCACGACGAAAATCATCTAATTTTACGTGGAGTTGGGCGTTATCTTCTCCGGCAATTAGCACTGCAAACTCTTCACCACCTAAACGTGACAATAAACCAGTACCTAAATGTTTACGCATATAAAGGGTTAATAATTTAAGCACATGATCACCGGCATCATGACCATAGTTATCATTTATTTGTTTAAAATGATCAACGTCTATCATGGCTAAGCAATAAGGTAAGTGCTTTTTCCGGTAATAATTAAGTCTGGCAGCACCCTCACGGAAAAATGCGCGACGGTTGGAAGTTCCGTTAAATAATCAGTATTGGCAGCATGTTTGATTTGCTCAATATTATTTAAACTTTCGATATTTGGGTGATACGACAATAAAATTCTTCGGGGCAGAATGGCTTACGTAAAAAATCATCAGCGCCATTTTTGATGAAACGTGCTGAATGAATACCATTACTCGCGCCAGAAATACCAATAATTGATAAGCGATCACGGGCATATTTTTACGTAATTCTATTGTTAAGCCAATGCCATCAAGAACGGGCATTTCTAGATCGGTGACGACCATTTTAATATTATTGTTGTTTTCTACTAGCTCTAACGCTTTTTCTCCATTTTCCGCGACAAACACCACAAAGTTACGACGTTTTAATAACTCAACAACATGATTTCGGGCAGAGGAAGAATCATCAACCACTAAAATACCAATTTTGCTGTTAGTACGTTGCCAATGTAAAATACGTTTTAAATAGAGAAAAGCTTGGCTATTTTCTTTTGGAATATAATCGATAACGGGTTGAGCAAGGATCTCTTGACGGGTTTGATCATCCATTTTTCCGGTTAGCACAACACTTGGAATGCCATGAGACAAAACACAGGCTATTGCTTCGCCTTTGGTGCATCAGGTAAGGCATAATCAATGGTGGCGGCAAAAACTTTAACATATCGCCCTGCAGAATTTCTTCAGTTTCCGCTTAACGACTTTGCTACCGTTACTTCATAATTTAATGCTTCACCAATTTGTTTGATCACAGTGGCGATAGGCCGACTATCTTCAACAACTAACAGCTTATCTGCCATATAATTCCCCAAGTTCTTGTTATTATTTATGTCTTTAATTTTTTAAATTTTTTGTAAAAGTTAGCGTAAGCGACGACCAGCCATTTAACGCCAACCTCTTCAAAGTTTACTTGAATTCTACTTTGTTGGCCGCTACCTTCGTAGTTCAACACAACTCCTTCACCGAATTTAGCATGGATCACCCGTTGTCCTAAATTAAAGCCAGTATTTTCAAAAGTTTCCATGGTAAATGTTGATGAAAATCTGCCGGTAGTTACTGGTTTTGCTACTTGGTTTTGCACACGAATTTCTTCTAAACATTCACTCGGCAGTTCACGCACAAAACGACTTTGCTTGTGGTATTTTTCTTGTCCGTATAAACGACGGCTTTCAGCATGACATAAATACAGTTTGGTCATGGCTCGGGTCATACCAACATAACAAAGGCGACGTTCTTCTTCTAAGCGGCTAATATCTTCTTGTGATTGTTGCGATGGAAACATGCCTTCTTCAAGGCCGGCAATAAAGACCAATGGAAATTCTAGTCCTTTTGCTGAATGCATCGTCATTAATTGCACGGCAGGTTCATAATCATCAGCTTGTGATTCGCCAGACTCTAACGCCGCATGAGTTAAAAAGGCGGTGAGTTTTGTTTGCTCGTTTTCTAATTCAGGATCAATTTCATAAGTTTGGCAAGCTGTGACTAATTCATTTAAGTTTTCTATTCGGGCTTCAGCACGTTCACCTTTTTCAGCTTGATACATAGCTTTCAAACCAGAGTGTTGAATAACTTTGTTAGCTTGTTGATCTAAGTTTAAATCGCAAGTGTCATCTTCAAGTTGATCTATCAAATGAATGAAATTTTGAATGGCTTTGGCGGCTCGGCCTTTGAGCTCTTCATGTTTTAGCATATGGACACAGGCTTGCCAGAGCGTAGAGCCTAAACTGCGGGCAGCATCGCGAATTAAACTGATGGATTGATTACCAATACCACGGGTTGGTGTGTTAATAATGCGCTCAAAGGCGGCATCGTCATCACGACTATTGATCAGGCGTAAATAGGCAAGCGCATCTTTAATTTCTTGTCGTTCGAAAAAGCGTAAACCACCATAAATGCGATACGGTAAATTCGCTTGTAATAACGCTTCTTCTAATAAGCGGGATTGGGCATTACTGCGGTATAAAATAGCTACTTCATCAAGTGAACCATCATTGTTTTGCCACTCTTTGATCCGGCCAGCAATAAAACGGGCTTCATCTAAATCGTTAAAAGCGGTGTAGATAGAGATTTTTCACCGTCGTTATCTTCGGTCCATAGATCTTTACCAAGGCGATTATTGTTATTACCGATCAGTTGATTGGCGGCATTTAAAATATTTGCCGTTGAACGATAGTTTTGTTCAAGACGAATAGTTTGAGCCTCGAAGTCTTTAACAAAGCGCTGAATATTCTCAATTTTAGCGCCACGCCAACCGTAAATAGATTGGTCATCGTCGCCGACAATCATGACACGGCTTTGTTTTAAACCAAGAATATTTAGCCAAGCATATTGAATGGCGTTAGTATCTTGAAATTCGTCCACCAAGATATGACGAAAACGCTGCTGGTAATGTTCAAGTAAAGCGGGGTTGTTTAGCCATAACTCGTGCGCACGTAATAATAACTCGGCAAAATCAACTAAGCCGGAACGATCACAAGCTTCTTGATACGCTTGATACACTTTCACAAACATTTGCTCGGTAGGATCGTAATGGGTTTCAATGTGCTGTGGACGTAAACCTTCGTCTTTTTTACCATTGATATACCAAAGAAACTGCTTAGGTGGCCATTTCTTTTCATCTAATTCTAGGGCGCGAACAATGCGTTTTACTAAGCGTAGTTGATCATCAGAATCTAATACTTGAAAACTTTGTGGTAATTTAGCTTCTTGAAAATGCATACGTAATAAACGATGTGCCAAGCCATGGAAAGTACCTATCCACATACCGTGGGTATTGCCATTAACCGTTTGCTCAACTCAGGCGCGCATTTCAGCGGCAGCTTTATTGGTAAAGGTTACCGCTAAAATACTGTGTGGTGATGATTGCTCAACTTGTACTAACCAAGCAATACGTTGCACTAATACCCGTGTTTTACCGCTACCAGCTCCAGCAAGTACCAACATATTTTGTAACGGTGCAGCGACGGCATCGCGCTGTTTGTCATTTAACGAGTCAAGTAGTTCAGAAACATCCATAAAGGTTAATACACTTTTATATTAAGGTGCCGATCAAAAGTATGTAGCAAGATCAGTCACTTGGTTTAATTCTATGTCAGGCAATACCTTGATTGGTTTGCCCACATCATAACAGTTGAGCCAGGCACTTCGACAACCAGCCCGTTGTGCGCCAAAAATATCAGCATGACCACAATCACCGACATGCAAAATTTGCTGTGGTTTTACATTCAGTTTATTACTGGCGTGATGAAATAAATCATTAGCTGGCTTTTGTTTTAAGCCCTGACCCGCATGAAAAATATGTTCAAAAAAAGGCGCTAAGCCAATAGCTTGAGTACAGACATTACCATTGCTAATGGCAATTAATCGGTAACGTTTACTGAGCGTGGCTAAAAATTCAGGGATCTCAGCAGGCACTGCCACTTGATTACGATGTAATAAAAAGTGACTCATTGCTTTATCAGCTTCAGTTAGTGCACATTGTTCAGCTAAGCCTAGCTGCTTTAGACCTATCTGGTAAGTTGCTCGGCGTACTTCAGTAACATCATGAGTTAATAGCGGATCAGTGGTTAATACTTGTTGCCGATAGGGCTGCCAAAAGAGATGATCTGGCAGTTGTTGAACTTGCTTAACTTGGTATTGGCTAAAGAGTTGCTGAAAATAGCTTTGCATTGCTTGATCTGTGTTCAGCATAACTTGACGATTACTATATAAAGTATCGTCTAGGTCAAAAACGATCACTTTAATGGCGCCAAGGCGGCGATTAAAATCGCAAATTTATTTCCTAATAAAATTATATGATTACAGCTTATTTAGCTGAGCTTGAATGTAATTGACGATAAATAAGCTTACCCACTAACTTACGAAATTGGCCTAATAATAAGGTATCCATTTTAGGGTCAAAATGTTCGGCATCGTCACTGATAATAGCTAAAAATCCGAAGGTTTCGTCTAGATGCGATAAGCGAATTAATACTGCAGATCCGCTATGACCTTCACTCCCGAAGATAGCTTGTTGCTCAGCTAATTGTAAGCGACCAAAATAAAAGGGTTCATCCGCTAAGCGGTTATTTAGCACTTCGTGACAGTCATTACGAATAATGGTGGCATGTTCAAGCGCAACGGGGCTATCGACCCATAATTTACAATCAGCTAACGATAACAACTCAGTTGTTGTGGTATGCAAGCTGTTAAGAATATCGTTTAATGACTGGCAGTCCATTAAACATAAATACAAGTCACTGTATAACGTAAATAAGCTTTCATTGTGCTGAGCAATCGTCATCAGCTGAGTAATTTCTTCTTCTAAAGTATGCACTTTTTGACGAAGTTGTTGCTGCTGACGTTCAACTAAGGATAACACACCGCGATTTTTATCAACTAACCGTAGGCTGGTTAATAAGTCAGGGTTACGCTGAAAAAAAATCAGGATTATCTTGTAAATAACTACTAATTAATTCATCGGTGATTAAGTCATTAGTATCAATTAAATTTTGTTCATTCATTATTATTTTTTAGTCACAATGTTATTGTTAATTACAGCTGAATTTGGCCATCATAAACATGGACAGCAGGACCGGTCATTTTGACCGGGTGACCAGGGCCTTTCAGAATATTTTAAGCTGGCCGCCAGGTAATTCTACCGTTACTTGTTTGGCTAGTTTTTTCTGAATTTGACCAATGACAACCGCGGCACAAGCACCACTACCACAAGCTAACGTTTCTGCTGCGCCACGTTCATAAACACGTAGTTTAACAAATTCAGGATTAACTACTTCCATAAAACCAATATTGGCTTTTTCAGGAAAACGTTCGTGGCATTCAAGTTCTTTACCTAAAGTTTCTACTGGCGCATCAGCAACAGAATCAACCGTTAATACACAATGAGGGTTGCCCCATAGAAGCAACACCACAAAGTACGGTTTCGGTTTCTGTACGCAGTATATAAGTGCCTTCATTTTTTGTGCCGTAAAAGGAATTTTAGCGGGCTCTAATTCAGGTACCGGCATGTTGACGGTAATTTGGCCATCACGCTCAACAAACAAGGTCATTTTCCCAGAATGTGTGGAAACGCGAATTTTATTTTTGTTAGTTAATCCTTTCATGCGTACAAAACGAGCAAAACAGCGAGCGCCGTTGCCACACTGACTAACTTCACTACCATCGGCATTATAAATACGGTAGTGAAAATCGAGTTCAGGATCGTATGGCGGTTCAACCACTAAGAGTTGATCAAAGCCTATACCGAAGTTTCGATCGGCTAAATGACGGATTTGTTCATTGGATAAATAAACATTTTGGGTAACATTATCTAAGACCATGAAGTCGTTACCTAAACCGTGCATTTTTGAAAAGTTTACTAACATTATTTTTACTACAACCTATTTAAAATTTTGCAAAGCTAGAAGCTACAAGCCAGACGTTAAAAGCTTAAAGCTTAAAGCTTGAGGCTTAAAGCTTAATTAAGGCAATAATTGCTCACCTTGCCATAACTGTTCTAGTGTTTCACGTTGGCGAATAACGTGTGGTGTTTCACCATCAACTAATATTTCAACCGCACGTGGGCGACTATTGTAATTTGAGCTCATGGTAAAACCATATGCGCCCGCCGAACGAATAGCTAATAAATCACCTGCTTCAATAGCAAGTTGGCGGCCTTTACCTAAAAAGTCACCGGTTTCGCAAATAGGGCCAACAATGTCGTATTCAGCAGCAGTTTTGCTGTTATCTTGTTCTACTTCAATAATCGCTTGCCATGCTTGATATAACGAAGGACGAATTAAGTCGTTCATTGCGGCATCAACAATAGCAAAGTTACGGCCTTCGTTGGTTTTAAAACTCAACTTCGGTCACTAAAATACCGGCATTCGCCATAATGGCACGGCCAGGTTCAAAAATTAATTTTAAATCATAACCAGCCAGTTTTTCTTCAATAGCTTTGGCATATTCACTTGGGGCTGGTGGTGTTTCACCATCGTAAGTTACCCTAAACCACCACCAACATCAATGTGTGATAATTTAATACCGTTGGCGGCAAGGCGGTCGATTAATCCTAAAACACGATCTAAGGCATCTAAAAACGGTGACATTTCTGTTAATTGTGAACCGATATGACAATCAACACCTTTAACCGCTAAGCTAGGCTGAGCAGCAGCGTAAGCATATAAACTTTCGGCTTCATCAAAGCTAATACCAAATTTGTTTTCTTTTAAACCGGTTGAAATGTACGGATGGGTACCCGCATCAACATCAGGGTTAACACGTAGAGAAATTGGCGCCACTTTACCCGCTTTTTCGGCAACGCTAGCAATGCGTTTTAATTCACCCAAGCAGATTCAACATTAAACAATATATGCCTTTATCCAAAGCGTAAGTAATTTCGTCTGAGGTTTTACCAACACCTGAAAAAACCACTTTTCCGGCATCACCACCTGCTTGTAAAACACGTGCTAATTCACCTTTAGAAAAACAATATCAAAGCCTCGAACCTAAACGTGCCATCACGTTTAATACAGCAATATTGCTATTCGCTTTGACGGCGCAACATACTAAATGTTCGCGGTTGCCAGCAGCTTGGTCAAAGGCATGCCAATGACGTTCAATAGTGGCACGAGAATAAATATAGGCAGGAGTGCCAAATTGACGAGCGATATCTGTAACGGCGCAATCTTCAGCATAAAGCGAGGCACCTTTGCGGTTGAAAAATCCACGGCTATTTTTCCTGTTTTTTCTACGGGTTGAACTTCTGATTTGGTTGTTCGTTTTTAGGCTTAGTGGGTGTTTGTACAAAGATCCTTTCAAGCCACAGCCAGATAGGGTTACAATGATGATTAAACTAACGAAATATTTCAATTTTTGCAGACACATAAACTTATTAACGATTTGCTTCACATGATAGTCGTTTTATAATCCGATGAATAGCAAGAATTACACTCAATTGATAAAGTTTTAAAGGAAAAGCCATGAATGACAGCCAATATAATTTAATTGCTGATGAACTATTATTAGCAGTTGAAGAAGCAATTGAAGATTGTGGTGAAGATATTGATTACGAAGGCGTGAGTGGGTTATTAACGTTAACGTTCAAAAATGGCACCAAAATTATCATTAATAAACAAGCACCTTTGCACCAAATTTGGGTAGCAACAAAGTTTAATGGCCATCATTTTGAGTTAATCGACGGCTTATGGCAAGACAACCGTGGTAGTGGTGAATTTTGGCAATTCCTTTCGGCTGCCGTTAGTAAACAAGCAGGAACACCATTAACTTTGTCGGCCGAATAATAAATTAAGCTAAATATTGTCGAATAAACAGTAACTGATAAATTATCGTAAACAGTAAGAGAATTTCATGAATAATATTGTACGCATTGCTACCCGTAAAAGTGCTTTAGCCTTATGGCAAGCTGAATATGTAAAAACTCAGCTTGAGCATTTTCATCCTGATCTAACGGTAGAGCTAGTTCCTATGGTGACAAAAGGCGATATTATTCTTGATACGCCATTAGCTAAAGTAGGTGGTAAAGGGCTATTTGTTAAAGAGCTAGAAGTGGCAATGTTAGAAGGGCGTGCTGATATTGCGGTGCATTCGATGAAAGATGTGCCAGTAGAATTTCCAGAGGGGTTAGGCTTAGAAGTGATTTGTCCACGTGAAGATCCGCGTGATGCTTTTGTTTCAAATCATATTCAAAGCTTTGAAGATTTACCACAAGGCGCGATTGTTGGTACTTCAAGTTTACGCCGTCAATGTCAAATAAAAGCGTTACGCCCTGATTTAGATATTCGTGATTTACGTGGCAATGTGAATACACGGTTACGTAAATTAGATGAAGGTGAATACGACGCGATTATTTTAGCGGCGGCAGGGTTAATTCGTTTAGAAATGCCAGCGCGCATTCGTCAATTTATTGCGCCAGAAGTGATGTTACCTGCCAATGGCCAAGGTGCTGTCGGTATTGAATGTCGAACCAATGACCAGCGTATCAAAAGCTTATTAGCTCCATTAGAGTGTCAAAACACCCGTTATCGTGTGTTTGCTGAGCGAGCGATGAATCGCGCCTTAGAAGGAGGTTGCCAAGTACCGATTGGTAGCTTTGCTGAATTAACCGATGATAACTTGTATTTACGTGGCTTGGTTGGCGCAGTTGATGGTAGTCAAATTATTCGCGATGAAGTGAGCGGTCATGTTTCAGAAGCGGAAGCATTAGGCTTAGCGCTAGCCGATAAGTTATTAGCACAAGGTGCCGATGCGATTTTAAAAGCGGTATATGAACAAAACTAATATTATTCAATTGTCGGATTATAGCTCAATACCTAGGCCGTTAAATGTGTTAGTGGCAAGACCTGAGCATAAAGGGCAAGCTTTGGTTGCTAGCTTGCAAGCGGCTGCGATTAACGCTCAACATTGTGCTTTATTTTGTTATCAAGCCGTTGAAAAACCTTTTTATGTAAGTCCTTACTTACCTTTGACGATAATGCTAAATTGATTTTTGTTAGTGTTGCCGCCGTTGAATATGCTAATGATATTTTGCCTTGTGCTGCTTGGTGTTATCAACAAGTGTTTGCGGTTGGGCAAGCCACACAAGACAAGTTAGCGGAGTTAGGTATTAATGCTATTTCACCTGAACAACAAGATAGTGAAGGGTTATTACAGATCAAAGCATTAGAAGCCGTAAACGGTGATAATGTGATTATTGTTCGTGGTGATTCCGGTCGAGAATTAATTTTTAAGACCTTGTTGCAGCGAGGCGCAAATGTGGTTTATGCGCAAAGTTATCAGCGCGTGTGGGCGACACCTCCGATGCAGGATATTAATCACTGGTACGAAAAAAAGGTGAATTGTATTGTCACGACCAGTGTCGCAATATTAGAGAATATGCTAGCTTTATTGTTAACCGACAAAAAGTTAAACGCTGAAAATCATTGGAAAAAATCCTGTTATTGGCTAGTGGCAAGTGAACGCATTGCTGAGCGAGCAAAAGCGTTAGGGTTAAATAGAGTGATTAATGCACAAAGTGCCGATAATCAGCGATTATTGGATGTGATTATTGAATTGGAACAAAATGATGACAGATAATACTGACAATAAAAATACCAGCACTTCAGCAAAAGTTACACAAAGTGATGTGGTCAGTGCAGCAGAAAAAGATGCGACAACATCTGAAGGTACAGAACAAGCTGCTCCGGTAGAAAAAACAACAGCAGCAAGTCGTAAAGTTTCTGCGCGCACTCAAACTAAAACAAAAGAGTTGCAGCCAAAATCGTCGGTGTCAAAAATAGTGGTAATTGCTTTGATTTTAGCTATATGCGCACTTGCCATGATGGGCAGTGCTTATTATTGGTTTATTGAACAGCAACAAATGAATCAAGCGTCGTTATTAACAAAAACGCAAAAACAGCTACAAACCCAGTTAACCCGAGAGCAAGCAGCTACAAAACAGTTATTAGCCAATCAACAACAATTGTTCGAACAGCGTTTAGCGAATATCAGCGAAGCGATAAGTGTTGATAATCAAAAAACCATTGATAAATTACAGCGTACCGTCAATCGTTTAAGTGCTACTCAACCAACTGATTGGTTAATGCATGAAGCTGAGTATTTAATACGCGTGGCCGGTCGAACCATTTGGTTAGAGCGCGATACTAAAGCAGCAATCGGCTTGTTAACGGATGCCGACCAACGTTTAAAAGAGCTAAAAGATCCAAAATTTTTACGAGTACGAGAAGTTATTCATCAAGACATTGAACAGCTTAAACTGTTACCTGTGTTAAATACCGAAGAGGTATTATTGTCGATAATGGCGCTTGGGCAGCAAGTAGATCAACTACTCTTATCATTAGCTTTATGTCCCTGAAAAAAATAATGAAAATGACAATTTAGTGTTATCTGATGATGCCAATGATTGGCAAGAAAATTTAAGCAAAAGCTGGCAGCGTTTTTTAGCCGACTTTATTACTATTCGTCGTCATAATGCGAGTGTTGAGCCTTTGTTATCGCCAGCGCAACAACAAAACTTAATGATTAATTTGAAGTTAAAGCTTAATCAAGCTGAGTGGGCTGTAGCTAAAGAAAAAGCGCAGTTATATCAACAAGTATTAGCAGACATAAAAACTTGGTTAACACGTTATTTTGATATGGAGAAAGACGTTAATCAACGTTTTTATCAAACCATAGCAAGTTTAAAAAATGAACGTGTGACGCTCGACTACCCTTCAGAATTAAAAGCATTAGCCGCCATTCGACAAATTATTAATAATAAAGCAATATTTTTGGATGAAGCTGAAACGAAAGAGCAGCTATCACCTATCGAGCAACCTAAGCAAGAGGTGATAGAGTTAGCGCCTGAAGCTCCACCTGAAGATACTGAACCAACTGATGCACCAGATCCAGTAGATGCTCCTGCTACAGTAATAGACGAGGCTTAATATGAAACGTTTAGTGCTGTTTTTTGTTCTGTTTTTTTGCGGTAGCCATTAGCCCATTATTAATTGGTGAAAAAGGTTATATTTTAATTTCGATGGGCAACATCACCATTGAATCGACCGTAGTCACGGCCAGTATTTTTCTTATTATTTTATTTATTGCCTTATTAATGTCATTAAAAGTGTTTCGCGGTGGCATTCGTTTAGGCAAAGGAACTTGGTTTCGTGTTACTACGGCAGGCAAACGCAAAGCTCAACGTCAATTCAAACAAGGCGTTGCTACTTATTTGTTAGAAGATTATGCCGAAGCTGAGCATTTATTAGCAAAAAGTGCGGATAATTCTGGTATGGCATCCGTGGCTTATTCATTAGCAGCTTTTGCTGCCCAGCAGCAATCGGTGGATGCTAATACTGAGTATTATTTAGATTGCCTTAGCAAAGAAGCCTCTTCATCAGATAGTCTTGAGCAAGTGTTAGTGATAATTAAACAACAGCTGAAGTTAAAAAATTATACTAAAGCGCGAACGTTAATTGATGACTACCATAAACATATTGGCCATGACTCACGTTTATTGGTGTTAGAAATTGAATTAAGATTAATTGAGAAATGTTTTGAACATGTTATAGCTTATTTGCCAAAAGCGGAAAAAAATAAAAAAGTTAATCAAGCGCTATTATATCGCTGGCAATATCAGGCATATTTAGGCCAATTTGAGCACTTAATTACTCAGGGTGATCAAACTAAGTTAGTAAATTATTGGCAAGATTTAGCAAGAAAAATTCAACATAAACAATCGGTTGTTTTAGCTTATTGCCATGTTTTAGCAAAACATCAGTTAACTCAATCACTTGAGCAAGTTTTATTACCGGCCTTAAAGTTTGATGCCTCAATGGAATTTGTTAAACAGCTGCGTTTTTTTACCTATTGGTCAATGCCAAGGTTTGATCACTTTAGTACAGAAACATCTTCATAAAGACAATCATAGTAGCCAGTGGTTAAAGTTGTTTAGGCTTTTTAGCTTTTGCCGATAAACAATTTGATATGGCAGCAAAGCTTATGCCAGTTTGTTTCATCAAGAAGGTGGTTATGATCAACAAGATGCTTTGTTATACGCCAAAGTATTAATGGCAAAAAATGAGCATCAACAAGCGAACCAGCTGCTACTTCGTTATGTGACAACCAATAAATAGGTTAACTTTTTTATGTCAGATGAGGCCAAGACAAATTTAGCCGGAACTAACCCTAAGCAAGCGAAGCCTTGGTTATTTGCTATTTTGATGGGCTTGTTTGGTGCGGCCATTAATAGCATTCCTTTACCGTTATTACCAGAAATTCAATTAATTCTCGGTAATGCCGCCTATGTGTTTGTTGCTATGCATTTGTTGCCGAGGTACACCTTGGTAACTGCATTTATCACGTTAATTCCCGTTTATTTTGTTTTTGGCCACCCTTGGGGGTTTTTAACTTTTGGCTTAGAGGCTTGGTTTATTGCCACTATGCGTTCAAAAGGCTGGTATGTACTCATTGCAGATATGGTGTATTGGCTCCTCATTGGTATGCCATTAACTTTTGTGATTATCTGGCTACAAGTAAGCGATTTCACAAGTGCTGAGTTATTTGTTGTTTTAAAGCAAGGCTTTAATGGTCTTTGGTATACCAGTATCGCATGCTTTTTTATGTTTATCTTTAATGAGAAATTAAAGATATATTGGCATCATCACGCGCCTACACACCGAACCTTGCGGGCAAAATTAATGTCCTCGCTGATGTTCGTTACCACCACTGCCTTATTTGGTTCAACGCTATTAATCAGTAATCATTTTATTCAAACCTCAAAACGCTTAGTAGACAAGTCATTACAAGATAGGAGGCAAAGTATTACTGAGGTGATAGAGCTTTATATTGAAAAAATCAGCAAGGATTAGCATTTGCTCGTGAATGGTTAGGACAGCTTGAACGTGATAATTATGCAGATGTTTTAACAAAAATTAAGCAAGTTTATCCGGATTTTAAAGCGTTATATATTGCTGATGCTAAAGGCGAAATACAGCAAGCAATGTTAACTTCTAAGGCCTATGCTAACAGTGTTTTACCTTCGGCTTTAGCGGCGTCAGAATTTGGTATTGAGCAAAAAAACGAGGCAAACAATATTTCACCGGCATTTCAGCTTGATACCCGTAATGAGGTACCCGTCGTTGCCCTAAATATTCGTTTTCCGGTAATAAATCATGATTCAGCTATTGATGTATCAAAGCAAGCTTATATTTTGGAAGGGATTTTAGATCTAAGTCAATTAGCAGACATGGCTTCGGCAGAAGTTGGTAAATTATCGGTAAGTACTTTGATTGTTGATCAGCAGCAACAAATTATTTTTGCTTCTTCAGAGTTAAATTTACCGCGTTTAACTCAATTTGATTATCAACTACAGAAAAACGCCGATTTTTTACAGTTATCTGCGACAGATGATAAACGCTATATTTATAAAGTGGCAGAAACGAAAAATGGCTGGCAAGTATTTTCATTAATTGATCAATTAGCATCGAGTAATCATATAAAAAATGAATATTTAATTATCTTTATTATTCTCTTCTTCACTTTACTTATCACCGCTTATTTTGCCGATCAATACGGTCGTCGTTTAACTAAACCAATCCGCTTTATTGTTAAACAATTAGCTAAACAGCATAGTAAAAAAATGCCAGGTGCAATTAGTGCAAGTTCTGAAGTGATTCATTTATATAATGAAATTATTGATAACCGAAATAAGCTCTATCAATACCAAGAACAGTTAGAAGAAAAAGTGGTGGAGCGGACTAAAGAGCTTAATGAAGCGAATAAAAAACTTGAAAAGTTAGCACTTTATGACGGTTTAACACAAGTGCATAATCGTCGTTATCTTGATGATAACTTTGCCTTAATACAAAAATCGGCTGAACGAAATACGGCGTTAATGTCGTTGATCATGGTAGATTTAGATCACTTTAAACAGCTTAATGATAATTATGGTCACTTGGTGGGGGATAATTGTTTAGTGAAGGTGGCCGAAATTTTAAAGCCGCCTTTGATCGAGGCAGTGATATGGTAGTGCGTTTTGGTGGCGAGGAATTTGTCATTGTAGCGCCTTATATTACACCAGCGGCATTAGCGACCAAATTAGAAGAGTTAAGAAAAGCTATTGAGGCGGTAATATTTCATACCGGTGAAAATGAATTGTTTACAGTAACAGCAAGCTTTGGCGCCGTGATCGCGGATGCGTCGTTTTCAGATGATGTTTTAAAATGGGTAAAAAAAGCCGATGAATGTTTGTATCAAGCTAAAGACGCTGGACGCAATTGTTATCGCATTACTGATCAAGTGGCTCGATTAAATGATTAGAGATACTTACTAGGTATCTTTAATCATTTTGCTCTTGAGGCTGAACTCGAGTTTTTGTTCGTTAGATATAGGCAAAAGCATCGGCATACATATGCTCAACGAGTGCGCCTTTTTTAACAAAATCATCACGAATAATACCGACCATATCAAAGCGACCAGCTAAATAAATATCGTACTCGGCAAAGTTTTCAATGTCGGCCATTGCTGCTTGATGTAATAAACCTGTGCGACCTTGCCAAGTAACATCCGGCGTTTGTACTACCGGAATAAATTGGCTGTTAGCAATACGGTTAATACACGCTTCAGTTTGAGCTAATTCATATAAGGCTGAAGGTTCACGTACACCCCAATAAACCGTGACTGCACGCTCAGATCCTTGTTGTGCTAAATATTCAAACATTGATTTTATGTAAGAAAAACCTGTGCCGCCAGCAAGTAATAATAATGGTCGTTTACTGTCGTTGATCAAGCCAGCATTGCCTAGCGGTATTTCAACGGTAACGCTGGTATTGCTTTGAATACGTTCGATAACTTGCATGGCATAGCTGTTTTCATCAAAAGCGCCAATTTGCAATTCAATGAACTCACTACCGGGGGCGCTGGCAATAGAAAAAGGGCGTTTGTCGTCATCACTCATGACAAAATTTAAGTATTGACCAGCAATGAAGTCAACCTGTACTTCAGGCTTTAATAATACTTTGTAAATCGAGGGTGTTAGTGATGTCAGCGCTTCTACCTGACAAGTAATTGTTTTCATTGTGAGTTTAACCTTGAGCCATTAATGGCAATATATAAAATTTTTAAATTAGTTAGGCACTATAAACAATCGTTGTTAGTGCTTGATAACGGCAATAATGATTATTCAACATCGATACCTAGCTCTTGCCATAAGTCATCAACTTCTTGGATCACCGCATCATCCATGACAATAGGTTCACCCCATTCTCGGTCGGTTTCTCCGGGCCACTTGTTGGTTGCATCCATCCCCATTTTTGAGCCTAAGCCGGAAACAGGAGAAGCAAAATCTAAATAATCAATTGGCGTATTATCGATTAAGGTGGTGTCGCGACTTGGATCCATACGTGTGGTCATTGCCCAGATCACGTCTTTCCAGTCACGTGCGTTGATATCGTCATCACAAACAATAACAAATTTAGTGTACATGAACTGTCGTAAGAAAGACCAAACTCCCATCATTACACGCTTAGCGTGGCCGGGGTATTGTTTTTTCATGGTAACAATTGCAAGCCGGTATGAACAACCTTCTGGCGGCAAATAAAAATCGACAATTTCAGGAAACTGTTTTTGTAAAATAGGAACAAATACTTCGTTTAAGGCGACACCTAAAATGGCAGGCTCATCAGGTGGACGGCCAGTATAAGTACTATGATAAATTGATTTTTACGCTGGGTTATATGGGTTACGGTAAAAACAGGGAAGTTATCCACTTCGTTGTAATAACCGGTATGATCACCATAAGGGCCTTCAGGTGCAACTTCGTCTGGGTCGATATAACCTTCAAGAACAATTTCTGCCGAAGCCGGAACTTGTAGGTCATTACTGATACATTTAACGACTTCAGTTTTGCTACCGCGTAATAAACCGGCAAAGGCATATTCAGATAAGAGTCAGGTACTGGTGTTACCGCACCAAGAATGGTGGCGGGATCTGCGCCTAAGGCAACTGAAACTGGATACTTTTCACCAGGAAATTGTTTTTTAAATTCATAAAAGTCTAAAGCGCCGCCGCGATGAGATAACCAACGCATGATCAGTTTATTTGGCCCTAATAATTGCTGACGATAAATACCTAAATTTTGGCGTTCTTTATGCGGCCCTTTAGTAACGGTTAACCCCCAAGTAATAAAGGGAGCTACGTCGCCTGGCCAGCAATGCTGAATAGGTAATTTGGTTAAATCGACTTCATCACCAGTAAACACTTCTTGCTGACAATTGGCTTTTTTAACACTTTTTGCCGGCATGTTCAGTACTTGTTTGTAAACAGGTAATTTATCAAGGGCATCACGAAAGCCTTTAGGTGGCTCAGGCTCTTTTAATAACGCTAATAATTTACCGACTTCGCGTAATGCTTCAACATTGGTTTGTCCCATCGCTAAGGCAACGCGTTTAGGTGTACCAAATAAATTGGTTAATACTGGAATGGTTGACCCGATTGGATTTTCAAATAACAGCGCAGGGCCACCAGCTCTTAGTGTGCGATCACTAATTTCTGTCATGGTGAGATGCGTTGAAATTGGTTGAGTAATACGTTTTAACTCACCAAGTTCTTCTAATTGCGCAATAAAATCGCGTAAGTCGTTATATTTCATGTTTAAGCTAAAAAGTTTAAGCTAAAATTTGTCGGGCATTATAGCGGTTGAAAGCAATAAACGCATTGATCTATTGATGAAATCCACGGAAAACTTAGTTTTCTTGAAAAATAGCCATAAAATGCCACTGTTTTTACCGATAATATGGTAAATTAGCGACAATTTTTTCGCCTTTGTTTAGGACGTTTGTTGTGACTACACCAGAAAACCAATTTAAACATATGTCGGTTGCCGAATTAAAAGCGGCGATGGCTGACAACGCGCCGGTTGTTGTTGATATTAGAGATTTAGCTTCTTTTACTCAAAATCATATTCCGAAAGCCATACATTTAACTAATGATAGCTTAGCTGATTTTATGCGTGATGCCGATTTAGATGCGCCAACGGTTGTCTGTTGTTACCATGGCATTTCAAGTCAGCAAGCCGCGCAATATTTGATCAGCCAAGATTTCACCGATGTTTATTCGCTTGATGGTGGCTTTACCGAATGGCAAGGTTTGTATCCGAACGATACTGAAAATTAGGCGACATTATGAATGAATTAAATCATCAGCTTGTCTTAATTCAACATCATAATATTGCCTTGTTGTTTGCGAATTATTTAACAGCGCAAAATATTTCGGCAAAGTTGCAAGAAAATGAGCAAGGTTTTGTGGTGTTAGTGTGCTCAAGCACAGGCTGAGCAAGCTAAGCAGTTGTTTGATGAATTCATTCAAAATCCACATCATCCTAAATATCAATCGGCAGCGTGGCAACAGTCGGAAGTTAGTGATGTCCGATCATCGTCACCAGCCTTGGTTGATGTGTTCAAAGCTAATTTTATAGCACATGCCGGCGTAGTAACCCTGACTATTTTTAGTTTGTGTTGGATAGTGTTTATTGCCAGTTATTTTGGTTTTGCACGCGAAGTATTCAGCAGTTTACAGTTTTATCGCCAGCTAAATCTTTGATGGCCTACTTAGTGAGCCGCTGCGAATCTTAACACCAGCCTTTTTTCATTTCTCGTTATTACATATCACGTTTAATACTTTATGGTGGTGGCAACTTGGTGGTGATATTGAGCGTCAGTTAGGTAAAGGCAGTTTAATACATGTTTTATTATTAACGGCGATAGTGTCTAATGTTGGGCAATTTATGGTGTCAGGGCCAAACTTTGGTGGCTTGTCCGGCGTAGTTTATGGCTTGTTTGGTTATGTTTGGTGGCTAGGTTGGCTAAAACCTGAAAAGGGGCTAGGTATATCAAATGCGCTAGTTGGCTTTTTATTGGTGTGGCTAATGTTAGGTTATTTGGATGTTTTACCGGTGAATATGGCAAATACCGCCCATTTATTAGGCTTGCTGACTGGTTGTTTGATGGCATTATTTAAAGCTAAAAAGCTAAAAGCTAAAAGCTAAAGCTAAAGCTAAAAATGAAAAAGGGGTATAAATTTACCCCTAACATCAATAAGTATTGGTTAAATTGTTTGCGGTTAGTTATCTAACCATTGGGTAAATAATAATTTTTTTACCAAGGGTTTACCGGTTTCTTTAGTTAATAAACTTTTTACTTTTTCTTCACACAGGCGTTGAATTTCAGTACGCCCTTTGATGGATTTTACTTTTTCTTCTTGTTGCTGACCAATAATACTAATAATAGCGTCACGTAATAACGGCGAGTGATGTTCAACCACGTCTAAATTATTTGAATCTTCAATCATTAACTCGACCGTTAAGCGAACGTAGCCCATTTTTTCTTAACCGCGACATAATTAGTGACAATTTCAGGTTCAAAACCGAAATAGGCATAATCAGCTGCCTGAGTTGGCATCATGGCGGAGATAGTTAATACGGCAAACAGGAAAACTTTCTTCATAAAATGGTTTAATTTATTTTTTTCGACTGTTAATCATAATAACGCGAAATGGTTAAATTTCTCTATTTACTGTAAAATTTTTATAATAATTAAGTATAAGTGGTTGTTATTCTTTAATGAGTTAGGTTTTTCAGCCAATCTCGTTTGTATGCTCGCCATGCGAATAAAAAAGACTTTAGTGACTTCTTCAGAATAAGCAATTAATGCCACCCAAAAAAAGTGGCAGCTCAAAATAAAAAGCCGCTAAAGCAGTGAGTGGTATGTTGATCACCCACATACCAAAGGTATCAATATACAAACTGGTTTTGGTTTCACCACCGGCTCTGAGTAGCCCCATGGATAATGTCATATTGGTTATTTTTAACCAACCACCAAAACAAATAATCGCAAATACTTCTGTGGCTAATTGTAAGGTTTCATCGGGTAGATTGGTAAAAGGGATAAAAAGCCATGACTCACTCTATAAACATTAGTACACCGACAGTTAAACCAGAAATAGGTGCTAATAGTGCAAAGGTTTTGGCAATTGCCCAAGCTTCTTTAAAATTAGAGGCGCCAAGGCGTTGGCCAATCATGATGGCACAAGGGAAGCAAAGCCTAAAAATACCGCAATAAAAATCCCTTCTATTGGCGCTAAAACACTCATCACGGCGAGTTCTTTGGTACCTAACTGTCCATAAATGAGTTGATAAATAAAAGTACCTAACGACCAAACACCAAAACTGAACATCATAGGCCAAACAAGCATGATGAGCTTTTTCCAAGCCTTTTTATTAATTAAACTTGGGAAATCGGCTCTGGTGGGTTTTAGATAATGTTGTGCCTTTTTCAGCACAACAAGGAGTAAAATCAAATGAAATAAACGGGATACTGTTGTGGCAATTGCTGCGCCAGTAACACCAAGAGCTTCTATACCTAAACCGCCGTTAATTAACCAATAATTGAGTATGACATTACAAATAATGGCACTGGTACTTAACAGTAAGGGTAATTTTACTTCACCAGCACTGCGTAAGGCATTTTCATAAACCATGATGACCGCGAGGAAAAATAGGCTAGGCATAGTGAGCCATAAATAAGTTTCACCTAAACTGATAACTTCAAGGTCATTACTGCCCTAAACTCATGGTGCTGTCGGCAAAATAAAAGGTCAGTATCACTATCGGGATCATCACTAATATGCCGATGCTGATACCCATTAAAATGGATTGACGAATTTTGTCAATTTTACCGGCACCAAAATATTGCGAAGCTAAAACACCAACACCCCAGCCTAAGCCAGTAATGATCACTAAAATAACAAATTGAATACGATTCGCTAAACCTACGGCTGCAACAGCTGCATCGCCTAAGTGACTAACCATCATGATATCAATCATGCTGAGTAAGGTTACAAGGATATTTTGTAACGAAATTGGCCAAGCTAATTTGAAACTGTTTTTGATTGATGAAAAATGAATGAGTGACATAAGGCTCTTAAAATCGCGGTAAATAGGGCTTTACCCAGCAAGGGGGATAGACTGAAAAATTAACCCTGTTATTATACGCCTTAATCACGTTTTCTGTTATTAAATATGCATTCTTTATCCAACTTGTTTCCAGTAAATTTAACGGCTCAATGGCAAAATCAGCCGAGTGCGCCAATATCAGCACAATTAAGAGATTGGTTATATGAGCCAACCTCATTAACTGCTCGTTTAAATCAGCACTGCCAAAGTTTTTATGTGGAAGTATTAGGACAAGAAGTGATCGCATGTCCTGCTGATGAAGCGTGTGAAATAGTAAGTGCAGGAGAAAAGGTATTAGCACGGGAAGTGTTATTGTATTGTGATAACCAACCCCATGTTTTTGCCCGTAGTTTATTACCATTAACAAGTTTAACTGGAGAACAGGAGTTATTAGCTGAGTTAGGAGATAAACCTTTAGGTCAGGTGATTTTTAATAACCCTCGTTAGAACGAAAGCTAATTCAAATTGCGCCTTTTAACGAGCAAAGCAGCGTTGGCCAGTTAGCACAAGCCTTATCATTAAGTGTTTCAGAGACTTTATGGGGACGGCGCTCATTATTTTACCTTGAAGCTAAACCGTTAATTGTTGCCGAAGTCTTTTACCACCCGCCCTAGCTTACCAATAAGAATTTATCATGAATATGACGCTCACCACAAATGGCAAGGTTTTAATCAAATTACCCGTATGGATAATCCCATAGGCACTTATTTATTGTTATGGCCAACCTATTGGGCATTATGGGTTGCCGCTGATGGTATTCCCAATTTACATTTGTTTTTGGTGTTTTCATTAGGTGTTTTTGTGATGCGCAGTGCCGGCTGTGTGATTAATGACTTTGCTGATCGCAACGTTGATGGCCAAGTACAACGTACAGAGCAAAGGCCGTTAATTACCGGGTTATTAACTCCTAAAGAAGCTATTTTTATTTTTATTGCTTTGCTATTTATTGCTTTATTATTGGTACTAACACTCGAGTTTCATACCATCATGCTCTCGTTTGTTGCCGTATTTTTAGCAACACTTTATCCCTTTATGAAACGTTATACACATTTACCGCAAGTGGTGTTAGGTGCGGCTTTTAGTTGGGGTATGATCATGGCTTTTGCTGAAAGTTATGGCAGTGTTCCTAGCGTAGCTTGGTTGTTATTTGCGGCTAACCTATTTTGGACTGTGGCGTACGATACTATGTATGCGATGGCGGATAGGGAAGATGATCTTAAAATAGGTGTTAAATCTACCGCGATTCTATTTGCTCAGCACGATAAGCGTATTATTGCATTGTTACAAATAATCACCTTAGGTTTACTGTATACGGTAGGTGAATTGTTAGCATTTGGTTGGCCTTATTATTTATCGTTAATTATCAGCGCGGGGTTTTTTAGTTACCAGCAAATACTGATTGTTGAGCGCGATCGACAGAAATGCTTTCAAGCCTTTCTGAATAATCACTTTGTTGGTTTAATTATATTTATCGGTATTTTTGTTGAGCATTTATAAAAAATAAATTTACTCGTTAATTAAATCTTTTATGTTTGATCAAGTGGTTCATTTTCAGTTGAAATGACCCGCTGTACGGTATTGATAATTTGCTCTTTGGTTGATGGTTTCATGATGTAACCTTTTAAACCATAAGCCGCCCATTTTTTTACTAATTCTTTATTTTTATTACCCGTTAACGCGATAATTGGAATGTCGCGACCGCCAGAAATACTGCGAATTTTTTTCGTGGTGTTTAAACCATCAAGTTTTGGCATAAACAAGTCCATAATAATTAGGTCGTAACGTTTTTCTTTAATATATCGTAGGGCGACTAAACCATCTTCAGCTTCTTCGGTAATAAAGTTCTCGTGTTTTAATACGGTGTTTAACATTTCACGATAAATGGCATTATCCTCAACAATTAGAATGCGATAATCTTCATTCTTTTTGGATACTTGGTTGAGGTCGTCGAGAATTTCCTTTGCTTGGTCTTCATGTTCATCAACTTCATCGTCAAAATCAAGGGTGTCAAACATACCAGGATTGGTTTTTTCTTTTTCTTGATTTTCTTTGGCTGTTTTTTCGATCAAATCATTCATTTTTTCTGCTTTTGATTTGATAGATGCTTGATGATGTATTAAACCTTTGGCTTCTTGAGCTTTTTCTTTTATGTTATTTTTTTGTGAGAGCAATTGTGCTAACAAGCCATCTAAACCGGCATTAATATCACTTTCTAATAAAGATAATAGAGGCTTTATGTGTTGTTCGGTTATAGCATCAACTAACTCTTTTGTTTGTGCCGTGGAAAAATCGTTAGGCCCTTGATAACTTTCGGTTGCTTTTACAATGCCAGAATAGCTATCTTGAATACTGCTAAGTAAGCCTTTTTTTAGTTCGCCACTTTGATCAATTAAGGCAGATAACTCGTTATCTACCTCGTCAAAGGCACTCTCACTTAACTGCACGGCTTCTTCATCTTTATTAAATAAATTCAGCGCACTATGCACTATCATGATCAAACGGAATTTTTCATACAGTGGCTGGTAAACAAAATAGTTTTCAAATAAGCCTTTAATACAGCATCTAAAAGCAACACCTGCTTCTTTGTTTTTACATAATAAAATACTGAAATGAGGATAAGTAAGTTGTGCTTCATCTAAGAGGTAAGAATAATATTCAACACTTTTTTCGATGCTTGAAAAGGCAAATAACAAAACGGTTGGTTTGTTGGTGAGTAAATATTTTGTAGTTGCTTTGTTATAAGCAAGATTACAGAAATCTTTAAAGTGACTCGTTAATATTTTTACGGCACCTAAAACATCTTCACTGTTTTCATGAATCATAACAATTTTTGGGTGGCGAGAAGCTAATCCAGGCTTTTTATTACTCATTCATTATTGCTCCATAAACTAATTTTAACGACTGATTAATAAGAATAATTTGCTGCTTACAAGTCGCTTTATCATTGTTTAATGCGTTGTCTTCTAAGGTTTGTAATAAATCTGCCGTTTGCTCTGCACCAATCGCTTTAGCGGAGGTTTTAATATAATGAGCTTCTTCTTTTATAGCGGCAAAATCATTTTGATTAAACATAGCGACAATTTTTCCAATTGATTCTTTTGCTTGCTGAAGAAATTCAATTTCAAACTTTCGAATTAATTCAGCATCATCACCAATTAAGTCTTTAATAATGTTTTTATTTAATATTTGTTTCTCTGAATCAGTCATTTTTATACCACTTCTGTAAAACATCTTTTAAATGCGTTAATTGGATAGGCTTACTAACAAACTCATCCATACCAGCAGCTAAGCAATGTTGATCATCACCACTCATGGCCGCACCGGTAACCGCTATAATAGGAATTCTAGAACGCTTTTCTTTAATTTCTAGTTCACGGATTAATCGAGTCATATCGTAACCATCAATGTTTGGCATGTGGCAGTCGGTTAAAATAAGTTTGTAGTCACCTGCCTGCCATTTATCTTTGCCATCTTGGCCATCATCAGCAATATCACAAGCGTACCCTAGATTTTTTAGCTGTTTGACAATTAATTTTTGATTTAAGGGGTTATCTTCTACCACTAATATTCCGCCTTTGAGTTCTGGTGCTATTGGCTCAAGTTCTAATGGTAGCTCGAGATCGCTTAAGTCTAATTCATCTATTTCAAGCTCAAAATGACCAATCCAATTTTTCTTGATGGTTTCAATCAGTTGAATTCTAGTTATTGGTAATGAATGCGTGATGTGAGCGCCAGGGAATAATGCTCGGGCAGCTTCAACATGTTCATGTCTTACGGCAACACAAATGTGATGTTCATTAAGTAAAGGGGTAATAAATTCTTCCGCATATTCTTGATTAGCATTGAGATCATCAACAAAAACAAAAATGAGATCTGATTGGTTAGGAGCAAAATCGTTTTCGAATAAATTACAACTGTAAACATTTGCGCCTTTCGTCTTTTAAATATTGAACATAATTATCAATTTTTTGCTGATACTGGCTATTAAAATAAGCTAATGAAATATTAACGGCGGATAAAGATTCGACATCAAGCGCTCGAGTTTCCTGAGAGCGCCAAAGCGGTAGTTCAACGTCAAAACAAGAGCCCTTACCTTTTTCACTAGTAAGGGTAATTTGCCCGCCCATCATTTCGGTTAACTTGCCACAGATTGCTAAACCTAAACCTGTGCCACCATATTTTCGGGTTGTTGAACGTTCAGCTTGAATAAAAGGTTTGAATAGCTTGTGCTGAGTTTTTTCATCAATACCAATACCGTTATCAATAATTTTAATGCTGATTGTGCAAACATAATCGTTAATTTCAATGACACTGGCATCGACAGAAACACAGCCTTCTTGCTCTGTGGTTGTTTTCGTAAATTTTAAGGCGTTACCAATTAAATTGAACAGAATTTGCCGAACGCGAATTTGGTCGCCAATAATAAACATAGGAATTTTAGGATCTTCAAATAAATCTAAATGGATTTTATTTTTATTTGCCACGGGGATGAAAACTTTAATAACATTATCAATAACTTCTGCAATGGAAAAGACTTGGTCTTCAAGCACTAATTTTTCAGCTTCAATTTTATTAATGTCGAGAATATCATTTAAAATATAAACTAAATTTTCGGCGGAAGTTTTTGCTGTATCAATTAAATCGACGGAATCAGGGGTTTGTTTGGTGGTGGCTAATAAATCTAACGAGCCAATAATAGCGTTCATTGGTGTTCTTAATTCATGACTCATCATGGATAAAAAGTCAGACTTTATTTGATTAGCATTTTCGGCATTTTCTTTTAATTTAAGTAGTTCTTTGGTGCGTTGTTCTACGTGATCTTCAAGTTGGCTATTTAATTCTTTAAGTTGTTTTTGCGCGATATAAATTTCGGATTGATCAATGATCACTCCCGTCAATGCGGCAATTGTTGCCTAAAAAGTCTTTTCCTACTTTACCTTGGCTTAATAAGTATTTGGTATCACCGTCAGGCATGATTATTCGGTATTGTTTTGAAAAATTTTCGCCTGAAGATAAAGATTGAGCCATAGCTGTGATTATTTTGGCTCTGTCATCGGGGTGATAGGTTGATTGCCATTTTTCTATGTTGCCAATATCTTCTGGTTTGAGACCTAAGATGTCATTGGTGAGACTATTCCACTCCCATTGCCAAGAATCTTGGTCTGTTAATTCGGCGTGCCAGGTACCTATTTTTCCTACTTCCATTGCTATATTTTTACTTTCAATGGCTTTGTTCATTTCTGTTAGCGTATTTTTTGCTTGCGTACAGTCGGTTAAGGTACCCATTACGCTGTAGGGGGAGTCATTATCACGGTGTAATTCCCTTTAATATGTAACCAACGTAAGCCTTCTTCTGTTTGTAATCGAAATTCAAAATTTAATGGAATGCCATACTTAATGTGCTGTTTGAAAAATATCAAAAATAGAGCGATCTGAATGAAATATTTGTTTTTTAAAGTCATCCCAAGATAGTTCTTTAGTCGGATTTTTTATTTATCAACTCTTTAAACTTAGCAGTAAAAAAGGCGTTTTAGATTGTATTTTATATTCCCATACGCCAATGTCAGCGGCATCAATGGCATGATTTAGACGTGCGAGAATCGCTTGTGTTTTTAGCACCTTTTGCTGTTGAGGTTGGATAAACAACCAGTGTGAATCATCATTAGGTGAATAATTAATACTGATATTAAAAGTATTCGATTGATTGTTTGTTGATATTAATCTTGCTTGGTTTTCAAAGGAGCATTGAAGAGGTTGTTGGTTGTCATGTGTTAAATTATCAAAATGGAAAACATCGTAAATATTCATGTTGATAATTTCATTAACCGGTAGTTTTAATAACTCACGTGCTAATTCATTATAAAAAACAATTTGGTTATTACAGTTTGTTTTAAGCAGAGGGAAAGGGAATACGTCTTGCTCTAATTGTTGTGAAACTTCCATTTTATCCCCTACTGTCTCTCGTTATTTTCTGTAACTACTTGTCAATTAAGCGCATAACATTAAATGACAATATATTGAGTATAGGTGGGATTTGTATTTTTTTTAAATGTAATTGTTGGAATTTTTCTTGTCTTAATACCCGTGACGATGTGGTGTGGAAAGGGATTTTTTTGTGCGCCACCTGTGTTGACTCAGGCGGCGCTAACTAGGTTATTGATTGTCGTTTAAGGTTTGTAATATTTAATATCAACCTAACCGGCTAACTATGGTGGTTAAGGCATTTAATTGCTCATTGGCAATATATAAACCATCGTCATTAGTTTCAATGTAACCAAGGGTTTCATGTGGTTAACTAGGCTAGACTGGGCTTTTTTGTCGATAAACTCAGGTGCATGAATATTATTTAATACCGATAAACGGGTAGCTATTAGCACCATGTTATCTTCCAGTGCTTTTTTAGCAATAGGAGCTGACTGAGTTAATAAATTGCTGATAATAAACAAGTCGCTGTACAGTTGCTTCAGCGCATTCGCTTAATGAACGTATTTTGGCTTGAGCCTCGGTTTCTTCTATTGACCAAAACCCCGCCTTACTTTGTTTAACAATGGCTTGGTTTTCAAGAGAGGTTAATACTTGGCTAACTTGTTTTTTTACATCGTTAGCTTGTTGCCATAAAAAGAACTCCCGCTTAATAATCTCTACCAATTTTTGCATTTGCTCAATTAATTCATCATTAGCCAGTTTGGGGCGTTGTCTAATAACCGACAAACTAAAGCCGGTAATAAGAAGGCATGAATGATGTTATTGCGGTAGTAGCTCATTTCTAAGGCAGCTGATTCATCTAATGAGATCACTGTGCCTAAGTTATCTTCAGAAACGGTGACTTTATTAAGCGAAATAGCATCATCAATGAGAGCTATACCATCATGCTCAGGTAACGTTAAACCTTGGCTGTAAGGAGCATCCACTTCAGAATCTTAATGAAAATCCAGCTGCTTGGCTAATGATTTTTTCGATAGCGCTTTGTTTTCACTTGCATGAAGAATGAGTGCGATCAGTGATACGCCATTTAATGCGACGGCATTATTTATTTCCGTCATGACTTGATGACTTAAGATATTGACTGAGGGGTTAACCAACTGGGTTTTTGTGGCTCAATTGCATCAATTGCTGCATGCCAATTTGTACTTGCATTGATCCAGAAAATTGTTAATATTGATAGGTTTACCAAAATTGACAAAGCCTTTGCCGTAGTTACGTAGGCTTTTAATTGCTTTTAGTACCCCAAAAATAGATTCTTTCTTCTTTTTACTCCCACTCAATTCTTTGTGATAAGTACCTACTTCCATAACATGCTCATAACCAATATAAACAGGCACTAAGGTAAGAGGGCGATCAATACCCCGTAATAAACTTTGAATTGTCATGGCTAACATGCCGGTTTTAGGCGCTAATAAGCGACCGGTTCGACTGCGGCCACCTTCGGTGTAATATTTTACCGAATAACCACGTTCAAATAAGAGCCCTAAATATTCCCTGAAAATAGTGGAATATAAACGATTGCCGCGTGAAACTTCGGCGAATGAAAAAGGCACCTGATTTTCTAAAAATAGGTCCCTGCTGGCCAAAAATTAAGATTAATACCAGCGGCAATTCTGGCGTTACTAAACCTTGTTGATAGATAACATAGGTTAATAATAAATAATCCATATGGCTGCGATGGCAAGGTACGTAAATAATTTTCGGCCATCTTCGGCTAACTTACGTAAGCGGTCGGCATTATTAACAATAATCCCGTTGTATAAACGGTTCCATAACCAGCTTAATACACGCTCTCCTAAACGTACCATAGAATCGCTATAATCACCGGCAATCTCATCCATGATTTTTTAACGCTTCTTTTAATTTTTTGCTCGCTAACTTTTTTTACTTTTTGCCTCATCAGCGATTAATCGTTTGATGGCAGGGTTAGCTAATAATGCGGTGAACATTTGCTGGCGATGCATTAAACGAGGGCCCGAGGCGGCAATAGTTTGACGATGAAAATGAAAGCGAGTAACACGTAATAATTTATGTGCTGTTTGAATATCTGAGCCGTGTTTATTGACTAAAGAGCGAAAAGAAAAGGCATTGCTAAAACGGACTAAAGTATGGCGACCAAAAATAAAACGATAAAAAATTTACGCAACCAAGTGGGCGAGGTTTGTTCTGAAAATACCGAGCCAATGGTGGCTGAATTTTTTCTTTGGTTGGTTTGCGACCCCAATTTAAATTAACGGGTACTAATTTAATATCCAATGCTTCATCTTGATGATGTAAAGCAAGTAATTCAGCACCTTCACTTAATACGTTAGTGGCCTCTTTTTCGCCAACCAAAAACAGGGCTTGGTTTTTCTAAACATAATGTTCGTCTAAACGTTTTGTTGTTAATCACAACATCTTCAAGTGGATCAGGGAAGTTTTGTTCTTTACATGCTTTTTGTAACGCTAAAATATCGCTCGCGGATTGCGTGCGTATGATGTAAAAAATAGGTTGTTTGTCATTGTTTGTTGGTGTTGCTTGCTCTGCGCTGATCACTCGACAACGAACTAAAAATTTTAACGGTAACTTTAATAATACATAAAAAAGAGAACGGAATGCTGACATCTTGTTTTATCCAAGCTTATTTATGACAGATATTTTAGCATTTAATATTAAGGTCGAATAGAGAGTGTCTTAGCCTAATTTATCTGTAAATGAATGATCTGCATGAAAATGGCTAATATCTTTAGCTACTATTGTACTTAGCTTAGTTTCATAGTTTAATGAAATTAAGCTATGGAATAACTTAGCTATAACAAATGTCTGGTTAAGGGTTTATTTGAAATATTTACTGATTGTTTTTATTTATGTGATCTCAATAACGGCTTCTGCTTGTGAAATGAAGATAGCTATTCGTGATACCGCTCTGTATTCAACTAAAGATGCAGATGGTAATTGGTATGGTATTGATATTGATATTTATGAACATTTAGCTAGCGCAATATCCTGTAAAACACATTATATTGAATTGCTCTTTGCCGATGCTTTGAAATTGTTAAAATTAGCCAGATTGATGCTTTAACACAATTATCAAAGATACCAGAACGATTAGCAACGATTAGCTTTGTTGGGCCGGTCCGTAATGAAATCTTTGGTTTAGTTACCTCTGCTACCGTTCCTGAAACTATTAGCTGCCTTGATGATATAGCAGAGTTACCCTATCTTTTTGCAAAACGGAAAAGTACTTATTTAGGCAGTGAATTTCAACAATTGTTTACTCACAACGTAAATTTTTCGTCAAAGTTTATTGAGCTCACGAATGTTCACCCTCGTATTCAATTAATTTTAAAAGGCCGTGTTATTGGCTTTTTTGATGAATCTAATTACCTTGCATATGCGTTAAAAAAACTTAAACATTATGATCAATTAAAGCTTCATCCTTTAACGATAGACAATGGCGAGGTGTTTATCGGCTTAAGTAAAAGAAGTTTTACTGATGAACAATTAGCGAGATTAAATACGGCTTTTAGAGAGTATAAACGCTGAATAGAACATCTGCCGTTCAGTCGAAAGGCCTTTAATTTATCGATAATACAGTATCTCCGTTTTAATAAGAGCAAATAAAAAAAAGCTTATATTGATTAAATATAAGCTTTTTATATGATTTTACTTTTTAAGGAGTCGTTAAAAGTAGCGGTTGTTATTTAAATACTTTCACTACTTTTACCTGTGTCATTTACTTTGTTGGCGTCAACATAAGCAATAGCTTCTGGATTATCGGCAACAAATTTTAGGGCTTCTTCATCAGAGCCAGATTTAACTAAAGGTTTAGCTTTACCTGAAAAATTAGCTTTGACCAATAGGCTTTTACTTGTTTACTCGACTTACCTAGTGCTTTTTCTCAAACTCAGTGCGGATATCATCGCCTGATTTTAAATTCACCGCTTTAATGCTATCACCACTTTCAAAAGATTTGTTTTTACCTAGAAAGATACGATTAATATCATCTTCTGAAATTGTATTGTTATTACTTGATTAATAAATAATGGCAATATCAGCTGCGCGCTATTAAAGTTGACAAAAGATAATGCTAGAGCTAATGTACTTTTAAATATCTTCATAATATCCTCCTTAAAATAATGTCACTAATGCAACACGAAATAAGCCAGCATCGTTATTACTATTATTGTCGTCAGAAAAATCAGTATATTCAAATTTTAATGCTGCAGAATCATGAAAGTCATAACGTGCGCCTAGCATGATGTAGCTTTTTTCCGACATCTGACTGTTTAAGAAGCTTTTCAGTATTTGCTTTAAGAAAATCGATACCGGATCCAAGCCATAAGGGGATATCGGAGCTATAAATATTAGTTGAATTATCATCCATGCCATAAGTGATATGAACTAACACACCATCAAATTGATAGCCGGCCATGACATAATAGGATTCTTTTCAGCAAGCGGGCTGTTATCAATTTTAAGTTTTGTGTATTCACCAACAACAATCACTTCATCAAAATTCATTTGAAAACCAAACTCTAAAAATGATGCATCGCTCTCATTTATTAAGGTATTGTTCGCGATATCTGACTGTCCGGTTTGTTGCCAACCACCAGCAAGCCCATTTAAATCATCAAAAGGGATTGAAACATCAGCAACAAAGTAGCTGGCACGTACGGTTAGCCAGTCATAATTAAAGGTTGAAGCTAAGCCGGTCATTCCTTTGATATCAGGTGTTGTTAATTGACCAAAAGCACTGATTTCATCGGTGTTACGGCCGTAAATACCATGGAATGTCGCATCAACATCACCTAAGGTTGTATTGTATACTGCTCCTAAACCGTCAAAGGTATCGAAGATAAGATCATAAACACCTTTAGGTGGTGAAATCCAAGGGTAAGCGTAGGAAACATCTAGAAAGTCCGAGTACATGTAAAATGGTGCACGTTGGCGGCCTGCTAATACTCTTAAATTGTCATTGACGTCATAACTAACAAACGCCCATTTAAATTCAGGGTCCCAATCGTCAACACCTTTCGCGGTTAATTGAACGGTAACACCAAGACCATTCTCTAAATCACTAGAGGCTTGTAATGCCACAAGTGAACCTTGTTTAAAATTAAAGTCATTATCGTAACCATACAAACGATCATCACTTGATGTGGTTGCCCCGCCAACAATCGAAGCAAAGCCATTTAAATGAATTTCAGCATGCAATGAGCTTGATAACAAAACACTCGCAACTGTTAAAGGTAGTAGTCTTTTTTTCATATTAAAGTTCCTTTGTATTTTTTTAACATGTTGTTTAATATATTTTTATACTTTGAACTGTAAAGCTATTGCTTCCAGCGTTGAGGCAAGTTCCGATAATTCATTACTTACCGAGGCGACTTCAGACGATGCCTGTGATGCTTCGTCTGCACATTGTTGAATGTCTTCGACATGATTGACCATAATGTTTGAAACTTCAGTTTGTTGCTCCGTTGATCTCGCAATGGCATCATTCATTTGTGAAATTACTGCGATAGCTGAGGTAATTTCTAATAAACTTTCACCAGCTTGGTTAGCACTCTCAACGCTTGATTCAACGCCAGCAATTGAGCTTTCCATAGTACTTACGGCTTTACTTGCTGCCCCTTGTAGCTGCGCTAACATTTGATTAATTTCTTCGGTTGATTCTTGCGTTCGTGAGGCTAAATTTCTCACTTCATCAGCAACCACAGCAAAACCTCGGCCTTGTTCACCGGCACGTGCGGCTTCAATTGCGGCGTTCAATGCCAATAAGTTGGTTTGTTCTGCAATGCCTCGAATAACTTCAAGTACTACGTTAACTTTATTCGTATCTTGTTGTAATTGATTAATAATTTCAGACGATTCCATGACAATGTTCGCCAGTTGTCTGATTTCGATCACTGTTTTATCGACAACTTGTTTACCATTACTTGCTTCATTATTAGTGAAGACACGGCATCAGCAGCGTTTGTCGTAATGTCGGCAACACTTTGACTCATTTCTTCTACGGAATGGCGTGATGCGGTAACACTGTCACTTTGGCGCTTAAAGGAATCAATGGTGTGTTCAGATAAACGTTGAATATTATTGGCGGTTTTGGCAAGTGGTATGGCGGTATTAACGACATCTTTAATAACCCCTTGTAGCTTTTCAATGAAGCTATTAAACCAAAAAACTAAATCACCAATTTCGTCTTTATTGGTGGTTTTTAAACGTACTGTTAAATCACCGTTGTCTTGGGCGATATTTTTAGTGAAGCAATAACATTGTTTAGGCTACGACAAATTGAACCGGCAATAGGTACAGCGACAGCAAAAAGTAATAAAATGGTGACACTACCTAAGATAATCCCAACCGTAGACGTGGATTCTACTTTTGCCACTGACAGACTCAAAAGCATTATTAAAAGACTTATATTTTTCACTTTGAAAGGCATTAAGTTTCGCTGTAAGCCATTGTTGTTCCGCCATTTGGGTACTACGATCACCCAAGGTATCAAAGTCCATAGTGCCATCAACCATCTCTTTTGATAGAGCAAAGGCATGTTCATAATAAACATTAAAGTCCGTTAATAATGATTTTAAAAAGGCAATATTATCTTTATCTATTTGGTAAGATGTGGTGACTTTATTGCGAAACTCGTCGGCATATTTATTGGCGGTGGTTAATAGATCTTCTTCCCCCATGGTCGCGGCATTACCTAAAGTTTCTTTTAATTTTATCTAAATGAATTAAGCCGTATTCAGAGGTTCGTAAAAATTGGTATTCGACGACATAGGCACGATCTAATTGATTTACAATTTATGACATTGCCAACAAGCTAGTAAACAGGTAGATGGCAAAGCCAACTGAGCCGACAATTGGAATTAATAAAATCTTAAATCGAATAGACAGGGTTTTAAATGACGACATATAAAAGTAGGTTCCGTTAACTGGAAAGTTAATTTGATCATGTATTTGATTATAGACACTTTTTAAAAAAACCAAGTTTTCATCGACATTATTTTCTATAAAAATAAACCTTTGCTTTGAATGTTGCTTTCTAGACTTGTTTAAATTAAGAGCGGTTTTCAATTAGTCGCTATTAATTGAAGAGGGAAACTATAGGTTATTGTTCGTTTTACCGTTAAAATTAACGTGTTTTTATTTATGTTTGGATGTTTTGTGAATTACCCTTTAAAAAATTCGGATTGTTTTACCCGATTTCAAATAAATCGATTGCAGACATTAAATTACCCGAACGGTTTACTTTTCCTTTTTATTATCAACCTCACCAACTTGCATTGCTGGCGGCACAAGAGCTGCAGCAGCACATTAGCCAACAAGTGACTTGGCAGCACAATTTTTTTGATAAAAGTGATGATTCAGTGCCAGCAGGTAAAATGTTTGGTGTTTTAGTGGTTAAAAATCAACAAGACGAGATTGGTTATTTAAGTGCGTTTTCGGGCAAGTTAGCCGATCAGAATGTTTTGCCAAACTTTGTGCCGCCGGTTTTTGATTTGTTAGCTAAAGAAAGTTTTTTTATTACAGAGCAACAAGTTATTAATGATATTAATAACAAGATTTCAGCCTTAGAAAATTCACCTGAATTTCTTCGTTTGTTAGACAATGCTTCTTTACTTTCAGAGCAAAGCCAAGCAGCAATAGAAAAAGAGCGCCAGCACATCATTCAAAGCTGACAAATACGCAAGCAATGTCGAGAGCAAGCCAAAGTTAACTTATCGCAAAAGACTATGAAGCACTTGAGCAACAATTAAGTAAAGAAAGTGTTTGGCAAAAAATTGTTTTGCGAGAGTTTCAAAGTCATTGGCAAACAAAGCTTAACGAAACCAGTGAAAAGTTAGCGTTATTGCAGACACAAATTCAGCAATTAAAAGCCCTGCGGAAAAACAAATCTGCTGAGCTGCAAACCTTTATTTTTCAGCAATATCAATTTCTAAATATAAATGGTCAATACAAAAATTTAGCCGAGCTCTTTCAAGAAACAGAGAGTAAAATACCACTGGCGGGGCGGGCGACAGCGCTGCCCTCAAACTATTACATTATGCCTTTAAGTATGGTTATCAACCTTTAGCCTTGGCGGAATTTTTGGGGAGCGGCACCGCAATCAGAACTGCGCCGCCATGGTAATTTTTATCCTGCTTGTCAAAATAAATGTCAGCCTATTTTAGCGCATATGCTGACTGGCATGTTAGTTGATGACAATCCATTATTGCTTAATCCTGCCGAAGGCAAACAGCTCGATATTTTGTATCAAGATGATGATATTTTAGTGGTTAATAAGTCATTGTTTTTATCTGTGCCAGGAAAAATATTAGTGATAGTGTTTATTTACGTATTAAGCAGGCATTTCCGCAAGCTACAGGGCCATTAATTGTTCATCGTTTAGATATGTCAACGTCAGGTTTAATGGTTATTGCTTTAACAAAATCAGCTAATAAAACGCTGCAGCAGCAGTTTATCAAACGAACAGTAAAAAAACGTTATGTTGCTTTACTTGATGGGGTTATTGCGCAAGATGAAGGTGATATTGATTTACCGCTACGAGTGGACTTAACCGATCGCCCTCGTCAATTAGTGTGTTATCAGCATGGAAAATCAGCGCAAACGCATTACCAAGTGATTGCTCGCAGCAAGCAGCAAACTCGGGTTTATTTTTATCCTAAAACTGGGCGAACTCATCAATTAAGAGTGCATGCGGCTCATAGCCTTGGGCTAAATTCACCGATTGTTGGTGATGATCATTATGGCACTAAAGCTGAACGCTTACATTTGCATGCCGAATCTTTGAATTTCGTTCATCCGGTAACAAATAAGGTGTTGTCATTCCAAGCAGACGCTCCATTCTAGAGGGGCGGAGACATAACGTTTTGCTTATTGTGTTTTTTAGCGATTGAAGAATAAAAGTTTTGTATTACTACTTAGTTAACGATGCTTAATATACTTACTATTATGGTTTAATGCGTTGAAGGTATTGCAATCTACTTTGTTCCATTTTTTAGCTGTTGAAATAACATCGGCGTTTATTAAAAAATCACGCCAAGTTACCATCAATTCGCTGCCGTATTGTTTTTCAATAATGAAATATGTTGATAGAGCCATTTTATGAGTATACGGTAAATAAAAAGAACATTCATCAATTTACCAAATTATTAATTCATCTTATCTCATCTGATTTTTCACCTTTTTAACATTCTAATTTCTTTAACTTTCGCCTTTGTGTAATGACGATAACTAATAAATATAGATGTTTTGTATTATTTTTACGCATAAAAATTATCTAAAAGTTACGATATACCGAGTTAAATTTGGTGTAATTTTTCACTTTTAAACGATGATGTTTATTTTATCGATAGTTTACTTGAGTTTATATACAGTCTGTATATACTGACAGTTATCACTGTATAAAGTAACAGGAATAATATGCGTCCATTAACCCCACGACAAGGTCAAATATTTGATCTGATCAAAGAAAAAATTGCCGAAACCGGTATGCCGCCAACTCGAGCTGAAATAGCTGATTTTTTTGGTTTTAAATCAGCAAATGCGGCAGAAGAGCATTTAAAAGCGTTAGCCAAAAAGGCTATATTGAAATGTTACCAGGTACTTCAAGAGGCATTCGTTTAGCAGAAGAATTTATTGAAGAAGAGGGATTACCTTTGATTGGCCGTGTTGTTGCTGGTGAACCTATTCTTGCCCAAGAACATGTGGAAGAGCATTACAAGGTAGATGGCAGTTTATTTCACCCTCATGCCGATTATTTGTTGCGAGTTCATGGCGAAAGTATGAAAGATATTGGCATACTCGATGGCGACTTGTTAGCGGTTCATCAAACCACGGATGTTAAAAATGGCCAAGTCATTGTTGCCCGAGTGGAAGATGATGTCACCGTTAAGCGTTTTAAGCGTGATGGTAATATTGTTTATTTACATGTGCAGAAAACGAAGACTTTTCACCTATTAAAGTTGATCTTGCCAGCCAGCAATTTAATGTTGAAGGAATTGCGGTTGGGGTTATTCGAAACGCCGATTGGATGTAAACTTATATTTATTTTTTGAAAAGGATTAATCTTGATCCTTTTCTATCTCTTTCTTTCTCATCATTTTTTCATTAATTTTCATCTAACACCTATCCCAGCTCCTTTTAGAGTTAATACTCCATTGATTATATTGGCTTTTTAAAGTAATTGCTCAAAAATTAAACATTGACCTATGTCAATATTTGAGTAATTCTAATTCTGAAAGTGAACAAAAAAATAACTAAATAATTATAAAAGACAACGGCTTTCAGCCTTTTGTCACAATAAAATAACCGATAAACAACAGAATATGAGTCAGTGGGCTGTGTATTACTCTGTGTGCTTATTTTGTTTTCTTTTAAAGGACAGAGGAGATGTCGAGTGATGAGACGTAACCTAGGTTGGCTGTTTTTGGGAAGTATTGTTTCCAGTTCAGCTTGGGCTGATATGCAACTAAACCTAACAAAAGGTGTTACTGCTGTTAGTCGTGAAGTTTATGATTTGCATATGTTAGTCATGTGGATTTGTACTGCCATTGGCGCTGTGGTGTTCGGTGCTATGTTTTGGTCGATGATATTCCACCGTAAATCAAAAGGTGTAAAAGCCGCTACCTTTCATGAAAGCACCAAGGTTGAAATTCTTTGGACCGCAATCCCTGTTGTTATTCTTATTGCAATGGCTGTACCTGCAACAAGTACGCTAATTGATATGGAAAATAATGACAATTCAGATATTACTATCCAAGTTACTGGCTCCCAGTGGAAATGGCACTATAAATATTTTGACCAAGATATCGAATTTTATTCCGTATTATCAACACCAAAAGAACAATATCAAAACCAAAATGGCAGCTCTGCCAAAAAAGGTGAACATTATCTGCTAGAAGTGGATAAACACTTAGTGATCCCGGTGAATAAAAAAGTACGTTTTTTAATTACTTCTGACGATGTTATTCATTCTTGGTGGGTACCAGCGTTTGCGGTAAAACAAGATGCCAATCCAGGTTTTATTAACGAAGCTTGGACGATTGTTGATGAACCCGGTATTTATCGCGGCCAGTGCGCTGAGCTGTGTGGTAAAGATCATGGTTTTATGCCGGTGGTTGTTGAGGTAAAACCGGAAGCAGACTACGCTATTTGGCTTGATGAACAAAAAGCGTTAATTGCACAAGCGGCAGCTGCTGAAAAGCCTCATTAAATGCCACTTTAGGTTTAGATGAGTTGATGACATTAGGTGAGCAAACTTACATGGCACATTGCGCTGCTTGTCACCAACCAACTGGCTTAGGTTTACCGCCAGCGTTTCCTGCTTTTAAAAGGCAGCCCAATTGCAGTAGGTGATGCTGCTGCTCATATTGATATTGTGGTAAATGGTCGTGCCGGTACCGGTATGCAAGGCTACGGTAAACAACTGACGTTAAAAGAACTTGCTGCTGTTGTGACTTACGAACGTAATGCGTGGGGTAACAATACTGGTGATGCCATTCAGGCTGCAGATGTTGGTGCTATCGTAGGTACCGCACCGGTCGGTGAAGTTGAAGCGGTTGTTGCAGAGGTTAAAGAGCAAGTTGCTGACACCATTGAAGAACTCAGCCCAACCGAAGACTTAAATAAAACTTACAGCTTAGATGAAATGATGGTTATGGGTGAAGAAGTATATGTCAGCTCGTGTGCTGCTTGTCATCAAGCGTCAGGCGAGGGTATGGCGCCGGTATTTCCTGCTTTAAAAAAGCCAGCCCAATTGCCCTTGGCGATGTTAATACTCACATTGATATGGTGTTAAATGGTAGTGCTAAAAATCCGGCAATGGCAGCTTTCAAAGGTATGTTAACCAATACACAAATGGCCGCAGTTGTTACTTACGAGCGCAATGCTTGGGGTAATAATACCGGTGATGTTGTTCAACCCGCGGACGTTGCTAATTTAAGCAACGAAGCAAGTGCGAAGTAAGGAGGCCTTATTATGACAACAGAAACACTTCATGATTCGCACGCTGATGGCGAGCATCACGATCATAAAATGACCGGTATTAAACGCTGGTTATACACCACTAACCATAAAGATATTGGCTCAATGTATCTTTGGTTTTCGTTCATCATGTTTTTAACCGGTGGTGCCATGGCCATGGTGATCCGAGCTGAATTATTTCAGCCAGGATTACAAATTATTGAGCCTGACTTTTTTAACCAAATGACCACAGTTCATGGCTTGATCATGGTATTTGGTGCCATTATGCCGGCCTTTACTGGTTTGGCTAACTGGATGTTACCTATGATGATTGGTGCGCCGGATATGGCATTACCACGATTGAATAACTGGAGCTTTTGGATTTTACCTTTTGCTTTCAGTATTTTATTAATGTCATTTTTTATGGAAAGCGGAGCACCTAACTTTGGTTGGACTTTCTACGCACCGTTATCGACAACTTATAGTAATGGCAGCACAGCGTTTTTTGTTTTTGCTGTTCATATTATGGGTATATCATCGATTATGGGGGCAATTAATATAGTTGTTACCATTATGAATTTACGTGCACCAGGTATGACGTACATGAAAATGCCACTGTTTGTTTGGACATTTTTTATCACGGCTTATTTGTTAATTGCCGTAATGCCGGTGCTTGCTGGTACGGTAACTATGGTGTTAACCGATACCTACTTTGGTACTAGCTTTTTTGATGCTGCCGGAGGTGGTGATCCTGTAATGTTCCAGCATATATTCTGGTTTTTTGGTCACCCTGAAGTGTACATCATGATCTTACCTGCTTTTGGTATTGTCTCTACCACTATTCCAACGTTTTCACGTAAAAAGCTCTTTGGTTATAGCTCCATGGTTTATGCCACGGCATCCATTGCCTTCTTATCGTTTATTGTTTGGGCGCACCACATGTTTACTACCGGAATGCCGTTATTTGGCGAACTGTTTTTCATGTACTGCACCATGTTAATTGCGGTGCCTACTGGGGTAAAAGTGTTTAACTGGGCGGCAACGATGTGGCGCGGTGCCATCAGCTTTGAAACCCCGATGCTGTTTTCTATTGCCTTTGTCATTTTATTCACCATAGGTGGCTTTTCTGGCTTGATGTTAGCGATGACTCCAGTCGATTTTCAATATCATGATACTTATTTTGTGGTGGCTCACTTTCATTATGTACTGGTAACGGGTGCGTTATTTTCTATTTACGCTGGTGCCTATTATTGGCTGCCGAAATGGACAGGATATATGTACAACGACACCTTGAGTAAATGGCATTTTTGGTGTTCATTAATTTCAGTTAACTTGTTGTTTTTCCTATGCACTTTTTAGGTTTAGCAGGTATGCCACGCCGTATTCCTGATTACGCCTTACAGTTTGCTGATTTTAATAAATGGGTCAGTATTGGTGGTTTTGCTTTTGGTTTATCACAATTGATCTTTTAGTTTTAGTGATCAAATGTATTCGTGGTGGTAAAAAAGCGCCGGCAAAACCTTGGGATGGTGCCGAAGGGTTGGAATGGACGGTGGCAAGTCCAGCGCCATATCATACATTTAGCACACCACCAAAAATTGATTGATTTGCTGGCTAGTTTGTCCGCTATTTTTGTTGGCAATGCTCATGTAGAAATCTACATTCCGCGTTGCCGCCGCAATAGCAAACAAACTAGCGGCGCTTAAATCTCAATCAATAGTTTGAACGCAATAGATGATTATAAAATAGGAAAACCATGTCAGAGCAAGAGTCACAAGTTAAGCAAACGCTTACTCAACAAGAAAATTCCGCTAAAACCGTGAAAAAATTGGTGCTAGTGGTGTTTGCTATGTTTGGGTTTGGTTTTGCATTAGTGCCTTTGTATGACGTGTTTTGTGATATCACCGGATTAAACGGCAAAACCAATACAAGTGCGGCAACTTATCAAGCGGATGGGGTTGATCGTAGTCGGGTAGTAAAGGTGCAGTTTTTAAGTCGTAACGCCAAAGGGATCCCTTGGCAATTTGAACCTATGGTTAATGAAGTAAGTGTTCATCCAGGTGAAATGAAATTAGTGAAGTTTTACGCAAAAAATGAGTCGGTACGCGATATTGTTGGTCAAGCAGTGCCATCTGTATCGCCAGGTAAAGCGGCGGTATATTTACAAAAAATTGAATGTTTTTGTTTTAATAGCCAGCCGTTAAAAGCCAGTGAAGAGGTAGAAATGGCCTTGCAGTTTTATGTTGATCCAGAGCTGCCAGCGGATATTTCAACCCTTTCTTTGTCTTATACTTTGTATGATATTACCGAAAATGCAGGCTCATAAGGCTAGCTTCTTAAAAATAGAGGAAAGACGATGACAACTAAAGAATATGAATCGTATTACGTGCCAGCACAAAGTCACTGGCCAATTGTTGGCGCTGTAGCATTATTTATGATCGCCATTGGCGCAGGTGAATATGTTTCAACATTACAAGTGGAAGAAGCTGGTTGGGGGGGCTGGGTATTACTGGCGGGCATCGCACTTATTATTTATATGGTAGTTGGCTGGTTTGCTAATGTTATTGATGAGTCAATGGCGGGTAAATATAGCCATCAAATGGACAATTCATTCAAACAGGGTATGAGTTGGTTTATTTTTTCCGAAGTTATGTTTTTTGCCGCCTTTTTTGGCGCATTATTGTATGCCCGAACTTTTTCGGTGCCATGGTTAGATGGGGCGGGTAACAACTTTATGACCGGTGAAGTATTGTGGCCGGAATTTACTGCTACTTGGCCATTAATAAAAACGCCAGATGGCACTGAAACTCAAGGAATGGGATGGAACGGTTTACCTTTGTATAACACGTTGATTTTATTAACGTCGTCAGTTACCGCTCACTTTGCTCATGTTGCTTTAGAAAATAACAAGCGTAGCCAATTAAAGCTGTGGTTAGGTATTACAGTGTTATTGGGTATTGTTTTTTTAATTTTACAAGTAGAAGAATATATTCATGCTTACACACAAATGAGCCTAACACTTGCCAGCGGCATTTATGGTAATACCTTTTTTATGCTCACCGGCTTTCATGGTTTTCATGTCACTTTAGGTACTGTGATGTTATTAGTGATGTTTTTCCGTGTGTTAAAAGGGCATTTTACTCCAGAAAACCATTTTGCTTTTCAAGCGGCAAGTTGGTATTGGCACTTTGTTGATGTGGTATGGGTGCTACTGTTTGTTTTTGTTTATATTTTATAAATAGAAATTAAGTACGGATGAGGTGTGTGGTGATGTTGTGTCGCACACCTCGGTTAATTCAAAAAATTGATTTAAGCTTAATAAGGACGAGGGTTTGGGGTGATCACCCCAGTTACAATTAATACCAATAATAAAATGACAATTGCCGCTGATGTCATTACGCGTCGACCGATAAACTTTGACATACGGGGTTGTTCAGGATCGTTTTTATTCATGATCATTAAGGCTTTAAATAAGTTGTATATCATAAAAGCAATTAAACACACGACGATAATTTTAACTAACATTCATTTTCTCTTTTTATTTTATTAATCGGTTTTTTCATTATCTATGTCGGCAGTTCAACAATCAGCAACAACAAAACCTAATTATTTAGCCATTAACTTTTTATGGCTAGGAGTTACCTTGCTGGTATTTTGTCTATTGGTCAAGTTAGGATTTTGGCAAACAAGCCGAGCACAAGAAAAAACAGAACGGCTTGACCGCATTCAGGCATTAGTTAATCAACAGGCTCTGTCATTAGATGACATTGTAAAGTTGAATAGTCAGGGCGATGAAATTATTAATGATTTACCTGTGAAGTTATCCGGTCAGTTTAATCATGAGGTTATTTTTTATTAGATAATCAGATGTTTAATGGCAAGTTTGGTTATCGTGTTTTGCAATTATTAACCACCAACCATACTAAGCACGCGGTATTAATTAATTTAGGTTGGATTGAAGGTGACAGAACTCGTCAAGCACAGCCAAACATTGAGGTTTTAACTGGCGAGGTGGAGTTAACAGGGCATGTGCGGTTAATTGAGCAAGGTATTATGTTAACTGAGCAAAACTTCGAACCACAGGCATGGCCAATGTTAATTCAACAAATTGAAATAAACAAAATGGCCGAATTAATTGGGGTTGAACTATTGCCCTTTGTTATTTACTTAGATAAAAAAGAATCATTGGGTTATCAAAAAAATTGGCAGCCAATAGTAATGCCGCCAGAAAAGCATCAAGGGTATGCGTTTCAGTGGTTTAGTTTAGCAATCGCATGGTTATTATTAATGATCTGGGCGGCAAGAAAAGCGCAGCTTGCTAAACAAATGAAAGCTTCACAGCCGAACAGACAACAATAAAAAGTAAAACATAAGGCTCTCAGTATGGAATTAACGGACAATAAACAAGTACGCAATAAATCTCGTAAAACCTTTATTATGGTGATTATCGCTTTTATTTTACCTGTGCTGATCGCTAAGCTGGCGCTAGAATTTAATTGGCTTGAATATGGTGTTACTAATAAAGGAGAGTTAATTAGTTCCTCAATGCGTGTTGAAGATTTTGGCGTTGAAATGGCATCACTCGCAAAAGAAAAACAATGGCTGATGTTATATGTATTACCAAAAGATTGTGAAAATCTTTGTCAGCAAGTTTTACATGGCATTAATAATACTTATGTGGCCTTAGGGAAAGAAATGCCACGTGTTACACCTACCGCTTTATATCAAAAACCTTTAACTAGCGAAGCATTAGCTTCAATTCGTGCTCATGATTGGCATATCGAGCAAGCGAGTCAAAAAGCTTTAAATAATGCTCAGCAAAGTAAATTATATATTGTTGACCCCTTAGGCAATGTTTTTATGAGCCATAATTTACCTATGGCAACAGCAGATATTCCGCCATTTGGCAAAGCAGTCGTCGCCGATATGAAAAAATTACTGAAATATTCAAAAGTGGGGTAATGATGGAGCCAGTAGCAATTAATAAAAATAAAACTGCTTCACTACGTAAACTGGTGTTAGTTAGTATTCTCTTAGCCATTTTAGTGGTCAGTTTAGGCGCATACACTCGATTAACTCATGCTGGTTTAGGTTGCCCTGATTGGCCTGGTTGTTATGGTTTATTAGATGTCCCTAAAACGGCAGAGGAAATTAGTAAAGCACAACAAGCGTTTCCTGAAAGACCTGTTGAGCCGCATAAAGCATGGAATGAAATGATCCACCGTTATTTTGCTGGCACCTTAGGGTTATTGATCCTTGCTATCGCAATTATGTCGATAAAAATAAGAAAGCAGGGGGCACCGTTAAAACTACCTTTGCTTATTCTCGCTGTGGTTATTTTTCAAGCCGCGCTGGGTATGTGGACAGTAACAATGAAATTAATGCCAGTTGTTGTGATGGGGCATTTACTTGGCGGTTTTACCACGCTTTGTTTATTGTTTTTATTGTATTTACGTTTAGGAAATACGGGCTTAGCAAATAGTCAGTTAAGGACGAATGAATTATCGCAAGTACCTCTGGAGCAAACAGGCGCAATTAGCAAACTTAAAAATTGGGCGATGTTAGGTATTGTGATCTTAACTTTACAAATAGCGTTAGGTGGCTGGACATCATCTAACTATGCAGCACTGGTGTGTACCGAATTACCTATTTGTCAAAATGGTTGGCAAGAGCAACTCACCTTTATTGATTCGTTTGATTTAATTCCGCCTGAAAAAGAGAGTTATGAGTTTGGCCATTTAGATCATAGTGAAAGAGTCACCATTCATGTTATGCATCGAATTGGCGCCATGATCACTTTTTTATATTTAGCTTGGCTGTCGCTGATGGTTGTATTGCATCGTCAAACGCCATCCTTAAGAAGAACAGCACAAATTGTCTTTGCTTGTTTAGTATTACAAGTTGGTTTAGGAATTAGCAATATTTGGTTTTCATTACCGTTATTTGTTGCGGTAAGCCATAATGTGGTTGCCGCTTGTTTAATGTTGGCGTTAATTAAGTTAACGTATCAATTAATACAAGTTCGGGCTTTGGCGGTTGCATCCACTAATGACGTCATCGCTTCGTCAAATCAGCCAATAAAGACGGTACAGGGGGCAGAAAGTTTATGAGTAACTCTAATGTAGCTCCAAGTCATACAGGCGCAATAACTACGCAACATGCGTCTTGGCGTGACTATTATGAAATAACTAAACCGCGAGTTGTTGCTTTGTTAGTGTTAACGGCTTTAGTGGGGATGTGTTTATCTGTGCCGGGTGTGATCCCATGGCAGGTCCTGATCCCATCTATGTTAGGTATTGGCTTTTTATCGTCAGCAGCAGCGGCTATCAATCATATTGTTGATGAACGTATCGACAGCATTATGGGGCGAACACATAACAGACCTATTCCAAATGGTAAAATAAGCCAGCTTAACGCTATTATTTTTGCCGCCAGTTTAGCCATTGTTGGTTTTATTGTCTTGTATACCTTGGTTAATCCGTTAACTGCTTGGTTAACTTTGTCTGGGCTGGTCGGTTATAGCTTTGTTTATACTATGTATCTTAAGCGTGCCACCCCACAAAATATCACCATTGGTGGTTTAGCGGGGGCGATCCCGCCGTTGTTAGGTTGGACTTCAATGACCAATGAAATTCATGCCCATGCTTTATTATTGGTATTATTGATTTTTACATGGACACCACCACACTTTTGGGCACTAGCGATTCACCGGAAAAATGACTATGCCAAGGTGAATATTCCCATGCTGCCAGTAACTCATGGGGTTAGTTTTACTAAAACCCAAATTTTGCTCTATACCGTACTGTTATTTGTTGTTGGGTTATTGCCTTATTTGGTTGGCATGAGCAATTGGCTATATTTAATTGGGGCCGTGGTATTAAACTTAATGTTTTTTGTTTATGCTTGAAACTGAAATTTAGCGCGGATGAAAATACCGCCATGGATACCTTCAAATTTTCGATTGTGCACTTAATGGTCTTGTTTATCATTTTGTTGCTTGATCATTATTTACTGCCGGTGAGCTAATACCCCCTAAAATTTTTAATCTTATTAATGGTTGTGAAGTATTAAATGAATAAATTGTTGTATTTGATTGTGGCTGGCGTGGCGTTAGCGACGGGGATTTTTATTTATACCGCGTTAAGTAATAAAGCAGAGATGTTGCCGCAACCGGAGCATGCGCTGTATTATCAACAAAGTCGGCTGATCAAGCCTTTTGAGATGACCGATCATCAAGGTCAGGTTTTTAACAATCAAGCATTAGTAGGTAAATGGTCTTGGGTATTTTTTGGTTACACTTCTTGTCCTGATGTTTGCCCAACTACCTTACAAGAGCTTAATTTTGCGTTTGAGCAACTGCAGGCGATTTCACCTTTAAATCAAGTACTCTTGGTTACGGTTGATCCTAATCGTGATAGCCAGGAGACGTTGGCGCAATATATTAATTACTTTCATCAAGACTTCATTGCCTTAAGAGCAGGGCATGATGTGTTGTTTCCTTTTGCCCGTAATTTAGGCTTAATGTACGCCATTACCGATGATAACGAGAGTAAAGCAAACAACAGCTACTTAGTTGACCACAGTGCGTCGATTGTTTTAGTCAATCCTCAAGGAAAAATTGCCGCTATTTTTAAACCTCAGCATGTTCTTGGCCAGTTACCAACCGTTGATGGTGAACAGCTAGTGGCGGATTTTGCTAAAATTGTCAAACTTTCCGAAAAGCCTAAAGCCTAAAGCCTAAAGCGGATACCAATCGCCATTAGGTTTTAAAATCATCCAAGCTTGAGAATACCAATAATAGCGTCCGGCATGTTCAATGCTTGGCGCAGTACAATTTGCTCGTACTCTACCGCTGGGCAAGTCAGCATTAAAAACAATTTTAAACAGGCTATCGTTTGACCATACTACGTTTTGTCTGCCAATGCCGGTAACATAACAACTTAGTTGTTTTGGGTTAATATCGTCACTTATTACCTTAAATTCAGCTGATGTTAATTCACCATGTTTAAATAAAGCGTTAGCTGTAATACCTATCGGTTCAACCGCCAGTGGTAATGAATTTAATTTGTCGCGCAAGCCTGCTAACTTATCGTATGGTTGGGAGGCAGGAAAGCGTGGAATACTGGTTAAACGGGTATTTGAACCTACCGCGCCTGATTGCTGACCAAAGGCGATAAAATTGTTGTCGCTAAGCCACTGCTCAACTTCTTGGGTAAACTCGCCATACGGATAAGCAAAATAACGCCAGCTTTGGCCGGTATGTTGTTTGATCACTTCTTCGGCTTTAAGTATCGCTGCGCCTCGTTGTTCTAACCAAGCTTGCTGTGATAAGCCTTGTGGAATGCGAGCAAGAGAGTCGTGATTAAAACCATGGTTGGCAATAATAACTCCTTGGTCTGCTAAGGTTTTTAACTGTTGCCATGATAAATAACTATCGGAATTACGATCAATAATGGCGGGATTTATAAAAATGGTAAACGGGTAATTAAACTTATCTAATAAAGGTTTAGCATAGGTTAAATTGTCGATATAGCCATCATCAAAGGTGATCGCTACTGTTTTATCGGGCAGTTCTGCTTTTTGCTCTAAGGCATGGATTAACGTTGATAATGCCACCACTCTGAAGCCTTCATCGGCAAGATATTGTAAGTGTTTTTCAAACTGTGCTGGTGTGATACTGGTACTTTTTGGCGTATTTTCACTGACATGGTGATATTGCAAAATTACCGCTGCGGCAGCAGGTAAGCAAAAATTGATCATTAAAAAGAAAAAGCTAATTAAGGGAAAGTGAAATTTTTTGATGTTTTTTGTCATGACATTGATCATTGTTAATATTCTGTCGTAATAAATTATTAAGCCTTCATTACTTTAAAAATACAGGTATTCTATGTAAAAACCTAGTCAGTCTTACTAATTTAACGAGATATTTTTTGCAACAAACTAATTCAACAACGTATCACAAATCATTATTTGTTTTAGCAATTCCAATGATTTTATCAAATATTACCGTGCCTTTGTTAGGCTTAGTTGATGCTGCCGTTATAGGTCATCTTGACCATGCCTATTATTTAGGAGGTAGTACAGTTGGTGCGATGATCATTACTTTTATCACTTGGTTATGTGGCTTTTTACGTATGTCGACAACTGGCATGACGGCACAAGCTTATGGGCGTAAAGATGAAATTGGCAATCTATTTTGCTTAACTCGAGGTTTATTGGTTGCCGTTGCTTTAGGTTTTGTTTTTATTGTATTGCAAGCTTGGTATCTGGATTTTGCCTTATGGCTAGCTGGTGGCTCAGATCAGGTTCAGTTTTATGCTCGCCGTTACAGTGAAATTCGCATTTGGGGCTTACCTGCGGCTTTAGCCAATTTGGTGATTGTTGGTTGGTTATTGGGTAATCACCAAGCTAAAACGGTGATGTGGTTGTTGGTAATTACTAACTTACTTAATTTGCTTTTTGATTTATGGTTTGTTTTAGGCTTAGAGCTGAATGTTGAGGGCGTTGCTTATGCCACCTTAATCGCTGAATATTCAGGGTTATGTATTGGTTTGTGGTTAATTTTTTCTAGGCAAAAAAACTGGTGGTTGTTAATTAAAAATAAGCTGCTATTTAATTGGCCAGATTTGTTGGCAGCGCATGCCATGAAACAATATTTTAGTTTAAATCGCGATATTTTAATTCGTACCTTATGTTTAGAAATTTGTTTTGTTTTTATTACTTTTCAAGGGGCCCGATTAGGTGATGATGTTGTAGCTGCAAATGCCATTTTGATGAATTTTTTATTGTTAATTTCTTTAGGCTTAGATGGTATTGCCAATGCTGCTGAAGTACTCGTTGGTGAGGCGAAAGGGGCAAATAATCCAAACAAACTAAAAGTATTGTTGCTACTTCACTATTCTGGACTGGCATTTTTGCCGTGGTTTATGCTTTATTTTTACCTTGTTTGGAGATTGGTTAATTCGACTCATTACCAGTATTCCTGAGGTGATTAAGCTAGCGCAAGATTATGTTGTTTGGTTGTGGTTAATGCCGTTATTAGCTTGTTGGTGTTATTTATACGACGGTATTTATATTGGTTTAATGCAAGCGAAAATTATGCGTAACAGCATGATCATTTCAACCTTTATTGGTTTTTTTCCCGCTATGGTATTTATTACAAGAGCTGGGCAATCATGCGATTTGGGCGGCTTTCTCGATGTTTATGATTTTACGTGGTGTAACCTTGGCTTGGCATTTTCATCGGGTTGTAACCAAAGCACCATAAGAACAGTGCTAGGTTATATAATTTATGTGTGTGTTATTTTTTAGTTCTAGGATGGCGATTCATCATGGTCAGCATACGAGCAGCAAAAATACCAAGATAACCCCAAATAGCTAATAAACAACCTAAACCAACTAAGGCTAAGGCAAAAAGTTGTAAATATTGTACTGGTTCGGTAATAAAATAGATAAGTCCGAGTCCGATAGCAAATAGTATTAACCCCCGCTAAAAAGTAACTAAAGCTTCTCGTTGGTGTTTGTCCTAATTTATATAATAAGTTCATCCTGACTCTCGCTTATCTTATTTTTATTATTTTTTACATTAGCGTTTAATAATAAGAATGCTCACCACGTTCGTGATCGGTTGCATCTTTAACACCTTTATTTCACCGGCCATTAAGTCAATTAATTGCTTTTCAATACCGTCTTTTACCGTAACATCTATTTGACTACAACCATTACAGCCACCGCCAAATTGTAATACCGCATAGCCGTCTTCAGTAATTTCTACTAAGGTACATTCACCGCCGTGACCCGCTAATTGTGGATTAACCTCAGATTGAAGAAAATAATGAACACGCTCAAATAATGGCGCGTCATCAGCTACTTTTTTTTAATTTAGCGTTTGGTGCTTTTAAGGTCAACTGTGAACCCATTTGATCAGTAACAAAGTCAACTTCCGCATCATCAAGAAACGGTTTGCTGGCGCTATCAACATAAGCAGAAAAGCCGTTAAAGGGTAATTCAAGATCGTCGCTTTCTACGGCATCAGGAGGGCAGTATGAAACACCACATTCAGCATTTGCAGTGCCAGGGTTAACTACAAAAATACGAATGTTTGTCCCTTCACCTTGTTGTGATAAAAGTTTTACAAAATGGGCTTGTGCGCTTTCTGAAATATTGATCATTGTGTTCTATTACTCATTTAAAGGTCTTTAAAAGTAGGTAAAGCTATTTAGCTAATTCCGACTAAAATACTCAAGTATGGTTATTCTACTCTGCTCAGCTATAGGTGGCTAGTTGATTATGTTATAACAATAAACTAATTACGCTGATTTTGGGTTAATGGTTTTTATAATTGATTGAAAAGAAATATAATTACCTGAAAATGGAATAATAGTTATGCCGAGTTTAGGTTAAATAACCTGAACTCGGCATAAGAAATTAGCTAACAATATGAAATAAATATACTTTATGATATTTCACACATTCTAGCTTGATGTTTTTTCTTAGTACAAGGCAAATTTAAGCGCCAATAGCGAGCCTCGGCTTTGGTTCAAACGTCGCACTACCTTCCCCATCCATGGGGGCGTATTGCAATTAAATTTAACGCAGTAATAAGGAAAAACAGCTGCTAGAAAGCAAGTTGTTATGCCGAATTTAGGTTAAATAGTAATGTTATTCTTTCTTATAAAATTAATCTGTTGAGGTTAGAAGCATGTTTTTAAGATGTTGTTTAGTGATTTTAGGTTGTTGGAGCTTACTGATAACAACAACAGCTAAACCGGTTAGCGGCTTTTTACCTAAACAACAAAATTATCTTGATAATATCTCGACCCCTGAGCAAGTATTAGGTTTTGAATTAGGACAGCGACACGCAAGACATCATCAAATACTCACTTACTTTTACAAGTTTAGCGCACCAATCAGAACGCGTTAAAATCACTGAAATTGGCGAAAGCTATCAACACCGAAAACAAGTATTAGTAACCATTTCAAGTGCAGAAAATTTAACGAACTTAGACGCTATACTTGCCAAGCGTAAATTACTGACTAAACCGGATGAATCTGAGCCTTTGGTTATTTGGCTTGGTTATGGCGTTCATGGTGATGAGTTATCAGGCGTACATGCGGCAATGGCGGTTGCTTATTATTTAGCGGCAAGTCAGTCTGTTGAGATTGAAACGTTATTAGCTGATACTGTGATTGTAATGGAGCCAAGCGTTAACCCTGATGGCTTAGATCGTTTTGTCACTTGGTTAGATACTTTTGGTGGCAAAGTTGTCAATGCGGATCCCGCTCATATCGAACATCATCAAGCTTGGCCGAGTGGTCGTACTAATCATTATTGGTTTGATCTTAATCGAGATTGGTTATTGTTATCGCAACAAGAAACACAAAATCGTTTGGCTTATTATCATTTATATCAGCCTCATGTATTGGCGGATTATCATGAGATGGGGCCGAATAAAAGTTACTTTTTTCAACCCGGCGTGCTTAGTAGAACCCACCCATTAACACCCCGAAATAACATCACGTTAACCAATCAGTTAGCCAGTTTTCATGCCGCGGCATTAGATAGTCATGATCGGCTTTATTTTTCACAAGAAGGGTATGATGATTTTTTCTATGGTAAAGGCTCTACTTACCCAGATATTAATGGTGGTGTCGGTATTTTATTTGAGCAAGCCAGCAGCCAAGGTTTGGCACAAAATACTGTCAATGGCGTATTAACTTTTGAATACGGTATTGAAAATAATATTTTTACATCGCTTTCAGCTATTCGTGGCGCTTGGGAAAATCGTCAGGCATTAAAAAAACATCGGTTGAGCTTTTATCAACAAGCCAAAGAACTGGCTGATGATGAGGATTTTGATGGGTATTTGTTGCATGAAGCAGTGATGATAATTACCGGTTAAATGCTTTATTAGTAAATTAGCTCAACATCAAATTCAAGTGTATGGCTTAACTCAAGATTATTCTTTAGACAGACAAGTGTTGGCAAAAAACAGCACTTATTATGTGCCGTTAGCACAACCTCAATATCGTGTTATCAAAGCCTTGTTTGAACAGCAAACTCGTTTCCAAGATAATAGTTTTTACGATATTTCCGGATGGACTTTACCGCTGGCAATGAATATCGCGTTTCATGAAGTAGAAAAAACACGTTCGTTAAAGTTGACAAAAGATGTGTGGCAGCCAGTTACCCATATTCCGGCGCAAACGGTTGAAAAAGTTATGCTTATGCAATTGAGTGGCATGACTATTTAGCGCCGAAAGTATTAAACGAATTATTAAATAATCAGTTAAAGGTTAAAGTTGCAAGCGAGCAATTTACCGGGTTATCAAAAGGTAAAAAGCAAACCTTTGCTAGTGGTACTTTAATTATTCCATCAGCTAACCAACAACAAGCGCATTGGCTTGATATAACTTTATCGCTCCGCTAATAACAATGGCTTAACGGTATTGCCATTATATCGGGCTTAACGAGCCAAGGTGTTGATTTGGGTAGCCCTTCCATGGTTGATTTAACACCTGTGAATGCTTTATTAGTGGGTGGTAAGGGGATTTCAGCTTATGAAGCGGGTGAAGTCAGGTTTATCTGGAAGAAACGCTAAATATGCCGTTAACAATTGTGGAAAAGAGCGCTTGTTAGCCGTTGGATCAAGTGCTTATAGCCATGTCATTATGGTGGATGGTGATTATCAATCGTTCAGTGAAACTATCGCTAATAAATTGACTGAATATGTAGAGCAAGGCGGGGTTATTTATGCTCAAAAGCACGCCGCTAAATGGTTAGCCGACAACCGCATTCTTAAAGCACGTTTTGCGACACAGCATTCTATTAGTAGTATGTATATTAATGATAAATTATCTTACCAACAACAAGAGGAAGTGGCTGCGAAACAGCGTATTGCTGGTGCTATTTTTGATACAACACTCGATTTAGGCCATCCATTAAGTTATGGCTATAAAAACGCTAATTTACCTGTATTTCGCAATAGTACCTTGATCATTGAAAAAAATAAATGCCTTTTGCGCAAGTACTAACCTGCTTAAAAGCCGTTATTAAGTGGCTATACAGACGAGTTAATGCTTGAACGATTAGCTCAAGAACCGGTTTTAGTTGCCCATAATTCAGGAAAAGGGCGAGTAATTGCTAGTAGTGATAATTTATTGTTTCGGGATATTGGTTAGGCACAGCGAAATTATTTGCTAACAGTTTGTTTTTTGCCAAAGTGTTTAATAATCAATATTCGCGTTAGCCAATAGTTTACTTAACCCTCTTGCCATCGGGCAGTTTAGGCGGTTAAATTTTTTCTATTGCTAAAGCGATAGCGATGACAATAATGCGCTTAACACCTGATTTTTTTGAGTAGCTTTGCCAGCTCGTTGACTGTTGTGCCAGTGGTTACAACATCATCAAAAATTATCACCTGTTCAGGGTAAGGTTTTTGTGTTCATTGTTAAGTTAGGATTTAAACTAAAAGCATTTTTTAAGTTTTTACGGCGTGCAACCCCAGTTTTACCTACTTGTTTTTCGGTGGCTTTGTGGCGTATTACTAAATTATTTTGATAATTAAGCGCGAGTTGTTTGCAGATATGCTTCACTATTAAATGGCTTTGATTATAACCCCGCTCTTGCCAGCGATTAATATGGATAGGCATATTGATAACAACACTGTTGTTTGTGCTAAGTTGTAATAAGCTTTGGCTATGCTGAAAGATAAATAATTGCGCTAATAATTCGGCCAGTTCAAACCTATTTTGATATTTTATTTGATTTAACCAAGACATTAAATGGCCATTGATAAGGTGCTAGGCATAACAATTGGTCTATGTGTTGATGGCTGACATGTTTTGCCACTTTGGGCCAAACTAATAAATTATCGTACTGTTTATGAAAATAAGGCAAATCGGCTAAACAATATTGACAAATTAGCGGCATGGTTTGGCATTGTCCGTTACATAACAAACATTGACTAATATGCGCTTTTATTTGTCTTTAGCTTTAATTTAGTTAATTGCTGGTTAACGCGGTTAAATACTCTAATCAATGTCATATTTAGCTCTTGATATAAGCTAACCTGAGTTGAGCTTATATACTCCCTTTAGGTAAAATAACGGAGTTCCTTTTCGAATTATAAATAAGCATGAGCAATAAGTTGAAATTTTCCAGTTTTGGTAGTGGTACTCCGTTAGTTTTTATTCATGGCTGGGGGGTAAACTCTGCGGTATGGCAACCAATAATTGAGCCTTTAGCTAAACATTACCAAGTGATCACCATTGATTTACCCGGCTTTGGTGAAAATGCTCATGTTCAACTTGACGATTATTCGTTAGCAAATATTGCTAATTTAATAGTACAGTATTGGTAAACCAGCAGTGTATGTGGGTTGGTCGTTGGGCGGCTTAGTTGCCAGTGAAATTACGTTATTGATGCCAACACAAGTTTTAGCTTTATGCACTGTCGCCAGCTCTCCCTGCTTTATGGCACAAGATGATTGGCCGGCAATAAAGCCCGAGGTATTAAAAGGCTTTCATCAACAATTAGCAGAGAACCCAGCATTAACCATTAAAGGCTTTTTAAAAATTCAAGCTATGGAAGCTCCTAATGTTAGGCATGATATTAAAGTCATCAATGATTTAGTGATGCAATATCCAATGCCAGAAAAACATATTTTAGATAAGTCTTTATCCTTGTTAGAAACGACCGATCAACGGCTTAACTTAACTGACATAGCACAACCCTTTTTACGTCTTTATGGTCGTTTAGATGGATTAGTGCCAAGGCAAGTGGTTAAAAAGATTGATCAATTGGCACCTCATAGTCAGTCGCATATTTTTCTACAGGCATCACATGCACCGTTTATCTCTGAGCCAGAAGAATTTTCTGCACATTTACATGCGTGGCTACTCACTCAAAACCTTGTTATCGCTAATGTAAGATAAAAAAAGCAAAGATTTACTTTTAAGGTTTTTTGTATAATAATTAACCACAATAGATTCGTGAAGGTAAACTGTTGTATCAGGAGTTATTATGGAAATTCAATCAGCCTTTAATACTGGCATACAAGGTTTTAATAATGCTCAGCAAGATGCTAACGAAGCTGCATTAGCGATTGCTAGTGAAACCACATATAACGCTGAAGACCCTACTCAAGGGCAAGCGGTTAATGATAGCGTTGTTGCTCAAAACACCTCTTCAGGTGATCTATCAAAACTTAATCAAGAAATTGTTAAATTAAGAGTCGCCGAACACCCAAGCAGCTTCGGGTGAGGTTATAAAAACAGCCGATGAAACATTAGGTACTTTGTTGGACGTAAGAGTGTAACTGATGAATATTACCTCGCAAATTAATACGCCGCCTTTAGCGACGGTGGTTAACCCACCGACGGATAGCTTGCGTCGTGATAATTTACAGCGAGAAGTGATCACTCAACCGGCAGCCGTTAGTCGACCAGCGGCGGAAAAGGGCACGGCATCTGATAAAGATAAAGCGAAAACGCCGGCACAAAATAATGAACATATTGATTTTGCTAATAATATCAAAAAGCAGGCAGAAATTGCTAATTCCACGATTTCAGATCAAAGTGAGCAAGAACCACAAGAAAAAGAGAGTTCACCAGAGCAACCGGTAGCCGAGCAAGAAGAAAAAGCAGACAAAAACTCGGGGCAAGATGAGCAAAAATCGCCACAAGCAGAGTTTGCTGAGCAGCAAGAAATTCATCAGTTGTCACAACGCGATCGGGAAGTACGCTCTCGCGAATTAGCCCATGCTGCCGTTGGTGGTCCACATACGGGTTCACCAAACTATGAATTTACGGTTGGCTCTGACGGAAAAAATATGCGACGAGTGGCGAGGTCTCAGTAGATTTATCACCGGTTTCAGGCGATCCACAAGCAACTATAACTAAACTGCAAAAGTGCATGCGGCCGCTTTAGCGCCGGCTAATCCGTCAGTACAAGATACTAAAGTTGCTGCCCAAGCTGCCCGTTTAATTTTACAAGCACAATCTGAGTTACTGGCGCAGAAATTAGAAAAAACTGAATTTTCAGGTAAAACAGCACCAGCAACATCACCAACGCTGGATAGATTTGCTATTGAGCAATCAGAGAATCGTGATGAGAAAAAGCAGCAGTAATAATTTTGATCAATTTATTACTGAAACCTTAAATGCACAGGAGCAAGTTGCGCCAAGTCGTTCGGAAGATGTTACAGCTCGTGCAACTCGAATTGAAAGTTTTTATCAGTCAATCACACAAGCTTACGATAAACCGCCATCAAGTCACTTTAAATTATCGGCTTAACCACTGCGCGACTAACTGTATTTAAATAACAAATTTTAAGCACACAAAAAGCCCGTTTATACGGGCTTTTGTATAGTGACGTTAGTATTTTTGTGCCACTTAAATACCATAATCAACACGGTATTGTTTAATATTCACTAAATGTTCAGCCATATCACTTTGTGTTTCTAAATAAGTGATTAAATCAGCTAAGGTAACAATAGAAATCACTTTAGTGCCAAAGTCACGCTCTACTTCTTGAATAGCGGATAATTCGCCTTTTCCTTTTTCTTGACGATCAAGGGCGATTAACACGCCGGAAAGTTCAGCTCCATGGTTTTGGATAATTTCCATTGATTCACGAATAGCGGTGCCGGCGGTGATCACATCGTCAACCAACATGACTTTACCCGCAAGTTCAGAGCCTACTAAACTACCACCTTCACCATGAGTTTTTGCTTCTTTACGATTAAAACAATAAGGCATATCCATATTGTGATGATCAGCCAGTGCAACGGCGGTAGTTGTAGCGATTGGAATACCTTTATAGGCTGGACCAAATAGTAGATCAAAAGGAATGCCTGAATCGGCAAGGGCTGCAGCATAAAAGCGCCCTAAACGCGCTAAATCACCACCAGTATTAAATAAACCAGCATTAAAAAATAAGGGCTTGTTCGGCCTGATTTTAAGGTAAATTGACCAAATTTTAATACATTTTTACTTAGGGCAAATTCAATAAATTCTTGTTGATATGCTTTCATAATATTTCCTGAAAATCTTCTGTTTAACTATTTAATGCGGCTTTTTGAATGTCGAATAATTCATTAATGCTGTGTTTAGCTAATTTCATCATTTCATTCATTTCATCAAAGCTAAATGGCTCTTCTTCAGCAGTGCCTTGAATTTCAATTAATTTACCTGTTTCTGTCATCACAACATTCATATCTGTTTCAGCAGCAGAATCTTCAGGTAATCTAAATCAGAAATTGGCTCACCGTTATAAATACCAACAGAGACAGCAGCAATCATATGCTTTAACGGATTGTTTTTAATAATATCTTTCGCACGCATATAGTTAATTGCATCAACTAACGCAACACAAGCGCCGGTAATTGATGCAGTACGAGTACCGCCATCGGCTTGAATAACATCGCAATCAATGGTGATCATGTTTTCGCCTAATGCCGTTAAATCAACTGCTGCACGTAAAGCACGAGCGATCAAACGTGAAATTTCTAAAGTACGACCACTTTGTTTACCACTGGCGGCTTCACGACGCATACGGGTATGAGTAGAACGCGGTAACATACCATATTCAGCTGTTACCCAGCCTTTACCTTGACCTTTAAGGAAACGAGGAACGCCTTCTTCAACGGTTGCTGTACAGATGACTTTCGTATTACCAAATTCAATTAAAATTGAACCTTCAGCATGAGCTGTAAATTGACGAGTAATGGTGACCGGGCGAATTTGGCCGTTAGTTCTGCCGCTTGGACGCATAAGAGTTCCCTGTTAGTAATTAATTGCTGCGCATTATAATGTTTGTCTGACTATTTTGACAGCACCGAAGCCGATTATCTCGGTAGGTAAATAAGTATACGGCTCAAATAAATTGAAATATAGTTTAGTGAACTAGGGTCTTAATGTAGGCCTACAGTCAAGAGTTATAAATTGGACGTTTTCATGAAGTTTTTAGTATTAGTGTTTTTAAGTTTCTTATTGTTTAATCCAACTGTTTTTGCCAACCAAGCGTTACCGGCTTATAGCCAACATTATGATGATACTCGTAACCCGTTTGATGATGCCAAAGCGGCTATTAAATTGGCAAAAGCCAGCAACCGTAATGTGCTCATTGAAATTGGCGGTAAGTGGTGTGGTTGGTGTACTAAAATGGATGCCTTTTTAACGGCAAACCCTAACGTTGCCGAGCAGCTACATAAGCACTTTGTTGTGATTAAAGTTAATGTTAGTGACAGTAATGAAAAACGAAGCCTTTATGAAAGGTTTACCTCCTGTGTTAGGTTATCCCCACATGTATGTTGCATCCGCAAATGGCAAAATGTTGTTATCAAAAGATACCGCAGAGCTATTAAACAATGGTGAATACTCGGTAGATAATTGGTTAGCTTTTATTGATAAATGGCGACCTGATGCACTTTCAGGCAACGAACAAGTGACGGAATAGGAGATCTGATGACTTCATTTTTTGATGTTTCGTACCAAACGCCTAGCTGGCTTAAACAAAAGCTAACACGTCGCCATTTATTAAAATCAGCGGCTGGTGCAAGTGCTGTTGCGGCACTACCTCGATATGCCTTTGCTTCTAAGGCCGATATGGCAGCGATTGTTAAAACCGACCCTTGGTTAACGCTTGATGCGGTATTGCAACATTTATTGCCGAGTTCAGAGTCAGGTCCTGGAGCGGTTGAGATACAAGCAAGTAATTATCTTTATCAAACATTAGCCCAACAGCCGATTGATGATGAAGAAAAACAGTTCATTAATAAGGGCGTGGGTTGGTTAAATGGTTACAGTGAAAGCCAAAAAGCAAAAAAATTCGTGCAACTAACAACCGCTGAAAAAGAAGCAATGTTACGGGCGATTAGTGGCTCGCAAGCCGGAGAAAACTGGCTGAATACCTTAATTAATTATTTATACGAAGCCATGATGTCACCACCAATTTATGGGGGCAACCCCAGCGGTATTGGTTGGCAGTGGTTACAGCATCAAGCAGGTTTTCCATTACCTGCAACAGGCCAACGTTATTATGAAATTCCGGGTCGATACCAAATAAAAGTTAACAACGTGCCAGTTGAGGAAAAAACCAAATCATGAGTTTTGATATTTGTATTGTTGCAGTGGTGCTGGCGCATCCCCAGTTGCTTATACCTTAGCGAAAGCGGGCGCAAAAGTTTTAGTGTTAGAAAAAGGCCCGTGGTTAACCGAAAAAGAATTTTATAAAGACGAATTAGCTATTAGTTTACGTGATGCCTACAACCCAAGTTTAGCCGATGAACAGCATGTAATTGAAGATGAATATGTTAGAGACGACGGCACTAGTTATTGGCACGGCGAGCCAACGAGTGAGTCAGGTTGGAGTTTTTGGAGTGGCACTGTTGTTGGTGGTTCGTCAAACTTTATGAGTGGTTATTTTCATCGTTTAAAACCAAACGACTTTCGGTTAAAAAGTGAATTTGGTGCTATTGAAGGCGCTAACATTGTTGATTGGCCAATTAGTTATGATGAATTAGAGCCGTATTATGCCATGGTTGATAAAATTGTTGGTGTGTCTGGAAAAGTCACTAACCATCCTTTTCAAGAGCCACGCTCAGCTGATTTTCATTTTCCGCCATTAGCAGAACACCCTATTTCAAGTTGGATTGATAAAACCGCAACTGAGATAGGTTTCCATAGTTTTCCTGTACCACGGGCAGTGTTATCAACGCCAGCCATGGGGCGAAACAGCTGTGAATATTCTGGCTATTGCTCAAGTTATGGTTGTTCATCAGGTGCTAAAGGTAGTGGTAGGGCGGCATTATTAAACCACGCGGTTGCTTCTGGAAATTGTACGATCAAGCCACATGCTAAGGTGTTTAAAATAGCCACTGATGAGCAAGGTGAAATTTCTGGTATTCATTATTACGACAAAACAGGCAAGGTACAGGTTGCCCAGGCAAAATATTATGTTGTGGCATGTCAGGCGATTGAAAGTTCACGTTTATTGTTGGCGTCTACCGGTAAAAAATTTCCTAATGGTTTAGCAAATAACCATGGCCAAGTCGGTAAAAATTTAATTTTTAGTGCCGGCGGTACAGGTAAGGGTGATTTCTTTTTTGACGACTTAACCGAGCAACAAGCCGCGCAATTAAAAACCGTCGGCCCTTTTATCAATCGAGCACTACAAGATTGGTATGAAATTGATGATAAAACTTTTGACGGTAGTAACCCACAAGGTAAGGCAAAAGGCGGCACTATTGATTTTCTGTTTCATCAAAATCCCATTGCTAGAGCTATGGGCAGTCAATGGGATGAAAACGACAATTTAGTCTGGGGCGAACAGTTAAAACAGAAGTTAATTTCCGAATTTACAACCTATAAAACTTTACGTTTTGAAGTGTTTAATGATTGGTTGCCAACCGATAACTGTTTTGTGACTTTAGACGATAAAATTACCGATAAATGGGGAGACCCAGTAGCAAATGTTCGTATAGGGTTTCATCCACATGATTTAAAAGTAGGTGCTTATTTAGCCGAAAAAGGTGAGAAATTACTTAATGCCATGGGGGCTAAAAATGTCACTTCATCCGTAAGTGGTGCACCCCAACCAATTTAATGGCGGGCGGCTGTCGATTTGGTGATGATCCTAAAAAAAGCTCCGTGCTTAATAAATACTGCCAAGCCCATGAAGTGGATAACTTATTTGTTACCGATGGCTCGTTTATGCCAACGGGGGGGTAGCGTGCCTTATACATATACTATTTATGCTAATGCCTTTCGAGTGGCAGAGCATATTAAACAGTGCTGGCAAATTAATGCGTCATAGTTATGTAAATGTTATACATTTGTGAAAGTTTTTTAAGTTTTAAAGGTCTAGAGTTAAAGAGACTTAACTTTCAAGAGACGTGAACATGAACAAAAAACTTGCTGCTATTACACTTATTTCTTTAGGACTGTTTGCATGTGGTGGTAGCGGCGGTTCAAACTCCTGAAACACCAACACCAACACCAACACCAACACCAACACCAACACCAACACCAACAACATATACGGGGGTTTTGTTGATTCTCCCGTGCAAGGCTTAAAGTACCAAACGGCTACACAATCAGGCACAACTAATGCGATGGGAGAGTTTATTTACCAATTAGGCGAAAAAGTAACATTCTCGATTGGTGGCATTACTTTTCCAGAGGTTGACGTTAAAGCAATCATCACGCCGTTAGATATTTTTAAAACCGAAAACCTTGAGCACAGCGGCGTAATCAATATGCTGCGTTTATTACAAACTCTTGATGTTGACGGTAATGCTGAAAATGGCATTGAATTAAGTGCGTTAATTCATACCTTAGCGGCGAATTTAACCATTGATTTCACCAGCCAGACTTTTGAAGAGCAAATCGCTGAATTTGTGATTGATAACAATGCCATTAACATCAGTTTAATTTCAGCTCAGCAAGCGCTCGCGCATTTTAGAGAAACTTTGATGATAGAAGAGCCAAGTAGCTGTGGTGATGATCATGCTAAAGTTGGCTTTACCGGTAGCTTTAATACCTTAGCGCATAATGTTAGCGGAACAGCAGAAATTATTGACAACTGCACCATTAGAATTAACAACTTTACCTTTGATGGTGATGGACTAAGTGTGTTTTTTTATGGCGGTATTAATAGCGACTTTGAAAATGGTTTTGCTATAGGTAATGATTTACTCGGACAAGTATTTAGTAATGAAACAGTAACAATTAAATTACCAAATAATTATAGCCTTGATGACTTAACGGATTTAAGTGTTTGGTGCGTGCCTGTAAAAGTTAATTTTGGCAGTCTTACTTTCACCGCTCCCTAATTGTAAGTGCTACTCAGTGATTATTAGCGGCTAGCACTAGCTAGTTAATATTCACTGAGGCATAATCCCTATCATTATTTTTGATCTTTTCAGTATAGGGATAGTTTATGATCCACAGTATGACAGCATTTGCCCGCCATGAAGTTAAAGGCGACTGGGGTAATGCCGTATGGGAAATCCGCAGTGTAAATCAACGCTTTTAGAAACCTACTTCCGCCTTCCCGAGCAATTTAGAAGCATTGAACCCGTATTAAGAGAGCGTTTTCGCAAGCAACTTAACCGTGGCAAAGTAGAATGTAACTTAAGGTTCACCGCTAATGAAGCAAATAAAGGTAACCTTTCGTTAAATCAAAACTTAGCTAATCAACTTATTCAACATGCCAACTGGGTAAATGAACAAACCCTAAATAGCCAAATTAATCCGATAGAAATTATGAAATGGCCAGGTGTAATGGAAGCGGAAGAAGCGGATATGAGCCTTATTCAAGCTGAAGTATTGGCCGGCTTTGATCAAGCCTTGACTGATTTTATTGCTGCGCGCGCTAGTGAAGGCGAAAACTTAAAAGCGCTGATCATTCAACGTTTAGATGGCATTACTGATGAAGCTGACAAAGTAAAAGCTTACATGCCTGAGGTTATTCAATGGCAACGTAGCCGTATTATCGATAAATTTAATGATGCAAAAATTGAATTAGACTCAACGCGCGTAGAGCAAGAGTTAGTACTTTTAGCGCAAAAAATGGATGTAGATGAAGAAATTGATCGTTTATATAGCCATGTAAAAGAAACCAAAAGTATCCTCAAAAAAGGTGGTGCTCAAGGCCGTCGTTTAGACTTTATGATGCAAGAATTTAACCGCGAAGCAAATACCCTAGGTTCTAAATCGATTAACGCAGATATCACTAATTCAGCCGTTGAACTTAAAGTGTTAATTGAACAAATGCGTGAGCAGATCCAGAATATAGAGTAGCGTTTTAGCCCGTTCCGAGTCGTAAATAAACCATTGTAAAGCCTCATTTTTGTGAGGCTTTTTGTTTTCTGTTGTTCTATAATGTTTCGTAAAGTTAACTAATAAGTGGTTACTAAAGTGGTTACTAAATTAATTAGTAACCATAAAATACGCCCTGTATTCATTTTAGTAACCATTGGTAAATAAGATCATGAATGACAAACAGATTAAAGCGTTTATTAAATCTGGCGAAGCAACCAGAAAGCGGATAGGTGACGGTTTATATATTAGAGTGCAAACTATTGGTAAAGCCTATTGGGAAGTAAGGTACAGCATAAATGGAAAAAGAAGATTTATGCGTATTGCTTGCGGCAAATACCCAAATATGTCATTGGCAAATGCGAAATTAGAAGCTGCACTTATTTTACAGAAAACAAGAAATGGTATTGATCCACTTGCCGAACGTTTAAGGGATAATGAAGAGACTATTAAGACCGTTAATCATTTATTTGATGACTGGCACCTAGAATTATCAAAAAGAATAAAAAGCGCTGATATCCAGAAAAGAATTTATACCAAGGAGATAAAACCTTTTATTGGTGATTTGGTCATTGAGCAGGTAAATGCTCGAGATATTAGAGCCATACTACAAAAGGTATCAAACAGTGATCGCCCAGCAGTAGCGAATAAAACTTTAGCGTACTGTAATCAGCTGTTTAATCACGCATGTAAATTAGATTTAGCTACTACTAATCCAGCTAGTGCCTTTAAATCCTCAGATGCTGGTGGTATTGAAAAAAGTCGAACTCGTAAGCTTGATATTGATGAGCTCAAAATCGTTTTTAATGTATTACGTGAACACCCAAATATATTCACTCGCGATAATTATTTAGCTGTAGCGCTACTAGTCAGTTTAGGTGTACGTAAAGGAGAATTGATTGCTGCTCCATGGCATGAAATGGATTTTGAAAAACAATTATGGAAACTGCCTGAAGGAAGAAGCAAAACAGGCGTTGCTATAACAATCCCTTTAACTGAAAGCGTGGTCAACTGGCTTAAAGAGTTAAAGGTGAGATCTGCAGGATCCGAATATGTGTTCCCATCAAGGCGAGCGAGTAAGCGTCGAGGCTATATCTCGGATGACACTTTAAATCACGCACTAGCAAAAATGTTCGGAATGAAAGTCGATAGTAACAAAGAACCTTATCCTAATTTACTTGGTAACGCCGGCGTTGAACATTTTACAGTACATGACCTGAGAAGAACGTGTCGAAGTTTATTGGCGGAGCAAGGGATACCAACGGATATTGCTGAGCGTTGTTTGAATCACAAAATAAAAGGGGTAGAAGGTATTTACGATAGGTATGATTATTTTGATGAGAGAAGAGAGGCTTTGAACAAATTATCGTTATTATTAAAAGGAGTTCTTTAAACAGGTGCTGAATGACCTTTTACTTTAATTCTTATATGGTGATTCACTTTGAAACGTTATGAGGTGTTTATAAGTGTTTAGTCATAAAGAAATTAGTTTACAAAAGTCTGATATTAAGAAAATGATATTCCCATCAACGATAAAAGAGAAGCTCAAAGAATTAAGCATAGAAGATGAGTATGGAGGTAATTCATTATCGAACGCGTCTAAAGCTGCAAGGCCATTTTCTTCAATTATTAACTTGATTCTTGGGCAGGCTGATCGTTTATTAACTGAAGAAAATCAACACCTAGAATACATAATGAATAAAACTGGAGACTCCCATTTCACAGAACTTGGTCAAATCCAAAATAATATAAAAATACTTGATAAGCAAGTTTCTCAGGTATCAAGGGTTGAAGATGCATACATTGTAAATATCAATGAATTAGAAGATTTATTAACTACTGCTTTTATGATTGGACACTCCACAGCTTCACATGACAACAGAGTACTTCTAGAAAGGCATGTTGAAAATGGTATCAAGAGTAAAGTAACAACTCCAAAAATAGCGGGAGAGAAGAGTGGGAAGAGGTCAGCACCTGTAAGTGAGTTAATAACTCAAATGATTGATCATGTTAATTTAATTAAGGATTATAAAGTTAGACAGGTAGACTTGAAGCTAGCTATTTTTGATATTTTTAAAAAATATTCAACAACCCAAGAGGCCACAAGCATACTGGCACTGTCTGCATACCATTCACGCTACCCATCTGAGAAAAGTATTGAAAAAAAATTGTCATGCAACAACAAGACACCGCAAGATAAGAAGGTAATGATGCGTCACGAATTAAAAAAATACTTATCTAGAGAATTCACTACAAAATCAATATCTTCCTTTTTAAAAAATGCATCTGTTTAAATAAATACTCTCTCCTAAACATTGTTAAGGGGAGGTAATGAATATTTTTATTAGTTAAGTTCTCTTCATACAAATAAACAGGAGTAAACATGATTGATCAAAATAGAACAGTCGTAGCTGACCGCTTAGTACGCGAAAAAGAACGTCAATTAATTACACAGCTAAGTAGAACCTCAGCATGGAACCTTGAGCAACAAGGATTGTTTCCTAGACGAAGAAAATTAAACCCGGCTGGCGGTTCTTCAGTGTGTTGGTTGTACTCTGAACTAATGGAGTTTGTTAATTCTAGAGAAGTAGTGAGCTCAAGGTAAGTCATCATGAGTAAATCTAAACCTCCTATTGACCAATTCATCGAAGAAAATCGTTTAGTTCGTAAACCTGAAGTTCAAACGTTATTAAATATTAGTCGTGCAACATTGGCCAGATGGATTAAGTCTGGCAAATTCATCCAACCTACTATGATACAAAGTGGTCGAGCTATTTGGCACTTTAAAGATGTAAAGCAATGGATAGATGATCAACAATTGATAACGCAAGATTCATCATCTCAAGTTTAAAGTATGAGACGCATTGAGACACTTTTACTAATCTATTTTGAATGTTTAAACCGCTGAAGCCCTTTATTTAAATATGTGTAGGCTATTTTACTTTAATTGTTTTCAGCGGATATAAATAATATAAACGGTGTGGTTATTTAATTATGACATTCTTAATAACAGAAAATAATTCAGAGTTATTCCTTTTTAAAGATCACTCTTATCCTTGTTATAAAACAGATAAAGGTCTTAATCAAAAAGTATTAAATCAATTAACAAGTTTAATAGAAAAGTCATTATCTCATTATTCAAAAGTATCAATATTAAGAATAGATCTACATCCAAATAACTTTACTCAAGATAATAAAGTCATTTCAACTTTTATCACTAAACAAGTGAAAAGATTAGAACAAGAATATTATTGTAAGGTAAGCTATTTCTTTGCAAGAGAACAAAACACTTCAGATAAACAACATTATCATTTAGCTTTCTTCTTTAGTGGGCATAAAGTAAATAACGCATACAAGATTGAACAAACAATTAAAAATGAATGGTTAGTTCATTGTGAAGGGACAGTTCATTTTGTAAATAATCCGCTTCTCAGTATTGAAAGAGGTGATAAGAAAAGTATTGATCCAGCTATTTATCGTTTAAGTTATTTAACTAAACACCACTCTAAAGAAAATAATGGTAAAGCTCAAAGTTATAGTTTTAATCGGATTAAGTATAAAGGTAAGCCCCCTATAAATGATTTATTGTTTGTTAATCCTAATAAAACGTATCGTAATCGTAATAAAGTTTATCCAGAAAAAACGATTACACAGCCTCCAAAAGTCACTGATAAATCCAAACAACCTGAGGATAAAGTTAAGCAGTCTGAAAAGACCTTACAGGAATTATTAGACATATTCCTTGCCGAGATATTGAACTGCATTTTGATCAGCCCACACAACCTATAGACTTTACACAGCAAGCTTATAAAAGACCTCCTTAATATTTTGTTTAGGACTAAAGTTGAAATATACAATTAAAGTGCTGTTTATACTCGATTAATAGCTTCTTGTTAATGATTTAAAACTTCGATTTATATCTGGAGGGTAGTATGCCCAGAGGTGGAAAAAGAGAGGGCGCTGGCGCTCCAAAAGGAAATAGAAACGCGTTAAAGCATGGAGGAAGAGCGAAAGTACTTTATGGTATTCCTTTAAATAAAAAGCTCAGCCGCTTTGAGTATCGTGCCCTTTGTGCATATTCCGGTGATGGTGAACACCGATTCCGGTTTTATCGTGAACACTTAAATTTCACGCATTGGGTTCATGACATTTTTAACCTAAGTGTTCACTATGGTCAATTTTAGATTGTGTTTTTCTCATCGATTCACCTTTCAATTTTATCCGATGTGCATTGTGCATTAGCCTATCTAAGATTGCATCCGCCAAGGTATTATCACCAATCGATTGATGCCATTCATCCGTTGGTAGTTGACTGATTATTGCTGTCGATGAACTGCCATGTCGATCATCCATTATCTCCATCAGGTCATTTCGTTGTGCCGCTTTTAGTGGTTCAAGCCCCCAATCATCTAATATCAGTAAATCAATTTTAGCCAGTGACTGTAACACCCGACTATAAGTGCCGTCTGCTTTAGCTTGTGTCAGCGCAAGTAACAGCCTCGATAGTCGGTAATATTTGACGCTGTAACCTTTCATGCAACCAGTATGCGCAAGCGCACAAGTGATATATGTTTTACCACTACCGCAAGGACCGGTGACGAGTAAGTTTTGTGATTTATTTAACCAATCGCATTGTAGTAGTGATGCCACCATCGATTGGTTAAGCCCTCTGGGATGGTGATAATCGATGTCTCTGGCATTGGCGGCTAATTTAAATTTTGCCGCTTTAAGTAATCGCTGTTGTTTACGATGCTCTCGGTCTTGGTTTTCGCTATCTGCCAGTAATTGTAATCGCTCTGCGAAAGATAACCCCCTCGTAGGTGCTAGGTTGCTCTAATTGATTGACTAACGCATTAGCCATGCCGCTAAGTTTAAGTTGGCGAAGCAGTGTGATTGTTTGTTCTAACATAGAATTTCCTTTAATTAATGGAAGCTTTTAGGGCCACGGATATTTTCATGGGCTTGGGGCAATCTCGTTGTTTGCTCTTCTGACGGTGCAGGCAATTTATCTTGATTGCTACTGAGGATGTCTTTGATGTGTTTTAGCCGATATAAACGATAATGATTGGCGATGGCACATGCGTTATTTAGCCGCTCAGCAGGATAACTTCTAGATAAGTTCAGTAACCCTAAACAAACACGATATGCCTGCTCTTCATGGTGTTTTTGTGCTAATTGTGCTTTCACCCAGAGCAAGACTTCATCACCAATGTCCTTTGCCCAGTTCATTAACCGCCCAGGCGACCACCGGTGGTGCTTTTCATGTTTAACCGGCATATGCTCCGGTGTGGTGCTCATGCCAGGGTGGTATTTTCTTGGATGACTGGCGATACGTTTATGCTTAAAATAAGCTTCAATCAAATTGTCTTTAGCATGCAACTCAAGCTTTTCGCCAACCAAGTGATGGGGGACGGAATAAAGGTGATTGTCATATTGAACATGATAATCAATATTCACTTTAACGTGTTTAATATCGGTGAATTGATAAGCTTTATTAGGCATGGGGGCTAAAGCTGGACTGTCAATTGACGCGAACCACGATTGACGTGTACCGCTCAGTTGTTTAAAAGGCTTGTTATTTACTTCGAGTAATAAAGCTTTAATGCAATGATTTAGTTCTGCTAAAGAGAAGAAGGTTTGGTGACGCAATTTAGCTAATATCCAACGTTCAATGATTTGTACGCCCACTTCAGCTTTGGCTTTATCTTGTGGTTTTCTAGGACGAGCCGGAACGATCACGGTGCCATAATGCGCGGCCAGTTGCTGATAGCTTGGATTCACGTCGGGATCATAGCGACATGCTTTACTGACTCCACTGCGTAAATTATCAGGGATGATCATTTCTGGTATACCACCAAGAAACTCAAAGCATCGTACATGACTCCCAAGCCAATCAGGTAAACTTTGACTCCAAGTCGCTTCGCAAAAAGTGTAGTTGGATGCCCCCATTACAGCCACAAATATCTGGGCAAACTTCACCTCACCTGTGGTGTTACAGACAATAGGCATGGTTTGGCCAGCGTAATCTACAAACAACTTTTCACCGGCTTTATGCACTTGCCGCATCGAACGCTTTTGCTTTTTAGCCACTGCATATAACGATCACAAAACTGAGAGTAGCTATAACAACGGTTTGGATATTGCTGGGTATATTCTTGCCAAAGTAAGTTTTTAGTGACGCCTTTACCGGTTAATTCTTTTCTGATTTGTGGCCAGTCAGGTATTTCAAAACGCTGAGATTATCGGCGCGGGGATAAAACTGGCTTGCTAGGGACGGTATCATCATTTCATCAGGTATGGCCAGGTTAACGATAACGCTTTGGCCTTTAATAGTTTTTGGAATAGCGCCAACACTGATTTTTGTACTATTTTTCTAACGCTGAGTTCGGCGTCATATCCCTTCCTCAATCGAAAAGGGAATAGCTTAACAAAGTAAAAACGTCCGGCCATCAGCACATTTTGAATTAATCTTTCAATTTTTGCTATTTGGACGGCAATCACGCTTGATGATTGGAAAAACCTCGTTGATAAACCTGTGGTGTTCAGCAACATCAGCTAAATCCTAAATATTTCATCTTGTTAAGCATCAATCGCAAACCGGCTTTATGCAAGCCCACGTCGTGACTCACAACGCGATGGTCAGTGAGCACCAAAATGGTTTGGCCAGCTGCTTAATGGGCTAGCATCATGAAGACGTACCGGATGTTTTTCTTTTCGCCGGTTGATTTTCGAAAGTTTTATGCTATCGTTGAGCAGCAAATGCAGCTGTCCGCTTAATCGTAATAAAGGCCGCGATAAGCTTAAAGTTTTATATTGGGATAAGACAGGATTTGCGCTTTTACAAGCGCCTGAAAAAGACAAATTCAAATGGCCAACCAAACTTTCCCAGCAATCGCTGAACTTATCCGAGCAACAGCTTCATTGGCTGCTAAACGGCTGATGTCCTTGGTCATCAAGCGGTTAACTATGGCTCTGTCGCCTTATAACCTGTGTAGTTTATCCGAAATAATCTAAATAAGACCAACAGTTTAGCCTGACTGATGAATCAGCGACTCAAAAATTACTTGAAAGCGTTAATTGCCAAGCAAGCGGCTCGACTCATGTTTTTCCTGCCCAACAACAACGCTTTGGTGGCCATCCTGCACAAGGTGACTTATTTAACGAAGCCGAAGCAGAGCTGGATGTTGCCTAGATCCTCAGAAACAACCGTCACTCGGTTAATAAAAAACCGGTACGTAAAAAGCTGCCAAGTGATTTACCGCGTGAAACGATTATTCATGATATTGACGATAAAACCTGTACGTGTTGTGGCAATGATTTACATCAAATGGGCGAAGAAGTGAAAAGCGAATTTATTCCCGCACAAGTGAAAGTCATTGAGCATGTTACTGGCTGCCGGTCGTGTGAAAAAGAAGGTACCTCGACAAAAATTCAATTAGCGCCAATGCCCAATTCCTAAGGGCATTGCCACCGCCACACTGTTAAGCCAAATCATCACCAGCAAATATCAATATGCGCTACCGCTTTATAAGCTTGTTTAAACAATACGGAAAATGGCAGATTGGATGATAAAAAGTGCGGCGTTATTTACGCCGAACGGCTACAAGCGATACTATTACAGCAAGGCGTTATTCAAGCCGATGAAACCACCCTCAAGGTTATCGATGTGGCTTTATTGTACCGGCACCGGACTTTATGACTACCAATCAGCGTGCTGTCGATTATTTACAAGACTTTACCGTTATCTGCAAGTCGATGGTTATGCCGGTTATGAAAAAACCACAAACCAGCACACACTTACGCCGAAAATTTATTGAAGCGCAAACCGCACAACCGAAAGGTAAAACAGGCGCCGATATTGCCTTGATACAAAAATTGTATCGATTAGAAATCCTTAAAAGATAAATCTGCCGATGATAAATATCAACAACGTTGTTTCACCAGTCTTGAAAAAGCCAATGTACCGCCAAAAACAGCCTTAGGAGCAGCAATAACCTACTCCAATGGTATAAACTGATACGCTACATTGATGATGGTCACCTAACCATCGATAACAATCGCGCAGAGCGCGCGATTAAACCGTTTGTGATAGGCCGTAAAAATTGGTTGTTCTCAAACACCGCTAATGGCGCTAACGCCAGTGCGATGCTGTACTCGATAATTGAAACAGCTAAAGCGAATGGATTAACGCCTTTCGAGTATGTTGCTCATTGTCTTGAACAACTGAGCGATCAAAATCAGATATTGAAACCTTACTACCTTGGAATGTAAAACTTAGCTAGGTGCTGTTCACCGGACGATTACAAAGTAAGTAATAATCAATGCGTTGAAATTGTACTGGTTTGGTGTGAACACCGATTCCGGAAAATCAGTAAAAAGTGTTCACGATAAAACCGGAATAAGCGTTCACGCTAAAACCAGTATGGGTGTTCACGATGGGCCGGAATCATTGTTCACGATGCTCCGGAATATGCACTTTAGCTTTGAACAATTAGAGCAACTTTCGTTTGTTGATGAAATATATGGAGGCTCACCATACTTGATTAAAATGTATGCACAACATAAAAGGCGATATATAGGAGCTGTTGAACTTAACGAGAGAAAACAGCAAATAAAAATATATAAGTCTGACCGAAATTTTTGAGGTACATTAAATCTATATCGTAATGAAATATAACCAGTTACCCCATAGTGAAGTAGCAAGTAATATTATGAAGTGAGTTAAAAGCTAGTTCTTTAACCAAACAATCAAAGAGCTGTTCAGTTAAATAAAATATTATATTTTTCAATTGGATAGGTTTTAATACATATTTGATCAGTCATTGATCAGTGTTTTGATCACAAAACTGATCAGCTATAATCTAATGAGATATTACTTACAAATGCTATAAATACATTACTTTCTCATGTTGATCACATAAACATATCTTAATAACGTGTCGATATTATCGAGATATTTATACATAACATTAAAACATGTATAAATATCTAGATTTTATATACATGTTAACTTCATGTGTATAAACTAACTTGGTATTTATACATATTCTGATCTGACAATAATGAGTACAAAAATGGATGAATTACCGTTAGCTAATATAGAACAATGGGAAACCCGAGCAGTACTTAAAAAAACGGCTGTTGCTCATCGTTATTTAACTGAATTAAAAGGTGTGGCAGAATCCATTCCTAATGAAGCTATATTAATAAACACGCTTACTTTACAAGAAGCTAAACATAGCTCGGAAATTGAAAACATTATCACCACACATGATGAATTGTTCAAAGCTGAATTATTAACTGAAGCAGCGTTAAATCCTACAACAAAGAAGTTCAAGACTATGCTATTGCATTAAGGCAAGGTTTTGCATTAGTTCGAGGAAAAGGGTTAATACGATTATCTGATATTTTGGTTATTCAACAAACATTGGAACGTAATAAAGCAGGTTTAAGAAAATTACCCGGTACTGAACTTAAAAATGCCCAAACGGCCGAAGTTATTTATACACCTCCACAGCACCCACAAGAAATAGAACGTTTAATGGATAACCTTGTTCAATACATTAATGACGATGAAGTATGCACGGCTGATCCACTCGTTAAAATGGCAATCATTCATCACCAGTTCGAAAGCATACATCCATTTTACGATGGTAATGGCCGAACTGGCCGTATTATTAATATGTTGTATTTAGTGGCGCAAGACTTACTCGACTTACCTGTACTTTATTTAAGTCGCTACTTAATTAAAACTAAAACGGATTATTATAAAAACTTACAAGCGGTACGTGATACTGGAAAGTGGGAACCGTGGTTGTTATATATGCTTGAAGGTATTACTCAAACAGCTAAAGAAACTATTATGCTGATTAAAAGTATTAAACTACTTATGCGTGATTTTAAACAAAAAATACGGAAAGAATTACCCAAGATATATCGTCAAGAACTACTCAATAACTTGTTTAATCATCCTTATACAAAAATTGAATTTATCATGAATGATCTTGATGTAACGCGCTTAACCGCAGCTAAGTATCTTGAACAACTAGTAGAAATAGGTTTATTACATAAAGAAAAAATAGGTCGAAACAATTATTATATCAATCAAGCGTTAGTCGCTTTGTTTATTGATAGAAACGAATAAGTCTCAAATGAAAAATAGCAATCATTCCTTACATATCCTTGCATGTTTTATTTATAAACAACTTGCACAAATTCAATTGTTCATTATAATTAGCGGCAACAACACCCCTCCCGCTACCCATAAGAACAGCGCCCTGCGAGGGTTATTTATTTCTACCGCATGATAAAAGGAAGACATCATGCAATTCTCTAAAGACTCTCTGACTTTTGAACAACAGCTTGAACGCCTTTTTGAACGAGGCTTACATGTTGAAGATAAACAAAGTGCAATTACCTATCTTAGCCATATTAATTATTACCGTTTAGGTACTTATTGCTGGTCTTTTATCAATGATCATAATTCACATAAATTCGCTGTAGGCACAACTTTTGAGCAAATATTAAATTTATATATTTTTGATCGAGAACTCAGGTTATTACTACTTGATGCCATTGAACGTATTGAAGTATCACTACGTACACAGTGGGCATATCACTTATCTAAAAAGTATGGTTCACATGCCCATCTAAACGCTGAAGCCTTCAGCAAAAAATTTAACCATCAAGAATTTATTGATAAATTATCTGAAGAGCTTGTTCGAACCTCAGACAAACATATCAAAAACCAACAATACAAGTATGATGAAGCAACGCCTGCTATTTGGATTATTTGTGAAGTAATGAGCTTTGGTGGTTTATCTCGTTGTTATGACGTTATCGGCAGACGGGCAATAAAAATGGATATTGCTGACGCTTATAAATTAAAAGAAGCAGCCTTATCATCATTTTTACATCATATTACGACTGTTCGGAACATATGTGCACATCATTCAAGGTTATGGAATCGTGACTTTACCATTACTATGAAATTACCTACTAATGGTGAGCCTGAATTATTACAAAGCTTTAATAAGAGTAAAAACAATAAGCTGTATAACACCTTGGTGATGTGTGCTTATTTAATGGATGAAATCAGTCCTAATAATCATTGGAGATTTAAGCTTAAAACATTGATTGAAAATCACAATATTGATGTAACAGCGATGGGTTTCCCTGAAAATTGGGAAGGTTTGCCAGTGTGGCACTAAATAATAACAATACTTGGATGTATCATTTAAATGAATGAATTAGTACTAAAAAGGATTACATAATACCGTTGCTCAAGGTAATAGCCTATATGCTGTCACCAAGAATTTAGATGATTTATTTTATTATGGGCATTTATTCGAAAACTCTGCAGAGTACATCTTAAACAATGAAGAGTGTGCTACCTTTTTTCTTGAGTCTATTTGCAATGGGGATATAACCTTTTACGATAATAATTTAGCGATAAAAACCTTCATAGAGTTACATGCCGCCATCAGGCCTTCCCGCTCCCCTTTGCACGCTCTAAAATCGCTATTTCAACAAACGTTAGATTACATCGGCGCTAACGTATACGAAGTGTTGAATACCGAACCGATGGCGCTTGAAGATTACAACGAAAGTTTTGGCGCTTATTCAAGTTACGGCTCTTATCCCTTTTTTTATAACGTTATATCAATGGCAAGAGATAGAGGGCTTGTCGGTTACATCACCAAATTAATAACACACTTAAATAAATGGTCTGACATTAATGATCTCTACGGTGAATGTTATATCAAACTATCGAATTTTAAAGATGAAAAGCAGCGTACACCCAGTGCAGACATAATTCAGTGGTTTGGCATTGTTAAGTTAGAGCGTAGTGAGCATATTACCGCCACCTTTAAAGAAACTACAGATAGCGGCTGGCAGTGTGAAATATCAGGGTTAGGCCCCGTTAATCACATTTATAGACAAGCCGCTTACGAATATATGGTAGAGTTTTTCGCATATGCGTTTAATTGCGAAGCAAAAGTCGTCGCAACGTATACAGCTTAAACATCCATTAACAATATAATTCATCGGGTAAGCATACTGTTTGCCTGATAATAACAATTCAGCAGTAACAAATTAGAGAAACTATGATAACAGGTGAACTTAAGAGCCAAGTCGACAAAATATGGGAATCATTTTGGACGGGCGGCATCAGCAACCGTAATCGTCCGGTGAACAGCACCTAGCTAAGTTTTACATTCCAATAGTAAGGTTTCAATATCTGCATTTTGATCGCTCAGTTGTTCAAGACAATGAGCAACATAATCGAAAGGCGTTAATCCATTCGCTTTAGCTGTTTCAATTATCGAGTACAGCATCGCACTGGCGTTAGCGCCATTAGCGGTGTTTGAGAACAACCAATTTTTACGGCCTATCACAAACGGTTTAATCGCGCGCTCTGCGCGATTGTTATCAGGGTTAGGTGACCATATCAATGTAGCGTAAGTTTATACCCGCAGTAGGTTACGACATGGCTTTTTCAAGCCACTGGTGAAAGAGTTTTTCCTGACGTTGTTGATATTTATCATCGGCAGTTTAAGCTGATAATCGATACAATTTTTGTATCATGCTTAAGGCAATATCGGCTTTGCCTGTTTTACCTTTCGGTTTGTCGGTTTGCGCTTCAATAAATTTTCGGCGTGCGTGTGTGCCCAACAACCAACCAAGGTTGCTGTGGTTTTTTCATAACCGGCATAACCATCGACTTGCAGATAACGGTAAAGTCTTGTAAATAATCGACAGCATTGACCAGCCCGACCGGATTGGTAGTCATAAAGTACAATGTTGGGTGTTGGTGTGTTATTCGGTGAATCGGTGCCGGTACAATAAAGCCAATATAGCTTTTGATTTTAACTGATAACCTTAGGTGGTTTCATCGGTAATTGCTGTAATAGTATCGCTTGTAGCCGTTGATAAAGTGCGTAAATAACGCCGCACTTTTTTATCATCCAATCCGCCATGGTTTTACGGCTCAGCTCAATGCCGTATTGTTTAAACAAGCTTTCTTGCCGATAAAGCGGTAGCGCATATTGATATTTGCTGGTGATGATTTGGAAACTAATGCCCTTGATAACTAATTGAAGGTGTACCTTCTTTTCAACGACCGGCAGAGCCTAACATGCTCAATGACTTTCACTTGTGGGAATAAAAAATACCCATTTGATGTAAATCATTGCCACAACACGTACAGGTTTTATCGTCAAATATCATGAATAATCGTTTCACGCGAGCTTTTTACGTACCGGCTTTTTTATTAACCGTAGTGACGGTTGTTTCTGAGGCATCTAGCGCACATCCAGCTCTGCTTCGGCTTCGTTAAATAAGTCACCTTGTGCAGGATGGCCTTCGCTGCTCGCACCAAAGCGTTGTTGTTGGGCAGCGAAACTGCTCTTCTAAAGTAATTCGACTTGGCAATTAACGCTTCTTTTTCAGCAAGTAATTTTTTCGTTACGTCGTATCGACGAACTGTTGGTCTTATTTAGATTATTTCGTGATCGATAAAATGGGTTATAAGGCGACAGAGCCATAGTTAACCGCTTGAAAAGGACATCAAAAAGCCAATGTGAGTTGTTGCTCGGATAAGTTCACATTGCTGGGAAAGTTTTTGGCCATTTGAATTTGTCTTTTTCCGCTTACCAAAGCGCAAATCCTGTCTTATCCCAATATAAAACTTTAAGCTTCGCGGCCTTTATTACAAAAAACGATTCAGCGCTGCATGATAGCCGCCAAGCCATTTATCGACTTTCGAAAATCAACCGCATCGCGGAAAAACATCCGGTACGCGGGTAAACATCTTCATGAAGCCCGTTAAGCAGCTCAATTGGCAAGTTGTCGTTTAATTCACCGGCTGAGATAAAGGTGGCATTTTGGTGCTCACTGACCATCGTTGTATGTTGAGGTTATTTGAGTTAAAGCATAGAAATATTTGCACCATGTTTCGGCATCGGATAACGCATTTGTTTATCAACCAATCAAGCAGACACCGACAATTGAAAGATTAATTCAGGAAACGCTGATGGCCGGATTTGAACGTCGTATCGACGAAAGCCAATTGTTAGAAGAAAAGAAAGCCAACACGTTTGGCATCCCCGTAACCAACGCATTATACAAAAGCATAAAAAGTTTCGTTGGCACAACTTTAAAGATAAAGACCCAGAGGTTATTTATAACCTGTTCACCATGCCACAAGCAGACACCGACAACTTAACGGTATTTGAACACATGAATGCGGCAGGTGTATTCTCACAATACATGAAAGGTGCCACTTTCATGATACAAACACCTAAGTTGCTCGACCAAGTTATTCAAATGATTGATAAAATCAAAATGGATGACCGCGACACCAAAGGTGATTTATACGAATACCTCTTATCAAAAATAGCCACCGCAGGTACTAACGGACAATTTAGAACACCACGCCACATTATTAAAATGATGGTTGAAATGACGCAACCGAAAAAAGACGACACCATATGTGATCCGTCTTGTGGTAGTGCTGGTTTCTTAGTGGCTGCTGGCGAGTATTTTCATAAAGAGGAAAACAAGCACCTTTTAACGATGAAAAGTTTAGTAAACACTACAATAGCGACATGTTCACAGGTATTGAGTTCGACAGCACCATGTTACGTATCGGTGCGATGAATCTGCAATTACACGGTATTGAAAACCCACAGCTTATCGGTCGTGATGCCCTTAGTGAAGCAAACAAAGATGTACGTGACCAGTTTGACCTTATTCTTGCTAACCCGCCATTTAAAGGGGCTGTAGATTACGACGGTGTTGAAAGCTCATTACTGAAAACCGTTAAAACTAAAAAAACCGAATTACTGTTTTTGTCGCTAATCCTTCGTATGATGAAAATAGGTGGCCGTTGTGCGGGAATTATTCCTGACGGGGTATTATTTGGCTCATCAAATGCGCATAAACAACTTAGGCAGACCATCGTTGAAGGCCATAAACTCGATGCCGTTATTTCAATGCCAAGCGGTGTATTTAAACCTTATGCGGGCGTAAGTACTGCAATATTAATTTTCACTAAAACCAATAATGGCGGCACTAATGCGAAAGGCAGTCACGGCGTGTGGTTTTACGACATGCAAGCCGACGGTTACAGCTTAGACGATAAGCGTGCTGAGTTAGCTGAAAAACTCGTTGACGGTAAAAACGTTAATAATGACATTGCTGATATTATCGCTCGTTATAAATCATTAAGTTCAGAAACTTCCACTGAAGAATCCCTAGAAAAGAGCCGAAGCCGCACCGATAAAAGCTTTTTAGTACCGTTTGACGAAATTAAAAATAATGATTGGGATTTAAGCATTAATCGTTATAAAGAAATTGTTTACGAAGAAGTAGAATATGACTCACCTAGTAATATTATCGCAGACATTGAAAAATTAGATGTTGAAAGAAATGTAGCATTGACTGTGCTGAAAGGATTGTTACGTGATTAATACTTTAAGCTTTAATGAGGTCAGTTTAGCTGATTGTTGTGAAATTATAAGCGGTTCAACACCTTCAAGAAAAGTCGATGAATATTGGACTGGCAACATAAATTGGTTTACCCCGAAAGACTTAAGTAAACTCAAATCTAAATATGTTCAAGAGTCCCCCGAGAAAATAACAAAAGAAGGTCTAGCAAGTTGCTCCGCAAGATTGTTGCCTACTAAATCTTTACTACTTAGTTCAAGAGCTCCAATAGGTCATATAGCTATCAATAGCGAAGAGGCGTGTACAAACCAAGGGTTTAAGTCATTAATACCTAAAGGTAACTTAAATATAGATTATTTGTATTATGCCATTATGAAGATTGTTCCTCAGCTCAAGGATTTAGGTAACGGTGCAACTTTCAAGGAAATATCAAAAGCGACCTTGAGCAAAGTTACTATCCCACTCCCACCACTCGCAGAACAAAAAAAGATTGCTGAGATTTTAGATGCGGCAAACAGCTTAAGACAAAAAGACCAACAACTTGTCGAACATTACGACCGCCTAAGCCAGTCATTGTTTTTGGATATGTTTGGTGACCCCGTTCTTAATAATAAAAAATGGAATGTTTCTATACTGGGCGAAAATTTCGATGATATTGTTGGTGGTAAAAGTGTTTCTGGGACAGTAAGAGAAATACAAAAAGGTGAAAAAGCTGTAATTAAAATTAGTGCCGTAACAACTGGTATCTTTAATGAAAATGAATGCAAGATAGTTGAAGAGTCTGAAATTCCAGAAATTTTAGTAAAACCCTGTAAAGGAGATCTGTTATTTAGTCGTGCCAATACAAGAGAGTTAGTTGGCGCTGTGTGCATTGTAGATAAAGATTACGAAAATCTATTTTTGCCAGACAAAATTTGGAGACTGGAGCTAAAGAAAACCTGTATTTCAAATTATTTCCTTAAGTTCCTATTGACTCATGATGGTTTTAGGGAAAATTTAAGGAAAGTTGCAACAGGAACAAGTGGCTCAATGCTCAATATTTCAAAAGCAAAGTTGAAGTCACTTAATGTCCCTTTACCGCCTATTGAGTTGCAAAATAAATTCTCTGAACGAGTTCAAGATATTGAGAAACAAAATAAGCTAGCTCAACAAGCTCTGAAAAAATCAGATGATTTATTTAATAGCCTTTTACAGAAAGCGTTTAAAGGCGAGCTAACAGCTAATTAACAACAACTTAGCTTGTCGCTAATAAGTAACAATAACAAGGAAGCGTTTGGTATGATTAACGCCAAGAATAACAGCAGTAATAGCAACTTTACCTTCGTGAAGGCCGATTTTCCTGAATTGCATGTTGATGTAGTTGAAGCTGAGCAATTGGTTTTTATTTCACCTAAGGCTTCTGCGGTATTATCGCGTAGTGTGTTAGAAAATGCTGTTAACTGGTTATATGAAAATGAGCGTAAGTTAGAACGCCCATGGCGCGCTGACTTAAGCACCTTAATGCACGTTGACGAGTTTAAAGCGTTATTTAATCGTACTATGTTTGGCGAGTTAAACTTAATACGTAAAATTGGCAATAATGCTGCTCATGCTTCTTCTCAGGTAAATGGGTCAAAACGCACTAGCGCAGACGACGCCCTCACATCACTTAAATACCTTTTTCGTTTTTTACGCTTCCTCGCTATTTATTACGGTAAAACCCCGCCCCCTAAATCCGAAGAAATACAAGTATTTGACGAGGCACTTATTCCTCGTAAAGCGCCAGCAGAAAGACCTGTCCAAAATACAAATAAAGATAAAAACCAAGAACAAGCACAACTGTTAAGTTTATTAGCCGAAATTGAAGCGCAAAATAAAGCGAACCGTACCGCAGAAAAGAAACTACTTGAACAAGGACTAGAAAACGCCTTATTAAAACAACAAATAGAACAGCATCAAGCCGAAATAACTGCCCGTAAAGATGAGCGTGAAAAAACCGTTGAGTTTGATACGGCAATTCCTTACTAGTTTCAGAGAAAGAAACCCGCGAACGTTATATTGATTTAGCACTGAAAGAGGCCGGCTGGACAAACTTAAAACAAGGTCATGACCTTGAATACCATGTTGTTGGTATGCCAATAAATACCAACCCTAAAGGCAATGGCTACGTTGATTATGTGTTGTGGGGTGATGACGGCTTACCATTAGCGGTAGTTGAAGCTAAAAAAACCATGGATAACCCAAAGAAGGGTAAACACCAAGCCGAACTGTATGCTGATTGTTTAGAAACAATGAAAGGTCAACGCCCTATAATATTCTACACCAACGGTTTTGAAACTTATTTGTGGGACGACCAATTTAGCCCTGAGCGTGAAGTACAAGGTTTTTTCACTAAAGACGAATTAGCGCTGCTCATTAAAAAGCGAGATCCAATAGACGGACGACAAGACTTACGTCAGTTTAAAGTAAATTTAGACATTGCTGGGAAAGACCGCCCTTACCAGTTAGAAGCCATTGCACGTGTCGCTGAAAACTGCGTTAAAACAGTTAACAAAAAAGATATTAGTGGCAACACCGTTGAGGTGCTACGTAGTGGCTCAAGACAAAGCTTATTGGTTATGGCAACAGGTAGTGGTAAAACACGAGTAGCTGCGGCTATTACCGACATGATGACTAAATGTAACTGGGCTAAGCGCGTATTATTCTTAGCTGATCGTAATGCCTTAGTTACCCAAGCAAAAAACAACTTTACGACTTATTTGCCACACCTTTCGAATATTGATTTAACCAAAGAAAAAGAACTCTTAGGCTCGGGTGAAAATCAGGGCACCCGTATCGTATTTTCTACCTATCCAACCATCATGAATAAAATTGATAGCAGGCGTGCAGACGAAGAACGTTTTTATGGTGTTGGTCATTTCGATTTAATTATTATTGATGAAGCGCATCGGTCAGTTTATCAAAAATACAAAGCCATATTTGATTATTTCGATGCCATGTTAGTAGGTTTAACCGCAACCCCTAAAAATGAAGTAGGCCACGATACCTATGGTTTATTTGGTATTGAAGACGATAACCCTACCTTTGCCTATGAATTAGATAAAGCGGTTAAAGAGGATTTTTAGTACCGCCTAACGCAATGTCGGTACCACTTAAATTTGTGCGTGATGGCATAAAGTACAATGAACTGAGCGATGCAGAAAAAAAGCAGTATGAAGAGAAGTTTGGTGATCCAACCACGAATGAAGTGCCTGACGAAATATCTAGCGCCGCGCTAAATAGTTGGCTATTCAATACCCATACGGTAGACCAAGTACTTAATCATTTAATGACAGAGGGTATTAAGGTTGAAGGTGGCGATAAATTAGGTAAAACCATTATCTTTGCCAAAAGCCACGACCACGCCATTTTTATAGAAAAACGTTTTAATAAAAACTACCCTGAATATGCAGGCAAGTTTTTACGTGTTATCGACAATTACGAAACTAAAGCACAAGACTTGCTTGATGTATTTGTTGATGAATATGAAGAAAACGACCCGCAAATAGCAGTATCCGTAGATATGATGGATACAGGCGTAGATGCACCAAGAGTGGTTAATTTAGTATTCTTCAAACAAGTGAAGTCTTCAACCAAGTTCTGGCAGATGATTGGCCGTGGTACGTTTGTGCAAAGGCCTGTTTGGTTTGAATGAAGACGGCACAACAAACGATAAAAAAGACTTTGTTATTTTCGACTACTGTGAAAACTTTGAATTTTTGGCGCTAACCCTAACGGTGCCAAAGGCAACGTAGTAAGAGGTCTTACCCAGCAAATATTTGAAGCTAAATTAGAAATAGCATTGATGATCAGAGACGATTCAAACAGCAGTGATGAGCAAAAAGCATTAGCCGAAAGCTATATTGATGAATTAAACATAGCGGTAGCCTCGTTAGATGATAAACGCTTTGTGGTAAAAGCCAAGCTTAGAGCGGTAACTGAATTTAGTAATAAGAAACGCTGGCAAAGTATTAGTAAAAACGACATGTTAGACATTAACACTAACCTTTCAACGTTAATTTTACCGATAAAAGGTGACGACGAATTCGCTAGACGCTTTGATATTTTAATTCTTAATTTTCAGCTGGCGTTGTTAACTGCGGCGCATAGTACCGACCGCTACGTTAATAAAATTAGCGGCATCGCCCGAGATTTATTAAAGAAACAAAACATTCCTGCCGTTAGCCTGCAGGCTGAGTTGTTAGCTGAACTGCAAACCACAGATTTTTGGAAAGTTATTAATGTTAATACACTAGATAACGTTAGAGTATCAATACGAGATTTATTGAAGTATTTAGACAAAGATAAGCAAGTTCAAGTAATTACTACATTTGAAGACACCTTAGATCACGGCGCTATGGAAGCGCACGATTTAATACCAGCTTATACGGCAATGAAAAGTTACAAAGACCGCGTAGAGTCTTATGTACGTAACCATTATGACCATTTGGTTATCAGAAAGCTTAAAACCAATAAACCAATTACTGCAACTGAACTTAATGAACTAGAGCGTATATTATTTGATGGTAAAACAGTCGGCACCAAAGAAGAGTATATTGAAACATACGGCGATAAACCCTTAGGTGAATTCATCCGTAGTATTGTTGGTTTAGAGGTAACTGTTGCTCAAGCGATATTTGCCGAATTTATTCAAGCTGGCGCATTAAAACCAGACCAAATGACCTTTATTAACAATATTATTAGTTATCTAACAAGAAACGGTATGATTGAAAAGAAAATGTTATTTGAGCCACCGTTCACTAACGTACACGACCAAGGCTTGTTTGGTGTGTTTGATGATGCGCAAGTAACAAATGTTATTAAGCTTATAGATACTGTTAATAATAATGTTGTTGCTTGTTAATGCTAATTCGAACTGTTGCAAAATATGCAACAGTTCGAATTAGCTATAAGGGATATTCATCGATATTTAAGAGCAGTTTTAAAAAAATTAGATAAGAATAAATGAGCCGATAAATGTTATCTTGCTTTTTTGTTGGTTACTAAAGTGGTTACTGATATTGTTTTTGGGTTTATTTTTACTTGTAAGTTATTGAAGGTGTTTTTATCTATATTCAGATCAAAATATCGAATGATGTTTCAGTCTGTTTCACTTAGTTAAAATATACAATAAAAACCGCCATTTAGGTAGGCTGGTAGGAAACTGAGGGATAAATAGTCTCTCAGTTTTTTTATATCTATTTGATTTTATTGGCTTAAAATTAAATGCAACAACTTGCGTTATATTTGCTTTATCTAACTAGATGATATTTATCAGGTTTGTTTTTAACAATTTATGATTAGGAGCATAAATATTAAATACAAAATTTTTCTATATAATGATATATTCACACTAATTCGATAATAAATCAAATTTAAAAATTATTCACTACTGCCTACTTATGCAAGCAAGGATTGATTATGAAAATTTATCAAAATTCTGGCTCTGACCCTTGTTCTTTCAGGTTGTGCTTATGTACGTTAAGCTAAAAAGATATGTTTTTGCCTAATACAAAGGTGTTACCGTAGATTATGCTAGTTACGTTCATCGGGCTTTGTCTGCACAAGGCTTTATTAAGGCAGAAGATATTAAAGATGCTAATGTGGCTATATTTTTAGGTTATGGTATTGGTGAACCGAAAACTAACCAATACACCTATTCACTTCCTACATGAGGGCAAAACTGGCGTTTCATCGTCAAATACATACGGTACAGTCAGCACATATGGAAACACAGCAACAGTAAACTCAACGACTACTTACACGCCAACATATGGCGTAACTGGCTCTACGACTCATACAGGAACGTATACAACATTTACTAGATATATGTTTATTGACGCATTAGATCTTAATGAATACAAGAAAACTGAAAAGCAAAAACAGATTTGGAAAACAACAGTAATTTCGACTGGTTCATCTGGTGATTTAAGAAGAGTTGTACCCGTTCTAGTTGCAGCATCTAAACCTTATGTTGCAAAAAATTAATATCTTTAAAAGAGCAAGATCAAAGTGTGTTAGAAATCAAAGGAACGTTAACTCAACAGTAATCAATTTTAATTAAAAGGAGATGTAATTTCAGATGTTGAATATATTGAGTTAGATGGAAAGCATAACCTTAAGTGGAACAGAAGGTTGAACTCGATAGCACTTCCGCTTCAAAATGTAAAAGTTATCACCCATATAAACACACATGAATGGGATTTTGATAATTTAAAACTTCTTTTATTATTACGGCTAAAGTTAATGAAGAAAATACGAGATTATATCTATTGTATTGAAGAATCGGATAATGAAGATGAATTTAATATTGTACGTCCAAGTGGAGAAATAATATAAATCTTAGAGCAGGAAAACCAGCGCAAGAAGACCACAAAAAATTGAATGCTGGTTTCAGTTGCTTCCGTATGAATTATGATCGGTGAAGATGATATTATCTTTGAAATGTATATGCCTGAAGAGCAACTTCAAACCATCGTAACAAGGGTTAAGGCTGACAATAACGCCAAGTTAGAGGTTTATACAGAGTTTGTATCTTTTACATTTGAAGTAGATGACTCACTAAGAGAACCATATCATTCTCGTGATTTTTGATAAATGATCGTTCAAATGCGTTTGTTTCAAGTATTTCTGTAGGCAACCATATTTGAGAAAAGCCTTGATGAAGACGAGGATGATTCTTTGTACCAGAAGAACCAGAAATGACAGCGGAACAGATTTCTCACCAACAGTTATTACAAGTTATCAATAATCTACAGTTGCCAATGAAAAACACCACGACAGCAATTTGGATTTTGGCTATTGCTGTTTTAGTTAATGCTTTTATTTAATTTTTGGAGAAAACTTGCCTTCTACATATTCACCTATTGGCAATCTATGTTATTTTTTTCAAGCTCTATTATGTAATTTACCAAATATATAATAATGGTGTAATCGATGTATTTCGAATGTAATCAGAGGCAAAGCTATCTTTGGGCATAGGTACAGTATTACTGTTAGCACGTTTTTGCGTACTGTATTTGATTTTATATTTTCTCGTTCAGGCAACTCCATATGGTTGTGTCTAATACACTATAATTGTTATTTTCATGAACCTCTTTGATATCGATATTGGTTATCTCAATTAACCTATCGAAAGCATGATAAGGGTCATTCTCATTTACTTTTTTAGTTTTAAATATTCAAAAAAACACCTAACAATATCAATAATAATATAATAAAAAAATCTCAATTTCTAAAAAGTTCATAATTAATCGTCCTTCGATCAACTTTCAAAATTCTCGCAGAAGAAAGACAGAATAAGGCAACGATTAAGTTTCCATACAATATATGAATAAAGGCATACCAATAAAGTTGTTTTACTTTTCTTTAATCACTGCTGATGTTGTTAGGGCTAACAGTGCCAAATAAAAGACAACTATTATATTGAGGGTGATTATTAAATCCTGTCTTTTTATATATTACAAAAAGGAAAAGCAGGTTTTAACCACATAAAAACTATAAGGCTCTTTCTTGTTAGGCTTAAATTACTAAATTTAAATTTGTTTATCATCTTACTTTAAATATTTTATATACTCTAAATAAACCATATTTGACGAAAATGTAAACACATGTGTTTATATTGGGTGGAGTTTGACATGAGTTTTCTTTGTGTAATTGTTTAAATACATGGAGAAAATTATGGCAGAAAACGTATTTATCAAAGAATTTACAGAGGAAACCTCCTACAAGTGGATAAAAAATTTACTCAGCCCGATTGACATTAAAAAATGTTTCGGTATCTAAATCATTCAGTTTAAGTACCTCACTTAGCCGTTTTGACAAAAAATTTGACAAAAATAATCTAGGTAAAAATGTCATTTCTAAACAGGCAGAAAAAATAATAATTAATGCTGAACTAGATACTTCGGAACTCGACAAAATTTATATACTTGTAGAAGGAGGACACGTTAAAAAAATTAATCCAGATTCAATTTCAATTGAAATTACAGAATGCGAACCAGCAAAAAAAGATAATGATTTTGTCAACGAAGGAGTATACGTGGGACAAATGAATTATTATGAAGGAACACTATCTATATCTTTGAAAGCACCAAAATCAATTGTATTATCCCTTTCTAAAGGTTTACTGGCTAAAAAATTCTAGATTAAATATTTTTATACAATGTCCATCATATACTTGGATTATTTTATAGATGCTAATTCAATTCGTAATATATTAATCAATGAATATAATGATGTTTTTCTAAATTCAATCAGAATAACTATGAATAAGGAAAACGAATCTTCATATGAAAACGAAAACTTACCTTTCGATGAAGATTCATATTTAGAAGATTTAGAATTAACATCTGATCAAAAGTTTCAAAAAGAATTGTTAAAGTCAATACGATACTTTCACTCTGATTTAATCAAAAAAATAGTAATATTAAATACGTTGATTTTATTTATATTATTACTCCTTTTGTTTTAATACTGTGTCAACAATGCTAAATTCCAAAATATCATGAATATCAAAAGCTTTATCAACTAAGCCAAGCTTTTGAGCTGGTGTTTGGTGTTCTTAACTGTATTTTTATTCTTAATCTTTTTTCATCACTTAGAATATAGTAGACTCTCAGAGTTTCAATCAACATAGCAGCATATTTTGGGTTGTATGAGCCATAAAGATTCCATTTTTGATATTTACCATTTTTAGCCGAAAGTTCCTTTTCTTCTTGGTGGTTGTCTTTCTTATTAGGTGAGTCTCTAAGTGGCCTTTCGACCATATTTAATCGTCTTCTTAGGATATTAAAAAAATTATCGACACCATGTGTTGAAGCATTATCTAAAAGGTAATCATCGCACTGTGTAAGTAATTTTAAATCAAGGTAATGCCCCTCAATGACAGGTTCTTCTTGATGTATCCATTCAAAGCCCTTTTCCATGCTTGTTTCGCCTAAAAGTAACTTGCGTGATCTAACACAACAGGCTTGCAGTTTTCCTGATTTAATTTGTTTTTTAAAAACTTTGGTTATTGATATATCTAACCCATTATCATTGTCTGCAAATAAATAAGCTTGTTTAGCAGTATCAATATAAGGCTTAATTAACTCAAAATGAGCAAGCATTGAATAAGTTTGCTGAACTAATAAATGCTTTGTGGTGTTGTTGCATCAAAACCATCTTCAAGGGTTCATCAGGCAAACAGTATTGTTGATAACGTCTTTTGTATGGCTCTTTTTCATAATCACCGATCCGCTTAAATTCTTTGAATAGAGACTTATAATCAGACGTAAAATCAAAATTTAGCGTACTAGCTAGAACATACCTTGAATTATTATCAACCGTCTAGATTGTACAAAGGCGTTCTTCTAGCATCAGCTTTAGAAGTCAGTTTGCATCAAATTTAAGCCTATCTACACTGTTAACTTTTATTTTTTAGTTTGTGCATATTTTGCAACAACTGATATTGTTCAAATTGAATGCATTGGTTGTAAAAAACTCTATCCTTGAATAAATTAATGGATGATTGATATTTAATAATTCTGCAATTCGATTAATAATTCCTTTATTAATCAGGATTTTGAATAACAAGTGATTAATCTGCTGGTTTCGCTGTCCTTTTTGTGGGTTTAATGCCGCAGTAAATTTAGTATGGCAATTTTTGCATTTAAAGGTTTGAGATACCGCTTCACGTTGATAATGATAATTACCATCCTTGTCTGGATATACGATTTTTTTGGTAAACCTTTGGTGTTTGTTAGTTTTTTAGTGTTTTTGCTATCAAGCCAGTACAAATGAGAGTGTTCAAGAAGATTCTTCTCATGATTAGGACAAGCTTTCTTTAACCTTGATAATTGCTTTTCTTTTCCATAAATTTTTTTCGTAATGGTTTCATATCGCCTACCGTCAGGAATACCTTTGCGCTTATCTGGCTTCAAGGCGGTATTAGGGCATGACAGTATATCTAAGCTATAAATTGATTTAAGCCTATTGGATTCTTGAACAAAAGATTTATTGCTAAAGACAATACTTGAAGATTTACATAGCTTACAGAATAATATTTTTCTGGTAATAGAAAGTTTGGACTCAAGTGCTTTTTCTAATTTCATAATTGCCTAATTTATTGCTGTATTTAGACTTATCAATGGGTCAGGAAACTTTGGAGGGATACCGTAATTATCACAATTGGGATTTTTACAAAAGTTAATTTGATAACCTTTGTATGCTCTTGACAGAGAAACTGTTCAGGAGTAGTTCTAGCTTTTTATGAGGTACTTTTTAACTACCTTCTTCAATGCTAGTTGAGCGTCAATTAATGCGCCATGTACTACTCGCTCAGATAAATCAATACCATACATTCGACAGGCATCATTTAACGATATATCCCTTGTTGTTCTTTTTGTCGCACTCATAACCTTTTCTTTACAGTAAACTTTATAGTCGGTACTAAAATTCACCTTGGAATTAGCAAGCTTGGCTTCATTAAAAACTCAAGATCAAAATCTTTGTTGAAAAATAAGTTCACTTTTACCAATAAATTTTAGTATTTCAGGTAGTTGATCTTTGAATAATGGTTTGTCAGTTAGAAATGAATCTTTTAGGTGATGTATTTTCAAGGCTTTAGAGGTATTTTTTCTGCCTTCGGGATTCAGGTATGTTTGATAGTATTTACCTGTAAGTTTGTTATTTACAATCTCTACAAGAGCTATTTCGATAACTCTATGTCTGCCCCTAAACGGACTTTTGCCAGTAGTTTCAGTATCAATCGACTTGTCTTGCCATATAACCAACCCCTGACATAAGAAATGATACCTTATATTATAATGCAAAAACCATAAAAAGTCGATTATAACGTAACTTTTTGTAAAAACGATAATAGTTTGCAAACTTATGGCTTTTATTTTAATGGGTTAGACATAAAAAAGGATGAAAATCATCCCTTAATTTTATACTGGCCTACCATTTAGGCGGTTTTTTTCAGGATATTTACTAGTTATACGCTTTTTCAGAATAGTAGTGACATTGAGTTTATTCAACTAACTGCCTTTGGGAGCAATTCATCACATGATAAAAAATACCTCTCCTACCTGATAAATACTTGCTTAAAAAAAGTTTAAGAGCTAACTAGGTTATCAATAATTACTATTTTGCGTTTATAACGTGAAGGGAATTTCCAGCGCGTGTGCCGTTGACCGCGGGTTACATGGGTTGGCGGTTAACTGATGTGCAAGTGAGGATTAAGAAAAAGTACCTTTTAGGGGGGGATCAATCATTATTCACCAAATTCGGTGAATAAAGTAATTAATGTACAATTCTATGAATTAAATTCACCATTATTGGTGAATTTAATTGAATAATGCTTTAGCGTATCTATAATCACTACATGCGGTGATTAATTATTTTTGTATCTTGTTTCTAATAGGTAAGTAAATATGGCAAAGAAGGTAACTGTTTCTGAACTACCTTGCGAAGAGTTTATTGGTAATGCCGAGGTACTGGGGCAACTGATCAAAGCTAAGCGTACAACACTCGGTATAAAACTGGCTGACTGTGCTGCTTTGTGTGGTATTGGCATTAACACATTATCTCGTCTTGAAAATGGTAATGGCAATTGCACACTAGCGGCTATGTTCTCTGTTTTCAATGGTTTAGGTATTAAATTAACCACTAGCGCGTTAGCTAACTCTGAAAGCCATGAGAAAAATGATAATTCAATAACAATTGAGTGGGTTTAGCCGTGTTATCAAAAAATAGGGTATCGACCAATAAGCAAAATGAGGCTCAATCTTCAGCCTATCAACTCAATGTAATGTACGGCGATAAAACCATTGGTGTTTTGTCTTTGGATAGCAGTACTCACTTCTTAAAGCTCGCTTATTCTACTAATTGGCAACAGAGCGGCTTTGCTATTTCACCCCATTTGGCGCTGAACAATCAACATAACCCAACAGTGGCTTATAACTATCTTGATAACGCACTACCTGAAGGAGAAGCTCGTAAATTATTAGCTGAAAATCTTGGTGTATCAGAAAAAAATGTCTATTCACAAATTCGAGCTTTAGGTAACGATCTCGCGGGTGCTATCACTTTTATGCCAGCAGCCGAGTGATTCGATAAATAATCAGATCACAAATTAACACCAATATTCAGAGCATTAGAACAAGATGAACTCATCGCAAGGCTTGATACAAAAGAAGAGTTTGGTTTATTGACTTGGGATGACAAATCTCGGCTTAGTGTCGCGGGCGTGCAAGACAAGCTTAACGTATTTATTGATGATGAAAGTAATGTTGATAAACGACAAATTGGTTTTGGTGATGGTTCGCTCTGCTCCACGCATATTTTAAAATTTGAAAAGAAAAACTGTCTGAACTTGGTACTCAATGAATATTTTTGCATGAAACTTTCAGAGGCGGTTGGTTTGCCAACCGCGAGTGTTGAGTTTAGTCGCTTTGGTATGCACCCCGCACTGATTGTTGAACGGTTTGATCGCAAGTATGTTAAAGATTTAAACAAAGTTATGCGGCGTCATGTGATTGATGGCTGCCAAGCGCTCAATTTATCTCGGGAGCATAAATACGAGAGAAACCTTGGTGATGGTCGAGATGTTAAGCACATCCGTGATGGTGCGAGCTTAGAAAAGCTATTTGCATTCACTGATGGTATGTCTTCGCCAATAGAAAGCAAACAATGGCTGATAAATTGGCAGCTTTTAATTTGATGATCAGCAACTATGACAGCCACGGTAAAAACGTTTCTCTCTTTTTTGATAAAACGAATGTACGATTTACGCCTGCTTATGATTTGGTCAATATCGCGATGTTTTCACAGTTTAAACATGTATTAGCCATGGCAATGGAAGATGAATTTGAACCAAACGATATTCATGCTTACCAACTTGCTGATTTTGCAGAAACTTGCAATATCGATAAAAAGCTATTGTCTCGGCTCTTAGTATCGCTAAGCGACAAGGTGATTAAACAACTGGAAAATCATAGCTTAATTAATGAATTGATATCTTATGATGAAAAAACAGCGAACATTCTTACATCTGATGATATTCAATACTTTAATAGTTTGGCTAAACACATTTTAGAAAAAACTAAGCATTTAAAGGCGCAAGCAGCTGAAATACCAAGTATTAAGGTTTAACATGATTCATTTATATTGCACTCAAAAACTTATTGCTAAATTACCTGTTACCCAAGGGTTACTGCCGGAAGGTGAGCAACTAAAATCAAGCATCAGAGAAGGCGGTTCTGAAATTATTCTAAACAATCCGCTTTCGGGCTGGCACGCAAATTTGTTAATTTTACAACGAAGAAATTGCGTGCTACTGGTACATAATCAAACCCGTTTTCCTGTGTTTATGATTGGTTTAACTAAACCTGATTTCTCCGCATTTGATTATCATTTTGCTGATTGCTTTATGAATACCTTATTGAAGGTCGGCGCTAACGAAGAACAGATGCAAAGCGCACAAGATCTACTAGCACCTGTGTCTATTAATAACTCGAATGATCGTAGTGTGCAGGGAACACTAAATCAGATGAAAGGTGATATTGAGCATATGCTTTGGTACGATAATGCCAAAATTACGGAATGCTCACCTTATAAAACAGCCGCTTGGTTAGCGCAAAGGCCTTGTAATGTGAAAGGAAAAAAAGACTGTATTTGGCCTGTAGATGCGATGTTGGAATTATTAAGTGATAACTTCATGTCTAATGATGAGGCGGTTCATTAATTACAAATCACACTCTTTTTCGCTAAGGTACTGAAATACAATGTATAGACTGTATTTGCTGGCAGTTTGAGTCATCATTATTAAAATCTTTAGAAATTATGGATTAGAAAAGTAACATAGATTTGTGTTTTTTATTTTTCTACTACAAGTAGTAGGCCCAGAATGTAGAATAGGCACTTAGGTAAAAAAGAGGTAGTTATGTTTGGTTTAAAAAGTTTTTTTTGGCTTTACACAAAAAGTATTTGTGCCTTTATCTTTATTTATTTGTAGTAGTTCAGCTTTTGCTGAAAGCACTTACAAAGTTGATGAGTCATTTGAAAAGGGTGGTTGGAACGCTGAGAGTCCTTTAGGTTTTACGCCAGGATTAAAAAAAGAGTTAGCTAAAAACTTTATGTTTAATCAACTACAAAGGCGATCACGCGTTTGTGTTAGAAGATAACATTGTTCGTTATGGAAACTATGCCGCCAAACTGGTTTGGAAGCATGAAAATCCAGCGGCATATAATGGCGATAAGAAGAAAATAGACAATGTGGATCGTAAGGCTATGTTCCATGGTTTTAAAACTGACAAAGTAATGGGAGCAGAAGCATGGTTTGGTTTTAGCTTTTATTTTCCTACTGAAGGTACTCAAACTGAGCTTAACCATTGGCTGTTTTTTCAAATTCACGGCAGTGCTGATAAAAGACTGAAAGAGCATTCTCGTAATCCACCAGTTAGTATCACGATGACAGAGGAAGGTTTACGCGGAAGTTGGAAGTGGGATCCTGATGAAAACAGCATCACTAGAACTGGAAAGGGAACCGAATATTATACTATTCCAGGCGCTAAAAGCGGTTATTTAGATAGATGGGGTGATTTTGTTTTACATGTAAAAGTGGATTATTCAGAGTCAAAAACTGGCTTGTTAGAGCTTTGGGTTGATGGGGAAAAAGTACTAAATAAACATAATATTCAGTTTGGCTATAATGATGATAAAGGAATTTATCCGTCTTGGGGCATGTATTTTAATGGTAATTTAGATGTCATGAAAAATGATCATTACTTATACCTTGATGAAGTGAAAATGAGTGACGACATTAATGCAACATATGAAGATGTAGCGCCGAGAGGAAATCGTAGCCAACCAACTCCAAATTAATAGCAGCCAGTTTTGTAGTTAGTGGTAAATTAAAAAGGTGTTTGTTGAGGTTATTGGGTAGCACAAATCAAGGTTGAAAGTTTTAACTTTGATTTGTGAAAGAGCACTAGAAGAAAAGAATGTTAGAGCATGTTCTTCACGGTTATATTGTTTAGCAATTAATTAGCCTAGCGTTTTCAATTTTACTGAGGGCATAAAATGACATTAGTAACGGATAAAATCGAGGTTGGTTATTTAACCATTCCTTATGGCTTTGTTCAGATCACAATCACAGAGCAAGCGGTTACTGGCATTCATTTTGTAGATGCAATCATTAAAACTGAAACAGACAGTGCGCTGATGTTAAATGTTAAGCAACAACTTAAGGCTTATTTTAACGGGCAACTAACATGTTTTGATTTACCGCTGAATAGCCAAGGCACTGAGTTTCAGAAAAAAGTGTGGCAAGCGTTAATGACCATTTCTTATGGGCAAGTGGTGAGTTATCAAACCATAGCGGAGCAAATTGGCGCACCTAAAGCTGTCCGTGCTGTTGGCGCAGCAAATGGTAAAAACCCTATTAGTATTATTGTGCCATGCCATCGAGTGATCGCTAAAGATGGAAAATTAACGGGTTATTCTGGTGGTTTAAATCGTAAAAAATGGTTGTTGGGAATAGAAGGCTACGCTTGCTAACTTAATACCAATTTCATTAAATTATTGCCCACTTTAATGGGTTAAAATATTCCATGGCTGCGTTGCTTTCAATCCCATAACCTGCTATTGCTCAATTAAGCGCCTTGCCATGATTTATTCTTCTTACGCACAACATGAGCACAAACTTAATGGAATTGGTATAAGCCGAACGGGCTGATATCAAGCGTGTTTTCATTGGTTTAGTTGTTTGTTGATGTAAAAAATAAACTCTTAACCGTGGGGATTAGCGGCTAAGAGTTTATGGTGCAAAAAACGTTTTTTATTAATCAATAAATTGGCGGCGAGTTGCGTTATTTTCTGTTGGAAGTCTTCTGGTACAGGAATAGTTACCGTACCGGTTGCAGCCATTCAGTGCCTCGTAAAAAGTAGTAATGAAACCTACACCTTCAAAAGCATTATGGTCATGCCCCAAGGTTGAGTGGAAAACACGACCTTTATGGTAATCAATGGTCATTAAAATAGGCTCTTGTCGTTCAATACCATTTTTAACGTTACGTGGATATGCACTAGCTAAAATTGTCATATTTTGAGCTGGGCCTCGTAACTTCGCGTACAATTCATCTTTAGTGTGTAACCATACTTCCGGTAAGCCTTGAGTAATCGGGTGAGTGGTATTACGTAACTGAATAGGGAATTGATGCGCAGGGCTATGGAAACCAGCATTACCTTTTGATGTGTCGGTGATCAGTTCATCATGTTTATTGTAATAAACATAAGGGCCATTTTTTTCTGTTCTATCGCCCCAACCACCTAAACCTATCATCTTGTTATATTCTAACCAGTTCGGGAAAGCATTGTCAGCAGCATGTATTACCACTAAACCACCGCCGTTACGCATGTATTTTTCAAATGCCAGTTTAGTTGCTTTTGGCCATGCCGCTGTTTTCCAACCTAAATTTGAAACCACCACATCGTAATTTTCAAAGTTAGGTTTAAAGTTAACATCACTTTTTTCGGCTCTTTTAACGTTTGATAATTTTTACCATCATTTAATGGGAATTTATCAATATAATTATCATAACCAGTTGAACGCCATAAAAATTCTGTACGGTATACATCAACAGTGAAAAAGCCAGTTTCTTCTAAATAGCGTTTCATCATGCGTGTGGATTTTGGCCAAACCATGTGATTATTTTGTCCATCAACAATTAAAACTTTTAATTGAGTTTTGGTTGGCGATTCTGTTTTTTCTGGTGAATTTTCACAACCCGATAACATTAACGATAAAACTATACTCAGGCCAACTAACCAGTTTTTCATGTTTAACTCCATTCTTTATAAGTTTACTTTAAGTAAATACTGCATCACCTAATTATTAGTGAGCGCTAACATAGCGTATTTGCCACGATAAATCTATATTCGCCACTGTCGATTATGTAAGCGCTCATGTATTGTAGGTAAGTTATTGTTTTTTGATTAATATTGCCCAATCTTTTCCGTCATTAATCGGCGGTTTACCAAGTTTGGCGTTATGTGTTCCCAAAAAATATTGCCTTCTTTTTCAATGTTGATGTTGTCAATACTTCCTTTTTGGAGCTTACCGCCTGTTCTTGGGTTAAACCAACTCACGCTGTAATTACCTTTTAATGGTTTCATTTTTATCGACACGTCATATTGAGAATTTTTAACATAAACAATGTAAAACTCACCAATATCCGCTAAGGCCCAAGCGTTATTAGCAGGAGCACCAGTTGCATTGATAATTATTTCATCATGATTTTTTGCTTTATGGTAAGGCACATTAATGAGTTTAAAAAAGTCTAAAACATGCTTTGCTTGTTGCCAGAATAACTCACGTGTACGCCAGCTTTGTGCTGTGAGGTCTGAATGTTCGTGGGCATAACCAAAATACCATTCAGTACCCCAAGCGCCAGCGGTATATGCACCCCAAAGGCCATTCATGCGGGCTAAGTTATGCTCTGGATCTTCAGAATCTGGCGGTAGGTTAAATTTATGGTGCCCTGGCTCGTCAACTGACACAGCAAAAGGGCGGCCATTAGTTGTAGGCAAAGCTCTAAGGCGCTTAGTTTCTGGGTGTACCAAACTGTAATCTTCTCTTGATGTTTGTAAAGATAAGCCAGTATAAAAACTGTCAGCACCTAAAAGATCGTCAAAACTTAAGCCGTTATGAATAACCACTAAATGGTGATAAGGGTCATTTTCCTGAAAATATTTTGCCATGGCTAAACGCTGAATTTTACTTTGTGGCATGCTTTTATATTTGTTATGCCATTCGCCATTCTCTTCACCCATATTCCAATTTAAGGCTAAATGATGTGAGAAACGGGCAATTAATTCACGGTAATAAATTTGGCGATGTAAGCCTAAGCCGCCGTTATCTAATAAACCTTGGTTTTCATCTTCTTGAGTTTTGAAATGTAAAAATAAGCCTTTGCTTTGTGCGTGAGCAAAAAAATAATTTCCCATTGCGCTAATTTTGATACATCAAAGCGATCATAGGTGCTGTAATCAACATAAGGAAATACGTTTTGATCATCGCCTAAAATATTTAAGGTTAAAAATGAAATAGAATTCATCCCCTGATCCGCAATATAATTGAGTGCGCCAATTAATCCTTTGCCTTTATTGCCTTGCCAAGTAGGGTCACCTTTTTGCCAATCTTGTACGTGAGGTTGCCAGGTTTTTACTAAATCATCTTTATGGCCGTCGTTATGAAAGCTGCCGTCAAAGTCTGCATAGGCTAATAAATTTTCAGGTGCGTCAGGGCCAGCTTTAATAAAGTATTCGCCATTGCCAGCAAACCGTAAATAAGCTTGATTAATATATTCTAAACGGCCTTTGGCGCGTAAATCAGGGATTTTTTTATTATTTTCTTTTACGGTAAAAGCCCCTTTTTGTTGATCCATAAAGCCCGCACTTTCTCCGGGGTGTGCTATGGTTGAAACTGCAGCATAAGGACCTTTTCGAAAGTCTGCCTGCCATGTCCAGTGGCCTAATTCATCAGGCGTAAAGTTTACTCGCCATTTATTACCTGCGGTGGCACTGGTATTAGCTGCATCACCGTCGGCGGCGAAAAATCCAGGAATAACGTAACTTTTACCTGTGGCAGGATGAACAAACTCAACATTTAAGCGGTAATGAATAAAGGGATTAAGTTTGTCGTTTTCTGAAGTTTGTGGGCCGTCAAAGGTTAATGATGTTTTATGCCAAAGACGTAACTCGCCACTTTGTTTTACGGCAACATCTGCAAGAGAATGTTGGCTGATAAAAAAACTTAAGGTGAGAAATAGAGTTTTTGTATTGTTATTGGTTTTATCACAATATTTCCTTTTGTCGCAGTTCTCGAAAAAATGTATTATGGCTAGGCCGTAAACCCAGCGGCTGTAAAATCACCTGATCTTTAGGTGAATTCATCAGTGTTGTATTAATACAACACTTAAGTTAACGCTAACAAATATGAATTTATACGCTAATGGCATTAAAATCTACCATTTTTTAAAATTGAATTGTCGATTTCAGATATGGATCGGAACTATTATGCCGATCATCAACTTACTATTGCTCGCCATCCATCAGAGTCAGACAAGCGAATGATGTTAAGGGTGTTAGCCTTTGCATTTAATGCAAGTGAGCACTTAGCTTTTACTAAAGGTTTAAGCGAAGTTGATGATCCTGATTTATGGCAAAAAAACTACAGCGATGAAATTGAGCTATGGATTGAGCTTGGTCAGCCGTCAGAGCAACGTATTAAAAAAGGCTGTAATCAAGCTAAACAGATGTTAGTTTATAGCTTGCAAAATGGTATGTTCGACGCATGGTATCAAAAAGAAAAGAACCATATTAATACCCGTAAAAACCTTGCTATTTATACTATTGCAGAAGATGTTGTTGAAGGCTTAGCTAATTTAGTGACCCGCCAAATGCAAATTCAATGCACTATTCAAGATGGACAAGCTTGGTTTAATTTAGGGCAAGACAGCATCGAAGTATCATTGACTCAAATTAAAGAATAATGCGTTCTTATGTTTCTGGGCGCACTTCTTCGCGCCCAATATATTAATTCCTGCAAAACGAATCATTGCATCATCATGGTTTTATTGCCATGTCAGGTTTTTCATTTTTCTGTTACAAATTTTTCGTCATTGCGTCATTTAACAGTCACTTAGTTGTCACACAAACCTCTTACTCTCATTCCGTTTATTTATTTTGTTACCAATTTTATTAATTAACATCAGAGGAATGAGTTATGAACTCAACATGGGTTACACGCTCAGCAGTAACTGCTGTTTTGATGGCTGCAACAAGCCATGCGGGTGTTTTGCCAGACGTACAAAAAAATAGTGCTTGGTTTACTGAAGCCGATAAAAAAATACAAATGAAAGCCGAACAAAAAATTCACAAAAAAACAAAGAATGTTATTTTGTTTGTTGGTGATGGCATGGGCATTTCTACTTTAACAGCGGCGCGTATTTTAGATGGTCAAAACAAAGGTTTATCAGGTGAAGAAGGTTATTTAAGCTTTGAAACGTTTCCGTATTCGGCGCAAGTAAAAACCTACAATGTTGATGCTCAAACGCCTGATTCTGCCGGTACAATGACCGCGATGGTGTCGGGTATAAAAACGGATGCCGGTGTTATTGGTGTTGATGAAGATGTTAGCCGAGGTGATTGTTTATCGGTTGCCGGTAATGAATTAGTTACTGCGATTGAGTTAGCAGAAATTAAAGGTTTATCAACGGGGGTTATTTCTACCGCACGTATTACTCATGCTACTCCTGCGGCAACTTATGCAAAATCACCAGAGCGTAACTGGGAAGATATTTCTGACATGGATATCGACAATCACCCAGAGCGTGCAGCTTGTGAAGATATTGCTTCACAATTAATTAACTTTGAAAAAAACTTAGAAGCGCGTTTTTCAGGTGTTGATGTTGATGGCTTAGAAGTAGTAATGGGGGGTGGTCGTCGTCACTTTTTACCAAAAGATGCGGCTTATAATAGTGCTGATGCAGCTTCAAGTGTTGAAGGTGATCGTACCGACGGCCGTGATTTAACGGCTGAATGGCAAGCACAATACCCAAATGGAAAATACGTGATCGATCAAGCAGGCTTTGATGCCATTGTTGCTGACGATACGGATAAAGTGTTTGGCTTGTTTAATGAATCACATATGCAATATGAAGCAGATCGTGACAATGATATTGCCGGTGAACCTTCTTTATCAGAACTTACCAGTAAAGCGATTGATGTTTTAGACAATAACAAACGTGGTTTTATGTTAGTTGTTGAATCGGGTCGTATCGACCATGGTCATCATGCGGGCTCTGCTTACAATGCTTTAACTGACACCATTGAATTTGCTAATGCTGTGCAAGCTGCGGTAGACAATACAAATCCAGAAGAAACGTTAATTTTAGTAACGGCTGATCACAGCCATGTATTTACGATTGCCGGTTACCCTAAGCGTGGTAATCCAATTTTAGGTAAAGTGGTTGCGGTTGGTGCAACTGAACCAACATTAGCGAATGATGGCATGCCTTATACCACGGTAGGCTATACCAATGGTTTAGGTTTTCGCGATTTAGGGACAGAAACCGATGCGGATGCAGCTTATAGCGAATCAGCAGCAGCTGGCCGCCAAAACTTAAGCGCCGTTGACACACACACTTCAGGTTTCCATCAAGAAGCCCTTATTCCTTTAGGTTCAGAAACTCATGCTGGTGAAGATATTAGCTTACATGCAATTGGACCAAATTCACAGTTAGTGCAAGGTGTTATGGAGCAAAGTGTTATTTTTCACATTATTAACAAATCACTTGGCTTAGTGGCTAAATAAGAGGAACACATAATGAAATCATTAAAATTATTGTCACTATCAGTACTGGTTGCATTAACGGCTTGTGATGATTCAAACGACTCAAAACCCGCTGTTAAAGCAAGCGATATTCCAGTGAGTGTACAAAATAGCTGGTATCAACAAAGTGAAGCAAGTGTTGAAGCGGCTGAAAAGCAAGTGAATAATATTGAGAATACTCGTGGTAAAGCGAAAAATGTTATTTTATTTGTTGCTGATGGTATGGGGTTATCAACGGTAACCGCGGCTAGAATTTTAGCAGGACAGCAGCTAGGTAAAATGGGTGAAGAACATCAATTAAGTTTTGATAAAATGCCGTTCTCTGGTTTTTCAAAAACCTATAACGTTGATGCCCAAACACCAGATTCAGCGGGCACGATGACGGCCTTAGTGTCAGGTGTTAAAACGGATGTTGGTGTTATTGGTGTTGCTGAAGGTGTATCTCGTGGTGATTGTACAACGGTTGCTGGTAATGAATTAGTGACTGCGTTAGAGCTTGCGGAAATTGCTGGTAAATCAACAGGTATTATTTCAACAGCACGTATTACCCATGCAACGCCAGCGGCAACTTATGCTAAATCAGCTGATCGTAACTGGGAAGATATCTCAGATATGAATATTGATAACAACCCTGAACGTGCCGCGTGTGAAGATATTGCTTCACAATTGGTAAATTTTGAAACTAATTTAGAAGCACGTTTTTCAGGTGTTGATGTTGATGGTATTGAAGTGGTAATGGGAGGCGGTCGTCGTCACTTTTTACCCAAAGATGCGGCTTACAATAGTGCTGATGCAGCATCTGGTGTTGAAGGCGATCGTACCGATGGTCGTGATTTAACGGCAGAATGGCAAGCAAGTTACCCTAATGGCGATTATATAATCGACCAAGCAGGTTTTGATGCCATAAATGCGGAAAATACTGAACGGGTGTTTGCTTTATTTAATGAATCACACATGCAATATGAGGCGGATCGCGTTAATGATATTGCCGGTGAACCGTCGTTAAGTGAGATGACAGAAAAAGCCTTAGCTGTATTAGATAACAATGATGATGGTTTTTTCTTAATGGTTGAATCAGGACGAATTGACCATGGTCATCATGCCGGTTCAGCTCATGGTGCGTTAACAGATGCAATTGCTTTTGCTGAAGCGGTACAAACGGCAATGGATAATACTAATCCAGAAGAAACGTTAATTATTGTGACCGCAGATCATAGCCATGTATTTACCATTGCCGGTTACCCTAAACGTGGTAACCCAATTTTAGGTAAAGTCGTTGGTATTGGGCAAACTGAACCAAGTTTAGCTGCGGATGGTATGCCATACACTACCGTAGGTTATACCAACGGTTTAGGCTTTAGAGACTTGGGTACAGAAACTGATGCTGATGCCGGCTATGGAGTACCAGCGGCAAATGGTCGTCAAGACTTAGCCAATGTTGACACACAGTCACCGGGTTTTCATCAAGAAGCATTAATTCCGCTAGGTAGCGAAACACATGCAGGGGGAAGATGTTGGGGTTTATGCACAAGGGCCTGGAGCACACTTAGTGACAGGAACTAACGAACAAAACCTTATTTTCCATGTTATGGATTATGCGGCTGACTTGGTTGCGAGTGCCGAAAAAGCCATGCAATAAAAGCCGACAATACAGCTAGGATAGATAACATCGTTAATCACGGTGTTATCTATTTTTCTTTGCTATTCTTTTATATTCTTTCAGTTTTTTACGATAAGCCACAGGTTATGAAATATTTAATATTATTGTTATCCCTTTTCAGTTTTTTTAGTGTTAGTCAAACTTGCCAACAAAATCCAGCGCAGCTGGTTGCTCATATCAAACGAGTCAGCAATTATCACAGCCAGCATCGAGTGAGCTTAAGGAAATTAATCAGCAATTTAGTTTGTATCGAAATGGCAATGCTGTTATTCACCAATATCCAGAGCAAGGGCTTGCGCATCTTTGGTTTCAAATGAAAAACCAAAAAGTATCGTTAACGCGCTACTTTTTATCTGCTCAGCGTGGTATTGAATATCAACCACAAGAAATTACCGATGTTGAAACATGGCAGCAAAAGCAGCAATTATTGGCGGCTGATTTTTTAGATAAATTCACCTTGAGATCTCAAGCAGGTGAGGGTTGTCATTTATTGCAGAACTTTGTTTATCAACAAGGTGAACATCATTTTGAATTAACGTGGTATCCCGCTTTTGCAATTGATTAAAGACTTTAAAGCTACCAGTCCGCATACTGTTGAGCAATGGACATTGACCGAATTGAACCTTGAAGCGAAAACGGTTAAAGAAAAGTTTATCGAACTTAATCAATTTAATACCACAGATTACAGTGATATTGGTGATAATGAAGCTGATCCCTTTCTGGCTAAAATGATCCAACAAGGTTTTAAAACGGAAGTTATAGTTACTGAGAATCCGACGACTTTTACCGGAAAAAAAGTGCATGAACACGAACACTCGCATTAAGTTTGGCGTTGATTCATTGCTGTAACCTTGAAGCGTGATCATATTCTTTATATTTACTTGTTGAGTGAATTATTTTTCTGGTATTTTAAAAGGTATCAATAAATATTATTTGGTATCTAGGATAATTCAGCATGGGACAGCAATATTCAGAAATATCTGAAAAAAATATTCAATTCATCAACCAACAAAAAATCTATTTTGTTGGTACCGCGACCAAAGACAGTCGCGTCAATATTTCTCCCAAAGGTATGGATTCACTTAAAGTATTGGGCGCTAATCGTGTTATCTGGCTCAATGTTACTGGCAGTGGTAATGAAACATCTGCTCATATTCAAGAAAATAACAGAATGACTCTGATGTTTTTAGCTTTTGATGGTAGCCCTAATATTTTACGTTTATACGGACAAGCGAAAGTTATTCATAAAAAAGATCCTGAATGGCCAGAGCTTTCATCGCATTTTACCTTGTTACCCGGTGCTAGACAGATCTTTGATTTATCGGTTGACCTAGTGCAAAACTCTTGTGGCATGTCAGTGCCTTTATATAGTTATGACGGAGATAGAAATCAGCTCAAAGATTGGGCAACTAAACAAGGGGATGAGGGTATTGAAAAATATTGGCAAAAGAAAAATCAGCAGAGTATTGACGGCTTAGCCACCCATATTCTTGAAAAAAGCATATAACAAACAACCAGCATTTAGCCCAATGAAGCTAATTTATTTAACAAAAAAGGAAAGGTCTTGAAAAATATTGTATTTATACTAAGCCTAGTGTTGGCAAGTGCAACCGCATTGGCGGACACTTTACCCTCGAAAGCTAAAGCGAAAGAACTCGCAAAAAGTGTGATGACAGAAATTAGCAAAGGTAATATGGAAGCGGGAGTTCAACTTACCAAACCTTATTTAGTTGTGCCTGAGCATGAATTTTTGGCGTTAATCGATCAAATGAAAATGCAGCAGCCAACAATAAATCAACGTTTTGGTAAAACCATCAGTGTGGAAGTGGCTGCTATTGAAGAAGTGGGTGAGTCATTAATGCTAGTTTTGTATCTGCAAAAGTTTGATCGGCATGTTTTAAGGTGGAAATTTTATTTCTATAAACCTCGTAATGAATGGGTGTTAAATACTTTTACCTTCGACGACCAAATTCATTCAATGTTTCAAATCCCATAAGTTACCGAATTTTAGTGTTAATCAAAAGCTGATTAACACTAAATCACTTCGCTGACGTAATCGTTAGTTGGAGCTGTTGTACGATCAACGCTCTTTAGCCACCACTGACAATTTCTTGTTTACGAATACCACTTAAATCCAAGGCTGCATTAGGTTGTAATGGCGTATAACCAGATAACAAATAAATTACTTTTTGGCCTTTTTGTGCAAGTTCTAACGCATGTTGAAAATTAATGGTGATATCACTGCTGATCGTTTGCGGAAATTTATCGGCGTCGCGGCGTACATATTCAATTAAACCCGTATTTACGTCTTCATCATAAAATACCGCATCAGCAAACTGTAATTCACGGTGTGCTTTTAAGGTTAAATTATCTGGATCGCCATTTTGGGTGTGAATAAAAACAATCTCACCATCGGGCGGTGGTGTTTTTTCATTTAAATTTGAAATCAGTTGTTGTTCAGCGGTTTTAACATCGCCACCTAAAATGAGTTGGCCAATACTGCCTTGCAGCATATTTTCCCAAAAAATTCGACGATTACGTATGCCTTTTACTCGTGCTTTAACATGATCACGAAATTTAAAACAAAAGTCTGCTAAGCGGCCATAACCATTGGGTAACATTTTATCAAGTTGTTCACGCAACATTCTCACTAAGACTGGTGAGCTGCCTGAGCTAGAAATTGCCACTATCATAGGGTCACGGTCAATAATCGCAGGTGTGATATAACTACATAATTCAGGTTGGTCGACAACATTTACTAACAAATTTAAGTGGTTTGCTTCTTCTGAAACACTGGCATTAACGGCTTCGTCATCCGTTGCTGCGATGATCAGGTTTTTTTCTGTCATTAAACCGGTTTGATAATTATGTGGATGCCAAGTTAAGTTATTACTTTTGATCAACCGTTCAACCGTTGGTGATAATTGTTCGCTGACAATGGTGATTTGCTTGGTTGTTTTTAATAACAGCTCAATTTTACGAGCGGCGACATCGCCGCCCCCAATAACGAGCGCCTTAATTTGTGAGGCGTTTAGAAAAATCGGAAAATATTGCATAAAAGTTAAGCTTGTTGCGCCATAAATATCATGAGGTAAATATACCTGCTTAATGAGTTGATATATATACAAGTAAGAAAAAATACCTCTAGATAAATGTATTTAACACCTACCTGCAAAACTTAACAAGTGGTAAACTTTCGCCAATTTATTTATCAAGTATGAGAGTAGCCCATGCCTTGGATTCAACTTCGACTAAATGCAGATGAAGATACTGCCGAAAAATACAGCGATTGGCTGATGGCTTGTGGCTCACAAGCTGTCACCTTTATAGACGCACAGGATACGCCGATTTATGAGCCACTACCTGGTGATGAAGTAATTTATTGGCATAATACCGTGGTAATGGGGTTATTTGATGCCAACCATGATATGGATAAGGTCGTAAGTTACTTACAAAGTATTCATCCAGATAAACAAGCAATGCAATATAAATTAGAGCAGCTTGAAGACAAAGACTGGGAGCGAGAATGGATGGATAACTTTCATCCGATGAAATTTGGCGAACGCTTATGGATTTGTCCGAGCTGGCGTAATGTACCTGAACCTGATGCGGTTAATGTGATGTTAGATCCAGGTTTAGCGTTTGGCACGGGTACACATCCAACAACTGCATTATGTTTAACTTGGCTTGATGGCCTTGATTTAACTGGTAAAACTGTGGTTGATTTTGGTTGTGGCTCTGGCATTTTATCGTTAGCGGCCTTAAAGCTTGGCGCTAAAAAGGTGATCGGTATTGATATTGATCCACAAGCATTACAAGCAAGTTTGGCGAATGCTCAGCGCAATGGCGTTGAAGATCGTTTTAGAACTTTATTTACCTAAAGATCAGCCACAATTTAAAGCTGATGTTGTCGTTGCTAATATTTTAGCGGGTCCACTTCGCGAACTGGCACCGGTTATTATTGACTATGTTGGTGAACAGGGATTATTGGCATTATCTGGTGTGTTAGAAAACCAGGCGGAAGAATTACAACGTATTTATGGCCAATGGTGTCAGATGGATCCTATAGCGGTGCAAGAAGAGTGGGTACGATTATCAGGTAAACGTCAAGGGTAAATCTCTTTTTTTGTGAAATATTTTGTGAGAGGAATTGTACAGTTTTGTACAATTTCTGTTCACTTCAATGATTTGCAAAATGTCAATAAAAAAAAGTGCAAAAAAAGCAACTTTTGTTCAATTTATATCCTTTTCAAAATTCAAAAAAACACGTACACTGTGCGCCCTTTTTGATAGGTAGCTCAAAAAAGCAGCAGTGAAAATAGGTTCATACACGTTAGACAGCAATGTCATTCTTGCACCAATGGCGGGGATCACAGATCAGCCATTTCGACGACTTTGTTGTCGGTTAGGGGCAGGGCTTGCGGTATCTGAAATGATCTCGTCAAATCCGAAAGTGTGGAAAACTGAAAAATCAATGCGCCGAATGGTGCATGACAACGAAAGCAGGTATTCGATCAGTACAAATTGCTGGTTCAGATCCTGAAGAGTTGGCTTTTGCTGCGCAAGTTAATGTTGAAAACGGTGCCCAAATTATTGATATCAATATGGGGTGTCCGGCAAAAAAAGTAAATAAAAAGCTGGCAGGTTCAGCCTTATTGAAAGAACCAACATTAGTTGAGCAAATCGTGAAAGCAACAGTCGCTGCTGTTGATGTTCCGGTGACCTTGAAAATACGTACCGGTTGGTGTGAAAACACGCGTAATGGTATTGAAATAGCTAAAATTGCCGAAGCTAATGGTATTCAATCATTAGCGGTGCATGGTCGAACGCGTTGTGACTTTTACAAAGGCAATGCTGAGTACGATACGATCAAGGCGATTAAAAACGCAGTTTCAATTCCAGTTGTGGCTAATGGAGACATCACCAGTGTTGAAAAAGCACGTGAGGTCCTCGATTACACAGGTGCAGATGCGATAATGATTGGCCGAGCGGCACAAGGGCGACCTTGGATATTCCGTGAAATAAATCATTATTTAGCAACGGGAACAAAATTAGCGGCACCTTCATTGGATGAAGTGCGCTCAATACTTATTGGACATGTAATGGAATTGCACAAATTTTATGGCGAGTTTATGGGGCTTCGCTTTGCCCGTAAACATGTCTCTTGGTATATGCAGGTGCATGATCAAGAAAAAACGTTTCGATCAAAATTTAATGGTTTGGAATCTGCCAACGAGCAGCTTGCACTATTAAATTTGTATTTTGATAATTTAACTTAACTAAGAGTCTAAACTTCATGTTTGAACAAAATAATTCTTCTCCATTTGTTACTGGTAACTTACAAACTCAAGCCGAGTCTTCACCTTTACGTAGCCAAGCTAAAATCGCTATTAGCAACTACTTATCGCAATTAAACGGCAATGACGTTGATAACATGTACGACTTAGTACTTTCTGAAATTGAAGCGCCTATGCTTGAAGAAGTAATGAAGTATACTCGCGGTAACCAAACCCGTGCAGCTAACTTATTAGGTATCAACCGTGGTACGTTACGTAAGAAGCTTAAAAAATACGGTATGAACTAATACCCTGCAGGCCAGCCCTGCAAATAAAAGCACCTAAGGGTGCTTTTATCTTTTCTACGGATAGAACATTCGCCAAGTAAACGGCATAAAAAGTAAATAAATTTTATTATATTTTAAAGGTTTAAATAGCATATATGGATAACCCACGCCCTATCAAACGCGCTTTGTTAAGCGTTTCGGACAAAACTGGTATTGTTGAATTCGCCCAAAGCTTAGCGCAAAAAAGGGGTTGATATTTTATCAACTGGCGGTACTGCAAAATTATTAGCAGATAACGGTATTAAAGTAACAGAAGCGTCTGAGTATACTGGTCACCCTGAAATTATGGACGGTCGTGTAAAAACGTTACACCCTAAAATTCATGGTGGTATTTTAGCGCGCCGTGGTGTTGACGAAGCGGTAATGGCTGAAAATAACATCAGCGCTATTGATATGGTTGTTGTTAACTTATATCCATTTGCTAATACAGTAGCAAATGATGATTGCACATTAGAAGATGCGGTTGAAAACATTGATATCGGCGGCCCAACTATGGTTCGTGCAGCAGCTAAAAACCATAAAGATGTTACTATTGTGGGTAACGCTTCTGATTACGAACGTGTTATCGCTGAAATGAATGCTAATGAAGGTTCATTAACGTATAAAACTCGCTTTGACTTAGCTATTTCAGCTTATGAGCACACAGCTGCTTACGACGGTATGATCGCTAATTACTTCGGCAAAATGTTACCAGCTTACGGTGAAACTGAAGGTGAAGTAGATTTCGACAACAAGAAAAAATTCCCACGTACAGTAAACAGCCAGTTTATTAAAAAGCAAGATTTACGTTACGGTGAAAATTCGCATCAAGATGCCGCGTTTTATGTGGAAGCAAACCCAGAAGAAGCGTCTGTATCTACGGCTACACAAATTCAAGGTAAAGCCCTTTCTTATAACAATATTGCCGATACCGATGCGGCATTAGAATGTGTGAAAGAGTTTGACGAACCAGCTTGTGTTATTGTTAAGCATGCTAACCCTTGTGGGGTTGCTATTGGTGACAACATTTTAGCCGCTTATGAAGGTGCTTATGTTACTGATCCAACATCAGCTTTTGGTGGTATTATCGCCTTTAACCGTGAATTAGACGCTGATACGGCTGAAGCGATTGTATCTCGTCAGTTTGTTGAAGTAATTATTGCGCCAAGCATTTCTGAAGCCGCTGCACAAATTGTTGCCGCGAAACCAAATGTCCGTTTATTAGAATGTGGTCAGTGGAATTCACAAACTACCGGTTTTGATTACAAGCGTGTTAATGGTGGTTTATTAGTACAAGATCGTGATCAAGGCCGCGTTGCCGATAGCGATTTAAAAGTGGTTACTAAACGCCAACCAACTGAAGACGAAATGCGCGACTTAAAATTTGTCTGGAAAGTGGCAAAATTTGTTAAATCTAATGCCATTGTGTATGCAAAAGGTAGCACAACCATTGGTGTTGGTGCCGGTCAAATGAGCCGCGTATATTCTGCAAAAGTTGCCGGTATTAAAGCGGCTGATGAAAACCTTGAAGTTAAAGGTTCAGTTATGGCATCAGATGCTTTCTTCCCATTCCGTGATGGTTTAGATGCGGCGGCTGAAGCAGGCATTACTGCGGTAATTCAACCAGGTGGTTCAATGCGTGACGATGAAGTTATTGCTGCTGCGGATGAGCATGGCATCGCTATGGTCTTTACTGGTATGCGTCACTTCCGTCACTAAAAATGATCTTATGGCTAGCTTGCTTTGTTTTTACATGGTCAGGCTAGCTTTTAAATATTTTGAAATATTTAGTAATAAAATCAATGATAAAATATTGAACTTTAAGTTCAATCATCACTGAATGTTTGTTATTTATCTGCTATAACATAACCACTAAGTTTTTAATCGGTTATGGAAAATAATATGAAAAAAATAACAGCATTTATTACAGTTTCTCTTCTAAGTATCGGATTTATTACAACGGGTTGTGGCTCAACAACAGACACCACCCAACAAGTTGTCGATAATAAGCTTGATTTAGCCATTGCCGGTTCACAGCGTTCGGCTAAAAATAAAGCACGAGATATTTATCGTAATCCGAAAGAAACGTTAGAGTTTTTCGGTTTTAATTCTTCAATGACAGTTGTTGAGTTAGCACCAGGCGGTGGTTGGTACACTGAAATTCTAGCACCAGCGCTAAAAGGCAGTGGAAAATTATACGGAGCACATTATCCGGATACAGGTGAAGACAACTATTACAGTAATTCTCGTCGTAAATTAGAGAAAAGTTAGCTGAAAATGACATTTTTAGCGAAGTGGTTTTAACCGATTTTACGCCGCGTCAACCAAGTACCTTAGCACCTGCTGCTGGTACTGCTGATTTAGTGTTAACTTTCCGTAATCTACATAACTGGAAAGAAGATGGTGTTTTACAAATGTATAAAGATGCGTTTGTTGCTCTTAAGCCTGGTGGCATAATGGGAGTGGTTGAACATCGCATGCCCTCGTCACAAAATTGGGCTGACAATCAGAGATCGGGTTATTTCCCTGAAGAATTAGCAATTAGTTTAGCAGCGCAAGCGGGTTTTAAACTGGTCGCAAAAAGCGAAATTAACGCTAACGCAAATGATACTGCCGATCACCCTAAAGGGGTGTGGAGCTTACCGCCGGTCTTAAGACTCGGTGAACAAGACAAAGAAAAATATTTGGCTATTGGTGAAAGTGATCGTATGACACTGAAATTTTATAAGCCGAAAAATTAATTATTAGGATCAATTAAATGAAAGTTTTAGTTATTGGTAATGGTGGCCGTGAGCATGCTTTAGCATGGAAAGCGGCACAATCAAGCCAAGTTGAAAAAGTATTCGTTGCACCAGGTAACGCAGGTACAGCAACAGAAGGTAACATCGAAAATGTTGATATTTCTGTTGGTGATATTCAAGGTTTAGTTGTTTTTGCTAAGCAAGAAAAAATTGAATTAACGATTGTTGGCCCTGAGCAACCATTAGTGGATGGTGTTGTTGACGCATTTCAAGCTGAAGGGTTAACTATTTTTGGTCCTAGTGCAAAAGCTGCTCAACTAGAAGGTTCGAAAGCTTTTACTAAAGACTTTTTAGCTCGCCATAATATTCCAACAGGTTACTATAAAAATTTCACTGAAATTGAACCGGCACTTGCTTATGTACGTGAACAAGGAGCGCCGATTGTTATTAAAGCTGATGGCTTAGCAGCCGGTAAAGGGGTAATTGTTGCCTTAACTCTTGAAGAAGCTGAAGATGCTATCAAAGATATGCTTGCTGGTAATGCTTTTGGTGATGCAGGTCATCGTGTTGTTATCGAAGAGTTTCTTGATGGTGAAGAAGCAAGTTTTATTGTTATGGTTGACGGAAAAAATGTCTTAGCATTTGCGACAAGCCAAGATCATAAGCGTGCTTATGATGGTGACCAAGGTCCTAATACTGGTGGCATGGGCGCTTACTCTCCGGCGCCTGTCGTTACACCTGAAATTCATCAACGCATCATGAATGAAGTGATCATGCCAACAGTTGAAGGTATGGCAAAAGAAGATGCGCCATATACGGGCTTTTTGTATGCCGGTTTAATGATTGATGCTGATGGTACACCTAAAGTCATAGAATATAACTGTCGCTTTGGTGATCCAGAAACCCAACCTATTATGATGCGCTTAAAATCTGATCTTGCGGAACTTTGTTTATTAGCCTGTAATGGTGAATTAGATAAAGCGACCATAGATTTTGATTCAAGAGCGGCTGTCGGTGTAGTATTAGCGGCAGGTGGTTATCCGGGATCTTACAATAAAGGTGATGTCATCACCGGCTTAGAGTTGAATACAGCCGATGATGCTAAAACATTTCATGCCGGTACGTCATTAGATAACGGTAATGTCGTGACTAATGGTGGCCGAGTTTTATGTGCCACAGCATTAGGTAATACTGTTACTGAAGCGCAGCAAAAAGCGTATCAATTATTAAAACAAATTGATTGGCAAGGTGTTCAATATCGTAATGATATTGCCTATCGCGCAATAGAAAGAGAACAAAACTAGTTATTTACTAAGTTTATTTTCTTAAAACCCAGCTTTAGCTGGGTTTTTTATTAATAAAATTTAAATTGTTTAATAAATGAGTTATAGGGAAATATATCAATTATTGCCGCAAAAACAGCCAAGGTGATGTTGGTAAAGGCCAATTAAAACGCGATCTGCATAAAAAAACATCGAACAAACATTTATTTCAAATTAATTGCAAATAAGTGTTGACCCCAGGCTAAAAATCTCTAAAATGCGCTCCACTTCTTCGGGACAAGCCCAAGAGGTTGTTTTGACCAGTTAAGTTGTCTGAATAAGGGATTTAACTGAGAGATAAGTTTAGAAAACGTTTTGAAAGGTTGTTAAAAAATTCTTTCAAAAAAGATTCAAAAACTTGTTGACAACAAAACTGAGTTGCGTAGAATGCGCATCTCGCTTCGGGCAAGGCTTTCAAGTCAGTCGAAGCAACAAGTTAAACGAATGCGATTTAACTTGAGTTATCTGATAAAGATAACGTTCTTTAACAATTAGTTATCATGCAATTTGTGTGGGCACTCACATTAAATGCTAATTCATAGTCCTTCGGGACAACTTAGCTTTAATGATGAAGTTCACATAAAAACTATTACTTATTAATTTAAGTAAAACATATGTTTTAAAGTACAGATTCATAGAGCAGTAACTTATTTACTTTTGTAGGTAGTTACACAAACGATTTTTAATTGAAGAGTTTGATCATGGCTCAGATTGAACGCTGGCGGCAGGCTTAACACATGCAAGTCGAGCGGTAACAGAGAGAAGCTTGCTTCTCTGCTGACGAGCGGCGGACGGGTGAGTAATGCTTGGGAATATGCCTTAAGGTGGGGGACAACAGTTGGAAACGACTGCTAATACCGCATAATGTCTACGGACCAAAGGAGGGGCTCTTCGGACCTTTCGCCTTTTGATTAGCCCAAGTGAGATTAGCTAGTAGGTAAGGTAATGGCTTACCTAGGCGACGATCTCTAGCTGGTTTGAGAGGATGATCAGCCACACTGGGACTGAGACACGGCCCAGACTCCTACGGGAGGCAGCAGTGGGGAATATTGGACAATGGGGGCAACCCTGATCCAGCCATGCCGCGTGTGTGAAGAAGGCCTTCGGGTTGTAAAGCACTTTCAGTTGTGAGGAAAGGGTAGTCGCTAATATCGGCTATCTGTGACGTTAGCAACAGAAGAAGCACCGGCTAACTCCGTGCCAGCAGCCGCGGTAATACGGAGGGTGCGAGCGTTAATCGGAATTACTGGGCGTAAAGCGTGCGTAGGCGGTTAATTAAGTCAGATGTGAAATCCCGGGGCTCAACCTCGGAACTGCATTTGAAACTGGTTAACTAGAGTATTGTAGAGGGTGGTGGAATTTCCAGTGTAGCGGTGAAATGCGTAGAGATTGGAAGGAACATCAGTGGCGAAGGCGGCCACCTGGACAAATACTGACGCTGAGGCACGAAAGCGTGGGGAGCGAACAGGATTAGATACCCTGGTAGTCCACGCCGTAAACGATGTCAACTAGCCGTCTGTTTCCTTGAGAAGTGGGTGGCGTAGCTAACGCGCTAAGTTGACCGCCTGGGGAGTACGGCCGCAAGGTTAAAACTCAAATGAATTGACGGGGGCCCGCACAAGCGGTGGAGCATGTGGTTTAATTCGATGCAACGCGAAGAACCTTACCATCCCTTGACATCCAGAGAATTTTCTAGAGATAGATTAGTGCCTTCGGGAACTCTGAGACAGGTGCTGCATGGCTGTCGTCAGCTCGTGTTGTGAAATGTTGGGTTAAGTCCCGCAACGAGCGCAACCCCTGTCCTATGTTGCCAGCATTTAGTTGGGGAACTCATAAGGAGACTGCCGGTGATAAACCGGAGGAAGGTGGGGACGACGTCAAGTCATCATGGCCCTTACGGGATGGGCTACACACGTGCTACAATGGCGTATACAGAGTGCAGCGAGACCGCGAGGTGGAGCGAATCACACAAAGTACGTCGTAGTCCGGATTGGAGTCTGCAACTCGACTCCATGAAGTCGGAATCGCTAGTAATCGTAGATCAGAATGCTACGGTGAATACGTTCCCGGGCCTTGTACACACCGCCCGTCACACCATGGGAGTGGGTTGCAAAAGAAGTGGCTAGTTTAACCTTCGGGAGGACGGTCACCACTTTGTGATTCATGACTGGGGTGAAGTCGTAACAAGGTAACCCTAGGGGAACCTGGGGTTGGATCACCTCCTTATCTTGAAGAATTACCATTGATGTTGAGTGTTCACACAAATTGTATGATAACGAAATTAGAAGAAGAACAGTAAAACCTTCGGAGTATAATGAGGGCTGTAGCTCAGCTGGGAGAGCGCCTGCCTTGCACGCAGGAGGTCAGCAGTTCGATCCTGCTTAGCTCCACCACTTATTATATTATGCAGGTCTGTAGCTCAGCTGGTTAGAGCGCACTGGGAGAGCGCCTGATAAGGGTGAGGTCAGCAGTTCGATCTGCCCAGACCTACCAACTTCTTCGGTTAGAGAGAAACCAAATTCAAGGTATCTAAACGAGAAATTTTCAATTTGGTTTTTTTAAACCAAATTTTTAGCCGAATGCGTGCTAAGAATTGTTCTTTAACAATCTGGAAAGCTGATATAAATACCCGGTATTTATAAGGCAAAAGACGTGTCGCGCGTTCTAATGCATCACTTATAAATACCAACAGCGAATGAGATAACCTTATCGTTTATCCTCATGAGCTGGTCAGGTTTAACTAAACCCCTTTGTTGGGAATATCCTCCTCGGATAGTTTAGGTAAAACTGACGAAACTCTTATTCAAGTATACTCCACATTAATGCAAATTAATGATGAGTACGTGAAAATGTCAGACTTTACAATTACTGTGGTTTAGTCACCACGGTGTACTTTGTTTTCAAATCGCAAGATAAGACTACTTAGGGTTGTATGGTTAAGTGACTAAGCGTATGTGGTGGATGCCTTGGCAGTTAGAGGCGATGAAAGACGTGTTAATCTGCGATAAGCTGAGTTGAGGTGATAAAAACCGTTATAGACTCAGATTTCTGAATGGGGAAACCCAGTGTCATAAGACACTATCACTTAGTGAATTCATAGCTAAGTGAGGCAAACCGGGAGAACTGAAACATCTAAGTACCCCGAGGAAAAGAAATCAACCGAGATTTCGTTAGTAGCGGCGAGCGAACGCGAATCAGCCCTTAAGCTTTTTGGGCGCTAGTGGAATGTTCTGGAAAGGACAACGATACAGGGTGATAGTCCCGTACACGACAGCAACCTTAAAGTGAAATCGAGTAGGTCGAGACACGTGAAATCTTGACTGAATATGGGGGGACCATCCTCCAAGGCTAAATACTCCTAACTGACCGATAGTGAACCAGTACCGTGAGGGAAAGGCGAAAAGAACCCCTGTCAGGGGAGTGAAATAGAACCTGAAACCGCATACGTACAAGCAGTGGAAGCCGGATTTAGTCCGGTGCCTGCGTACCTTTTGTATAATGGGTCAGCGACTTATATTCTGTAGCAAGGTTAACCGATTAGGGGAGCCGTAGCGAAAGCGAGTGTTAACTGCGCGTTTAGTTGCAGGGTATAGACCCGAAACCCGGCGATCTACCCATGGGCAGGTTGAAGGTTGAGTAACATCAACTGGAGGACCGAACACACGTATGTTGAAAAATGCGGTGATGACTTGTGGGTCGGAGTGAAAGGCTAATCAAGCCGGGAGATAGCTGGTTCTCCCCGAAATCTATTTAGGTAGAGCCTCGCACGAACACCATTGGGGGTAGAGCACTGTTAAGGCTAGGGGGTCATCCCGACTTACCAACCCTTTGCAAACTCCGAATACCGATGAGTGATATGCGGGAGACACACTGCGGGTGCTAACGTCCGTTGTGAAGAGGGAAACAACCCAGACCGCCAGCTAAGGTCCCAAAGTACTAGTTAAGTGGGAAACGATGTGGGAAGGCTTAGACAGCTAGGAGGTTGGCTTAGAAGCAGCCACCCTTTAAAGAAAGCGTAATAGCTCACTAGTCGAGTCGGCCTGCGCGGAAGATGTAACGGGGCTAAACTAGTCACCGAAGCTGCGGATTCATAGTTTACTATGAGTGGTAGGGGAGCGTTCTGTAAGCCGTTGAAGGTGTGTTGTAAAGCATGCTGGAGGTATCAGAAGTGCGAATGCTGACATGAGTAACGATAAGGGGAGTGAAAAACTCCCCCGCCGAAAGACCAAGGTTTCCTGTCCCATGTTAATCAGGGCAGGGTAAGTCGGCCCCTAAGGCGAGGCAGAAATGCGTAGTCGATGGGAAACAGATTAATATTTCTGTACTTCTATATATTGCGAAGGAGGGACGGAGCAGGCTAGGCAAGCATGGCGTTGGTAGTCCATGTGAAAGTATGTAGGTTTGAAACTTAGGCAAATCCGGGTTTCTTTAAGACTGAGATACGAGACGAGTCACTACGGTGACGAAGTTGTTGATGCCCTACTTCCAGGAAAATCTTCTAAGCTTCAGATATATAGGAACCGTACCCCAAACCGACACAGGTGGTTAGGTAGAGAATACTAAGGCGCTTGAGAGAACTCGGGTGAAGGAACTAGGCAAAATAGTACCGTAACTTCGGGAGAAGGTACGCTCTCTAGTGTGAAGCCCTTGCGGTGTAAGCACAGGAGAGTCGAAGTAACCAGGTGGCTGGAACTGTTTATTAAAAACACAGCACTGTGCAAAATCGAAAGATGACGTATACGGTGTGACGCCTGCCCGGTGCCGGAAGGTTAATTGATGGGGTTAGCGCAAGCGAAGCTCTTGATCGAAGCCCCGGTAAACGGCGGCCGTAACTATAACGGTCCTAAGGTAGCGAAATTCCTTGTCGGGTAAGTTCCGACCTGCACGAATGGCGTAATCATGGCCACACTGTCTCCACCCGAGACTCAGTGAAATTGAATTTGCGGTTAAGATGCCGTATACCCGCGGCTAGACGGAAAGACCCCGTGAACCTTTACTATAGCTTGACAGTGAACATTGCTCCTACATGTGTAGGATAGGTGGGAGGCTTTGAAGCAGCGTCGCTAGATGTTGTGGAGCCAATCTTGAAATACCACCCTTGTATGCGTGATGTTCTAACCTAGGCCCCTAATCGGGGTTGGGGACACTGTCTGGTGGGTAGTTTGACTGGGGCGGTCTCCTCCCAAAGAGTAACGGAGGAGCACGAAGGTTGGCTAAGTACGGTCGGACATCGTACGGTTAGTGCAATGGCATAAGCCAGCTTAACTGCGAGACAGACACGTCGAGCAGGTGCGAAAGCAGGTCATAGTGATCCGGTGGTTCTGTATGGAAGGGCCATCGCTCAACGGATAAAAGGTACTCCGGGGATAACAGGCTGATACCGCCCAAGAGTTCATATCGACGGCGGTGTTTGGCACCTCGATGTCGGCTCATCACATCCTGGGGCTGAAGTCGGTCCCAAGGGTATGGCTGTTCGCCATTTAAAGTGGTACGCGAGCTGGGTTTAGAACGTCGTGAGACAGTTCGGTCCCTATCTGCCGTGGGCGTTTGAGAATTGAAGGGGCTGCTCCTAGTACGAGAGGACCGGAGTGGACGAACCGCTGGTGTTCGGGTTGTGATGCCAAAGGCATTGCCCGGTAGCTACGTTCGGAACGGATAACCGCTGAAAGCATCTAAGCGGGAAGCAGGCTTTGAGATGAGTTCTCACTGGGACTTTAAGTCCCCTGAAGGGTCGTTGGAGACTACAACGTAGATAGGTCAGGTGTGGAAGTGCTGTGAGGCATTGAGCTAACTGATACTAATTACCCGTGAGGCTTAACCATACAACACCCAAGTAGTTTTACGAGAGTAAACATTGAGTTGTATGAGACTGACATAAGTTTAAAAGGTCGATGAAAAGCGTTCATCCATGAACAACATCGACATTAGTGCATCCTTGCACGTCATCACGTACTTACGAGTACTGAATAAGAGCTAAGGTATTTATGCGACAGTGTGATTGATAAACAACAACACACAATAAGCTTTCCAAGATTATTAAATGTTAAGTCTAGCGACAATAGCATTTGATCCCATATGAAACGCAACGATGGTAGTGTGGGAGTTCCCAACAACATGTTTTTGTTTAGCGACAATAGCATTGTGGTACCACCTGATCCCATGCCGAACTCAGAAGTGAAACGCAATTGCGCCGATGGTAGTATGATGATGAACTGGCAAGCTAGCATGTCATGGCAAACAGCTCAAAAGAGAGCACAGGTTTATAGCATGATCAGAACTTTTTTTAATGATCGTAATGTTGTTGAAGTAGAAACACCCTTGATGTCACAAGGCACCATCAGTGATCTTCATCTTGATGCTTTTTCAACTAAATACAATTTTCTTTCCTCAGGGGTCGACAAACTTTATATTTACAAACATCACCAGAGTTTGCCATGAAACGGTTATTAGCAAGTGGTTATGGTGATATATATCAGTTATGTAAAGCGTTTCGTGATGAACCCTATGGTCGTTTTCATAACCCTGAATTTTCTATTTTAGAGTGGTACCGACTAGGCTTTAGTCATCACGATTTAATGGCAGAAGTAGAAACATTACTTATTAGTACTTTAAGCTGCCTACCAGCTGAATACGTGAGTTATCAGAACGTATTCCAGGAATATACTGGTATTGACCCCTTATCAACAACAATTGTTGAGTTAAAAGCTTATCTGCGCCGCAATGAAAAGTTTTCTGATTGGTTAGTAGACGTTGAAGACATTGATACCTTATTACAATTTATCTTTGCCGAATGCATTGAACAACATAGTGGTAAAAATTCGCCATGTTTTGTTTATGGTTTTCCTGCCTCGCAAGCATGCTTAGCTAAAATTAATCGAGAAGATGCTAGGGTTGCCGATCGTTTCGAATGTTATTATCAAGGTATTGAGCTTGCCAATGGTTTTAGTGAATTAACTGATGCGGAAACCCAACTCGAACGTTTTAAGCAAGATAACATTAAACGTGTAGCGCATGGTAAAACAGAAAGCCCTATTGATGATAGATTTATCAAGGCATTAGCCCAAGGTCTACCTGAATGTTCAGGTGTTGCATTAGGCATAGATCGCTTATTAATGTTAGCAACCGGCGAGACAAATATTAAAAAAGTAATAACGTTTGGTGTTAATCGAGCATAAAGATCTAACGACGTGAGAAAAAACTATAGTGTGATATTATCTCGTTTGTGATATAGTCACATTTTAAAAGATAAATTTTTCGGTTTTTAATCATGTTAGATAGAATTGGTATAGCGGCAACTTCTTTATGTGCATTACATTGCATTTTATTGCCAATATTATTACCTGCTTTACCTTTATTAGGGCTGAGCTTTTTAGCCGATCATACTTGGGAACATTTTTTCTTAATTGCAACAGCAGTATTAGGTACCGTTGCGTTATTCTCAGGTTTTAGACGTTATCATAAACGTTTATATCCATTTTATTTGTTATACCTTGGGGTAAGCATATATTGGATTAAACATGACTTTCCTGAAGCTTATGCGCCTTATTTTATTGTTATTGGTGGTGGCTTAATTGTTGCGGCACATTTTTTAAATATTAGGTTATGTAATAGCTGTAAACAGTGTCATGACGAAGAGGAAGCTGAAGCAGAAAAGGAAAGTTGTTGTAGCTAGTGTTTTAACTTCACACCTTAATCAAACTTACGTAGCTAAGAAAAAGTTATTTTACTAAGCTACGTATAGTTCAAGAGCTAGAATAAGATTATATATCTAGCTCTTTTAGTTTTCTTGTTAGTGTATTTCTTCCCCAACCCAGTTTTTTCGCAGCTTCTTGTTTGTGACCTTGCGTGAAATTTAATGCCCGTTTAAGCATAATTCGCTCAAATTCAGGTAATGAATGATCTAGGATTTCCGTTTTACCTAAGTTTAATTGTTCATCAACCCAGATCTCTAAAGCGCTTTGCCAGCTTACATCACTACTTACTTGGCGAGGGGTATCTTTAAGTTCTGCGGGCAGATCTTCTACTAATATTTCTTGTCCACTTGCCATTACGGTTAAAAAGCGACAAATATTTTCAAGTTGCCTAACATTACCAGGCCAGTCACACTGTTTTAAAAATTCTACTGCTTTTTTATGTAGAGATTTAGTTTCTACACTTAACTCTTCTGCCGCATGTTTTAAAAAGTGTTTAGCAAGTTGGTGAATATCTTCTTTACGTTCGCGTAAGCTAGGTAAGTGAATTTTTATGACGTTTAAGCGATGAAACAAATCTTCACGAAATTCGCCAGATTGAACACGTTCTTCAAGGTTTTGATGAGTTGCAGCAATGATACGAACATCAACTTTTATTGGTGAATGCCCACCAACACGATAAAACTGACCATCAGCTAATACACGTAATAGGCGTGTTTGAATATCAAGCGGCATATCACCAATTTCATCAAGAAATAAGGTGCCATTATGAGCTTGTTCGAAGCGACCTTGACGAATCGCATTCGCGCCGGTAAAAGCCCCTTTCTCATGACCAAATAATTCCGATTCAATCAAATCTTTTGGAATAGCAGCCATATTCAATGGAATAAACGGTGCTTTACTTCTTGGGCTATGTGAATGTAGAGCTTGTGCGACTAGCTCTTTACCTGTACCTGATTCACCATTAATTAAAACACTAATGCTTGAGCGCGATAACCGGCCAATAGCTCTAAACACTTCTTGCATTGCTGGAGCTTCACCAATAATACCAACCGCACTTGAGCTAGTATCTTGTTTCCCTTTTTGCGCGTTTTGTTCTCTTGCATGAGTTAAGGCACGTTTGGTCAGCGATAGTGCTTCATCAACATCAAAAGGTTTTGGTAAATATTCAAATGCACCATTTTGGTATGCGTTGACTGCACTATCGAGATCCGAATGCGCTGTCATGATGATCACTGGAATTTCTGGAAATTGTGCATTAATTTTGCCTAACAACGTCATGCCGTCAATTTCTGGCATACGAATATCTGAAATAATCACTTCGGGTTGGCTATGATCTAAGGCAATTAATAAATTATTGGCATTGTCGAAAGAAGCGACACTAATATTCGCACCGGATAAGGCTTTCTCTAGTACCCAGCGGATGGAACTATCGTCATCTACAATCCAAACTTGTTCGCTTATCATTGGTTAATCTCTTCTGAAATAGGTAATAAAATGGTGAAATTGGTTCTGCCAGGTCTACTTTTGCAGGAAATTTTTCCGTTATGCTGGTGAACCAAGGTTTGTGAAATTGACAACCCTATGCCTGTGCCATTTGAGCGGCCGGTAACCATAGGGTAAAACAAGGTGTCTTGTATTGCAGCTGGGATCCCTGGGCCATCATCAATAATATTAATATTGATACATAGGCGTACCCGTTTACCATTTATGGTTTGATTGCTAGCAATGCGTGTTTTTAAGGTGATATTTCCGTTAGTAGAAATTGCCTGTATGGCATTACGAACAATGTTCAATACAGCTTGTTGGAGTTTTTCTTCGTCAAAAAATATTTCAGGTATAGAAGGATCATAATCACGGTGAAAATTGATATTTTTAGGATTATCAAATTTTACCAATTGATAGACTTTCTCTAATACCTTGTGAATATTATGCTCTCTGATTTCAGGCAATTGATTCGGGCCTAATAATCGGTCAACTAGGTTTGTTAAACGGTCAGCCTGCTCAATGATCATACCGGTATATTCTTGCTGCTCACTAGTCAGTTCACGATTTAGTAATTGCGCAGCACCACGTAACCCCCAAGAGGATTTTTTATCTCGTGGGCTAAACCTTTGATCAAATCTCTTGCTGATTCCCACTGCTGTTGTTGAAACGCATCAGCGCTGATTTTTTCTGCTGATCTATTTGTTTCATTTCTAACAATAAATGTGGTTTTTGGTTGAACTCAACAGAAGAAGCACTTAATTCGACAGTGATACTATCGTGTGAAAAAAAATCAAGGATAACATCACTGTCAGTAAACTCTTGGCCAGTTGCAATTAACTGTTCAAAACGTAGGTTATCAATAGAGCAATGAAAAAAAAGCTTCATTAAACTTATGACCATAAAGTTTATCAAAACTCTTAACGAGTAATGCTTCTGCCGATGGATTTACGTACTGAATAACAAGTGATTGGTCTAAAACAATCACTGCGGTTGCCATTTGATTAGGCAACTGCTGCTGATAAAGCATTTTTTTATTTTGAAGATCTCGATAATCGTGCAGCATAAAACCTCAATTGCACCAAACTGGCGCACACTAAAAATTTATTTTAGTGTAAATATGGTTCATATGCACTGAAATAGCCTATTTAAGGCGTATTATTTTGAAACTCGATGCATATAAAAAGTAATTGCTTTAGATAATGCAATAACCTTGCCTTTATCGTTAATTAATTCCATTTTAACTTGATGTTCACCCCTATCAATATTTCTTAATATGAACATGGCTTGTGGTTGAGGCACATCATAAGGTTTGTTATCGAGGTAAAGTTGGATGGTATAACCCTTTTTAAAAACTGGCTTTATTCGGCCCGAAATATATATAGAACCAGTATTGTCGCGAATAGTTGCATGGTTTTCTGGCTGAGTAATGGTGACTTCATAAGTTTCAGCAACCACTTTAGGTTTAATATCAAGAATGGAAGTATCGACAGAGCCTATGACATTATCGCTTTCTTTGACATCCATTACTTCGGCCCCAGGGCGTGGACTATCAGAAAAAACTAACACGCCCGCTTCATCACGCCAAACATAGACTTTTGCTGATTTGGATTGTGCGGGTGATACTAATGATATTGTGATCAATAGTAGTGTTATTATACGAATTATCACGAAATGAGCAGTCCTTTTGATTCGATATAAGTTTAATTTATCTAATATTCCATTTTTTAGCCACAAAAAAGCTCACATTTAGTGAGCTTTTTCAATTTTAAGGCTATTTAATACTAGCAGCTATAATACAAATCGAACTCTAGTGGATGAGTAGTCATGTTAACTAAGGCTACTTCTTCACGCTTCAATTTGATGTATGCTTCGATCATATCATCATCCATTACACCACCAGCGGTTAAAAACTCTTTGTCAGCTTCAAGCGCGTTTAAGGCATCTTCAAGTGATCTAGCCACTTGTGGAATTTCAGCCGCTTCTTCTGCAGGTAAGTCGTATAAATCTTTATCCATAGCATCGCCAGGGTGGATTTTGTTTTTGATACCATCTAGGCCGGCCATTAATAGCGCTGAGAAGGCTAAATATGGATTTGCTGCCGGATCAGGGAAACGAGCTTCAATACGCATTGCTTTTGGAGAAGGAACAATTGGAATACGAATTGATGCACTACGGTTACGTGCAGAGTATGCAAGCATAACGGGTGCTTCAAAATGTGGCACTAAGCGTTTGTATGAGTTTGTTGATGGGTTAGTAAAAGCATTTAGTGCTTTTGCATGTTTGATGATACCGCCGATGTAATATAAAGCCATTTCAGACAAACCACCGTATTTATCACCAGCAAATAAATTAACACCGTCTTTTGCTAATGACTGATGAACATGCATACCTGAACCATTATCACCTACTAAAGGCTTCGGCATAAAGGTTGCTGTTTTGCCATAAGCATGCGCAACATTATGAACAACATATTTGTAGATTTGTACTTCATCAGCTTTTTTAACCATAGTATTAAAACGACAAGCAATTTCGTTTTGACCTGCGGTAACTACTTCATGATGATGCGCTTCAACGACTAAGCCCATTTCTTCCATCACTAAACACATTGCTGAACGTAAATCTTGTGATGAATCTACTGGTGCAACTGGAAATATCCACCTTTTACACCTGGACGATGGCCAGTATTGCCATCTTCGTATTTTGTTACCTGAGTTCCAAGCCGCTTCTTTGTCATCAATTTTGTAGAATGAACCACTCATATCGGTATGAAAACGGACATCATCAAAAGGAAAAACTCAGGTTCTGGACCAATAAGCACAGTGTCAGCTATGCCTGTTGAACGTAAGTATTCTTCAGCACGGTGAGCAACTGAGCGAGGGTCACGGCTGTAACCTTGCATTGTTGATGGTTCAAGAATGTCACAACGAATGTTTAAGGTAACTTCTTCGGTAAATGGGTCTAAAACCGCTGTTGATGCATCAGGCATTAATACCATGTCTGATTCATTAATACCTTTCCAGCCAGCAATTGAAGAACCGTCGAACATTTTACCGTCTTCGAAAAAGTCTTCATCAACTTGATGGTGAGGTAGAGAAACATGTTGCTCTTTACCTTTTGAATCGGTAAAGCGTAAATCAACGAATTTAACATCGTTTTCTTTGATAAAGTCTAAAACTTCTTGTGACATTGATAGTCTCCAATGTAATTGTCATCAATAGCTAAATAAAGGGTATTTAACTATCTTGTTATAAAATAAATAGTTATTAACTAAAACCTATTATATTCAGTAATATACGCCAAGAAAAATTAAATCAATTGCCATTTAATTTTCTTACCGCTATGCCTATCAACCCTGTGCTAAGCTAACGATTCACCTCATGTTATATAAGTCCTGATACTTATTCAATAACTGTTATTACTGATAATTAAATAGCTGAAAGATGTGTTAATCACTAGATGATGAAAAGTCTGATTAAATATAGTGACTTTACTATATTTATCTAAAGCTCTGCTGTATAATTCGCGCCCAATTATAGCCTAATGAGCAAAGCCCGTGTTAGAGAAATTACGTAATGTGGCGATTATCGCCCACGTTGACCATGGTAAAACTACCTTAGTCGATAAGTTATTAAGTCAATCAGGTACGTTAGACGCAAGAAGTGGTCTAGAAGAACGTACTATGGACTCAAACGATATTGAAAAAGAGCGTGGAATTACCATTCTAGCCAAGAATACAGCAATCAACTGGGGAGAATATCGTGTAAATATCGTTGATACTCCTGGCCATGCTGATTTTGGCGGTGAAGTTGAACGTGTAATGTCAATGGTAGATTCTGTGCTTTTAATTGTTGATGCACAAGAAGGCCCAATGCCTCAAACACGTTTTGTTACTAAAAAAGCGTTTGCTCAAGGGTTAAAGCCAATTGTTGTTATTAACAAAATTGATAAACCAGGTGCTCGCCCAGATTGGGTTATGGATCAAGTTTTTGATTTGTTTGATAATTTAGGTGCTACTGACGATCAGTTAGATTTTAAAGTTGTATACGCTTCAGCAATCAATGGCTGGGCTTCTTTAGAAGAAGGGGTTGTTGGTGAAGACATGACTCCTCTATTCGAAACTATTATTGATCAAGTACCACCACCAAATGCAGATGCTGATGGTGCATTCCAAATGCAGATTTCTCAGCTTGATTACAGTTCTTACTTAGGTGTTATCGGTGTTGGCCGTATTACTCGCGGTTCTGTTAAACCTAATCAACAAGTAACGGTTCAAGGTGCTAACGGTAAATTACATAACGGTAAAGTAGGTAAGGTATACACTTATCTTGGTTTAGAGCGTCATGAAAGTGAAATTGCTCATGCTGGTGATATTATTGCCATTACAGGTTTAGGTGAACTAAAGATTTCAGATACTATTTGTTGTCCGAATGAAGTTGCGCCATTACCACCGTTATCAGTTGATGAACCGACTATTAACATGACATTCCAAGTAAACACTTCACCATTTTGTGGTCAAGAAGGTAAATTTGTAACGTCACGTAATATTAAAGACCGTTTAGATAAAGAACTTGTTCATAACGTTGCTTTACGTGTTGAGCAGTTAGATGATGCTGATAAATTCAAAGTGTCAGGTCGTGGTGAGCTTCACTTAGGTATCCTAATTGAAAACATGCGTCGTGAAGGTTATGAATTAGCCGTTTCTCGTCCTGAAGTTATTATCCGTGAAGTAGATGGTCAGCTTGAAGAGCCTTATGAGTCAGTAACGATTGATGTTGAAGAGCAGCATCAAGGCCCTATCATGGAAAAAATGGGTGTGCGTAAAGCTGAGCTTACTGATATGGCACCAGATGGTAAAGGCCGTATTCGTATGGACTTTATTATGCCAAGCCGTGGACTAATTGGCTTCCAAACTGAATTTATGACATTAACTTCAGGCTCTGGTTTGATTTACCATACTTTCTTAGAGTACGGTCCTCATAAAGGTGGTGAAATTGGTCAACGTCTAAACGGTGTAATGATCGCTAACGCTACGGGTAAAGCCTTAACAAATGCTTTATTTAATTTACAATCTCGCGGCCGTTTATTTATTGGTCACGGTGTTGATATTTATGAAGGTCAAATTATTGGTATTCATAGCCGCGATAACGACTTAACGGTTAATGCCCTGAAAGGTAAACAATTAACTAACGTTCGTTCATCAGGTACTGATGAAGCGCAAACATTAACGCCACCAATTCTAATGTCTTTAGAGCAAGCGTTAGAGTTTATTGATAACGATGAGTTAGTTGAAGTGACACCTGATAGCATCCGTATACGTAAAAAATTCTTGAAAGAGAGTGACCGTAAACGTGAATCTCGCTCAGTTAAATAACTTAGTTAGCTAGTCTTAATAAAAACCACTTATCATTAAGTGGTTTTTTTATGCCCGAAAAAGAATGATTATACTGATTGATATTAGGTAAAAATCAGGCTAAAAAAAGAGCCTTTAGGCTCTTTTTTAGTATTCAATTTAACTCTGATTATATTATTACTTAATGAATAACATTTCTGAGTATTTAGGTAGTGGCCATAACTCGTCAGCTACTAATAATTCAAGCGCATCACCGTGAACACGTGCTTCATCCATTAATGGACGAATCACGTCAGCACTGAAGCGTAAGTGAGCTTCAGTATCAGCAAAGTCATGCTTAGCAATTTCTGCATCAAGTTTAGTTACAGCAGCCATTAAGCCGTTTGCATGCTCAGCTACAGCTTTAGTTACTGAAGTATCTAATTCAATACCTAAGTCTAATACAGAAGAAGCAGCGTGAGTTAATTCTGAAAGGTAGGCAACTGCAGCTGGGTAGATCTTAGTTTTTGCAATATCGCTAACTAATTTCGCTTCAACTTCAATCGCTAAGTTATATTGCTCAGCGTAAACTTCGTAACGGCTTTCTAATTCAACAGGAGATAAAACACCTGTTCTTTCGAATAAACCAACAATGTTTTCAGACATTAAGTGAGGTAATGCATCAGCCGTTGTTGGGATGTTTAATAAGCCACGTTCTTCAACAGCTGCTTTGTGCCATTCTTCAGAATAACCGTCACCGCCAAATACCGCATTGCCGTGTAATTCCATTAACTCTTTTAATACAGAGATAACAGCAGCTGTTTGGTCTTGAGTTTTTAATGCCGCTTCTAATTTCTCAGCGATCCAGTTTAATGAATCAGCAAGCATAGTGTTCATTGCTACTAATGGACCAGAAACTGATTGTGAAGAACCAACAGCACGGAACTCAAAACGGTTACCCGTAAATGCGAACGGAGATGTACGGTTACGGTCACCTGGATCACGGTCGAACTTAAGGATTTGATCAAGACCTAAATCCATTTCACCGCCATCAGTAGAAGCTAATAACTTACCGTCTTTAATGTCGTTGAATACTTGCTCAAGTTGATCACCTAAGTATACAGACATAATTGCTGGTGGCGCTTCGTTTGCACCTAAACGATGGTCGTTTGATGCTGTTGCAATTACAGCACGTAATAATGGACCGTATTTGTGAACACCACGAATTACCGCACCACAGAATAATAAGAATTCTAAGTTTGAGTGAGGTGTTTTACCTGGATCTAATAAGTTACCTTGTGTGCTGTTACCTACAGACCAGTTAACGTGTTTACCTGAACCGTTTACACCAGCAAATGGTTTTTCATGTAATAAACATAAGAAGCCGTGCTCTTTAGCTGTTTGCTTCATTGTCGTCATTAATAATTGCTGCTGATCTGCACCAATGTTAGCAGAACCATAGTATGGCGCAATTTCGAACTGACCTGGAGCAACTTCGTTGTGGTGAGTTTTAGCAGGGATACCTAATTTGTATAACTTGTCTTCAAAATCTTGCATGAACACTTGTACACGAGCAGGGATTGCACCGAAGTAGTGATCATCAAATTGTTGACCTTTAGCAGGAGCAGCACCAAATAAAGTACGGCCAGCTAATAATAAATCAGGGCGGCTGTTAGCAAAGTTTTCATCAACTAAGAAGTATTCTTGCTCTGGACCACAGCTTGAATTTAAATCAGCGATTTCAGTTTCGCCCATTAATTTTAATACTTTTTGCGCAGCATCATTCATTGCTGAATTTGAACGTAAAAGTGGGATTTTTTTATCTAACGCTTCACCAGTCCAAGACATGAAAACACTTGGGATCATTAATGTTGCGCCATTAGCTGTTTGCTGAATGTACGCAGGGCTTGTTGGATCCCATGCTGTGTAACCACGCGCAGCGTTGGTCATACGTAGGCTACCGTTAGGGAAAGAAGAACCATCTGGTTCGCCTTTGATTAACAAAGTACCTGTAAATTCGTTAATTGAACCACCGTCAGAATTGGTGATGATAAATGCATCGTGCTTCTCTGCCGTTGCGTTAGTCATAGGATAGAAAACGTGAGAGAAAAATTTAGCGCCTTTTGATAAAGCCCAATCTTTCATTGCAGCTGCAACAATATCAGCAGTAGCTTTATCTAATGCTTGACCTGTTTGAACTGTTTTTTAACGGCTTTAAAAGCATTTTTAGATAACGCTTCTTCCATTTTTTGTAAGTTAAAAACGTCCGTTGCCCAAATTTGGTTCAATGGCTCGGTTTTTTCGAACGATAATGGTGCACGGTTAGTGATTTGATCAATCGCTTGCAGGCGGGTTTGGTTTCCACTCATTTTGGGCTCCTAGGCTTATAAAATAGGCGTTGTATTAAGTTTACAACGCAGTATTTAAAATAAATTTAGTATTTAACAGTAAAAATAAAGCAAATATTAGACCATAAACTCTAAATAATTGGAATGCATTTTGGTGCAGTATTTAAATTCTATTGGCCGAATAATTAAAGAGTTACTTAAATCTATATTTTTAAAGGCAATTACCTTTTCGATAAGATGAAATAAAGCAAAGGTAAATATCATTTCATTAATTTGTTAATTAAACGTTAAAAAAATAAGTGCCGTGATAATTAGCGACCTAAAATTTGTAAGACATGTCTGAAATTTTTCGCTGGTTATCTTATTGTTTGTTGTTAACCTATTGTTTTATAGTTAATAATTTAATTTATCTTGCTATCGCTTTTACGGGGTAAGTTTACACTCAATGGCAAACTTTCATCTGTTTGCTATCATTAACGGTAATTCACTTACGTTGATAATTATATTTTTAGTGGCGCTATTATTATGGATAAACAAAATATTGGGCGATTAAATCAATTATTTGAAAAAATGGTAGCAAGTGCTATTTCATCATCAGAAAAACATGAACTTAATATCTTGTATAGCCGTTTTATTGATGAAGGACGGACAAGCTGTTCAGTTGAGCATTTAAAAGCAAGCAGACAAAGTATTCGCGCTAATTATTAGTTTATTAATTGAAAAATAAAGGGATTTAACATGACACCAGAACAATTAAAGCAACTGAAAGAATTAAGTGATTCATTTCAATCGGGTCAAGCAGACACTCAAACCATCAGAGAGTTATCGCGGATGATGGAAAAAATTCAAACAGAGCGAAATAACGAAATTAATTTTAATCGTGCGCAGGTTATTAACGATTAGTATTAATTATAAGCTTGCCGTTTTTTTTGAATGAGCTACAGCTTTATTAATTTCTGATAATTCTTCTGCCGTTAAATCACGCCATTGGCCAGGTTTAATACCGGCTACAGTCACGTTCATAATTCTTGAACGCTTTAGCTTAGTTACTTCGTATCCTAGGTATTCACACATACGGCGGATTTGACGATTTAGACCTTGGGTTAGAATAATACGAAAGACAAACTTGCTTTGCATTGTTATGGTGCAAGGTTTGGTTATGGTATTTAAAATAGGTACCCTTTCGACATTCTATTAATAAAGCGTTCACTAATTGGCTTATCTACGGTAACCACATATTCTTTTTCATGGGCGTTTTCAGCCCGTAATATTTTATTCACGATATCACCATCACTGGTTAAAAAGATCAGACCTTCTGAAGGTTTGTCTAATCGACCGATGGGAAAAATACGCTCTTTATGTTTAATAGCATCAATGATATTACCTTTGACATGGCGTTCTGTTGTACAAGTAATACCGATAGGTTTGTTATAGGCAATATAAACCCTGTCAGACTTATCATTCGCTGTTGTACCAATTTGGTTACCATCAACTTTTACAATGTCGCCAGGAAGTACCTTAGTGCCTAATTCAGGGACTTTACTATTGATAGTGACACGATTGGCTGCTATCAATTTGTCAGCTTCTCGACGTGAACAAAAACCGGATTCACTGATATATTTATTTAGGCGTTTGGCGTCATTCATTTAGGTCGTAATAAAATAAGAAGTCGATAACAAAATTATAACGTGGAAAGGGGATTAAGTGCTAACGGATAGAGGAAAAAAGTGCGGATATTAAAAAAGGCCCTAAAAGGGCCTTTTTTGAGTAAATCGACAATTGACGATTTAATTATTTTTTAGCGTTACGCTCTTTTACTTCAGCAATAACAGTTTCAGCAACGTTATTTGGACAAGGCATGTAGTGCGAGAATTCCATAGAGAATTGACCACGGCCTGAAGTCATTGTACGTAATGATCCGATATAACCAAACATTTCTGAAAGAGGTACGTCAGCTTTGATGCGAACACCTGTAGCGCCAGCTTCTTGGTCTTTGATCATACCACGACGACGGTTTAAGTCACCAATTACATCACCAACGTGATCTTCAGGAGTGAACACATCAACTTTCATGATAGGTTCAATTAACTGAGCACCAGCTTTAGGGATAGATTGACGGAAAGCGCCTTTGGCTGCAATTTCGAAAGCAACAGCTGATGAATCCACCGCGTGGAAACCACCATCGTATAATTCTACTTCAACGTCTAATACAGGGAAACCAGCTAAAACACCAGTATCCATCATTGACTTGAAACCTTTCTCAACAGCAGGGAAGAATTCTTTCGGTACGTTACCACCAACAACAGTTGATTTGAAAACGAAACCTGAACCTGGTTCACCTGGCTTGATGCGGTAATCGATCTTACCGAATTGACCAGAACCACCTGATTGTTTCTTATGTGTGTAAGAATCTTCAACAGCTTGTGTGATAGTTTCACGGTAAGCTACTTGTGGTTTACCTACAACTAAGTCAACACCGTATGTACGTTTTAAGATATCTACTTTGATATCTAAGTGAAGCTCACCCATACCTTTAAGGATGGTTTCACCTGAATCTTCATCAGTTTCAACTTGGAAGGTTGGATCTTCAGCTACCATTTTACCAATAGCAATACCCATTTTCTCTGAACCACCTTTATCTTTAGGTGCAACAGCGATTGAGATTACTGGCGCAGGGAAAACCATCGCTTCTAATGTACATTGATCTTTAGGATCACATAATGTGTGACCTGTTTGAACGTTTTTCATACCTACAATTGCGATGATATCACCAGCTTGTGCTTCTGTAAGCTCAGTACGATCGTCCGCTTGCATTTCTACCATACGGCCAACACGTTCAGTTTTACCTGTGAACGAGATTAAGATGGTGTCACCTTTCTTCAATTTACCTGAGTAAATACGTACGAAAGTTAAGGCACCAAAACGGTCATCCATGATTTTGAAAGCTAATGCTTTAAAGGTTTCGTTTGCATCAACAATAGCAAATTTACCAGTAGGCTCACCTTCTTCATCAGTTAATGGCTGAGGATTTACTTCAGTAGGAGCAGGTAAGTAATCAACAACAGCATCAAGTAATAACTGCATACCTTTGTTTTTGAATGCAGAACCACAGAATGTTGGGAAGAATAATAATTCGTTTGTACCTTTACGGATACATGCTTTAATTTGTTCGTCAGATGGTGTTAATTCACCTTCTAAGTATTCCATTAATAAATCTTCATCAGCTTCTAAAGCTGTTTCGATTAATTGCTCACGGTAAGAAGCAGCATCATCAACCATATCAGCAGGAATATCTTCAATGCTGTAGTTTTCAGGAAGACCCGTGTCATCCCAAATGTATGCTTTTTGTGTTAATACATCTACAACACCTACGAAATCATCTTCTTCACCAATTGGTAAAGTCATGATAAGTGGGCGAGCGCCAAGTACTTTTTCTACTTGTTCAGTTACACGGTAAAAGTTAGCACCTAAACGGTCTAATTTGTTAACGAAAATTAAACGAGCTACTTTAGAGTCGTTAGCATAGCGCCAGTTAGTTTCTGATTGTGGTTCAACACCACCAGAACCACAGAAAACACCAATACCACCATCTAATACTTTTAATGAACGGTAAACTTCTACAGTAAAGTCAACGTGACCAGGAGTATCGATTACGTTAAAACGGTGCTTTTTCCATTCACAGGTAACAGCTGCTGATTGGATAGTAATACCGCGCTCAGCTTCTTGTTCCATGAAGTCAGTTGTTGACTCACCATCATGTACTTCACCAGTTTTATGGATTTTACCCGTTAGTTTTAATATACGTTCAGTTGTGGTGGTTTTACCAGCATCAACGTGAGCGAAAATACCAATATTTCTGTATTTGCTTAAATCTGCCATTGCTTTGCTCTAATAAGGTTAGTGAATAAAAACCGCGCGAGTATACCAGAAGTTATAAGAAACAAACATAAGTTAGGGAAAGTTTTTTATAAATAGTCATGTTAACCATGGCTAAAAAAAGTATTTTTAAGACGTTATAGTTTAGTGGAGTGCTATGTTATATAAGGGATTGCAGGTTGAGGCTAGGTGACTATTTTATTTTAAGTGATTTTGTGACTTAAAAAATAGAAGAAAGGGGGAAAGAACTATCCGAGCTAAATATAAAAGTGACTAATAAATAGCATAGTCACTTTATTCGGTAATTTGTTGGACAAAGTTATTCGATTGTTTAATGGCAACATTCATATCATTAATTAAGCGCTCAATATCACGTTTAATCGTTTGATATTCTCCTTGTATAGCGCCAATCGCTTTAGCGTTTAAATTGTGTTTTAAAAATAAAACATTATCTTGTAACGCAGCAAGTACTGGTGACATTCTTTTTTCAGCAGCATACATAGCTTTAAGTAAGCTACGATATTGTCGTTGTGTAGAAGCCAATTTCGCTTGGCTTTGTGCTTTTAAACTTGCACTACTATATAAGTCAATTTCTTCTTGCCACTCTTCAAATAATGCATCAGCAACATTTTCAATGGCTTGTATTTTATTGGATACTTCATCGGCGGCTGATTTGCTAGCATCAAAATGACTTTGGCTAAGTTCATATTGCTGTGCTAAATCGCCGCCATCGAAATTTATCAATAATGATAAATGAGTTAAAGCATCTTTAAATTCTGCTTGAGCTTCTTCCTGTGCTTCACTAGCCGATTCAACACGGTCAACAAGAATGTCACGTTTATGCTGACCAACCTTTTCCATGGCAGCATAATAAGTTGACTCACAGCCGAATAAAGCGGTAAAACTAAAAAGAATTATTAATATGCGCTTTATCATCATGATGTTGATTTAAATTTAGCGGCGTCAATAATCGCCCAAAGATAGACAATAGGGACTAAGACATAACCAATAACAATAATTATCGTAGCGTAAGCAATACCAGCACCGACAAAAAATAATAAGGCCGCTAATAATCTACCTTGTACTAATTGACCTAAGCCTGGAATAAAAACATTACAAATTGCAGCAAGTACATTGCCGCCTGAACCTTGGCTTGACATAGAACACCCTTTACTAATTTAAAATTTAAGCTTAATAGTTAGATAAATAGGAAAAACAATAAGAAACTAGCGTTTTTAATAACTTATATATAGTAGAAAAACATAAATAAAGGCAAAATAAACAAATAAGAAAATAGGCTTGCAGTTTTATTTTTAACCAGTATAATACGCGTCCACGTCTGGCTATGCCTGCGTGTAATTAAGTAACAAAGGTAAATTGAATTGTTACTTCTACAGCAACCCCGATAGGGGGTTGAATGTTATTAGCGATACTCCCCCTTCTACAAAAGGAAGGTGATGGGCAGTATTTTGTTCGTTCTTTATATATTGGGGATTTGATTCCATGTCAAATCAAAGAATTCGCATTCGTTCGAAAGCGTTCGATCATCGTTTGATTGATCAATCTACAGCAGAAATCGTTGATACTGCTAAACGTACTGGTGCACAGGTTCGTGGTCCGATTCCACTTCCTACTCGCAAGGAACGTTTTACTATCTTGATTTCTCCACACGTTAACAAAGATGCACGTGACCAGTACGAAATTCGTACGCACAAGCGTTTAATTGATATCGTTGAACCTACTGAAAAGACTGTTGACGCTTTAATGCGTTTAGACTTAGCAGCTGGTGTTGACGTTCAAATTAGCTTGGGTTAATAGGGGGTTTTAACATGACTATAGGTCTAGTTGGACGTAAAGTTGGTATGACACGTATCTTTTCTGAAGATGGCGTTTCTACACCAGTTACAGTTCTAGAAGTTGAAGCAAACCGTGTTGCTCAGGTTAAAACTGTAGACAACGATGGTTATTCATCGCTTCAAGTTACCACTGGTAACAAAAAAGCAAACCGTGTTAACAAACCAACAGCTGGCCATTTTGCTAAAGCTGGTATTGAAGCAGGCCGTGGCTTGTGGGAATTCCGTTTAGCCGCTGGTGAAGGTGAAGGTTTAGTAGCTGGCAGTGAGATCACTGTTGAGTTATTTAACGACACAAAATTAGTAGACGTTACCGGTACATCGAAAGGTAAAGGTTTCCAAGGTGGTATTAAGCGCTGGAATTTCAGCATGCAAGATGCAACACACGGTAACTCATTATCACATCGTTCAAACGGTTCAATCGGCATGTGTCAAACACCAGGCCGCGTCTTTAAAGGCAAAAAAATGTCTGGTCACATGGGTGCTGTGAAAGTTACTACACAAAACCTTGAATTGGTTCGTGTTGATGCTGAACGTAACTTGCTTCTTATTAAAGGTGCAGTTCCGGGCGCAATCAACGGCAACGTAATCATCAAACCAGCTGTTAAAGCCTAACGCCCAGGAGATTTGTGATGGAATTAGCATTAAAAGACGCTTCAGGCGCTCTTGAAGTTTCCGAAGCAACTTTTGGACGTGAGTTCAATGAAGCTTTAGTACACCAAGTAGTAGTTGCATATGCAGCTGGTGCTCGTCAAGGTACTCGTGCTCAGAAAACTCGTTCAGAAGTTAGCGGCGGTGGTAAGAAGCCATGGCGTCAAAAAGGTACTGGCCGTGCACGTGCTGGTACAACTCGTGGTCCAATTTGGCGTTCAGGTGGCGTAACATTAGCTGCTAAACCTCAAGATCACAGCCAAAAAGTTAACCGTAAAATGTATCGTGGTGCTATTGCTAGCATCCTTTCAGAATTAGTTCGTCAAGATCGTCTAATTGTGGTTAATGATTTTGCAGTTGAAACACCTAAAACTAAAGAGTTAGTTGCTAAGTTAAAAGGTATGGAGCTTAAAGACGTATTAATCGTTACTCCAGAAGTTGATGAGAACTTGTTCTTATCTGCTCGTAACCTTTACAAAGTTGATGTACGTGACGTACAAGCAATTGACCCAGTAAGTTTAGTTGGTTTCGAAAAAGTATTGATAACTGCAGCTGCAGTTAAGCAAATTGAGGAGATGTTAGCATGATAAGCGAAGAACGTTTGTTAAAAGTGCTATTGGCACCGAACATTTCTGAAAAAGCAACGACTGCTGCTGAAGCAAACAACACTGTTGTTTTCAAAGTTGCAACTACTGCTACTAAAGCTGAAATTAAAGCTGCTGTAGAGAAATTGTTTGAAGTTTCTGTTGAAGGTGTTCGCACATTAAATGTTAAAGGTAAAGTGAAACGTACTGGTGCTCGTTTTGGTCGCAGAAGTGACTGGAAAAAAGCATACGTTACTCTTGCTGAAGGCAGCGACATCGACTTCGTTGGCGCAGAGCAATAGGAGAGTTATAAAATGGCTATAGTTAAATGTAAACCAACTTCTCCGGGTCGTCGCCACGTTGTTAAAGTGGGTAACTCTGAGTTACACAAAGGTAAGCCTTACGCACCATTATTAGACACTAAGTCTAAGTCTGGTGGTCGTAACAATAACGGTCGTATTACTGTTCGTCACGTTGGTGGCGGTCATAAGCAACATTACCGTATTGTTGACTTTAAGCGTACAAAAGATGGTATCCCTGCGAAAGTAGAGCGTTTGGAATATGATCCAAACCGTAGTGCGAACATTGCTTTAGTATTATACGCAGATGGTGAACGTCGTTACATCTTAGCACCTAAAGGTGTTAGTGCTGGCGATTCAATCCAATCTGGTGTTGATGCTCCAATTAAAGCAGGTAACGCATTACCACTTCGCAACATGCCATTAGGTAGTGTTATTCACGCCATCGAATTGAAGCCTGGTAAAGGTGCTCAAATCGCGCGTGCAGCTGGTACTTATGCACAATTAGTTGCTAAAGACGGTGCTTATGTAACATTACGTTTACGTTCTGGTGAAATGCGTAAAGTTGAAGCGGATTGTCGTGCAACTTTAGGTGAAATCGGTAACGCTGAACATATGCTTCGTTCGTTAGGTAAAGCTGGTGCTACGCGCTGGCGTGGTGTTCGTCCAACCGTTCGTGGTGTTGCTATGAACCCGGTTGACCATCCACACGGTGGTGGTGAAGGTAAAACATCTGGTGGTCGTCACCCTGTTTCACCTTGGGGCGTACCTACGAAAGGTTACAAAACACGTAAGAACAAGCGTACTGATAAATTCATCGTACGTCGTCGTACTAAATAGTACTAGTTAATTAAAGAGGAAATACCATGCCACGTTCTCTCAAGAAAGGTCCTTTTATCGACCTACACTTGTTGACGAAGGTAGAGAAAGCTCTGGAAAGCGGGAATAAAAAACCAATTAAAACTTGGTCTCGTCGTTCAATGATCATACCAAATATGATCGGATTGACCATTGCTGTCCATAATGGCCGTCAACACGTGCCTGTATTTGTAACCGAAGAAATGATCGGTCACAAATTAGGTGAATTTGCACCAACTCGTACTTATCGCGGCCACGTCGCTGATAAGAAAGCGAAAAGATAAGGGGAAATTAAATGGAAGCTATTGCTAAACATAAATTTGCCCGTGGTTCTGCTCAAAAAGCGCGTTTAGTTGTGGATCAAATCCGCGGTTTAAACGTTGAGCAAGCATTAGAAGTATTAAACTACAGCAATAAATCTGCTGCAGTATTAGTAAAGAAAGTGCTTAACTCAGCTATTGCTAACGCAGAGCATAACGAAGGTGCAGACATTGATGAATTGTTCGTTAAAACTATTATGGTTGACGACGGTCCTACAATGAAACGTATTAAGCCACGTGCCAAAGGGCGCGCGGATCGTATCATTAAACGCACAAGTCACATTACTGTGATTGTTGCTGATAGCTAGGAGATATTAGTATGGGTCAAAAAGTACATCCTACCGGTATTCGCTTAGGTATCACTAAACCTTTTGCGTCTACATGGTTTGCAAGCACTAAAGATTTTGCTAACAATATTCACGGAGACCATTTGGTTCGTGCATATTTATCTGAGCAATTAAAGCGTGCTTCATTATCAAAAATCGTGATTGAGCGTCCAGCTAAATCTATCCGCGTAACTATTCACACGGCTCGTCCAGGTGTTGTTATCGGTAAGAAAGGCGAAGACGTAGAAAAATTACGTTTAAAAGTATCTCAAATTGCTGGCGTACCTGCGCAAATTAACATTGCCGAAGTACGTAAGCCAGAAATGGATGCTCAATTTGTTGCTGATAGCATTGGTAGCCAATTAGAACGACGCGTAATGTTCCGTCGTGCTATGAAGCGTGCTGTACAAAACGCTATGCGTTTAGGTGCTAAAGGTATCAAAGTTGAAGTTAGCGGTCGTTTAGGCGGTGCAGATATTGCTCGTTCTGAATGGTATCGTGAAGGTCGTGTACCTCTTCATACTTTACGTGCTGATATTGATTACGCTACTGCGCGTGGTGAAACAACGTACGGTACTATCGGTATTAAAGTTTGGATCTTTAAAGGTGAAGTAATTGGTAATATGCCTCTACAGGCAGAAGCGCCAGCTCCTAAACCTAAAAGAAAGAACAGCCGCAAGCCTAAGTAGGGAGATAAGTTATGTTACAACCTAAACGTACTAAATTCCGCAAGCAATTTAAATTGCGTAACCGCGGTCTTGCTCAAACTGGTAGTTCAGTTAGCTTCGGTACCTACGGCTTAAAATCAGTTGAACGTGGTCGTATGACTGCGCGTCAAATTGAATCAGCTCGTCGAGCAATGACTCGTCACGTTAAGCGTCAAGGTAAAATCTGGATCCGTGTATTCCCTGATAAGCCAATTACCAAAAGCCTCTTGAGGTTCGTATGGGTAAAGGTAAAGGTTCAGTAGAATATTGGGTATGCCAAATTCTTCCTGGTCGTGTTCTTTATGAAATGGAAGGTGTTCCTGAGTCATTAGCGCGTGAAGCTTTTGAATTAGCAGCAGCTAAACTTCCGTTTAAAACTACTTTCGTAACTCGGACGGTGATGTAATGAAAGCTAACGAACTTAAAGAAAAAAGCATTGAAGAGTTAAATGCTGAATTACTAGGTTTACTTCGTGAGCAGTTTAACTACCGCATGCAAGCAAGCACTGGTCAATTAGCACAAACTCATTTGCTAAGAACAGTACGTCGCAATATTGCACGTGTGAAGACTATCATAACTGAAAAGGCAGGTAAGTAATGAGCGAAGTTAAGATTCGTACACTACAAGGTCGTGTTGTCAGTGACAAAATGGATAAGTCTATCACTGTCCTGATTGAGCGTCGTGTTAAGCACCCAATCTACGGTAAGTTCATGATCCGTTCAACTAAGTTGAAAGCTCATGATGAAACTAACCAATGTAATGCTGGTGATTTAGTAACAATTCGTGAATGCGCACCTATTTCTAAGAGTAAATCTTGGACATTAGTTGACGTTGTAGAAAAAGCTTAATTTTAGCTTTTACTATTTAAACGAATTTAAAAGCCCTACTGTATTTTGCAGTAGGGCTTTTTTATCGCCTAAGTGGATTAAATCATCCAAATAAATGCTGAAAATACATGCTCAGCAGGAAAGTGGTTATTTTTTAACTAAATAAACTATCACTTTTATTTTTGTGGTGTTATAATCTCGCGCCCGCCGAATTGCGGCTGGGTTAGAAAGGCAGTGACGGGTCGAATTTTTGGCCTTGAATTTATTAATAGCGGAGCACAAAAAATGATCCAAATGCAATCACAGCTAGATGTTGCTGATAACAGCGGCGCTAAACGTGTACAGTGTATAAAGGTCCTTGGTGGCTCGCACCGTCGCTACGCACGCATTGGTGATATCATCAAAGTTGCAGTGAAGGAAGCAATTCCTCGCGGCAAAGTAAAAAAAGGTGATGTCCTTAACGCGGTAGTGGTGCGCACTAAAAAGGGCGTACGTCGTTCAGATGGCTCAGCCATTCGTTTTGACGTCAACTCGGCAGTAATGTTAAATGCTAACTTACAGCCAATTGGTACTCGTATATTCGGGCCTGTGACACGTGAATTAAGAACTGAAAAGTTCATGAAGATCGTATCCTTAGCTCCTGAAGTACTATAAGGAGTCACGATAATGGCATCTAAGATTCGTCGTGATGATGAAGTAATCGTACTTGCTGGTAAAGACAAGGGTAAAACGGGTAAAGTTACTCGTGTACTTGTTGAAAAAAGCAAAGTATTTGTAGAAGGTGTAAACCTTGTTAAGAAACATCAGAAACCTGTACCACAGTTACAGCAACCTGGTGGCATCGTAGACAAAGAAGCACCAATCCACGTTTCTAACGTGGCGATCGTAAACCCTGCTACTGGCAAGGCCGATCGTGTAGGTTTTAGAGTTGAAGACGGCAAAAAAGTACGTTTTTTCAAGTCTAATAACGAATTAGTTTAATATTGGAGTAAACGATGGCGAAACTGCATGAGTTTTACAAAGATACGGTTGTAAACGATCTTAAGACTAAGTTCGAATATAAAAGTGTCATGCAAGTCCCTCGGATTGAAAAGATCACCCTTAACATGGGTGTTGGCGAAGCGATTACTGATAAAAAAGTATTAGAGCACGCCACGAATGATCTTACTGCAATCTCAGGTCAAAAGCCGATGGTAACTAAAGCCCGCAAATCTGTTGCTGGTTTTAAAATCCGTGAAGGCTATCCTATAGGCGCAAAAGTAACTTTACGCGGCGAACGTATGTGGGAATTTTTAGAGCGTTTAATCTCTATTTCTGTTCCTCGTATTCGTGATTTCCGTGGCTTAAACCCTAAGTCGTTTGACGGCAGAGGTAATTACAGCATGGGCGTTCGTGAGCAAATCATATTTCCTGAAATCGACTACGATAAAGTTGATAAGATTCGTGGTCTTGATATCACTATCACTACTACTGCGAAATCGGATGAAGAAGGTCGTGCTTTATTGACTGCCTTTAACTTTCCGTTTAAGAAATAAGGTGTAAAGTTATGGCTAAATCATCTATGAAAGCACGTGAAGTAAAACGTGCAAAGCTTGTAGCACAATACGCCGAAAAGCGTGATGCGTTAAAAGCAATCATCTCAAGCGTTAATTCTTCTGAAGAAGAGCGTTGGGATGCGGTAATCAAACTTCAATCTTTACCACGTGATTCAAGTAAAGCACGTCAACGTAACCGTTGTAACGTTACTGGTCGTCCACATGGTTATTTACGTAAATTCGGTTTAAGCCGTATTAAATTACGTGAAGCGACAATGCGCGGTGAAGTTCCTGGTCTTAAGAAAGCTAGTTGGTAATTAAGGGAGAATGCAATTATGATGACTGATCCTATCGCGGACATGTTTACACGCATCCGCAACGGTCAATCTGCAGCTAAAACTGCAGTAACAATGCCTTCTTCTAAGCTTAAAGTAGCTATTGCTAACTTACTTAAAGAAGAAGGTTATATTTCAGAGTTTTCAGTTTCTACTGACGCTAAGCCTCAGTTAGAAGTTGCTTTGAAATATCACGAAGGAAAAGAAGTAATCGAAACAATTAAACGTGTTTCACGTCCAGGTTTACGTGTATACAAAGGGGCTAATGATATCCCTCAAGTATTAGCGGGCATGGGTGTTGCGATTGTTTCAACTTCTAAAGGTTTAATGTCTGACCGCGCAGCTCGTAAAGCTGGTTTAGGTGGTGAGATCCTTGGTTTCGTAGCGTAAGGAATAAGAATATGTCTCGTGTTGCTAAAGCACCTGTCTCTGTTCCTGCTGGCGTTACTGTTACGTTATCAGGTCAAGACATCAAAGTTAAAGGTCCAGTGGGCGAACTTTCTCATTCAATTCATGCGTTAGTAAGTGTTTCTCAAGAAGAGAATGACTTAGTAACAAATGTTACTGAAGAAAGTAAAGCTGCTTGGGCACAAGCCGGTACTGCACGCGCTTTAATCAATAATATGGTTGAAGGTGTGAGTAAAGGTTTTGAAAAGAAATTAGTTTTAAACGGTGTTGGTTACCGTGCGAAAGCTGCTGGTAAGTCTTTGAACTTAGCATTAGGTTTTTCTCACCCGGTTGATCACGCAATTCCTGAAGGAATTACTGTTGAAACTCCTAGCCAAACTGAAATCGTACTGAAAGGTGCTGACAAACAGTTAGTTGGTCAAGTTGCTGCAAACATTCGTGCATACCGTAAACCAGAGCCTTATAAAGGTAAAGGTATTCGTTATTCTGACGAAAATGTTCGCCGTAAAGAAGCTAAGAAGAAGTAGGGTAATACGATGGATAAGAAAACATCTCGTTTACGCCGTGCAAAGCGTGCACGTGCTAAAATCAGCGAGTTGGGTGCGAATCGATTAGTCGTTCACCGTACTCCTCGCCATATTTACGCGCAATTGATCGCGCCAACTGGTTCTGAAGTAATCGCATCAGCGTCTACTTTAGACAAAGAAGTTAGTGCTCAATTAGAAAAAACCGGTAACATTGCTGCAGCAGAAGCTGTAGGAAAAGCAATCGCAGAACGTGCAACTGCTAAAGGTGTAACAGCCGTAGCATTTGACCGTAGTGGTTTCCGTTATCATGGACGCGTAAAAGCGTTAGCAGATGCAGCTCGTGAAGCTGGTCTTCAGTTCTAGGAGTTGATGATGGCTAATGAAAATACACAACAACAAAGTGATTTAGCTGAAAAGTTAGTTGCCGTTAACCGCGTTTCAAAAGTGGTTAAAGGTGGTCGCATTTTCAGTTTCACTGCACTAACAGTAGTTGGTGATGGCAACGGTCGCGTTGGTTTTGGTTACGGTAAGGCACGTGAAGTTCCTGCTGCAATTCAAAAAGCAATGGAAAAGGCTCGTCGCAACTTAGTAACCGTTGACTTGAAGGGTACTACTCTTCAACACCCTGTTAAGGGTCGTCATTCAGGTTCTAAGGTATATATGCAACCTGCTTCAGAAGGTACAGGTATCATCGCCGGTGGCGCGATGCGTGCAGTACTTGAAGTAGCTGGTGTTCAGAACGTATTGTCAAAAGCATACGGTTCTACTAACCCAATCAACGTAGTTCGCGCTACTGTATCTGCCCTTGCGAATATGAATTCGCCAGAAGCTGTTGCAGCTAAACGTGGCAAAACCGTTGCTGAAATTTTGGGGTAATTGACCATGGCTAAAACAGTAAAAATTACACAAACTAAGAGTTCTATTGGTCGTTTACCGAAACATAGAGCTACTTTAAAAGGTCTGGGTTTACGTCGTATTCGTCATACAGTTGAGTTAGAAGATACTCCATCTGTACGTGGTATGATCAACGCAGTTTCTTATATGGTTAAGGTGGAGGATTAATTATGTTCTTAAATACTTTATCTCCTGCACCAGGATCAAATAAAGCTAAAAAGCGCTGTGGTCGTGGTATCGGCTCTGGCATCGGCAAAACTGGTGGTCGTGGTCACAAAGGTCAGAAGTCTCGTTCTGGCGGTAGTGTACGTCCTGATTTTGAAGGTGGTCAAATGCCTTTAAAACAACGTTTACCAAAATTTGGTTTTACTTCTCGTAAGTCTTTAGTTCGCGCTGAAGTTCGTTTACACGAGTTAAACCTTATTGAAGGTGATGTTGTAGACATCCATACGCTTAAAAATGCAAACCTAATCACACGTAACATCGAAACAGTTAAAATTATGTTATCTGGTGAGATCACTAAGCCGTTAACGGTTCGTGGTTTAGGTGTTACTAAAGGTGCTCGTGCAGCTATTGAAGCTGCCGGTGGTAAAATCGAGGAATAATACAGATTATGGCTACACCAGGAATGGATAACAAAGCTCAAGGCGGTTTGTCAGAGCTTAAGCAAAGATTATGGTTTGTTTTAGGCGCATTAATTGTGTTTAGATTAGGATCATTTGTGCCAATCCCTGGTATTGACGCCGCTGTATTAGCTCAGTTGTTTGAACAACAAAAGGGCACTATCGTAGAGATGTTTAACATGTTCTCCGGTGGTGCACTTGAGCGCGCCTCTGTGTTGGCTCTTGGTATTATGCCGTACATCACAGCTTCTATTATTATGCAGTTATTGACGGTAATGCATCCGTCAATGGCTGAACTTAAGAAAGAAGGTGAAGCTGGACGTCGTAAAATCAGTCAATACACTCGCTACGGCACATTGTTATTAGCGACAGTGCAATCAATTGCGGTTGCAAAGAGTTTACCGGGAATGATGCCAGGTCTTGTAATTAATGCAGGCTTTGGTTTTTATTTTGCTGCGGTAGTAAGTTTGGTTACTGGTACTATGTTTTTAATGTGGTTAGGTGAACAAATTACGGAACGTGGTATTGGTAATGGTATCTCTATCCTGATTTTTGCAGGTATTGTCGCTGGTATGCCATCAGCTATAGGTCAAACTGCAGAAATGGCGCGTCAAGGTGAATTGCACTTATTAGTATTATTGTTGATTTGCGTTATTGTGTTTGCGGTAACCTTTTTTGTTGTTTTTGTTGAACGTGGTCAACGACGTATTGTTGTTAACTATGCTAAACGTCAACAAGGTAGAAAGGTGTTTGCAGCTCAAAGTACACATTTACCACTAAAAGTGAATATGGCTGGGGTTATCCACCAATTTTTGCTTCTAGTATTATTTTGTTCCCTGGCACGCTTGCGAGCTGGTTTGGACAAGGTGAAGGTGTAGTAGCTGATTTTCTTCAAGCTATCTTTACAGATTTCTCCTGGACAGCCGTTATACATGATGCTTTTAGCAGCAGCGATTATTTTCTTCTGTTTTTTCTACACGGCATTGGTTTTCAATCCGCGTGAAACTGCAGATAATTTGAAGAAGTCAGGTGCGTTTATTCCGGGTATTCGTCCGGGTGAGCAGACTTCTCGTTACATTGATAAAGTAATGACACGTTTAACCTTAGCAGGTGCAATGTATATTACCTTTATCTGTTTGGTACCTGAGTTTATGATGGCAGCCTGGGATGTTCAGTTCTACTTTGGTGGAACGTCGTTATTGATCATCGTAGTTGTAATTATGGACTTTATGGCACAAGTACAGACCCATTTGATGTCTCATCAATATGATAATGTGCTTAAAAAAGCTAATCTGAAAGGTTCAGGCCTTTAGGTTTAACGGAGTATAAGATGAAAGTTCGTGCATCCGTAAAAAAGATTTGCCGTAGTTGTAAAGTTGTTAAACGTGCTGGTGTTGTTCGTGTTATTTGTAACAACGACCCTAAGCACAAGCAACGTCAAGGTTAATTATTAACCCGACAACGCAAATTTTTAGAAGTGGTATTGTCTAGATTATTCTGTATAATGCCGCTTCGCATTTGCAAAAAATGGGCAGGTTGAGTATCCTAACGGGCTTTTCAACCTGTAGTTGTTAAATTTTAATTAAAGGAGATGTGTTAGTGGCCCGTATCGCTGGCATTAACATCCCTGATCGTAAGCATGCAGTAATTGCCCTTACTGCGATTTATGGTATCGGTGCAACACGCGCAAAAGCGATTTGTGCAGCAACCGGTATTGCTGAATCAACTAAGATCAGTGAATTAGACGAAGCGCAAATTGATGTGCTTCGTGATGAAGTGGGTAAATACACCGTTGAAGGTGATTTACGTCGTGAAGTTTCAATGAACATCAAGCGTCTTATGGACCTTGGTTGTTATCGTGGTTTGCGTCATCGTCGCAGTCTACCTCTACGTGGTCAACGCACTAAGACTAATGCGCGCACACGTAAAGGGCCTCGTAAGCCTATCAAGAAGTAGGGGATTAGACAATGGCAAAAACTCCAGTTCGTACGCGTAAACGCGTTAAAAAGCAAGTTGTCGATGGTATGGCTCATATCCATGCTTCTTTTAACAACACAATTGTCACCCTAACAGACCGTCAAGGTAATGCTTTATCTTGGGCAACTGCAGGTGGTTCAGGTTTCCGTGGTTCACGTAAATCTACTCCGTTTGCTGCTCAAGTTGCTGCTGACCGTGCAGGTAAAGTTGCACAAGAATTCGGTTTGAAGAATATTGAAGTATTCGTTAAAGGTCCAGGTCCAGGTCGTGAATCTGCTATCCGTGCCTTAAATGCTGCTGGTTTTAAAATCACCAACATTACTGACGTTACTCCTATTCCTCATAATGGTTGTCGTCCTCCTAAGAAACGTCGAGTTTAATAGGATAGTTGGAGAAAGAACATGGCTAGATATTTAGGTCCAAAGTTAAAGCTTAGCCGCCGCGAAGGAACAGATTTGTTCCTTAAAAGTGGTGTTAGAGCTATTGACACTAAATGTAAAATCGAAACTATTCCAGGTCAGCACGGCGCCCGTCGCGGTCGTTTATCTGACTATGGTGTACAACTTCGTGAAAAACAAAAGGTTCGTCGTATTTATGGCGTACTAGAGAAACAATTCCGTAACTACTATAAAGAAGCTGCGCGTATTAAAGGTAATACAGGTGAAAACTTGTTACAACTTTTAGAACAACGTTTAGACAATGTTGTTTACCGCATGGGTTTTGCAAGTACACGTGCTGAAGCTCGTCAACTTGTAAGTCACAAAGCGATTGTAGTGAATGGAAAAGTAGTAAATATTCCATCTTTCACTGTTAAAGCTGAAGATGTAGTTTCTATACGTGAAAAGTCTAAAACTCAAGCGCGTATCATCGCTGCTTTAGAATTAGCTGAGCAACGTGAGAAGCCAGTCTGGGTTGAAGTAGATAATAAGAAATTGGAAGGCGTTTTCAAGCGTGTTCCAGATCGTTCAGACTTATCTGCTGAAATTAATGAACAGTTGATTGTCGAACTTTACTCTAAGTAAAAGTTTAAACATTAAGAGAGGACAAACATGCAGGGTTCTGTAACTGAATTCTTAAGACCACGCCTAGTAGACGTTGAAACGTTAAGTTCGACGCGTGCTAAGGTAACATTGGAACCGTTGGAACGTGGTTTTGGTCACACTTTAGGTAATGCGTTACGTCGCATTCTTTTATCTTCAATGCCAGGTTGTGCTGTAACTGAAGTTGAGATTGACGGTGTATTACATGAGTACAGCAGTAAAGAAGGTGTACAAGAAGACATCATCGAAATATTGTTGAACCTTAAAGGACTAGCGGTTAAGTTAGAAGGCAAAAATGAAGCCACTTTAACTTTAACTAAGTCTGGTGAAGGCCCAGTTACGGCTGCTGATATTCAACATGATGGTGACGTAGAAATTGCGAATCCAGAACATGTTATCTGTCACTTAACTGGTGATGGTGCTATCAGTATGCGCATCAAGGTAGAATTAGGTCGTGGTTACGTTCCTGCTTCTACACGTCGAAATGCCGAAGAAGAAGATCGTGCAATTGGACGTTTACTTGTAGACGCGTCGTTTAGTCCTGTTGCAAGAATTGCATATGATGTCGACTCTGCACGTGTTGAACAACGTACTGATTTAGACAAGCTAGTCATTGACATGGAAACTAACGGTACGTTAGATCCAGAAGAAGCTATTCGTCGTGCATCAACCATCTTAGCTGAACAGCTTGATGCGTTTGTTGAATTACGTGACATTAGCGTTGTCGAAGAAAAAGAGGAAAAACCACAGTTTGATCCGATTTTACTTCGTCCAGTTGATGATTTAGAACTTACTGTTCGTTCAGCTAACTGTTTAAAAGCAGAAGCAATTCAATATATTGGTGACTTAGTTCAGAGAGCTGAAGTTGAGCTTCTTAAAACACCTAATTTAGGTAAGAAGTCTTTAACTGAAATCAAAGATGTATTAGCGTCTCGTGGTTTATCTTTAGGCATGCGTCTTGAGAATTGGCCACCAGAAAGTATCGCTGATAACGACTAAGTTGTCATTGTTTTAATCGTTTATAGAGAAGGATTAACTTATGCGCCATCGTAAAAGCGGTCGCCAGTTAAACCGTAATAGCAGTCATCGTCAAGCGATGTTCCGCAATATGGCAAGCTCTTTAGTAAAGCACGGTGTTATCAAAACTACTGTTGCTAAAGCTAAAGAACTACGTCGCGTGGTTGAGCCATTAATTACATTGGCTAAAACAGACAGCGTTGCTAACCGTCGTTTAGCATTCGCTCGTACACGTGACCAAGAAGTGGTTGGTATTTTATTTAATGAACTTGGTGCTCGTTACCAAGAACGTCCAGGTGGTTATACTCGCATTTTAAAATGTGGTTTCCGTACTGGTGATAAAGCACCTATGGCTTATGTAGAATTAGTAGACCGTCCAGCAGTTGAAGAAGCTGTTGAAACAGTTGAAGAAGCAAGTGCAGAAGCGTAAGCTTTTAATCTTGTAATGAAAAAACGGAGCTTCGGCTCCGTTTTTTGTTTTTAGCCGTTGATTAATATCGGATAATAATACCATTCCGTATAAAGAAGTGCTCCCTTAGAACGGTATGGGCGGCATTAGAACAAACAAAATTTGTGAAGATATAGTTATTCTACATCAAAGAAATTTTGTGCAGTTATCATGGTGCCCATACGTTCCCAAAGGGCGAGTTTTAAAGGCTTATATGCTGCGTTATTGATTTTGACAAGGTTCCCACATGGATGTGGGACATTAGGGTAACGCAGGAGCAGTTACCAAGAATAACCATTATCTTCAATCAATGCCTTGCCTCTAAGCCTTTAAATTCTCGCTGAGCGATCACTTTCTTATACGGATTGGTATAATTCATTTATTCTTAGTAATAAATCAGGCTACAATAGCTAATTCACAATAGATGTTTAGGGAAAGCATGAATAAATTTATCGTAACTGTAATTAGCGCTATGATTGCTTCAGGCTGTGCCACACAGACCCAAGTATGCGAAGATGTTGTGGTTAAAGCCGAGCAGGTACAACAATGCCTGAATTTGCAACGACAAATCGTTAACGCTAAGGGTAAGCCTATCGTTAGAACTGAACTAGAAAGACGTTATCAACTTGATTGTGTTGAGGTCAGGTATTATCGTGATGATCAAAAGTCAGATAACTGTCAGGTTGCCGACGAACGTGAGAAAGTCTTGCTAGAAGCTAAAAAATTAACAAAAACAGAGCAAGGTAAAAAATAAGCACCAAGGATATAAAATTATAAGGAAATAATAATTTAAATCAGTAGTAACTAAAATATGAAATCTTCGTTATTAGATAAACCTAAATTTGATGAACAACATCAAGAATTGGTACAACAATATAATAAATTATCAGAACGATACGATGCGTTATTTACCTTAAATAAATTATTGTATGAATGTCACGATATTGATAGTTTTTATCGGCAAGTTCATCAAATTTTAGCCTCATTAATGAGAGCTGAAAACTTTACTATCGCCTTATGTGATCGTACTTTCGAAACCATCGAATATGTTTATCACATTGATGAAAGGCAACAGCTCAGCTCAAGAATACCTTACAGCCTTTATCTGAAATTCAGGGGAGCTTGTTTCATTATCTTATTGAACAAGGTAAGCCCTTATTACTATCGTCAGAAACAATCCGCTCGTTAGCTGAGCAACAAATCATTCAAAACTACGACGAGCAACTCATGGATTGGTTAGCCGTACCTTTGATGGAGCAGGGGATTGTTGTTGGTATTATTTCTGTACAAAGTTACCAGCGGATAAATCAGGATTTAGAAGAAGATCTTGATCTACTGAACTTTATTGCACAACAGGTGAATGCGGCTATTACCCGTTTTCATGATCAAGCGCAGCTAAAAAGGGCGGTTGATGCAAGAACTCGTGAGTTAATGGCGCAAATTCGTGAGCGCGAACATGCCGAGTTACTGCAAGAGTCCTTATTTAAAATATCAGAATTGTCGAATGACTCTAGTATTGAAATTGATAAATTTTATTATCAAGTTCACAACATTGTTGGTCAGTTAATTAACGCAGAAAATTTTTATATTGCCAAATATGATGAAGCAACAGAATATTTAAGTTTCGTTTTTTTTACCCTCGACCAAAATAATGAAACTAGCCGTGGCGAATACGAAAGTCGCATGGCATCAAATCACTATACTGAATTAGTGGTTAAACGCAAAAAAACCGTGTTACTAAACCAAAGCTCCTTACAAGCATTATATGAACAGGGGAAACCAGTGAACCCGATCCTGAAACTAAGTCTTGGTTAGGTGTGCCTCTGCTCACCGATGGTGAAATCATTGGTGCTATGGTTATTCAAAGTTATCAAGATAACATCGTTTATACAGAGCCTGACGCTGAGTTATTGAATTTTGTTGCACGTCATGTTTCTAGTGCCATGAAACGGCGTGAATTAATCGAGTTTGAGAAACAATCACACGAGTTGCTAGAAGAACAAGTTAAATTACGTACGCAAGCGTTACAGGAAGAAGTTAAGCAGCGCCGCAATGCTGAGCAGCAATTAACTTATGCCGCCTCACACGATAGCTTAACAGGCTTACCTAATCGTAGTGTATTCTTAGATTTATTAAGTCATGCTATTGCGTGTAAAAAACGTAAACCCCATTTGCAGTTTGCCCTTTTATTTTTAGACCTTGATCGCTTTAAAGTGGTTAACGACAGCCTTGGCCATCATGCCGGTGATCTATTATTAAAAATTGTTGCGCAAGAGCTGAGAAAAATTGTTCGTGAAAAAGATACTGTTGCTCGTTTAGGTGGTGACGAATTTGTTATTTTGATAGAAGATTTAACCGATACCTCTGAAGCGTTTGATGTTGCCGAACGGATCACCACGTTACTCAACGAACCCATTATTATTGAAAAAACACCGGTATTTATCGGTACCAGTATTGGCGTGTTATTTAGTGATGAGCGTTATAAAACTGCCGATGTGATGCTTCGTGATGCTGATACTGCTATGTATCAAGCCAAAGAAAAAGGCAAAGGCCGCTACGAAGTATTTGATACCAGTATGCAGCTTAAAGTACAAAATGCCTTAGCCTTAGAAGCAGATATTCGCCAAGCAATTAAATTTGCCGAATTTATTCCACACTTTCAGCCCATTGTTAGATTAAGTGATCAACAAGTTGTAGGCTTTGAAGCATTAGCGCGATGGCAAAGTGAAAAACGCGGTTTTGTTTACCCTAATGATTTTATTCCCATTGCTGAGGAAACAGGGTTAGTAAAAAGTATTGACTTACAAGTGTTAGAAAAATCGTGTCAGGCTTTAAAAGTTTGGGAAAAACACTATCAATGTGAAAGATCTGTATATTAGCTGTAACCTATACTGCGATCACTTTTTAGCCCAAATTTACCCGATGAAATTTTCCAAATCATTCAACGCGTGGGCATTAATCCGGCTCAGCTTCGCATTGAATTAACAGAACGGGCGCTATTAGATAATAAAGATATTGTATTAGACAATATGATGGCGTTGAAAAATATTGGTGTAAAAATATTATTAGATGACTTTGGTACGGGCTATTCTAGTTTAAGTTATTTACACCGTTTTCCTATTGATGTGTTAAAAATTGACCGTTCATTTATTTCAAATATTCATGAACATGGTAAACATAAAGCCATCATTAAAACCATTATCGACTTAGCTGCCAATTTAAATATGGCAACCGTCGGTGAAGGTATTGAACATCAAGCGGATGCGCAATTGTTAGATGTGATGGATTGTAAATATGGCCAAGGATATTATTTTGCCAAGCCAATGTCGGCAGCTGATGTTATAGCAAATAACGTATTAACGCTTAAATAGTGATAAAAAGGGTTAATATTATGCTTTTTGTTTTCCATTAATCATCAATGAGTTATTCTGTTGTTAAGATAAATTGATAGTATTTAATATGAACGCACATGAATATGCAGTAAATGCGAATGGTTCTTTTGCTTTGCCAGATGCTTGTTTCAAAGTAAAGAATTAATGGAAGATGAAGCTTCAGTTATTGAAGATTTTGCCAATGTGATCAGTGTTGATCCCTCAATGACCTCGCGGTTATTACAAAATGCTAATAGTGCTATTTATAGCTTTAGAGGTGAAATTAGCACGATTTCACGCGCGATCACCATTATCGGTACTCAGTCGCTTTATAACATGATGTTAGTTGATGTTGCCGCGAGTGCTTTTAAGCACTTTTCTAACCAAGCCATAGACTTAAAACGCTTTTGGCGCATGAGTGTTTATACCGGTTTAGTTTGTAAAAACTTAGCGATCAAAGCCAGTATCCGAGATATTGAACGTTTGTTTGTCGCGGGGTTATTACAAAACTTTGGTGAATTGTTGGTCGCTAAAACCTCGCCTAAAATAGCTAAAGCTTGTGAAAAGTATGACGAACGCAAGTTGCCTTGGTTGTTACAGAAGCACTACTTAGGTTTTACTTATACCGAAATTACGGTAGAAATGTTAAAACTGTGGGAAATCCCTGAAAAAATTATTTTACCGATCAAGCATTATCATCAAGCCAAAACTATTCAAATTAATAAAGATGTAAAAGTGCTTAACTTAGCATCGCGATTAGCGCTTATTGATAGTCACCCAGATATTTTTACCATTGAAAATTTAATTGATGAAGAGCTTTGTCAAAACCTTGGGGTAAGCCAACAAGATCTACAAGCAGCTGCTGAATTTGCCGGCAAAGAAGCTGAAAATATATTAACTGTTATGAACGCTAAGTTTTTCTAGCAACAGTGTTTTCAACGATAAAAAAAGATAAAAAGAAGGAAAATATGGGTAGCGCGCGAGAACATTTTAGCTCCAAGTTTGGTTTTATTTTAGCGGCAGCAGGTTCAGCAGTTGGCATTGGCAACTTAGTTGGTTTTCCGGTTAATGCAGCGAAAAATGGTGGCGGCGCTTTTTTACTCATCTATGCTGTTTTTGTTTTTTAATTTGTTTACCGATCATGATGGCAGAAATGGCCATTGGTCGAAAAACAGAAAAAGAACCAGTTGGTGCTTATAACGAACTTAGTAAAAATAGTCGGCTATGGAGTATTGCTGGCTTTTTAGGGGTTATCACTCCCTTTATGATCGCTGTGTTTTATATGGTGATCACCGTTTGGATATTCAGTTACCTTGTTATGGTATTAGCAGGACAGCTTGATTTTTTAGCCTCACCAGATAGTTTTTCTTATTTTATAAATAGTCCTTATATTTTTATCGCTATGGTGGTGGTCACGGCCATTGTTAGTTTTATCCTAGTTTCAGGTGTTAAAGATGGCATTGAAAAAAGTGCAACTCGATTAATGCCTGCGTTATTTATTATGTTAGTCCTGTTAGTTATTTTTGTTTTAACACGCGATAACGCTTGGGCTGGAGTCGAGTTTTTTATTATTCCTGATTTTGCAAAAATAACGCCCTCAGTTGTTAATAGCGCCTTATCACAAGCCTTTTTCTCGCTATCGTTAGGAATGGGTATATTAATTACTTATGGCTCTTATATTAATCGCCAAACCAATATCGTTAATTCTGCTAAGTTAGTTGCAATTACTGATACAGCGGTCGCCTTTACTGCCGGTTTAATGATTTTACCGGCGATATTTTCGTTTAATCCGGAGGTTAACCCAGCAGAATTATCCAGTAGTTCTGTTTCGTTAATTTTTGTTTTTTTACCCAAAATATTTTTAGCCCTGCAAGCCACTATTGGTTATTTTGCCGCGAGTGGGGTGGCTGCCTTTTTCTTTTTATTGGTGTTTTTTGCTGCCATTACCTCCTTAGTCTCTATTTTAGAAGTCCCTGTTTCTTATCTTGTAACGGAAAAAAATCAAACTCGGAAAAAAAGCACTCTCAACCTTATTAATGACCGCAGGCGTGTTAACTATTTTTGCAACGGTTTCGTTTGGTATGGTGTCATTTTTTACGGAGGTTACCTCTTACGCAGGGGCACCTAAGTCGTTCTTTGATGTTATTTACGATGTTTTTTACGATACTATTTTACCGCTTAACGGTTTATTAGTGTGTTTGTTTGTTAGTTATCGTTGGAAAAAGCATCGCCTATCCGAAGAGCTTTCTGTCGGTAATACCACCTATATAAATTCATTAGCCGAAAAATATATTAACTTCGCATTAAGTACTTTTATTCCGCTGCTTTTATTGGCTGTGTTTGTTAATACCGTGGCACAAAAATTCTTCGCTTATAATCTTTTTGGCCTTTAATTTTTCTCAGGAAATTTGTTTTCATGTTTGAACATATTCAATGGCAGTCACTTGCTGATTGCCAGCGTTTATTTCATGGCCGAGGTCATGCTTATGAGGGCTTGTCACATATAAATGTTGATTGGCTATCACCGGTAGTTTTAATTACCTTATATCAAGAAGTAGATGCCGCTTGGTTATTAACCCAAGCAGAGCAATTAAAAGCTAAAATTTCGGCTTGTCGTTCTGTACAAGTGCAATATCGCTGCCGTGCCATGTCACCAACCGAAGTTCTATTAGGTGATACGGTAGAGCATACCACTGTTTCAGAGCAAGGTTTACACTATCAAATTGAATTAGGTAAAGCACAAAACACCGGTTTATTTTTTGATATGAAAAACGGCCGAGATTGGGTTAAAGCACATAGTGATGGTAAAAATGTTTTAAATTTATTTTCTTATACTTGTGCTTTTTCTGTTGCGGCAATAGCGGGTAATGCTAAGCAGGTAGTGAATATTGATTTAAGTAAAGCCTCTTTAGCTAAAGGCCGAGAAAATCATCGATTAAACCAACAAGACCTTAATAAAGTGATTTTCCAAGGTGTTGATATTTTTAAGTCGTTTAGTCGTATTAAAAAATATGGGCCTTATGATTTGCTGATCTGTGATCCGCCTTCTTTTCAAAAAGGTAGTGTTAATATTCAGCGCGATTATGGCAAAATTTTACGTCGTATTCCGCAATTTATGAAACCCAACAGTGAGTTATTATTGTGCTTAAACTCGCCTGATTTAGACGAGCAATTTTTACTAAATGAAGTTGCCGAGGCTTGTCCTGAATGTCTTTATATTGAAAAAATTGCCACGCCATCAGTATTTAAAGAAGCGCATCAAGGTAAAGGCTTAAAAGTCCTGTTATTTAAATACCAGCCCTAATCCTTAAAAAGCTGGCAAATCTAGGTACTCCATTTTTAGTTTTACTTAAATATTGATAAGTAATCGTGCTACCGATAGCGGGTGGGTTGCTGCGTTCAGTGTCACTAAAACCTGTGCCTATTTTAAAATAATACCTTCAGGCGTTTTTACCTTTATTGTTCTAACATGCCGGTAAATTTTCCTTTACCGGCAATATGCGCTATCACGACAGCTTCAGCATCATGGCGTTTTTTTACCTTTAAGTAAGTGGTCACTTCTACCATTTTTATAGTGAGCAGCTTGATGATGTAACATTAACCCTTCACCTTGCTTAGCGGTCACCTCATCCAATAATTGCTGCATTTGCGTTAAGCTAGTCAGTTTTACTTGTTTGATCATGTTTAAGGTGCGGGTTAGCGGTTTGATTGATTATTTTTTGCATAAGTTGAACGCGCTGATCAAAGTTTGCAGTGCCGGGTGGGAAGATCAAAAATCATGAAAGAAAGCTTTGCCAACAGTGTTCATCTGCTTGTTTTTTACTGACACATGACAATGTTTGTTCAAATTTATTTCGCGCGAACCAAAGTTCACCATCCATGGCGGTTGTTGGCCAATTATTGGTGAACCATGCTGGTGGGGTGATGAGATTACCTTGGCGAGTTAATAGTTTGTTGCCTGTCCAATAACCACGAATGCCATCGAGTTTTCACTTACCCAATAATGTTCAATTATTATGGGTTGCTCGCTGAAGTTTTTGGCTAATTGAATATCCGGAGCTGGTTTGGCATTACATAATGAGCTAAGAGAAATTAGTAATAACAGTAATAGTTTCATAAAACATCCTTGTTTTATTCTAATTAGTAATCTGAATTTGTGATAAGTAAGTTTAGTGAAACTTTCATAATTTTAAAAATTAATTGGCTGTTCTATACTTTGTGCTTGGTTTGTTAATAATTTTCAAGGATGGAAAATGTTTCAACGTTTATTTATTTTTTTACTTTTTACATTACTTAGCGTGCAAGCTTTAGCGAATAAATGTGCAAGTTACCGTGAAAAGTACCAAAAAATTCAACTTAAACAAAAACAAGCACACTCGGCTCGGCAAAGTGCTACTTTACAGAAACAAGAATTAGCGGCTTGGCAAAACTGGATGGATTGTAAAAAAGGTAAGCTGAAGCCGAAAAAAGCGAAGAAAAAAACACCAGTAGTCAAAAAAGAACCAAGAAAAAGCCATTCGCATAAAATCATTATGTTACAAGCGGGATCTGCTTTTGAAAGCCAGCAAGGAGTGGTAGTAAAAGGAGAATACAGCGGGGTAAAACAACAAGCCTGGCTTGATTATTATCAGCCTGAGAAAAAGTGTAAACGACCTAAGTCGACCCAAACCTTTGCTTATTGTTTGGCTGAAAAAGAAAAGCAACAAAAGTTGTTTGAAGTGTACTATCAACGCCTAGAAAGCAACAAAACCAGTGATTAACTGGCTTTGTTGTTTCAAACGATAGGCGCTTTAAAGCCTAAAGTGCAAGCCTAACGTTAAAGCTTGTATTGTTTTTTTACGTTTTCGTAATCTTCTACTAAAGCGATCATGCTATCAGCACAATATTCACGTAAGCCACTTAGCATCATTTCTTTTTTACCTTGGCCAATGACTTCGCCATTAGCAAGTAAATCAAAGTATAAACATGCTTGGCCACGTTTGCCGTTGTGATCTAAAGTTGAGTTTGACAGTTTTAATTCAACCTCGGTAGCATCAAAGTGATTTAATTCGATCGACATTTTTTGATACATCACCATCGGTCGTGCAGGGTTGATCATGACATTATTTTTGGCCATTAAATCAACTAAAATATGTGGAAAGGTATGGCCGGAAAAAGCGACATAAGCTTTTGTTAAGGCATCAACTAACGCATCATCTTTACTGCGCTCTCCTGATGCTTTTACGTCTAAGTATTCTTTATTATTGTTATCAACAATAGCAAAGTGATCATTGATTTCAGTAGGGAATTTTAGGTCGATGTTCTCAGTAACCATACCCGTAAAGGTAAAGTCCATTTTTTGGTACAAGCCTGCCTTTGCTAAGATCACTGAAAAAAGTAAATCACCCGGAATACAAAAGCGTTTAGCGTCAGTATTGTGAATAGGGTTGAAATCATCGGCAATTTTTTTGCAAACTGACAGCCTTGCTGACGAGAAAACTGGATACCAAGTGCTGACTCGGTGAAATACTCTTCAATAAACATAGTTTAGATTACTCAAATTAAAAACCGGCGAATTCTACCAGAGAACCATGTTTAATCGAAACAATATGCGACAAAGCAGACCAGTTTTTATTCAGCTAGCTCTGTTTTATGACTCAGTTGGCGGGAGTTTTTCTGATGGAAAGTTAACTACTAACGCTTCTTTTTTGTTTTTTTGATAATTGCTTTAGTTGATATTCGTATTGACAAGCCGTTGAACGAGAAGCTTGTTCAGCAAAAAATACGAGCTTTACGGGTTGTTTATTACGGGTATATTTTGCCCCTAATTTTTCGCTGTTATGTTCAGCTACTCTGCGTGTTAAATCAGTCGTCACACCGGCATAGAGGCTGTTATCATTACACCTAACCAGATAAGTGTACCAAGAGCTTGTCATGTAAGACCCTAATTACTTTCTATGAGCAGGGCAATATATCGTATTTTCATCTGGTGTGACGATTAATTATTTCATACCATAGCTAAAAAAATGAGAAAATCCCGTGAATGTTATTTCAGGCCCTGTCCGAAAATTAAAATCCCGTCTTGATGAGCAAGGTTTAGTACATTACCAATTGCCTTTAGGTGAGCAGCTAGTTGAGCTCAATCCATTAGTAGGTAAACAACTTAAATTAAACTTTTTACAAAAAATTGAATGTTGTCATTGTGGCAAAAGCATTAAAAAGAGTTATTCTCAAGGTTATTGTTTTCCTTGTATGCAAAAATTAGCACAATGTGACATGTGCATCATGAAACCAGAGACTTGTCATTTTGAGCAAGGTACCTGCCGCGAACCTGAATGGGGCGTAGCTAATTGTATGATTGACCATTTTGTTTATTTGGCAAATACTTCAAGTTTAAAAGTGGGGATTACTCGCCATTCGCAAGTGCCTACCCGTTGGATTGATCAAGGTGCTACCCAAGCGTTACCTATTTTTAAAGTAAGCACTCGCTTACAGTCTGGCTTGGTTGAAATAGCCTTGGCTAAATTTATTGCCGATAAAACTAATTGGCGAGCTATGCTCAAAGGTGTACCAGAAAAGTTTGACTTAAAAGCGAAAGCCGCAGAGCTTAAGCCATTAATTTCAGCGGCATTAGCTGATTTACGTTTGAAGTTTGGTGACGATGCCATTGTTGAATTAGAAAGTGATGTTGTTGATTTAAGTTTTCCTGTTATCGAATATTTACCTAAAATTAGCTCGTTTAATTTTGATAAAAACCCTGAAGTGTCAGGAACGCTACTTGGTATAAAAGGGCAATATTTAATTTTTGATACGGGTGTGATCAATATTCGTAAGTTTGGCTCATATCATTTATCAGCGGAATTTGAATAGCGAGCTCGTTTTTTAGTTTTTCCGACTATACTAATAAGCGTAGCCCCTGATATTCATTTAATATTTTTTAGAAAAGTAGGAAGCTTTTATGAAAGCAATTGAATATGCTGAAAAAGCCAGTGACATCTTTGTCTTATCGGATTCATTTATCCGCATTAAAGAACTAGTGGATAACGAATCTTCGACAATTGACGATATCGCTGATGTTATCTTAATTGACCCGGCATTATCAGCGAGTATTTTAAAGTTAGCGAATAGTGCTATTTTTAATTACCCCGGTAAAATTGATACCATATCAAAAGCCGTTTTGGTATTGGGGATCACTGAAGTGTACACCTTGGTGATTGCTTACTTTGCAACAGATGCCTTTAAGTCACTGTCAACCGATGCGGATTATTTAGAAGAGTTTTGGGAACGCAGTGTTGATTGCGCGCTTTTGCTAAAATATCTTGGCGAACGGTTAAATATGCCCAATACCGAACGGTTATTTTTAACCGGTTTATTGCATAATATTGGTGAATTGGTGGTAAAACAATTTTTACCTGAGCAATTACCTTTATGTGCGATCACGCGGCCTAATAATTTATTTGTTGGTAAGCAAAAAGCAATTTTTGATTTTACCTTTGGTGAATGTTCAGCTGAATTATTAAAGTTATGGCAATTACCTTTTAGTATTATTGAGCCGATCCGCTATCAAGATGATAACACCCCGCTAATGTCAGGCGAAAGTAAGTTATTGTATATTGCTAAACGCCTAATGATCCGTAACTTATTGTTTGAAAATACTGAAATTGAAAGCTTTGTGTCACTCGAATTATTAGTAGATTTAAATATTACTGATGATTTATTAGAAGACGCAAAAGCTTTTGTAATATGGAGCGCTTTAGTATTCTTTCTATTTTAAAGCCGAGTGCCATGATGGTGTATTAACCCCATATATTTGTGAATTTAAAGCCGAATAATTTTTGATTATTCGGCTTTTTTATTTTTGTGTATTACAAATCGTAAAAATCCTCCAATTGCCTACCAAAACCTCCTGTTAACTATATAACTTTGATACCAGTATAAAGATTAGCCAAGGTCTATATCGGTGCAATTTTTATTGTAAGTTGAATTGATTGTTTTTCGCACCATTAGTGAGCAAGTAAAAACATGCTTGCGCCATGTTAGTGCTTTCGGTTTTATTTAATTAGTGTTCTACTTGTATAAGTTGTTGTTTTTATTGTCTTTAAAATACTGGCACAGGTATTGTAATAGTAAAACAAAAAATACTCGTAGGAGAGAACATAATGAAACTAGTCAGTGCAATCATAAAGCCATTTAAGCTTGATGATGTTCGTGAAGCCATTTCAGAAATCGGCGTTGAGGGTTTAACCGTTAGCGAAGTGAAAGGGTTTGGACGTCAGAAAGGCCACACAGAATTATACCGTGGTGCAGAATACCAAGTAGACTTTTTACCAAAAGTAAAATTAGAAGTTGCTGTTAACGACGACGTGGTTGAGCGTTTAGTTGATGCAATTACTAAAGCAGCTTACACAGGTAAAATCGGTGACGGTAAAATCTTTGTATACGATCTTCAACAAGCAGTACGTATTCGCACCGGCGAATTAGATACTCAAGCAATATAAGGGGTATTTAAAAATGGAACAAAATATTTTTCAACTTCAATATGCAATGGACACATTCTATTTCTTAGTTTGTGGTGCCCTTGTAATGTGGATGGCCGCTGGTTTCTCAATGTTAGAAGCGGGTCTTGTACGTGCTAAAAACACCACTGAAATCTTAACTAAGAACGTCGCGCTATACTCAATTTCTTGTATCATGTACTTAGTTATTGGTTATGACATCATGTACGGTGGCGGTGTTTTCTTAAACGGTATTGCCTTAGACGGTGCTGCTGATGCAGATGCTTTAGTTTCAACGGTATTAGCTGAGTCTGCTGAAGCAGGTTTTGACGGCGGTGCAGTTTATTCAAATGCTTCTGACTTTTTCTTCCAAGTAGTATTCGTAGCAACAGCAATGTCAATTGTTTCTGGTGCGGTTGCTGAGCGTATGAAGCTTTGGGCTTTCTTAATATTCGCAGTAGTATTAACAGGTTTTATCTACCCAATGGAAGGTAGCTGGACTTGGAATGGCGATGCGGTATTTGGTCTTTACACTTTAGGTGACTTAGGTTTCTCTGACTTCGCAGGTTCTGGTATTGTTCACATGGCCGGTGCTGCTGCAGCATTAGCAGGTGTTTTATTACTAGAGCTCGTAAAGGTAAATATACAGCTGACGGTAAAGTAAATGCTATCCCTGGTGCTAACTTACCAATGGCTACTTTAGGTACGTTCATTTTATGGATGGGTTGGTTTGGTTTTAACGGTGGTTCTGTATTAAAACTTGGTGATATCACCAGTGCTAACTCAGTAGCTATGGTATTTTTAAATACTAACGCCGCAGCCGCAGCTGGTGCTGTAGCAGCCTTAGTTTTTGCTAAAATCTTATTCAAGAAAGCTGATTTAACCATGTGTTTAAACGGTGCATTAGCAGGTCTTGTTGCAATTACTGCTGAGCCTTCTACACCTACACCATTACAAGCAACATTATTCGGCGCAATTGCTGGTGTGATTGTTGTGATTTCAATCCTTGCTTTAGACAAAGTTAAGATTGATGATCCAGTAGGTGCTATCTCTGTTCACGGTGTTGTTGGTTTCTTCGGCTTAATGTTAGTTCCTGTAACTAACGACGGTTCTTCATTCTCAGGCCAGTTAATTGGTGCAGCGACTATCTTTGTTTGGGTATTCGCAACAAGCTTCGTAGTTTGGTATGTACTGAAAATGGTTATGGGCATCCGTGTTAGCGAAGAAGAAGAATATGAAGGTGTTGATGTATCTGATTGTGGTATGGAAGCATACCCAGAATTCACTAAGTAATCACTTACTAAGTAATTCTTCAGTTAGTTAACTACCTGTAGTAAAAATTGAAAACCCTGCCTTGGCAGGGTTTTTTTATGCCTTTCGGTGCCAGAAGCCTGAAGCTAAAAGTCATAAGCTAGAAGCGATAAGCCAAAAGCTAAAAAGCTAAAAGCAAAACCGGAAAACTCAGTTACTTGCTTCAAGCATCTAGCATCAAGCTTTTTTGTGCCAATAGCTAGAAGACATAAGCCAGAAGCCATAAGCAAAACCAGAAAACTCAGTTATTTGCTTCAAGCATTTAGCATCAAGCTTTTTTGTGCTAAAAGCTAGTGGCTGGAAGCAAAACACTAAATCTGCAAGTTTAGTTACTTGCTTCAAGCATCTCGCATCAGGCCTTTTCGTTGCTTCAAGCTTCTAGCATCAAGCTTTTTCTTTGCTTAAAGCTTCAAGCTTCCCGCTTTTATCATCTTTTTAATTTTTTGCTAAACAATTGCTGTCAAAGATAATTTTTTGTGTAAAATTAGAGCATAACAATAACGTTAATTTTTTTTAGGTTATCAAGGAATACAAATGGCAAGAGAACAGTTTGGTATATGTGCTGAGCCAAGTTTACATGGTTATTATTTATTATTTAATGTCATTGATGATGATAATACCTATTTACGACAAGCCTTATCTCGACTGCCACAATTATTCGATAATTACGCTGACCACTATTCGGAAGCAAATTTAACCGGTGTTGTTGCCATTGGCGCTAATTATTGGGATGAGCTTTATCCTAAATCAAGGCCGAAAGAGTTAATGCCGTTTTCAGCCATGGCGTTTGATGATCGCTTTGCGCCATCGACCAGTTTTGATCTATATATTGAAATTCGTAGTGATCGCGCTGATGTCAATCATATTGTTACCACCAAAGTTATTGAGTTGTTAGCACGGAGTGTTGATTTAGTTGAGCAAGTACGTGCGTTTCGCTTTTTAGATGGTCGTGACTTAACCGGTTTTGTTGACGGTACTGAAAACCCAAAAGGTTTCCATAAACGAGAAGTGGCATTAATTCCTAATAACGAAGATGAAGAGTTTGCTGCTGGCAGTTATTTACATGTACAACGTTACCGTCACAATATGCAGTTATGGCAAGCAACCGAACAAAAAACGCAAGAAGATGTTTTTGGCCGTACCAAGGTTGATAACATTGAATATGCTTCAGAAGATAAGCCAGCAACGGCGCATACCAAAAAAGTAAACTTAAAAGATGATGAAGGTAACAGCATTGAAATTTTGCGCCAAAGCATGCCGTACGGTGATATGAAATTACAGGGGCTGTTTTTTGTTTCTTATTGTCATTCTGCTAAACCATTTGAAATGATGCTAAAAGCGATGATTTATCCAGATGGTGATGGCAATTTTGATCATTTATTAAAATATACCCAAGCAGAAACGGGAGCTGCTTTTTTGCGCCTAGCTTGAATTTCCTCGCCAAATTGGCAGATCTTGATGACGAAGAGGCCGAGCTTTAATTAGGCTTTAATTAGGTTTGAACTTGGCTTTAACTTGAACGTGTTGACCTTTACTGAACTTAAAGGTCAACCACAATTATACCGCTTAGCTTAGCTCTAAAAATTCAATTTTATTAGCAATACCATCCCATTTTTTAGCATCAACGGGCGGTGCTTTTACTTCGGTAATAATTGGCCATTGCTCGGCTAATTCAGCATTCAACGCTTTAAAACCTTCTTGTCCTGGCGGCAATGCATCTTCTTGAAAAATTGCTTCAGCAGGGCATTCAGGCGTACATAAATCACAATCAATGCAACTATCGGGGTTAATTGCTAAGAAGTTCGGCCCTTCGTGAAAGGCATCGGCAGGACAAACGGCAACACAATCGGTGTATTTGCATTTTATACAATTGTCAGTAACTACAAAGGCCATGGTTTTCTCTATACATAAAAATAGCGGGAACTTTTTGCCAGATCATACGGATAATAATCTCAATTACAACGCTTAAATTATAAAGTAGAATAGCGCCTTTACTATAACCAAGTAACACAGCTACAACATAATAGGCACGCCAAGATGATTCGTTTATCAAATATAAAATTACCGCTTGATCACACCGAGCAAGATCTTGCTAATGCACTGATTTCAACGCTTGAAATTACCGCAGAGCAATTAATTGCTTTTAATGTTTTCGTCGTGGTATTGATGCGCGTAATAAGAAAAAAATTATGTTGATGTACACGGTTGATATTTCGACGGAAATTGATGATGAATTACTGGTTAAATTTAAAGATTTACAATCATTAAAACCAACGCCAGACATGACTTACAAATTTGTTGCCAAAGCACCAGAAAATTTAACTGACCGCCCTGTAGTGGTAGGTTTTGGCCCTTGTGGGTTGTTTATTGGTTTAGTGCTGGCGCAAATGGGCTATCGACCGATTATTTTAGACCGTGGTAAAGAAGTGCGTGAAAGAACCAAAGACACTTTTGGCTTTTGGCGTAAAAAGAACTTAATACCGAATCGAATGTTCAGTTTGGTGAAGGTGGTGCAGGTACGTTTTCTGACGGAAAATTATATACCCAAGTAAAGATCCGCATTTTCATAGCCGCAAAGTATTAACGGAATTTGTTGAAGCTGGCGCACCCGAAGAAATACTATTTATCAGCAAGCCGCATATTGGTACCTTTAAGTTAGTAACTATGGTTGAAAAAATGCGCGCTAAAATTATCGCGTTGGGGGCGAAATTCGTTTTAGTACCCGTGTTGATGATTTTATTGCTTGAAGAAGGTAAAGTCATCGGCTTAACTTTATCTAACGGTGAAACCATTAAAACAAGTCATGTTGCCTTAGCTATAGGTCATAGCGCCCGCGATACCTTTAAAATGGTGTACGAAAAAGGCGTGTATGTTGAAGCAAAACCATTTTCAGTAGGTTTTAGAATTGAACATAAACAATCTCTAATTGATGATGCCCTGTATGGCCCAAGTGCTGGCCATCCTATTCTTGGCGCGGCGGATTACAAATTAGTACACCATTGTCAAAGTGGCAGAACCGTTTACAGTTTTTGTATGTGCCCAGGTGGAACTGTCGTAGCTGCGGCCTCGGAAGAAAAACGCGTGGTTACCAATGGTATGAGCCAATATTCACGTAATGAAATGAATGCCAATAGTGCGATAGTTGTAGGTATTGACCCTAGTGATTACCCAGGCGGGCCATTAGCGGGAATTGAATTTCAACGTCAACTTGAAAGCCATGCTTATACTTTAGGTGGTGAAACGTATGATGCACCGGCACAATTGGTGGGAGATTTCTTAAAAGGGCAATCATCTGCTCAGTTAGGTGTGGTAGAGCCCTCGTATAAACCAGGCATTAAATTAACTGACTTATCATCAGCATTACCAGACTTTTGCATTGAAGCCATTAAAAAGCCTTACCTGCCTTTAATAAAAAAATTAAAGGTTTTGCCTTGCCAGAAGCGACTTTAACGGGGGTTGAAACTCGAACTTCTTCGCCTATTCAAATTAAACGAGGTAAAGATTATCACAGTATTAACACCCGAGGTTTATTCCCTGCTGGCGAAGGGGCAGGTTATGCTGGCGGTATTATGTCGGCAGCTATTGACGGTATAAAAGTAGCCGAAGCCATGGCGCTAAGTATTAATGAGCAATTAGCCAAAAGTTAATAGCTAGAATACAAGTTATTAACTAATTAACTCGTAACGGGGTGTCATGTATTGTATTAAGCTTATTCATTATGAACAAGGTCCTAGCTATAGGCTTAAAAATTATGCTATTTAATCTGCTTAAATAGCATAAAAGCTAAACCCAATTTGAAGCGAGTTATTTTGGTTTAATGCAATCGTTTTTTATTAACAGCCTAAATTGGGAGTACAAAAGATTTAGCGTTAGGGTGCAACCTTATCCATAAACCAGGTTTGCATTTAACTGTTGTAATAGCTCGGTATTATTTGTGCTTAGTGGTGTGTTAAGTACATTTGCATAAGTTTGCACTTTTGCTGGTGCTGAATCGGCATCAACAACTGATTGCACAACCTTCTTTGCCTGTAATATTGCTGCTGGCCCTAAAGTAAGAATGTAACCGGCAGAGCGACATTCCTTTTCATCATTTTCATTGACCACGCTACCGCCGGCTTTAAATTTACTTATATGATGTTCCAATATACTGCTAGAGATCGGAATTAATCCTGCGACGTGCTGACTTTGAGCACCTGAAAACGGTTTAATATAAGCAAGATGTGATGCGGCATTTTCTTCAGGACCATGACCAATAAAAAAGATATCTAAACCACCGAGCTCTGCTAGTTTATTTAAATATTCAATAATGCCAGATTCTAAATCGTGAGTGTCAGTTCGCATGGGGGTAAAGCTTTTGATTTTCTTAAAAAAAGCATCACCTAGAATACGCTCAAAGTCTCTCACAAAGCTAAAACAATTGTTCATACCCATAGGGGCAAGCGCATCTTGAGTAAATACATTCAACCGTGCTAGTAAGGCATCTTGTTCGGTTGATTTAGCTAATTCTCCAAGTAAACGATGTAGTTCTTGCGCGCCTCTGCCACCGAGCAGAGCAATATTAATATCACCAGATTTGGAGGCCGCTGTATCATAAAGCTCATTTAACATTGCTTGGCCAACAGCAGCTTCGGAGTCAAGTACGGTTGGTGTAATACCATGGTCAGTAAACGTTAAGGCAGGTTCATTATTTTGCGATAACCACACATTATTATTGTCTTCGTATCTATTGAACTGAGAGTTATTTGTCTTCATGGTAATTACCTTATTGTCTAACATGATAAATGTAACCGAACTTGGCTTAAGCTATTTTACACGTATTATTTTGCATGATAAAGGCGTGCTGTTACCGCTGTAATTATCTTAACCTGCGGGTCAATATACAAACATCCTAATATGCCGAAGTTGAGTAAACTTTTATTGTGTAGCATAACGAAACCGAGAAAACTATTAGCACTCCCGTTATTAATACGCCTGTATGTTAATACTTTAGTTGCTGTTTGAAGCGCCTTTTTCTTAGCTCTTTGTTGATTATAATATAAGCCGCCCAATACGATAAGCCTCACTCTTTTTCTGCTTATTCTATGAAGCCATGGCGCTAAGTATTAATGAGCAATTAGCCAAAAGTTAAGTTTATCAATCATCACGTTAACTCAGTCTTGATAATTTTATGTGATCTGAGCCTTTAAATAACATAGTATAAATTACCGTATTACAAAAAATATAAGGTTAAAGTTGATGAATTGTCGCTTAAAAGCATCATTAGCGTTTTTGGTTTTTATTGTTTCAAACGCTACGTTTTCGGTTGAAAAACCATCTGTGTTTGATTTAAAAGCACTAGAACAACCCCGCATTAGCAAAAGCTTATGCAAGTGATGACACTTGAACCTGAAACTATTACCGCCAACATTGCTTCGCGCAGTAGTGGTGGCTTAAATGACTTTTACTCTGAAGGTGATTATTGGTGGCCTGATCCTCAAAACCCTGAGGGTGCTTATATTCGCCGTGACGGTGAAACAAATCCAGAAAACTTTGTTGCTCATCGATTATCAATGATCCGTTTGAGCAATATTATTGCCACGCTGGCCTCGAGTTATGTGCTTGAACCTAAAAAAGTATATGTTGAGCATGCACGTAAACATTTAAATGCTTGGTTTGTGAATCCACAAACTAAAATGCACCCAAGCTTAAAATACGGTCAAGCGATTAAAGGCAAAAGTTGAAGGCCGCAGCATAGGTTTGATTGATACTTTACATTTAGTTGAAGTTGCCCGTGGTGCCAAAAAATATTAATGCAATCAACAGGACTTTCCAGTACCAGAACAACAGGCAATCAAAGCCTGGTTCAGTGAATATTTAAACTGGATGAATACTCACCCTTTGGTCAAACTGAGCGTGATCACCCCAATAATCATGGTGTTTGTTGGTCATTACAAGCAGCAACCTTTGCTGACTTAGTAGGCAACAACAAACAAAAACAGTGGGTTAGTAAGCGTTTTAAAGATGTTTATATTAAAGAAATGATGGATAAACAAGGTGGTTTTCCTGCCGAATTGGCGCGCACTAAACCTTACGGTTACTCCTTGTTTGTACTTGATGCCATGGCAACCATTGCTCAATTGATCTCAGAAAACGGTGATGACTTATGGCATTACCAAACGGATGATGGTCGGGGCATGGCGTTAGCAATGCAAATTTATCTATCCGTATGTAAAAGACAAATCAAGCTGGCCTTTAGCACCTGATATTTTTATTTGAAGAATGGCCAGTAAGACATCCGTCATTAATTTTTGCTAGCCAGCAGTTACAAAAAGCCCAATATGCGGATATTTGGCAAACTTTAGAGGCGGATCCTGACAACCTATGAAGTACTACGTAATTTACCGGTTCGTCACCCATTATTGTGGATGAAGTAATAAATGACATCAGCAATTATTTGAACATTTTGTTGTTGAATAGGTTTATAAAATGATGATGCTTTGGGTTTTTATCATAAACAGTTTAATCGTAGCCTCGGTTGTTATTATTCATTATGAGTTCATTTACCGCATGGTTATTTATTTACCCAAAATGAAAGTAAAACACCGATACCGCATTGTTATTGGTGTTTTTGCTGCTTTAATTGCCCATGTTATAGAAATTTGGCTTTTTGCTTTAGCCTATTATGCGAAGAATTTGTCAGAAGGCTGGGGCGAGCTGTCAGGAAATTTTGATGGCAGCTTGATGGACTGTGCTTACTTCTCCTTCACTGTTTATACAACCGTCGGCTTTGGTGATATTGAACCAAGCGGGTATTTAAAACACCTTACCGGTATTGAATCACTAACCGGTTTGGTACTTATTACCGGACAGCATCATTTTTATATTTTGAAATGCAAAGGCATTGGCAGAGCAAGTAAGGTGCTTGGTAAGCGTTGATGTTTTAATAGCGTTAATGCCGCAAAGCGAGCTTCGACTTGTTATACGAGTTGAATACCACAACTAATATAGGCATCTAAAGGATTTTCTGGGCGTTTAGTTCTATAACCATTAGAGTTAAAGCTGTTTTTGTCCTGCTTTAACGACTAGTTAGTTGCTGTGACTTGTCAGCCAATGAACAGCCGCATCAATTACTTTATCTTGTGGTACTGATTCATCAACATCAACAACGCCGCCGTACAGATGTTTACTTTTATCTGCCATTATGGAAGTCGTTAAATTTAACCGGCTACCATCACTAGAACAAAAGCTTTTATTCGAAGTTGATTGACCGCAGGTATTAGTACCAAATACTTTAACATTCTCACGTTTTTTAAATGAAATTAAAGTAGCTTCACCTGAACTAGCTACATTTTTGCTACTCAGAACAGCAATTTCGGGGGGGTTGGGTTAAGTAGTTTATAGGGAGAACTAATAGCAACAACAGGGTTTCCATTTATCACAGAAGCCCCATTTTGGTAACCCCAGCTACTTTCATTTTCATCGATAAAATACCCATAGGTACCATTACCAAGTAATGGTCCTATACCTGCAATCATTGGCCACATGTTTCCGCCACTGTTCCATCTAAGGTCAACAATCCAGCCAAGTAGGTTTTTGCTATCTTGTTCCGCTATTTTTCGATGCAAAGCGAAGGCAAATATCTCTTTCTCCCAAGGATCATGTGAAGAAAATCCGTTAACTCTGATATAGCCGATGCTATTTTTAAATTAGGCACTAAGTTATTAATGGCTTCGCCACATTTCAAATCACTGTAATAAGCGGCTAATTTTCCATTCGGCGTACTTAACGATGTATGGTTCGTTTGTAAAAGCTTCAGCGCTAACTTAATGGCAGGATACGTTTCATTAATACTCTTAGCGTTTTTGGATAACTCTTTTCACTTTTTAAAAGCTAAGGCTTCCATATCTACACTATTTTTTAGTTATTGCATTTTTTCTTTATTAAATTTAAAACTTCTTCAACATATAACTGTGGAGTGTTAGGTGGTTGATTCAGCTCATTTGATTTAACGTTATGAACCATAAAAATACAAATTAAAAGAATATAAGTGAATTTATTGATGGGAGCTCCAAATTCCGTTTGTAGCTTATTTAGCATATTTTACACTTAACTTTGACCAACTCTGGTAAGTGCCAATGGAATATAACATACCGATACTTAAGCATATTGTTGAACTGACCAGCCAAAACACTAGGCTATTTTCAGGTAACATAGGCATTAAGAAAACGAATGAAACTCCACGTAAAATATAAATAGAAGAAATAATAACTAAGGCGATTCGAATTAGGGAGCTTTTAGCTATAATTCCGGCACCTGAAAGTCCGTATAGAGACCAAATAGAAAGTATTAATACAATTACCAACGTCACAATTGTTGGGTAGGCGTCACCAGCTTCAGCCATTAACGCCATTTCTTCACCTGCGCCGAAAAAACGATACCAATCACCACCGAATACAATACACCCTAAATGACCTAAGGCGGCAAACGCGCTGAATATAGCCCCGAACATCAGAGGCTTATTAATCCTTTGAATTTATCACAATACTTACTTCCCAGTATTTGCTTAACGTTTTGTTAGCCGTATTTTTGTCCGTTTAAGCAACTTGATGTTCATTTTCCTGGAACAATCGATTTAGCTGTTTCAACTAATTCTTTAGCCGAAGCGACTATTGCACTTTGATCTTTAACTGCCACTTTTGAATGAATAGGACTTTTTATATATCTTTGTAACTGACTCCATTATCATTTTGTCTTTATTCGTATTATCATTCAGTTGATCTGCATACGAATTAATTGTTAATGCCACAGCTGATTTAAAGGCATACTCTTCTTGGAAGTTTCGTTCTTTCACGTATTGTGAAATAGCAAACAGTAGTAAGCCTACTGCAGGCAATACTTTTAATGAGTTAACTAATATTACTTGCCATGCAAGGTTACTTAGATCCCCATTTCCAAATAAGAAAAATATCCAAGCGATAGTCGCAGCAGCTGTTATTGGAACCGTCCACTTCCAGAAGCCAATAGATGTAATTAACTCTGTCTTACGTTGCTTGAAAGTTTCGAATAATGATGCTCCAACTTCCCTTTCAATTAGATCATCAAGATATGTATTTCGTTCTAGTAACACAAAATTTGAAACTAAAGTATGTA